>CAVYVQ010000074.1:0-135776 GCA_963771895.1 uncultured Acidobacteriaceae bacterium | reverse complement strand
CCAAGAAACGCGAAGTCCTGCGGCCGCAGCCGTTCGCGCGTCTCCTCATAGGGCACGAGCTGCACAATCGTCTGGCCTCGCCCCGCGATCGTCACATACGGCTCGTAGTCGGTATCCAGCCTCGTTCCCCGGTGGTCGAATGTGTTGTGGTTATAAATCGCGGGCCCCCAGTACGTAATCCAGCCCTTCTTGGGACGAAAGGAGTAACCGGCATGCTGCTCACTATCGCGAATGTCAACCCGGTTCACGAATCCCGGGACGGTGACGAAGCCCGGACTCACGTCCCGATAAGAGCCGTTGTATTGGAAATGCAGCCCGTTATACCTCAGGTCGAGCCGATCCGCAGGACCGGCGTAGTAGCTGCCATTGCTGGCATTGCCTGAACTGAACGGAAACAGGTTGGTCTCGCAATTGTTGTTCGAGTAAGAGGAGGCAAAGGGGTTGCCGGACAGGTTGCTTGAACTTACAACGGCTTGACCCTCCAGGGTCCAGTTGTCGTTGAACTTTAGCCGGGTATCCACTCCGCCCACCCGATTAAACTCACCGGTCGTAGGACATTCCCAATCTGTATACAGCGCTCCTACGCTTGACTGCTTGAAGATGTCGCGGCTCACCCGCGCAACGGTGAAGTACGATCGTGTTCCCGAGAGCGGAGAATAGCTTGGCACCGCCTGCCCGGGGCCGCGGTCGTCCGTCGACATCAGCCCCACCGAATATGGCCCCTCCTTCCCGGTCAGCCGGATTCCTGCCGACAGGTCCTGGATATTGCGCGTGAAAAACAAATCGAACGGCGTGCGAAAGTAGTCTTCGTTCTCCAGAAAGAACGGCCGCTTTTCCGGGAAGTACACTTCGAACCGCTGGTTCACCGTGATCTGCGGATCCTCCGACTCCACCTGGCTGAAGTCCGGATTCGCGGTCATATCCAGCACAAAGTGATCATGGATCACGAACTTCGCGTCCATGCCAAACTGGCCCTGTACCCCCGCATTCTGAAAATACGGATTGTTCGGGTCGCTAGTGTCCAGCGCCCGGAATCCTCGCATGACTCCGTAGGGAATCAGCTCAATGTCGCGCCCCGGAGAAATTCCCTCCAGCCCATACAGCGTCGCCGCCTGCCCCAGTCGCCCTTCTATTTTGCGGGAAATCTGCGGCCAGAACGAGTCCTCATTCTTGCGAAAGATTCCGCGATACAGAATGATTCCCCACTCCTGTTGTTTCGTCGCGGGAAAACGCAGGCTCTTGAACGGAATCGCCATCTCCACCACAAAGCCGCGGTTGGTGACTTTGCCCCGCGAATCCCACACCGTATCGAAGGACGCATCAAAATTCCCGCTGACCTCCGCGCGCGAAACCTCGGTCCAGATCGCGTCCCATTGCACGCCCAGAGGAGTGGTCTGAAAGGCATAGGCGCGCCGCCGGTCGTGAAACGTATCCAGGATGACCTCTACCTGGTCGTCGTCATGAATGTCTTCCCGCCGCGACATCCGTGCCCGCACTTTCTTCGGATCGTCGAAGCATACGAACACGATGTACAAGTTCTTCTGGTCATATCCCAGATAGGCTTCAGTCTCCTCAGAAACTTTTTCCCCATTGTGCGGGTTGCGCTGCACAAAGCCGGTTACCTTCGCCATCTGCAGCGCTATCTCGCCCTCGGGCTTCATGTGAAGGAAATCTTCCAGCGCGGGCGCCCGGGTTAAACGAGGAATGGTCAGAGCCGGGGGCGCAGACGCAGACTTTGACGCCGAAGGATTCTGCGGTCTGGTTTGCGAATTTTGCAGCGGCTGTTGAGCTGACGCCGGTTCCTGCGCCGCTGTGGTGGAACTCCGCTCCAGAGCCGCAGTCTGCGGCGGAGACGCTCCCCATCCACATTCCAAGGCACCGAGTAGCGTCACCGCAGCCCCCAGCACGAACCTCAGAACCGTTCTGACTGCAAAACTGCGCGTTGGTGCTAAAGGCAAAGCGCCCCCACGTCTCCCGGGTTCACGCCTCGAGAGGAATCCAGCAAGATACACCATGAGCGCATCTCACAAAACAGCAAACCGTTGTCTTTAAGGTTTTGCGAACACGATTGTGCACTGGTTTTCGGAAGTCGGGAATGGCGAAAAGAGAGCATCCGCTGCTGGTGATGGCTGAGCGGGCTCAAACTGGCAGTTTCTAGAACAACGAACTCTGACGCCGATTCGGCGTGATCCCAAAATGATCGTACGCCAGCTGCGTAGCCACGCGCCCGCGCGGAGTGCGGTTCAGAAATCCAATCTGCATCAGGAACGGCTCGTAAATTTCTTCAATCGCATCCGGCTCTTCGGCCAGCACAGCCGCCAGCGTGTTCACGCCCACGGGGCCGCCCTGGTACTTCTCGATAATCGTCAGCAACAATCGCCGGTCCACTTCGTCGAATCCGTACTTGTCCACTTCCAGCATCTGCAGCGCCGCCTGCGCCGTCGGCAAATCGATCTTGCCCGCCCCACGCACCTGCGCGTAATCGCGCACCCGCCGCAGCAGCCGGTTCGCGATTCGCGGAGTCCCGCGCGAGCGGCTGGCAATTTCAATCGCGCCCGCACTATCAATCTCAACTCCCAAAATCTCCGCCGACCGCTCCACGATTACGCGCAACTCTTCCGGAGAATAAAACTCCAGCCGCAGCACGATCCCAAACCGCGACCGCAGCGGCGCCGAAATCAATCCCGCCCGCGTGGTCGCGCCCACAAATGTAAACGGCTTCACTTCGAGCGTATGCGTACGCGCTGAAGGTCCCTGCCCAATAATAATGTCGAGCTTGTAGTCTTCCAGCGCCGAATACAGCAGTTCTTCGAGCACCGGCTGCAAACGGTGAATCTCGTCAATGAACAGGACTTGCTTCTCCTGCATGTTGGTGATGATCGCCGTCAGGTCGCCCTTGATCTGCAACAGCGGCGCTGCCGTCGGCTGGAAGTGCACGCCCAGCTCGTTAGCGATAATGTTCGCCAGCGTCGTCTTCCCCAGCCCCGGAGGCCCATACAACAACACGTGATCCATGGCCTCGCCGCGCGACCGCGCCGCCTCAATCGCCACCGCCAGATTCTCTTTGACCTTGGCCTGTCCGATGAACTCGCCCAGCCGTTGCGGCCGCAGCTTCAACTCAAACGAGGAATCGTCCTCGACCGGAGCAGCAGAAACCAGCCGTTCGGGGTTGTAATTCAGATTGGGATTGTTCCTGGCAGTAGCCACTCGCCGGATATTAACACGAACCATGTAGGGACAGTCGCCCATGAAACCATGTGGGACGGCCGCCTCGCGAGCCTGCCCTGATTTGCCGAAGCCCCGAGCGAAGCCGAGGGGGAAGTCGAAGGGTCCAGCCAAGCGCAACGAGGCTTGCTTTAATTTACCTACTTCGGATACCAGTCGAGCACCCGCACCTCAATCCCGGTTCCTTCTAATCCCTTCTGAAACACGGCAAGATCAGATCCGTGATAGTGGTACGGGATAACAATCTTCGGATGAAACGCCTTCACCGCGTCAGCAGCCTCTTCCGGCGGCATGGTGTAAGGCAGATTCATGCACACGAACGCCACATCGATGTTCTTAAGCGCGCGCATCTCAGGCACGCCTTCGGTGTCGCCGGAGAAATAGAAGCGCTTGCCGCCGTAGGTGAGCACGTAGCCGTTGCCGCGTCCCTTGTCGTGAAAGAGCTTTCCCGGGGCCGGCCCGCGCTTCAGGTTGTATGCCGGGATAGCCTCAATCGTCCATCCCTGCCAGCTTTTCGTTTCTCCATTGGCAATGGGCTTGGCGCTGGTGACAGTTGCCACCACAGCCGGAGCGGCAAGAATCTCCGTTTCAGCCTTGTTGATTTCCTTGATCGAATCCGGATCCATGTGGTCGCCGTGAATGTCGGTAATCAGAATAAGGTCCGCCTTCGGAAGGCCCGCCAATTTCGCGGGCTTCGCGGGATCCAGGTAGATAGTCTTCCCTCCCGCCTCTATCAGCGTGCTGGCATGATACAGAGGCGTGATCTTGACCGGCCCGGCCGCTGTGGGAAATACCTGTGTCTCGGCGGCTCGCGCAAACTGTGCCATCGCAACAAAGCAGCAGATAAGAATCGATACGAGTTTCATTCCAGGTCTCCGGTTAGTCCCTACTCTTCCTCTTCCTTCACATCCCCCCGCGCCACCCTGGCCTTCTCAATAATCTTTTCCTGCAACGCGCCCGGCACCGTGTCGTAGTGGTGCATTTCCATGTTGAAACTGCCGCGGCCTTGCGTCATCGAGGTCAAATCCACGCCGTAGGTCAGCATCTCCGCCATCGGCACTTCGGCTTTCACCACGGTGTTGCCGCCCTTGTTGTCCATGCCCTGGATGCGTCCCCGCCGGCTGTTCAAATCGCCCATGATCGATCCCGCGAAGTCGTCCGGTATCGTGATCTCAACCGACATCACCGGCTCCAGAATCGTAGGCTTGGCCTGTTCCATCGCCTTTCTGAATGCGATGCGCCCCGCCATCTGGAACGACATGTCGTTCGAATCCACATCGTGATACGACCCGTCATAAAGAATCACGCGGAAATCCACCACCGGAAATCCCGCCAGATACCCGCGCGCCGCCGCATCCTTGATTCCCTTTTCGATGGCGGGAATATAGTTCTTTGGAATCGCGCCGCCAAAAATGTCGTTGACGAATTCAAACTGCCCGCCGCGCGGCATGGGCTCCATCTTGATCTTGCAATCCCCATACTGCCCGTGCCCGCCAGTCTGCTTCTTGTGCCGGCCCTGCACATCGGCTTTCCCGCGGATCGTCTCCCGGTAAGGCACTTTCGGCGCCTTCAGCACCACTTCCGTGTGATACCGCTTCTTCAGCTTCGAAACCGTAACTTCAATATGCTGCTGCCCCGTCCCCGCGATCAGAAACTCCTGCGTCTGCGCGTCCCGGAAGAATCGCAGCATCGCATCTTCTTCCATCAGCTTGTGGATCCCCGGCCCCAGCTTGTCTTCATCGGCACGGCTCTTCGGCTCAATCGCAAACGTAATCGCCGGCTCCGGCAGCTTCACCCGCGGATACAGAATCGGCGCAGCCTTGTCTCCCAAAGTGTCGCCGGTGAGCGTGTCTTTCAATTTCGCCACCGCGCCAATGTCCCCGGCGTGCAACTCCATCACCGGCACAGCGGTTTTTCCCTGCATGATGGAAATATGCGATAGCTTCTCCGCCGATCCACGCGAGAAATTCTGCACCGTAGATTCGTTCTTCAGCACGCCGGAGAAGACCTTGAAGTAAGAAATCCTCCCTGCAAACGCGTCCGAAACCGTTTTGAACACATACAGCGACACCGGCTCCGCATCCGTCTCATGCCGTTTCGGCGCGTCCCCATTCCCCGAGGCTGCCGGCTCGCCCTGCACCCACTCATGCTCGGAAGGCGCGGGAGTGTAGTCCACGATAAAGTCCATCACCCGGTCGGCGCCGATGTTGCCGAGCCCTGAAGCAAAAACGACAGGGAAGAGTTTGTCCTCACGAATCGCATTGTGCAGCGCCGGGATCAGATCTTCTTCCGCCAGCGTCCCCGCTTCGAAAAACTTCTCCATCAGCTTGTCGTCGCCCTCGGCCACCAGTTCCACCAGTTGCTCGTGGGATTCCTGAACCTGAGCTCGCATATGGGCAGGGATCTCTGTCTCCTTGCCTTTTCCATTCCCTCCCAACTCATAGGTGTAGGCCTTCATCCGCACCAGATCGACCACGCCAGTCAGATTCTTCTCGCTCCCGATAGGCAGCTCAATCGGAATTACATTTCGCCCGAACGCGCTGATCAGCGACTCCAGCACGCGCTCCGCATTCGCCCGGTCGCGGTCCATGCGGTTCACCACAATCAGCCGCGGAGTCTTGTACTCCTCGCAATCGTTCCACACCCGCTGCGTCACCACTTCTACGCCGGCAACTCCATCCACCACCACGATGGCCGCGTCCACCACCGGCAGCACCATCTTGGCCTCGTGGACAAACATGTTGAACCCGGGCGTATCGATCACATTGATCTTCGTCTTGCCCCACTCCACATACCCCGCGGACGCCGCAATCGACATCTTGCGCGCGATCTCTTCCTCGTCGTAATCGGTGGTTGCCGACCCGTCGTCCACGCGCCCCAGCCGCGGCGTGGCTCCCGCCGTGTAAAGCATGGCTGACAGCAGGGTAGTCTTCCCCGCGTGCCCATGCCCCACAATTGCAACATTACGAATGTTTTCTCCGGTATAAACTTTCACAAGTAGGCTCCTTCGCAGGCGTGGAAAGAGAAAAGGCCCAGAGTCAGAATCAGACTTCAGAACGAAGAACAGTGCAATAGACAGGCCAGCCCGACATCCCTTGCCAAAACTAAGGATGCTACCACGCGGGAAGCAGCCGCCTCAACCTGCGCGCGGCCGTGCAAAGAAGCTCTCGCCGTTGTATGATCCTCCCGCATGTTAGGCAACCGCACCAGCGAGCAGTGGATCTCTCAATACGCCTCCAGCCATCAGCATCCCGTGAATCGTGTCTGCCACACGCTCGGCATCCCGACCATCGTGCTCTCGGTTCTGCTTTTTCTCGTTAGCATCTTCTTTCATCGCCTGTGGCCTTATGCGCTGGCTCTGTTTGTCCTTGGATGGATTCTCCAATTCATCGGCCATGCCTTCGAAGGCAAACCGCCGGAATTTTTTTCCGACTGGCGTTTCCTTTTCGTCGGCGTCCGTTGGTGGTGGGCAAAGATCAACGGCAAAGCCTAAGGCAGCATTCGCTCGCCTTCTGCTTGCGCCCATTGAGCATTCCGTTCTATGCTAACCCCACCTTAGGGTTCTGATTCTGACAGGAAGCATGCATCGCCTGACCGCCAGATTCCTGTTGTTTTTCGCGCTCGCGGGAAGTCTCGTCCCGCTGGCGCTGGCGGCGACAACCGCACCGCGTGCATGCTGCCTTCGCAAGGGAGTCCATCACTGCCAGGATTCGGCCTCGGAATCCGAACAACCCCTACTCCGCGACGCCAGTTGCGCCAACCGCGATTGTTGCCGCGCTGTGACCACTACCCAATGGGCTCATCCCCAGTCGCGAGCGGCTGCCTTGTTCTTGCCAACCATTAATGCGCGCCTTATCGGAGCCGAGCCCAACTCGCCGGCCAACGCCTCCGCCGAATTCCAGTCCTCGCGCGCTCCGCCCTCCTGCTGAAGCCGCTCCAAACCTGACTTAGTTTCGTTTGCTTCAACATGCGTTTGTCGCCGGAGACTCTTGCGGCACGCTGCCAAAGTTAAGTCGGCAGCCCGGTGAACCGCCCTACCCGATCCACGGAGACAAGAGAAAATGACCCGCAGGATGAACCTCATAATCGTGGTGTTGTTGCTGACCAGCATCGATGCTTACGCCAACATTTACGGCGCCGTCCGTGGCGTCGTGCACGACCCGCAGCATCGCCCCGTTCAAGGCGCGATGGTGATGCTGAAAGCAAAATCATCGGACTGGGCCAAGACCGCCACCACTGACGCCAATGGAGAATTCCAAATCAATGCCGTGCCCCTGGGCGACTATACGGTTTCCGTTGCCAGTCAGGGCTTCGCGCAGACGGCGCAGGACGTTACCGTCATCTCAGGGACTGTGCCCGTGGTTCACTTTCAACTGCAAATAGCCACGGCAAGCGCAAAGGTCACGGTCTCGGCCGCGTCCGATGCCATAGCCACGGACTCGCCCACGCCAATCACACTTGTCGATCAGCAAGACATCAAGCGCACTCCCGGTGCCGACCGCTCCAACAGCCTGGCCATGATCACGGACTACGTTCCCGGGTCCTACGTCACTCACGACATGCTTCACATCCGCGGTGGACACCAGACGCAGTGGCTCCTCGACGGCATCCCCGTCATAAACACTGCCATCGCGCAAAATGTCGGCCCGCAGTTCGATCCTAAAGACTTGGAATACGTCGAAGTCAATCGCGGCAGCTATGGCGCTGAGTTCGGCGACCGTACCTATGGTGTCTTCAACGTAGTTCCGCGCACCGGCTTCGAACGCAACAATGAAGCCGAGCTCGTCCTCAGCGCCGGCAATTTCTACCAGACCAACGACGCATTCAGTTTTGGCAGCCACACCGAGCGCTTCGCCTACTACGCCAGCATCAACGGCAACCGCAGCGATCTCGGCTTGCAGCCGCCAGTTCCGCAGGTTGTGCATGACGCCGTCAACGGCGTTGGCGGCTTCGGCTCTTTTATCTTCAACGCCGATCCCTCCAACCAGCTTCGCCTCATCACTTCCCTCCGGCGCGACTACTTCCAGGTGCCTTACGATCCTTTTCCCGATGACATCGAGAATGGATCGAGCGCGGCCAACGGCTTCAGCCCGCAATACCCCAGCATCGGCCTGCGCGACGGCGAGCACGAGGCCGATGCCGGCCTCCTCTTCACCTGGCTTCACACTTTCAACGCGCATCTCATGACCACGGTTTCGCCCTTCTACCATTACAACAGTGGCGACTATGGAAGTAGGCCGGCGGAGACCCCTGTCGCCAGCACGTTGGATCGCAGCTCCACCTACGTTGGAGGCCAGGCCAGCCTCGCCGCCAACTACAAGAGGAACGATCTGCAGGTTGGATTTCTCAGCTTCTATCAAAGCGACAACCAGTTCTTCGGCGCCATCTTCAATGACGGCAGTGGAAACCCGGCCGTCGCCGATTCCGAACACCCCGCCGCCAATCTCCAAGCCTTCTTCATCGACGACAAATTCAAACCTTTTCCATGGCTCACCCTTTCCGCCGGAATGCGCCCCACGCACTTCTCCGAGGGCAACTTTGCGGTCACCGCGGCTGCTCCGGCAGTCCACGAATCCGCGATCAGCCCGCGTTTCGGCGTGACCGCCACCCTTCCTAAGCTGCGTTGGACTTTCCGCGCTTTCTACGGACATTACTATCAAGCCCCGCCCATCGAAACCGTATCCGGTCCGGCTCTTATCAACTACACCGTGCAGCAAGGCCTTGGCTACGCCACGCTCCCCGGCGAGCGCGACGAAGAACATCAGTTTGGCGTCACCATCCCCTACCGCGGATGGGTACTCGATGCCGATAACTTCAAAACCAACGTCCAGAATTTTCTCGACCACAACAATATCGGCGCCTCCAGCATCTTCTTCCCCATCACAGTCTCGCAGGCTATCATTCGCGGCTGGGAACTCACGCTCCGCTCTCCGCGCTTCGCTCACCACGGACAACTGCACCTCGCCTACTCCAACCAGATCGCCGAAGGCAGCGGCACCATCACGGGCGGACTCACCGATTTCACGCTCTCTCCCGGACTTTCTCCGCTCGACCACGACCAGCGCAACACGCTCAACGTCGGCGGCGACATTACTCTCCCGTGGCGCGCCTA
Organism: uncultured Acidobacteriaceae bacterium; assembly: GCA_963771895.1. Classification (GTDB taxonomy): domain Bacteria; phylum Acidobacteriota; class Terriglobia; order Terriglobales; family Acidobacteriaceae; genus Sulfotelmatobacter. Next base: position 126,439 of record CAVYVQ010000074.1, on the reverse strand, counting down.
TGCCTCCACCAACGTTTACTACGGCTCGGGCTTCCACAACGCCTTCCCCGGCCAGCCCTATCCCGGCGACTATCTGCCGCAACACACGACCTTCGATCTTTCTCTTGGCAAAGATTTCGGCGAGCGCTTATCCGCCTCCCTGACCGCGCTGAATGTTGCGAATCGCCGCGTCGAGTATGACAATAGCCTCACCTTCGGCGGCTTCCACTGGAACAACCCGCGCGAAATCTACGTCGAACTTCGCTATCGCTTCCACTACTAAGGAGACAAATGTCCGGAAAAAGAATCTAAGAGTCATATCGGGTATGCCTTCAGAGCCTGCCGTGAGCCCGGCCGAAGGGCATACCATACTTGTAGCAGTATCATCCGCGCCTTTAGGCGCTGTGGATCCAGGACTTGCATCAGTTCAACGAGGCCTAAATATGCCACACAGACTCAATTCAACGTCCCCGCACCTTGCCCTCTTCTATCTGTTAGCCCTGCTGACTCTCTCCGCAGCCTGCAATCGCGGAACCCCTCAGCCCGTCACCACCAACCCTCAACCCGCAGCCAAACGCTACGCTCTCAAGGGAAAAGTAATCTCCGTCGACAAGCAAGCCGGAACCGCCAACATCACCAACGAACCTATCCCCGGCTTCATGGACCCCATGGTCATGCCCTACCCCATCAAGCCTCCCGCCGCGCTCGATCAACTCCAGCCCGGCGACTCCATCGCCGCCGATGTAGTAGTCGCGGAGCCGGGAAAGTACTGGCTGGAAAACGTCAAGATCACCGGACATGCCAAACCCGCGGACGGCAATCCATCCGCATCGGTTGACCGCGAGAAAGAAGAAGGAAACTAAAGAAGGGAGAAGCGATGAGGTACATTCTGGTTCTCTTGGCCGCGGTGGGAATCGTGGCTTCCACCCTGGCCCTGCGTGAGCATTACCGCGCCGAAGGCGACTCCCCCTGCAGCATCAACGAGCGCTGGGACTGCGGCATAGTCAATCACAGTCCTTACGCAATGCTGAAAGGGACGGGAATTCCTGTAGCCGCCCTCGGCATCGCCGGATATCTCCTCATGGGCGCGCTAGCCTGGCGCCGCGCCTATCGCGTTGTGTTGGCGGCAGCTCTAGCCGGACTAGCCTTCTCCCTCTACCTCGCCCACATCGAAGCCCACGTTCTAGGAGTCTGGTGCATCTACTGCGCAATCTCCCTGGGCACTATCTCGCTAATCACCCTGCTGGCGTTGGGATCAACGCTAGCCTCGCAATTCCGTAAGTCATCCGACATGCCCTCATAAAAATATTCCTGAGAAGCGGCAACGCTTATGTGAAGACAGCCGCCTCGGCTGTCTGCCCTGAGCGAAGCCGAAGGGTCCAGCGAGCGAGGCGAGAGCCGTCGGATATCGTCATCGGAAATCCCTCACCCCTGCTGAAGCGCAGACTGTTTCGTCCAACCAAAGAACACGCGCCCCGCCCATCGCCAAACCCTCCAACCCAAAGCCCCCGCCACCGCAATCGTACCCATCCACAACAGCACCGCTGGAAGGTAGAACAGGATCGACGTCATCGCGACCGCGTAACCCGCCACCGCCTCAAGCCCGTCGCGCAGCCCCAACTTCATCTGGTACAGCGGACGCCAGTGCAGCCCAAACGCCTGCGCCTCGGCCTCCGCCCGCAGCGAAACATTGATCGCCACCGTCTCGATCTGTTTCGATAGCGCATCAAATTCTGCCTGCTGCCGCTCGATCTCCCCCCGTACTCCGCTCAACTTGTCGCTGACCTGCAGCGTGTCCTTCACCGTGTGCGCCTGCTTCAGAATCGCCAGATATTGCGCTTCTTCCGCCCGCAGATTGCGCAGGTTCGCGTCTTCATCCACATACTGCCGCGTAACGTCCTGCGCCTGCACCTTCTCGCTCTCCACCCTCAGCCCCAGCTTGCGGATCTCAGCCCGCGCCTCTTCAAACCGCGCCGCTGGCACACGCACCGTCAGCGACCCGCCGGTTGCGTCCTGGCCGCCGCTCACCTCCGAGCTCATCAGGAACCCGCCCATATCTTCGGCGAGCGCGCGGATTTTCTCGGCCGCCTCCGCCGGCTTTCGCACCACCAGATCCACCGAACTGTTGCGAACCATTTTGCGTTCCATCGCCAAATCAGCCGCGGCCTTCGCCGCCCCCGGCTCCAGCAGCGCAGCGGTTACCAACGCCGGCCCCCCGCCGCGTACAGCGTCCTGGTAGGCCACTGATTGATATTGCTCCGAAACCGGCCTCGGCATCGAAACTTCGCGGCCTTGTTTCGTCGCCGCGATGTTGCTTCGTCGAAGATTGGTTACTCCGCTCACCACGATGATCACGCCGATAATCCCTGCCATAGCGATCCACCATATGTTGCTGTTTTTGTTGAGTGATTCAGTAATGCTTGGCATATCCGTCTTCTCCCTGTGATGGAACGCGAAGCTGCTCGACCCTTGCACTCGATTTTGCGCCTTCCAAAGCGATCGAAGCCATCGAAGCAGCCCAACCCAGCATTGACGAACCAGCATCATTCGCCTAAGATAAACGCGCTTCCGGTTCCCTAAAACCGCAGGCCTGCGCCCGCGCGTCCATGATCTGACAGACATGATCGGCCAAACCGTCTCCCACTATCGCATCCTGGAACTGCTCGGTGGCGGCGGCATGGGTGTGGTCTACAAAGCCGAAGACACCCAACTGGGCCGCTTTGTCGCCCTCAAATTCCTGCCCGACAATGCTGCCGACGATCCCCAGGCCCTCGAGCGTTTCCGCCGCGAAGCCCGCTCCGCCTCGTCCCTGAACCATCCCAACATCTGCACCGTCCACGAAATCGGCCAGCATGAGGGCCATCTCTTTATCGTGATGGAGTGCCTCAGCGGCGAAACCCTGAAGCATCTGATTCAAGGCAAGCCGATGGAACTCGATCGCCTGCTCACCCTCTCCATCGAAGTTGCCGACGCCCTCGAAGCCGCCCACAGCAAGGGAATCGTCCACCGGGACATCAAGCCCGCCAACATCTTCGTCACCGACCGCGGTCACGCCAAAATTCTCGATTTCGGTCTCGCCAAAGTTGCGCGCGCCGCCAGATCGACCAGCGGCGATTCGCAAACCGTCGCCGACGCAGCTGTCCTCGATCTAACCAGCCCTGGCACCGCGGTCGGCACCGTGGCCTACATGTCGCCCGAGCAGCTCCGCGGCAAAGATCTCGACGGTCGCACCGACCTCTTCTCTTTCGGCGTCGTCCTCTACGAAATGGCCACCGGCGTTCTTCCCTTCCGCGGAGAGACCTCCGCAGTAATCACCGACGCCATCCTCAATCGCCAGCCCACCGCAGCGAATCGCCTGGTTCCCCAAGTTCCTCCCAAGCTCGATGAAATCATCAGCAAGGCGCTAGAAAAAGATCGCGACATGCGCTGTCAGACCGCAGCCGAACTCCGCGCCGATCTCAAACGCCTCAAACGCTCCATCGATTCCTCGCGCACTTCGGTCGTCACAGAAGCCGAAACAGCGCGCCAGTCGTCGTCTTCCTCGTCCGCCGTCGCCGCCGCTTCCGCTCCAGTCCAGGTACAGCGCAAGAAATTTCCCGTCGCGCTCATCTTCGCTCTAGGCTTGCTCCTGGCTGCGGCCCTCGGCGTCTTCGCCGGCAAGAGATTCTTCGCCTCTGCCCCGCCGGACCCTCCGCTTTACCGTCAGCTCACCTTCCGCCGCGGCAGCATCCGCTCCGCCCGCTTTGCTCCTGACGGACAAACCATCCTCTACAGCGCCGCCTGGCAGGGCGGACCCTTGGACGTCTTTACCGCTCGCCCTGAAGCCCCCGAGGCTCGCTCCATGGGCCTCAGTCACACCCAGCTCATGTCCGTCTCGTCCGCATCGGAAATGGCGGTCCTCCTGAACAGCAAGGCGCTGGGAACCTGGGTCAGCATGGGCACGCTCGCCCGCGCGCCGCTCGTCGGAGGCGCCCCGCGCGAAGTATTAGAGCAGGTGCAATGGGCAGACTGGTCAGCCGACGGAAATAGTCTCGCCGTCGTGCGTGACTTTGGCGGCCGCAATCGCCTCGAGTTTCCCGTGGGAAAGCCGCTCTACGAAACCGGCGGCTGGATCGGCCACCCTCGCGTTTCCCCCAAGGGAGACCTAATCGCCTTCATCGACCATCCCGTTCAGGGCGATGACCGAGGCACGCTAGCCGTAGTGGATCTCGCCGGACATAAAAAGGACCTCTCCGACGAGTGGTACACAATTCAAGGCCTCGCCTGGTCTGCCAACGGCAAAGAAGTCTGGTTCACCGCCAGCAAGTCCGGCGTCGATCGCACACTTTATGCGGTCACGCTCGATGGCAAGGAGCGCATGGTATTGCGCCTGCCGGGCGCGCTGATGCTGTTCGACATCTGGAAGGATGGCCGCGTCCTGATGATGCGCGCCAGTTGGCGGCGCGAACTCGTCGGCATGGTTGGCGGCGAAATCAAACAGCGCGATCTTTCCTGGCTCGATTATTCCTATCCCGCCGGACTTTCCCCCGATGGCAAGATTCTCCTCTTCGACGAAGAAGGTGGCGGCGGCTCGCTCGCCTACTCGAAGTCAGGCGGACTCTCCTACGCGGTCTACATCCGCAGGACCGACGGCTCTCCCGCCGTCCTCCTCGGAGAAGGCGGAGCCCTGGCCTTGTCCCCCGACGGCAAATCGGTGATTTCCCAGACCAACGATTCACCTTCTCAGCTCCGGCTGCTGACCACCGGCGCCGGCGAAGCCCGCGACCTCACCAAAGACAACGTGAACCACACCTGGGCGCGTTGGTTTCCTGACGGAAAACGCATCCTGTTTTCCGGCAACGGCCCCGGCCAGGGAGTCAGACTCTACGTCTACGACATCGCATCAAATAAGAGCCAGCCCATCACGCCCGAAGGTGTCGACGGCAACGCTTTTTTCGTCTCCCCTGACTCTCAGTGGGTAGCCGGCATCGGTCCCGACCGCAAAGGATATCTCTACCCCGTAGGAGGCGGCGAGCCGCGCGTCATCCCCGGACTCAACCCAGGAGAGCAGCCCATCACCTTCAGCACCGACGGCCGCTCTCTCTACATCTATCAGCCAGGAGAACTCCCCGCCAGCGTCTATCGCCTCGATATCCAAACCGGCCAGCGCACCCTCTGGCGCCAGCTTCTACCCAGCGATCCCGCCGGAGTAGAAACCATCGGCCCCATCCTGATGACCCCCGACGCCCAAACCTGCATCTTCGGCTACCACCGAATGCTAGCCGACCTATATCTAGTAGAAGGATTAAAGTAGAAACAAGTCCGACCCTTAGGATGAACGGGAAGGGCACGACTTCAGTCGTGCCGTTACCCCGGCAATTCAACTTCGGCTTAGCCGCTGGGGCACACCTTAACTCCCGAACTCTACCCTCCATATCTCGCCAGCCCGCGCCGGCTCTTGGTGAGCAGCCACCACGCCTCCCTGTAGCATTCATAACGGAAGGTGTTCTTCCTAACCGGCAAGTCCACCGGATATAGCATCAACCCTCGGATGCGCTCCCTCCCCAGCAATTCCGACGCCGGGATCAGATACCAAGCATTCACCGGAATCACATACGCCGCAAACAGGTCGATCTCCTCCAGCGTGTAATCTTTTTTGCCGCAATAGCGCGTGAACTGGCACCAGTAGCCCTTGCCCAACCGACACGTGCTCGACTTCACCTGCACCCGAAGAAAGTTCGGCGGATATTCCACTCCCACATCGAACCCCGCCGTGTCTCCCCAAGGCTTGCACACGGTAAACCGCCGCTGCGCCAGCGCCGCCATGAACTGCAGCTCCACCCAATCCCCGCGCTGCTTCAAATTCGTGAACCGTTCCCACTCCTCCATCGCCCTAACCCTCCCAAAATCGCCCGTACCGTAAGAAACCGCAATCATCCCGAAGTCCCCGCGTTTTCACCAGCGGGACGAGGGATCTCCCGCTCCACGAACCCGGCCTGAACGCGCCCACGCGTCGCCCAAAAGAAAAAGCGCGACCCATAGGCCGCGCCTTCTTTTCTTTTAAGTTTTACTCTATAATTATATTATATCATACTGCAGAGGCCAATTGGGACATTTTCCCAAATTTATTCTCCCTTTGTTTCCTTCGCCTTAACCCATTCGCGTAACCTCTACCTATTGACAAAGATTTCCACAGCCCAAATTCTTCACGAGGCGTGCTGTGACGTGGAAGAGCGGCGCTTCAGCGCCGCGTAAAGCCTCCAAAACCAATCCGGGCTTTAGCCCCCGCCGGAGCCGGAGCGAACGCCACGCAAAGCTTTGTCATTCCGACCGGAGCCGGAGCGAACGCGACGGCGTAAGGAGGAATCTGCTTTTCCTCTCACCTACCGGCGCCCTGGCTCCAAAAGAAAGGCGCGACCAATAGGCAGCGCCTCTTTCCGAAATCTTTACCCTATATATTCAGAATACCATTTTGAAGAGGGCAAACCCGCCACAAAACCCAACTTTATATTTGGATTGTTTCCTTCACCTTAGCCCCATTCGCGTAACTTCTACATATTGACAAGATTTCACTAGAGTCGCATTTTCACCCGTGCGAGGACCTATTCCGCGAACGTCTTAGGAACTCGATTTGGGCATTGATCTTTTCGCGGAGCTCGCGTGCCTCCTCCGGAGAACGATCCGATGGGGCCCTGCCGGGAAGCCGTGGATCTGCGTTGAACTCTTCCGGGACGACTCCTTCCATCTGCATCCTGGCCAATATACCGACCAGCCCAGGCAGATTAGGCAATTTCTGAACAACCCCTGTCAGCAGGCCCTTAGCTTCACCGGGCGGGAGCATCCGCGCAAAGTCATTTTGTCGTTCGCCGGGAACGAAGTTTAGGGCGCTCTCCAGGCTCATCCGTTTTTCTTGGACCGCGGTCGACAGCGTGACGAGCCGATGTTCCATATCGTAGCCCGCGCTCATCGTCCACTGCACGGGCCTACCTTGGCAGCGCGCCTCCGACAGCTCCTTCTCATATCGTTCCTTGAACGCCATTCGCGCACCAATCAAGTCCCCGTCGAGCAGAAGGCTTCGACAAGCGGAGTAAGCAATGCGCTCCTCCTCGCACCATACGACGCTATCGTCCTCCATGCGTTCACTCTTTGGCATCCTGGCCCAAGCTCCCTCAGGCCCGGGGCGCCCGTCTCTCGGTGCATCAGGGGCCCCTGCCAATTCCCGCAATTCCGCCAGTTTTGGGAACCATTTCAGCTCATAGCGCGCCCTCCTGAAGGCAGTCTGCAGTCGATCCTGATCAAGGTCAGCGAGCCCGCCGCAGTAAATCTCCTGGCGTTGCTCCGTCAGAGCCTCGCCAAAAGCTTCAGCCAGGATCGTCAACTGATCATTAATCCAGTCAAGAAGTTCCCATCCGCTCCCTGAGCCGCTGCTTGACCCTGGCGTTGACTTCAAGGTTATTGAGTGTTCTCTGTTCGGCTTTGCTAACCCTGACATTCGGCCTCCATTTGACACCCTCAAAATAGAATCTATCGATCACGATCCCCTTACCCCTACCATCGATTGCTGCATTCGTAATAAAAGCTGCGGCCCCTTCCAAGGACAAATCTGCATCCTTCGCCTCAGCCTTTACGGCAGCCCCGACTATGCCGATCAGACTGTTCGTAACTGGCAGATTAATATCCTGCAATATCTGCCGAGCTAAAGCTCGGGCAAGAAAATCTAGGAGAAAATCCTCCTTCGATACGTCCCTAACCATAGCGTTGTGCACTTCAGTCACAATCTCGTTTACCACTCCCTGTAGCGACAACTTTGTTCGACTTGCTTTAAAGTCCACCGCAGCTCTGGCAGCGCTAAGAAATTTGCCTGGAAGCTTTAGTGCGCTTATAACCCGTTGGGCAGGATCAAATGTGTTTTTATTCTCTTGTTCTTTGGTCTTGTTTAAAGAGTCTTGTTCTTCCTTATAGGGAGCGTCGCCAGCGTCGCCGCACTGCGACCCCGTTGTCGCGAAATACGACGGGTCGGTCGCATCGAACGACGCCAGCGTCGCATCAGCGACAGAAGTGTCGCCCCTCCACAAAACGTCCTGGTCGTCGACAGCATCAAATAATGGGATTGCGGAGTCCTTGGGTCTTGGTGGAACAGGCAACACCACGTACGTCGTCGCCGAGGGAGTCCGCAAAATCTTGATCAGCTTGAACTCCTCGAGGGTCTTCAAGTTACGTTGCACGGTTCTCTGAGTGGCACCGACCACCTCGGCAATCTTCGCGGTGCCGACCCAAGTGGAGCGAGTCTCAGAATTCATGTACCGCTCAAGAACGCTGTAAACCACAGCGCACATAGGACCAACTGCCTTTGCGTAATTATCAATGAAACTATTCTCGGTAATGTAGAAGTTTGCCTTTCGACCGCTACGAATATTTTCTCTCATTAGCATTTCAACCCAACAGTCTTCGATAGGAACTTGCAGGGGTAAAACGTACCGCGTTGGGGGACAGAAGACCAGAAGGAGTTTCGAATCCGCACTTCAAATGCTGTGTAAAACCAGAAAAACCTGTGGGTGACAGCGGGAAAAGCGGAAGGATCAGTTGGCGCTACCGCCTTAGTCCACCTGCTGCAACGGTGCAGGTTGGACAGCGGCCATCGTCGCATACACAGGAGGCGCAGGCTAGCGCATTGCACACCTCGCACTGAAATCCGTGTCCCAACAACGGAACTTTGCAGAAATCACAAAAGGCACCGTCAGTGTAGATACGTCCCTCGTTTATTCTGCGACGATATTCCTGGTCCTCACGATCCCTTTCATCCCAATAGAACGTCATGCGGTCTCCAGCCACGATTCAAAAACGCGCAAAACTGATCGAACTGACAGCCGAGCTCGCCCGTCTAGAGTCAAATCGCAGCTAAGACATTACTCGCACCCCAGCTGTGAATACCATGCGCACCCTTAGGAAATCACAGAATTAATTCTCGGCGGGCACTCCGAAACTGCAGTGTAGGAGAATAAAAAACGAAAATCAAGTAAATTTCGGGCTAACGAAGCAAAATGCGCCGCGTGGCCCTAGATATACAGATTCTTGACATCCAACGTCGATAAACTTCCGCCGCGCATCTTCACGTCCAACGCATTCTCTTCAATGAACTTCCCCCCGCGCGGCCACTTCCTCTCCCAACCGCTGCCCTCGCTTCATTTTGCCGGTATAAGATAGGAGCCCGGAATCCTTCCGTCCAACGTTGCCAGCGCACCCTCGTTCGCGCTTGCCAGCTCGACCAGGTGGCCATCGGTAATCTGTTTCGGGGATTTCACCCAAGTCGGAAGGTAAGAAATATCGTGATCATCGCTGAGGAAGGTGAACCGAAAAGCATTCGCCCTTTTCATTTGAAGCAATAATGTGCGCGCTTGGGCGACGGCCAACCCGTAGGCAGGCGCTTGTGCGAGGACCCGTGTGAATCCCAATTCAGTGATCGAACAGGTGGCTAGGGTCGGCGTTGGGCGCGTTCGCACCCACGACACCACGCGGTCATGGAATTCATGGTTCGCGAATCCGAGCGCCACTAAGGCATTCACGTCAAGCAGATACGTCATGGAAAGTTTGTAAGGATTTCCTGCACTTCCCTGCTGCTCAGTACCGGAGCATCAGGACCCGCGCTGAGCACCGGAATACCGGTAACCGGATCAGTCACGATCTTGGCCCGGTGTGGCCGCTTTCCCCGAGGCGTAAGAACAATACGCCCGGACTCGACGTTTACATCAAGAGGATCTCCCGCGCGAATGCCGAGCCGGCGGCGGAGAGGCCCGGGAAGCACGACCTGCCCTTTAGTGGAAACCTTGGTGTGCATGGTAAGACGATCTTACCACTGGCGGATCTAGATATCCAGATTCTTAACATCCAGCGCATTCTCTTCAATAAACTTCCGCCGCGCCTCCACGTCCTCGCCCATCAGCGTGCTCGGAAAATCCGCGCCGGTCAGGCTCCCACAGCCGCCCCGAACGTCTTCAGTTTGAATTGAACATGGGCTTTCTCTTGCAGTGCGGAAAGAATTTCGAACAGATTCTTGGCATGAGGATTCCCCGACGGCCCGAGCATCCTCATCAGGCTCTTGGGAGAATGGTGTGTGATTTTCGCCAGCTTCTCAAAGCCAATTGTGGCGTTGATGTAGTCGCGCAGTATGGTCTTTCCGGTGTCAACGTCGCCTGCAAGAAAACTCTCCACGCTTTCACGAAGCAATTCTTTGCGGAAGGCGGCATCGCGTTGCACTCTGGCGCGAACTGTCAATTTGAACTCTCTGGTCAGAGCCATTACTATCCCCCTGTTTTCTTCCGCCGTTTGAAATCCTGCCATCTCACAATTGCCAGGTTAATGTCGTTCTGCTGCCGCTTTTTCGTCCCGCCCCCAAGCAAAACGATGATCTGGTCGCCGTCTTTGCCGAAGTAAATGCGATAACCGGGCCCGAAATTCAGAACGTATTCAAAAACTCCTGAGCCAACTCCCTTGACGTTTCCGAAATTACCCTGCTCCATCCGAATGATGGCTCCCGTCACCTTTGCGGCTTCCGGAGCATGAAGATCGATAAACCACTCGTGGAAACGACTGATTCCCCCGGCATCTACGTATTCCTTCGCCGCGGGCAAAGCTCCCTCCCTGTTAATAGTACCATATACGTTACTTTTGTCTATAGCTCGTCCGGCTACTCCGAAAGTCTGCACAAGCAAAAACCCCGAGACTTGCTCGGGGTTCTTCAAAGAACGCATACGGTCCACTCACACGGGCCAAACGACGGACGCCATGACGCTTCTAAATATCCAAATTCTTCACATCCAGCGCATTCTCTTCAATAAACTTCCGCCGAGCCTCCACATCCTCACCCATCAAAGTGGTGAAGATGGTCTCGCACTCGGCAATGTCTTCCAGCTTCACCGAAAGCAAAGTCCGCCGCTCCGGATCCATGGTCGTCTCCCACAACTGCGGAGCCGTCATCTCCCCCAGACCTTTATACCGCTGCACGTCATACCCGCGGCTGCCTTCTTTCTTAACATAGTCAAACAGCTCGCGTGCCGTAGCCTTCTCCACGGGTTCGATCACGGCGCGGCTCTTTGATCCAGATCCAGATCCAAGCCCAGCCTTGGCAGTTTTCTTCCCGGACTTTCCATCGGACTCAGACTCGCTGTCCACAGCTTCATCTTCCGAGCCTTCGTCTCCGTTGCTGCTAACCGCGCCAGCCTTAGCCACAGCTTCCACCACAAACGGCGGCTCCAGATAAGGCTCAATCTGCTTGAACTTCGAAATCAACTGCCGGCACTCCGCGCTCGAAGCCAGCTCCCAATTGATCACATGCTCGGAACCCTGCGAGTTCACGAAACGCACTTCCCACAAATTGTGCTCTTCGTCAAACACCGCTTCCACACTCTTAAACTTGCGGTCTTTCTGCAGCTTCTTCAGCTCCCTTTCCAGCCGCTCAATCTTCTTCGGCGGATTCTTCTTGTCACCCTCAAAATCCGCATGCTTCGAAAAATCCAGCCGCGGCAACAACTCAGCGACGCTCTCATCGCGCAGCCGCTTGTTCACCTTGTCAAAGAAGTTGAGATACTCCTTCAGCACGCTCATAAACCGCGTCAGGTTCGCGCCCTCCAGCTTGGCCGCGCCTTCGCCATAGCGCACAATCAGCCCGTCGGCCGCCCGCTTCAGCATGACTCTGTCGAACGCATCGTCGTCCTTGATGTACTGCATCGACTTGCCCTTCTTGATCGAATACAGCGGCGGCTGCGCAATAAACACATTCCCGCGCTTGATCAGCTCCTGCATGTGCCGGAAGAAAAACGTCAGCAGCAGCGTGCGGATGTGCGACCCGTCCACGTCGGCATCGGTCATCAGGATGATCTTCCCGTACCGCACCTTAGTCGGATCGAAATCCTCCTTGGCAATGCCCGTGCCAAGCGCCGTGATCATCGCCCGAATTTCCTCATGCGCCAGCATCTTGTCGTAGCGAGCTTTCTCGACGTTGAGAATCTTGCCCTTCAAAGGCAGAATCGCCTGGAAGCGCCGGTCGCGCCCCTGCTTCGCCGTCCCGCCTGCCGACTCGCCTTCCACCAGAAACAATTCGCACCGGTTCGGGTCGCGCTCCGAACAATCCGCCAGCTTTCCCGGCAGCCCGCCCGAATCGAGCGCTCCCTTTCGCCGCGTCAAATCCCGCGCCTTCCGCGCCGCCTCGCGCGCCCGCGCCGCGTCCACGGCTTTGTTGATGATCTTCCGCGCCACGGTAGCGTTCTGTTCGAAGAACGCCCCCAGCCGCTCGTTGATGAACGCTTGGACAATTCCGGCGATATCGGAATTCAGCTTGCCCTTGGTCTGCCCTTCGAACTGCGGCTGCGACAGCTTCACGCTGATCACCGCCACAAGGCCTTCGCGCACATCGTCGCCCGTCAGGTTTTCTTTTACGTCCTTGAAAAGGCCCATCTGCTGCCCGGCATAATTAATCGTGCGCGTCAGCGCCATGCGGAAGCCCGATAGATGCGTGCCTCCATCGACCGTGTTGATGTTGTTCGCGAAGCTGAACACCGACTCCGAATATCCGTCGTTGTATTGCAGCCCAATCTCCATGGCCACGCCGCTGCGCTCCGCTTCCATGTAGATCGGCTTGTCGTGCAACACCTGTTTGCCGCGGTTCAAATGCTTGATGAACTCCGCGATGCCGCCGTTGTACTTGAAGTCCGAATGCTTCGCCTCGCCGCTCTTAGCGTCGGTCGACCGCTCGTCCGTCAAAGTGATCAGCAATCCCTTGTTCAGGAACGCCAGCTCGCGCAGCCGCTGCGCCAGTGTGTCGTAGTTATATTCCACCGTCCCCGTGAAAATAGTTCGGTCCGGCAAAAAGTGAACCTTCGTCCCGCGCCGCTTCGCCGCACCCACCTTCTTCATCTTGCTGGTGGGTTCACCCTTGGAGTAGGTCTGCTCCCAGGTCGCGCCGTCGCGCCAGATTTCCAGATCAAGTTCCTCGCTCAGCGCGTTCACGCAAGACACGCCCACGCCATGCAGCCCGCCAGAAACCTTGTAAGTGGACGAATCAAACTTCCCTCCGGCATGCAGCGTAGTCATCACCACCTGCGCCGCCGAAACTTTCTCGCCGTCGATCACCATGTCGTCCACGGGAATCCCGCGCCCATCGTCCACGACAGTAATGCTGTTGTCGATGTGAATCGTGACTTCAATCTTGGTCGCGAAACCGGCCAGCGCCTCGTCCACGGAATTGTCGACAACTTCGTAAACGAGATGGTGCAAGCCAAGATCGCCCGTCGATCCGATATACATCGCCGGACGCTTGCGCACCGCTTCCATTCCGCCGAGCACTTTGATCGAGTCGGCGGTGTAGTCGTTGTTGCCTCCGCCACTTCCAGCGGTGATCGGCGTCACAACTCCGTTTTTTGTTTTGGTTTCGACGATAGGAGTATTGATCTCTTTGGTGGCCATTCCGCTCCGCGGGAGAATGCCCCGACTTTCTCTCAGAACTGGGCCGGCTAGACCTTGAAAATGAGCCCGAAAACCCCGCCCCAACCCAGCCTCTGGACTTCGCCTACGAATCGACTTCAAGTGATTGAAATCTCTTATACTTAGGTTCGTTTGGCGACTATCAAAATTATACCACGGAAGGCCGACTTTTTCGACCCCCAAGAGGGCAGAACCGCCCCAGTAACCGTCCCATTTTGAACCCGTTCCAGTGCCATTCTGACGGGTAGCTCGAGCCTGGACTTGGAGCCGATAAAGGATGCGTGTCTGCGTTTCATTTTCCGGCACCTCGCACTCGTTCGCCGCCATCTAACCCTCGGTGCCTGATAAGATAAAGGGCACAGGAGTATCGACAAATAATGGCTGTTCCCGTATCACAGATGTGGACTGTCACGTCTTACGTCCTGCGGCAAAAGCTCGCTGGCCGCAAGCAGTACCCGCTCGTGCTCATGCTCGAGCCCCTGTTCCGCTGCAATCTGGCCTGCGCCGGATGCGGCAAGATCCAGTACCCCGCCCACATCCTGAAGAAAGATCTTTCTCCTGAAGAATGTTTCCGCGCCATCGACGAATGCGGCGCACCCATGGTTTCGATCCCCGGCGGCGAGCCGCTCATGCATCCTCAGATTGGTGAGATCGTCGAGGGTCTGGTCGCGCGCAAGAAATATATCTATCTCTGCACCAACGCGCTGCTGCTGAAAGAGAAGATTCATCTCTTCAAGCCCAGCAAGTATCTGACCTTCAGCGTGCACCTCGACGGCCAGCGCGAAGAGCACGATCTCGCCGTCTGCCGCGAAGGCGGATACGACATCGCCGTCGACGCGATTAAAGAAGCTCTCAGCCGCGGCTTCCGCGTCACCACCAACACCACGCTGTTCGATGGCGCCGACCCAAAATCGGTCCGTGCCTTCTTCGACGACATGATGGAGCTCGGCCTCGAAGGCATGATGCTCTCGCCCGGCTACTCCTACGACAAAGCGCCCGACCAGAAACATTTCCTCGGCCGCGCCCGCACCCGCCGCATGTTCCGAGCCATCTTGTCGAATCGTAAGAAGAACTGGCGCTTCAATCTCTCGCCGCTTTTTCTGGAATTCCTGATGGGCAAGCGCACCTACCCCTGCACCCCGTGGGGCATGCCCACCTACAACATTTTCGGTTGGCAGAAACCTTGCTATCTCCTCCAGGATGGCTACGCCGAAACTTTCGCCGAACTCCTCTCGACCACGAACTGGAGCAACTACGGCACCGAGTCCGGCAACCCGGCCTGCGCCAATTGCATGGTCCACAGCGGCTACGAAGCCTCCGCGGTGAACGCCACCTTCAGTTCGCTAAGCGGATTTTTCGCCACAGTGAAAGCAACGCTGTTCACGAGTTATCGTGACGAGGAAGCGCTCCGTTTGCTGGAGGAACCTCAAGCCCCTGTGCATCCGCTGGTGCAAATCGCGCCGACAAGTGAGCCGCAGGAGACGCGGGCATAGGGCTAAAGATTCAAGGGGCTAAAGCCCTGTTTATTTCTGAACCGTTTATCGCAGCGGTAAACCGCTGCGCCACCCAAAATCACCTTTTCAACTATGACCGGAAAAGCGGCAGGACACCTCGACCACGAAGCAGCGGGATCAATACCGCATATTGGCGCCGTCAATCCTGACGCGCTCGAAGTAGCTCCCGGCACAGCCCACGAACAGCTCGAAGGCTGGATCCCACAACTAGCGACCGAAGAAGAAATCCGCATCGCCCTCGAAAAAGCCTTCGACTATCGCGGCGACGTAACCATCACCCGCAAAGACGGATCGAGAATCGAAGGCTATCTCTTCGACCGCCGCACCGCTGCCACGCTGAAAGATTCCGTGGTCCGCCTCTATCCCAAGAACTCAAACGAAAAAATATCCATCTCCTACGCCGAGATCGCCGCCCTGGCCTTCACCGGACGCGACACCGCCGCGGGCAAGAGCTGGGAAGCCTGGATGAAGAAATACGCCCAGAAAAAAGCCGCCGGCGAAACCAACATAGCCCTCGAACCCGAATCGTTGGACTGACTGACGTTTCAGTGCGAACTCCTCTCCGGCAGAGAGATAAAGTGCAAGGGATCCTCCGACTGCGCACAGAATGACACGTAATCGGAATCAGGGGCGAGGACGAGGCGGGACCCCAAAACTCAGCCCCTGCACCAACTCCTCGACTTCATCCTCGGTCCCCCCAATGAATGTAAACGAAAGCGCATACCCACGCGCCAGCACGACCAGCGTGGACTGCCGCATCACCCGCGACCCAACATCCTTCTTAAAATCTCCCCGCACCACAGTCTTAGACCCGATCACAAACTCATAAGGCTCCTCTACAACCTCGAACGCCTGCGCCTTTGCCACTTCAGTCACCGGTCCGAAATACTGCGCCGCCTCCTTCAGCCCCGGATACGCCGTGGCGCTCTCCGCCGCAATCAGAATCGAAGCATTCACATCCTCCGCCCGAGCCTCCGGAGGCCGCGAAAAGGCCGCCAGCAGCACTCGTCCGGCATCCGACGCCTTCTTGCCCGCGTCCGCTTTCTCGTCCTCACCCTGCTGCCGATTCATCTCCTCGGTCCGCAACACCCACCCCGCTGGAATCTTGCACGTGAATCCAAACGCCGGGTTGCGATACAGTCCGGCGCTCACCATGCCGGGATCCAGCTTTGAATTAGTGGCTGAGGCGGGCTTTGTGATCTGCTTCGAGGATGAGGAAGGCTGTGATCTCGCCGGCTGGCTAGTTTGCGCACGAACAGAAATCGTCGCGGAAGGAGTAATCCAGAGAATCGTGATCCCAAGAATACGAATCAAATCGCCGATCAGGACACTCACCCTCACCATGCCACTCATATTTCCAAGGACATTTCACCACCCGCGACCCACGGGTTCCGCGCTCTGAGGATCTTCCCTCGAAAGCAAAAGGGAGGCCTGAAGGCCGCCCCGGTTCGTAACTGAGCACTGACCACTAGTCACTGACCACTGTCTTTAAGCCGCTCTTCCCATCACCGGCTGCGTGCAGTGAGAACACCGCCGCGCGTCAATCGGAATCTCGCTCAAACACTCCGGACACTTCTTGGTCGTAGGATCAGGCGGCTTGTCGCCTTTGTGCATGCGTGCAACCAGAAGATTCACCGGCACCACTACAAAGAAATAAATCGCCGCCGCAATCAGAACGAATGAGACGCAGGCGTTGATGAAGTCGCCGATAGGAAATTCGGTTCCATGGACGTAGAATTTCAGTTTCGAGTAGTCGGGCTTGCCCACAATGAGTGCGATCAAGGGCGTCAGAAAAGCCTTCGTCATCTCCGTGACCACGCCCCCAAACGCCGCGCCAATCACCACGCCCACCGCCATATCGACAACGTTGCCGCGCAGGATGAACTTCTTGAATCCGTCGAGCATAGGTGCCTCCAAAATAGATTGGCCGCAAATGTATGACAGGAAGGCCCGCAGGTCAAGCCCAGCGGGACAGTCGGTAGTTTCTGAAATCTGCGTTGAAAGCTACAGCCCTTCTTTGAAAGTCCAGTCAGCCCATGTATGGGTCGCCATCTCTTTCCCAGGCCTTCTAGCTCTTGTTCCGCAATTGAGGCATGACGAATCAAATTGACCTGTCACAAATTCAGCGACTTGTGGTCTGGGACCTACGGCGTACAGGGCAGCGGCGGCGGCGGGGTAATCGCAACTTGGGCAACGGAACAGAGCGATTAACAACTGTTGGTGACCTTCCATGTTTGTTCTCCGCTAGAAGCCTGTTCTAGCTCTCAACGCAGATTTCAGATACTACCGGACGGTCTGCGAATTCAGAAACCGCTTGGGTAGGGAATTGTAATGAGGAGAGAGAAATGAAAACCACGCGATGCGGTTCGCGGGACAGGAGCTCTCAAATCCGCATGGGCATAACAATATACCGGTACTTATAGTCATCGCCCTCAGCCGGCCGCAACTGCCCCGCCGACTGCGAATCCTTCAACTCCAGCCGCACCTCGCCGGTACCCGCAGCTTTCAGAAAGTCCACCAGGTATTGCGCGTTGAAGCCGATGGTGAGCACTTCGCCATCATAAGGAGCTTCAATCGAATCCTCGGACTCGCCCGCTTCCGTCGACGACGCCGAAATCTTCACTTCACCTTTTTCCAACTTCATCCGCACCGCGCGCGAGCGCTCGTCGGCAAACTGCGCCACGCGCAGGATCGCCGCATTCAAATCCGCGTTGTTTAAAGTAATGCTCTTGCTATTGTCCTTGGGCAGCACCGCCTCGAAGTTCGGGAATTGTCCCGTAAGCTGCCGCGAAGTCAGCAGCCGCGATCCGATGCGGAAAAACAGTGTCGACTCATCCTTGGCAAACTCCACGGTCTCGGCGTCGGTCGAATCCAGCAGCGACTTCAGTTCGTCCATACACTTCTTCGGCACCAGCGTCTTCATCTCGCCCGAAACGCCTTCGAACTTTTCCCCGCTGCGCTCGCAATGCGCGAGCCGGTGCCCATCGGTCGCCACCATCGTGATCGATTCCGGCTTCAGCAGCATCAGCGCCCCATTCAGCGTGTAGCGCGACTCTTCACTCGATATCGCAAACCCGGTCCGCGCAATCAATCCACGCAGCACCTGTCCCGGAATCTTCACCACTCCCGTCGTAGGAAACACCGGCAGGCTGGGGAAGTTCGACTTCGCCATCCCCACCATCTTTGTGTTGGACCGCCCGCAGCGGATGCTGACCCAATGATTTTCCAGCAGCTTGATCGTGATATCGGCGTCGGGAAGCAGTTTCACATAGTCATGCAGCTTGCGCGCCGGAATCGTGCATGATCCTTCCTTCTTAACCTTGGCATTGCAAGACGTTCGCAGGCTCAGATCCAGATCCGTCGCCGTCAGCGACAGTTTCCCCTCGGCAGCTTCAAATAAATAATTGGAAAGAATAGGAATGGTGGTCTTGCGCTCGACCACGCCCTGCGTCGCCGTCAACTCCCGCAGCAGTTCAACCTTGCTGACCGTAATCTCCATCGTCCCCACCGCCGTCCCCGCTGCCACGACCGCTTCCACCGGCATAGACTTTAATCTCCCCTGCCGCTTGCTACTTTTATTACTTCCCTTATATCAAATGCAAAACCTATAAAACCAGCAGTAACCGTAGGCGCACCGCAGAAGTGGAAAACTTTGGCAAGCGACCAATCGTCACCACTTTAGGGATCATCCCTTCGTGTGAGAAATCGGTCCCGAGTGCGGCGGAGACCTCACAACAAGATTTCCGCTTCTGCCATTTTTCCTGACCCTTGCACAGCTTCCACAACTCATTCACAGCCCGGAAAAAGGAAGACCGCGCCGCTCCGTGCAAAACGCCAAACACCCCGCGCCTATCCGCCCAACTGCTCGGTCAGCTTATTGAGCAACCTGTTCAAATCTTTATCGTTCTTGCGAAGCTCCTCAATCTTCTCTACCGAGTGCAGCACGGTCGTGTGATGCTTTCCTCCAAACTGCCGTCCAATCTCCGGCAGCGAAGCCTCGGTCATATGTTTAGCGAGATACATCGCAATCTGCCGCGGATATACGATCGCTCGTGAATTGTCCTTCGCCTTAATCTCCATCAACCGCAGCCCAAACTGCTCGGCTACCATCTTCTGGATCGACTCAATCGTGACTTTCCGCGCCTGCGAATCGATAAAATTCTTCAGCACCTGTTGCGCGTAAGGCAGCGTAATCTCCGCCCCAATCAGCGACGAGTGGGCCACCAGCCGGATCAGCGCTCCTTCCAACTCGCGCACGTTCGACCGGATATTCTGCGCCACATACAAAGCCACATCCGTCGGCAGCGTAACTTTTTCCTGCTCGGCCTTCTTCTGCAGGATCGCCACCTTCGTCTCCAGATCAGGAGGCTGAATATCCGCTATCAATCCCCACTCAAACCGGCTGCGCAACCGATCTTCAATCTCCGCCAATTCTTTCGGCGAACGGTCGCTCGCGATCACGATCTGCTTCATCGTGTCGTGCAACGCATTGAAGGTATGGAAAAACTCCTCCTGGGTCCGCTCCTTGCCCGTCAAGAACTGGATGTCGTCGATCAGCAGCACATCCACCCCACGGAAACGGTCGCGGAACGAGGTCATCTTGTCGTAGCGCAGCGAGTTGATCATGTCGTTGGTAAACTTCTCGCTCGATACGTAGCAGATGGATGCCTGCGGCTGCCGCCGCTTCACCTCGTGTCCAATGGCCTGCATCAGGTGCGTCTTGCCCATGCCCACGCCGCCATAAAGGAACAATGGGTTGTAGGCCTTCGAAGGACGTTCCGCCACCGCCTGGCACGCCGCATGCGCGAACTGGTTCCCGCTGCCGATCACGAAAGCGTCAAAGGTATACCGCGGATTTAATTGCGCAGCGCCGTCCCAGTCAAACCTCGCTTGCGCCGGAGCCGCTCCCGCCGCCGCTCCCGCTGAGAGCCCGCCATTGTGCCGCACCGCGGTCGCCGCCGGGTCGTCCTCCGGCGTCACGAACTTTACGTCGTTGAACTCCAGCCCCAGGTTGTCGATCGCCTCCTGGATCAGGTCCGCATATTTGTCGGCGGTGTGCTGGAAATCCGCCGTCGGCACCCGCACAAATAAAATTCCGCCGCTCGAGTGGCTGTAGCGCGTCGGTTTCAACCACGTGTCATAGGCGTGCCGGTTAATCTTTTTTTCCAGCGCATCCAGGATGCGCGTCCACGGATTAGGGGAAAGCGTTGTGCCTTGAGCTGACATAAATTATGAAATACCCCGCCGCGGCGTCCCGGCGGCTGGCTGAGGGCGCCTGTTTAAAACTGCCGTTTACCTGCTCGCTGATGGAACCCTTAGTGTACTGCGGAATGCGCCTCTTGTACCGGCGCGATTGCCAATGGTGAATGAGATTTTTTTCGAAAACCAACAGTGCGGCATGGTAGCACAATTTGTTTTCGCCGGACGAAAATCTTCACGCGCAATTCTTTCGCGAACACGATTCGCACCCCGAAGCAGCGCGCCTGTCAAGTGTCAAAGATGTAACTGCAACCACGGCAGTGCAAACCACGCTGCGAGTTTCTCCCCAAGGACCCAGGAGTTGAAAAACAGAAACTGAGAACTGCCCTTTGCCCTCATACCTCCGCGTCATTTATACTTACCGTTTGCCCTAACACTGTCGACGGAATCAGGAGCAGCTATCTTTCATGCCCAAGCGTACATTCCAACCCAACCGGCGCAAGCGAAGCAAGAAGCATGGTTTTCGCACGCGCATGAAGACCCAGGGCGGCAAGAAAGTAATTTCCCGCCGCCGCGCCAAGGGACGGAAGCGGGTTTCCGTGAAGCCCGGCTTCCGCGAGTAGCTTTTCCGGTGCCGCTCACTTCCACAGTCGAGACCTTCAGCCGCCACCCGCTGCACGAAGGCAGGATGGCCGATACCGCGCTGGGGAGTTGCCACATGAATGCTCGGCCCCACTTCGCCATGCCGCCAAAGAAACCAGCCCGATTCCCCCGCGCCGCGCGCCTTCTGCGCCACTCGGATTTCGAGCGCGTCTACAAGCAGGGATGCCGCCACTTCTCCACGTCCCTTACCGTTTTCTATTGGCCGCGCCCACAAGCGCAAACGCCAGTAACTGCGGCCGCAGCCACTCCACCGCCAACCGCTGGCCTGCGCGTCGGGTTCACCGTCGGCCGCGCCCTGGGCGGCGCAGTTCAGCGAAACCGCATGAAGCGCCGCCTGCGCGAAGCAGTTCGGATGTCCCTCCCGCACCCCGGGGTTGCCGCCGACGTAGTCATTAACCCGAAGAAATCGTTGCTGACCACCGACTTCGCCGACGTCATAAACGAAGTAACCCGAGCCTTCGCCGTAATCGAACAGAAGTTGTCAAGAAAGTAGATTTAGCCGCGAATCAGCGGCAGAATGCAGCCCACGGCGCAAGCCGTGTGTAGGAAAGCAGAAATGAACCAGCCCCGAAGGGGCGAAAGAGTAGATGCAGAACACAGACGCGAGATGAGGACGTGACAACCTCCCGCGCGCACGACGCGAATGCCGCACTTCCAACTTGAGCAACATTGCCAAATTCGTCACGCTGCAACTGCTGCGGGCCTACAAGTGGGCCATCTCGCCTCTGCTGCCCCCAGCCTGCCGCTTCGTGCCGACCTGCTCCGAATATGCCATGGAAGCTGTCGAGCGCTACGGCGCCCTGCGCGGCGGATGGATGGCCTTCAACCGCATCCTACGTTGCCATCCCTTAACCCGTTCCGGCTACGACCCGGTAGTAAAGCAGGCAACCGGCAACGGAAAACCGTGATGCACATGGACCAATTGATAGTGGCGCAGCTCATAAGGTGCAGCAGGCCCTCAGGCCTGCGTCAAGGATCTAGATTGGGGCTTTAGCCCCCGAAGGACTTAACAAACTTTGGCTGAATTCAAAAACCCGCAACAAGAACCCGGCGCCGAGCGGCGCCTCCTACTTGTTTTTGTTCTAACCTTCGTTGTCCTGATTATCTTCCAGCCGCTGCTGAAAAAATTCTTCCCGCAACCACCAACTCCGCAGCCTCAGCAGCAAACCCAACCGGTCCCCGCTCAAACCGCCGCCGCTTCCGCCCCAACGCCACCCGCTCCGCCGGTCGCAACGATTAATACAGTCACCAAGCAAGCCTCTACCGAAACCGAAACCGTAATCGAGAACGATCTCTACAAAATCACCTTCACCAACCGCGGCGCCCAGGTGAAATCCTGGATCCTGAAAAAGTTCGACAACGACGCCCAGAACGGCCTGCTCGATTTAGTCAACCCCACCGCCGCGCAAAAATTCGGCTACCCGCTCTCCCTCTTCACCTATGACGAGACTCTCCGCAGCCGGCTTAACTCCGCGCTCTACGTACCTTCAAACGAAGGCAATGTCTCGGCCCCGACTGCAATCACTTTCGAATACGCCGACCAGGATCTAGTAGTCCGCAAGACGTTCCACTTCGACCACACCTATGTTCTGAAAGTCGAAACCTCCGTCATCTACAAAGGCTCAGCAGTCTTCGCCGCGCCCGCATGGCCTGCCGGATTCGGCGACGAGCTCACCCCCGCTTCCTACGCCGCCGCTCGCATCGACTACCACAGCGACGCCTCCACCGACCGCACTGCCCTGGTTTTCCCGAATTTCGTTTTGCGTCTGCCCGTGAAAAGCATTAGCGGCGGCAACACAATAAAGGGTCCATTCGAGTGGGCCGGAGTCGGCGATCAATACTTCACCGCCATCCTCATCCCCGACGATCCCACCACCGCCGCCATGGTTACCCTGCACTACTCCATGGAGATTCCCCAGAAGCCCGGCTTGAATCCCATGGGCGCAGGTTCTAAAGACACGGCCAACGTGGATCTGCTGGGCGCAGCCGTCGGCAGCCTCCGCGGCCCAACCACCGAGCGCATGTACGTCGGCCCCAAAGAGTTGGCTGTACTCGACGCAGTCCAGGTTCCGGCCCTTAAGAACGATAGCCCCGATCTTCGCGGCGTCGTCGACTTCGGCTGGTGGGGCATCCTGTCGCGCCCGCTCTTCCTCTGGCTCAAGTGGACCTACAAACACATAGTTCCCAACTGGGGATGGGCCATCGTCCTTCAGACTCTGGTCATCGCCCTTGCGCTGCTTCCTCTTCGCATCGCGCAGATGAAGTCGATGCTCAAGATGCAGCGCGTCAATCCGCAGATCAAGTCCATCCAGGAAAAATACAAGAAGTACAGCCTGCGCGACCCGCGCAAAGCCGCCATGAACGAAGAGATCAGCGCACTCTATAAGAAGGAAGGCGTAAATCCCGCCGGCGGCTGCCTGCCCACGCTGATCCAGTTCCCGTTCCTCATCGCATACTACCGCATGCTGGGCGTAGCTCTCGATCTCCGCCATGCCCATTGGCTCTGGATCACCGATCTTTCCGCGCGCGACCCATATTTCCTGCTGCCCATCCTGATGGTCGTCAGCATGTTCGCCATGCAACGCATGACCCCGCAAGCTGGCATGGATCCCCAGCAACAGAGGATGCTCCAGTGGATGATGCCTCTGATGATGGGCTTTATCTTCTTCAACCTGCAAGCGGGATTGAATCTGTACTACGCCGAAGCCAATTTGATTTCGATCGCGCAGCAAGCCATCATGAACCGCACCAAGCTGGGCCGCGAAATGCGCGAAATGATGGAAAAACGCGCCCGCAAGAAAGAGAAGTAAACCAGCCGTTAGCAATTAGCCGTTAGCTCCTAGCTTGAAGCGCGCAAGAGCCGGCGTGGTTGCGATAAGATTTGGTTTCAAGCAGAACGTTTACCCTGTAACCCGGAGCCTGCCCTGAGCGAAGCCGAAGGGTGTCCCCTGTGGTTAAAGGGTTTTAGATGTCAAGCTAAAGGCTAATTGCTAAGAGCTTCCCTATATGGACAAACTAGCCGCCGCCAACCGCATCAACGAATTCCTCCAATCCGTAGTCACCAACGGAGGACTCCACCTGAAATACCGGATCGTAGTAGATCCCCCAGCTCAAAGCGACTGGGAGAAACCCGAAATCTTCGTAGACTTCTCCGGCCCCGACTCGACGCTGCTCCTCGATCGCGGCGCCGAACTTCTCCGTGCCCTCGAACTGCTGGCCCTCGAAATCCTCCGCCTGCCCTCCGGCGAGCACGAAAAAATTTCTTTCGATTGCAAGAACCAGCGTTCCATCCGCCTCCAGGAACTCCGCATGGCCGCCACGGTAGCCGCCGAAAAAGTTCGCCAGACCGGAACCCCTTTCCACTTCGCTCCCATGTCCTCGCGCGAGCGCCGCATCCTCCACCTCGCCCTCCGCGACCAAACCGACCTCCGCACCGAGAGCGACGGCGAAGGCTTCAACCGCTCGGTAGTCCTCTACCCCGCAGACTACAAATCCGCCACCGAGCCAGCCCGCCGCAGCCTCCCGTAGTCAGCCTCCCTCAGGCCCTGTCATCCTGAGCGGAGACACGCTCTCGCGAAGTGGAGCGCGTGTCGTAGTCGAAGGACCCCTTTCAGCTTGCACCACCGCCGGCCCCGCAGGGCGTTTCCATCACTGCCTGCGGTTTGCGTGTTACCCACTCCCACAGGCAAAATAGATCTTCCACCGAACGAACTCCAGAGGCCCCATGCATCCACTTCGCCAAGCAATAATCCTGTTAGCGTTACTACTCCCCATGCTCACTCTATTCTCCGCCGCCCAATCCCTAACCTACCCCTAGGCCCGCCGCAGCGACCAGGTCGACGACTACCACGGCACCAAAGTCGCCGACCCCTACCGCTGGCTCGAAGACACCGATTCCGCCGAAACCCATGCCTGGGTCGAAGCCGAAAACAAACTGACCTTCGGCTACCTCGATCAGATCCCCTACCGCCAGGCCATCCACGACCGCCTCACCAAGCTCTGGAATTACGAGCGCTTCACCACTCCCAGTCAGTACGGCGGCCGTTATTTCCTCCAGCACAATACCGGACTCCAGCAACAAAATGTCCTCCTGGTTGCCGAATCCCTGAACGCCGAACCCCGCGTCCTGCTCGATCCCAACACGCTCTCTCCCGATGGCACTGTCGCGCTGGCCGGCACCGCGATTTCCGACGACGGAAAGTTAATGGCCTACGGCCTCGCCACTTCCGGCTCCGACTGGAACGAGTGGCACGTGCGCGACGTCGACACCGGCAAAGATCTAGCCGACGATATCAAGTGGGTAAAGTTCTCCGGAGCATCCTGGACCAAAGACAATAAGGGATTCTTCTACAGCCGCTACGACGAGCCCAAAGGCGCAGCCTTGCGCGACACCAATTATTTCCAGAAGCTCTACTATCACCGTCTCGGCGCACCGCAATCGGAAGACAAACTAATCTACGAGCGCCCCGATAACAAAGAGCTGTTGTTCGGCGGCGACGTGACCGACGACGGGCATTATCTGATCATCACCGTCGCGCAAGGCACGTCCCCCAAGAACCGCCTCTACTACAAAGACCTGACCCAGCCGGACTCCCAAGTTATAAGGCTCCTCGACGACTTCGACGCCAAATACGATTTCATCGACAATGACGGCCCCGTCTTCTGGTTCCAAACCGACCTCGACGCTCCCCGCGGACGCTTGATCGCCATCGACACTCGCCATCCCGAGCGTACGAACTGGAAGACTCTGGTCCCGCAAGGCCCAGACACACTCGAGTTCGTTCATGCCGTTAACAATTCATTTCTCCTGGGATATCTGAAAGATGCCCGCACCGAAGTCCGAGTCCACGACCTCACCGGCGCCTTCCTCCGCAACGTCGATCTGCCCGGAATCGGCACCGCCGCAGGTTTCAGTGGCAAGCGCAAAGAGAAGGAAACTTTTTACGCCTACACCAGCTTTATCTCTCCGGCCACCGTCTATCGCTACGACCCCGTGGCCGGCAAAAGCTCCGTCTACCGCCAGCCCAAAGTCGATTTCGATCCCACGCTCTACGAAACCAAACAGGTCTTCTACCACAGCAAAGACGGCACCCGCGTCCCCATGTTCCTCACCTACAAAAAAGGCATCAAGCTCGATGGACAAAATCCCACGCTCCTCTACGCCTACGGCGGATTCGATATCTCTCTGACTCCGTTCTTCACCGTCCCGAATCTAGTCTGGCTCGAAATGGGAGGTATCTACGCCCAGCCCAACCTGCGCGGCGGCGGCGAGTACGGCGAAGAGTGGCACCAGGCGGGAATGAAACTAAGAAAACAAAACGTATTCGACGACTTCATAGCTGCCGCCGAATGGCTGATCTCGAACAAATACACCTCAACGCCCAAACTCGCCATCCGCGGCGGCAGCAATGGAGGTCTCCTGATCGGCGCCTGCGTAACTCAACGCCCCGATCTCTTCGGCGCAACATTACCCGAAGTCGGCGTAATGGACATGCTCCGCTTCCACAAATTCACCATAGGCTGGGCCTGGACCTCCGACTACGGATCCTCCGACAACCCCGAAGACTTCAAAGCCCTCTACGCCTACTCGCCGCTGCACAACCTGAAGCCAGGAACAAAATACCCGCCAACATTAGTAGCCACCTCCGACCACGACGACCGCGTAGTCCCCGGCCACAGCTTCAAATTCGCAGCCACCATGCAAGCCGATCAGTCCGGCCCCGCCCCAATCCTGATTCGCATAGAAACAAAAGCCGGCCACGGCGCCGGCAAATCCACCACAAAATTGATAGACGAAACCGCCGACACCTGGGCCTTCCTGGCTCACAACCTGGATGTGAAAGTGTCTCTGCAATAGCAGCGCCGCCAAACACACGGCGAAATGAAGGGAAACCATCACAACACGTGTGGGGACAGCCACCTCGGCTGTCCAGCGAGCGAACCAAGCCAGCCGACCCGCCGCTGCCCCCGGAAACAACAGTGTGCCCAACCTCTCAGCCTCGCTGAGCCCACTCCCGGAAGTGGGTTTGAGCCTCCAAGGAATTCAGCCATTCCTGCAGCGCACTGCCATGGTCCTTGTCGATATACAAAAACCGCAGCCCCATGACGAACGAGTCACTCCAAACCACATCCGCTTTCGCATGAAAAGTCCGTGGCTCGATGCTGGGAAGCTCAAACTCCACCGCAACCACGCCCTTGACCCGCACCGGATCAACCAGCTTGATCGCCAGCCCGCTTTCGCTAACGTTCTTCATCTTGGCGGTAAAAGACTGCCCAACCGAAGTCTGAAACCGCACCGGCAAATCCACGTCGTATCGGAAATATCTGCGATGTTCGCGCTCCATCTTCGGAACGGCAGCATCCAGAATGCCGGCCAATCGCGGCCCTTGAATCGGTTTGCTCACGGTGAGGTCGGCCCCAAGATCGATAGCCTCTTCAGCGCTAGTCAATCCGTTCACCACCGCCAAAATGAGCGTTTGCTTGTTAGCCGGCGTGTTCCGCAGCGCAGTCAGCGCCCTCGTGCCACCGGACACGCCATCGCAGTCGACCACAACTCCATCCAAATGCCGCCGCGTGGCCAGCTCAATCGCACTCGCAGAATCCTGGCGCAAATGAAACGAGGTTCCATGCGCGAAACAAGCCTGCACCTGCCCCAACAGGCCAGAATCGCAAGTCACGATCAAGCACTCTAAATCCATCTCAACATATTAACGGCTGCCCCTCGACACCCACAGTGACAAACGTACATTGCACCTGTGACGCGTTTATTTCGGATTGTCGTCCTGAGCGAAAGTGGCTGGTTCGCTTTGCGAACCGGCCACGCAGTCGAAGGATCCCCAGCGTGTATGCGCCATCGCTGGCCCCGCAAGGCATTCTCCTCGCGCCGCCAGTATCAAGGCGGTCTCGCGAATGGCTTCGGCAGGAGCGATAGTTGGCGAAATCCCCGATTGCGACAACAAGGAAAGTGCCCCGCGCCCGAATACTCGCTAGTTAGCTACAATGCCGTACGGAAGGAATTCTCCACCATGGTTGGGGACGCACTGTTTTGCGTTGTGCTGCTGGATAGTCGGTTTCGCCGCAACGCAAACCATCCGCCGAAAGCCCATACACCGAAGGCACCGGCACATCACTCAACCGCAAATAAACTCCCAGCTGCGCCCACGCAGTCGAACGAACCCTAGCCGCTCGGATGCGGATGCCGATTCCGGAAACTGCCTCGCAGATGAATCGGTAGGCTGGATAGCCGCCGATAGGGCGGCCTTTTCCTTCTCTTATTTCCGATTACTTCAATGTTACCTCACGGGCGAGTGAGCTGCTGAGAGTAGGCGATACCTCGTTGCGCTTCTTCGTGGCATCCATCATAGCTTGTCGGTTGCCATAGTGTTGTTCCGTAATCGCACCGGCCTTTTCCGCCATTTCGTCCAGAGTTCCCCAGTTCTTGTATTCGATGGCTATGGCAACGCTCCAGTCATGGGGATTTTGAAAGACAGGGTTCGTGTAGAACTTATAGTCCACAACCCAGCCCTGTTTTTTGAACTCCTCATAGATCGGTCTGAAATTCTGCTTGATGTCGGTCCAGAAAGCGTCGCCCATGCCGGGCTTAACGTCAATGTAAATGACCCGCCAAACGGGACCGTTATTGTAATTGGGATTCTGCGCAACCAGCGTTGGAACCACGAGTAAGAACAGCAACATTACAGACAACAGCCACAGAAGACGGCTTTTCATGGTTACTCCTCATGCCTAGGATTAGGCCAGCGGAACAGGGAGACCCACTCGCCACCGAGTGGGGGACAGACTAACACGTAAGTTGCTCTCACGCCACCGAGGTGCGGTTGGTTGCCGACCTGAATGATCAGAGTCCGCGACCGCCAGGTGAGGCTCCCGTGATTGCGAATCCTTGGAAATCTTCTAGTGAACACCCTGTCGAAGCGCTCACCGTCCCTCATCCGCCGAAGGCCCATACACCGAAGGCACCGCCACATCATTCAACCGCAAATAAACTCCCAGCTGCGCCCGATGATGAATCACATGATTCATCACCATCCGCCGCATAGCCCCCATCCGCGGACCCTCGTACAACGTTTTCTCTCCCATCGAGAGCTTCCAGTTCTTAGCCCAACGCTCATCACTGGCGCCCGCAATCGCCGTCCGAACTGCCGCGATATGCTTATCAAACAATTCCAGCACGTGCTTCTGCGACTCCGCCACCGTCGGCCTAGGCGCAAGCTCGCCAGCCGGACGCTTGGCGAAATCCAGCGCCTCGTCTTTCATTACGATCACACCCATCCCCGGCAACTCCGCAATATGTCCCGCCAGCCGCCCCAGCGTCATCGACTTCGCATGCGGCTTCCAATCTAGCTTGTCCTCCGGAATCCGCTCCAAAGTCCGCCGCGCCGCCGCCATCTCCAAATCAAACTCCCGCAAAAACTCCCCACTAACTCCCATAAACCCTCCAAGAAAAGGTTTGAAGAAAACTGAGACGACTCATTTGAGGACAGCCTCGGCTGTCCAGCAAGCGAAGCGAGCAAACCACCAAAACCGCCGCCCTGCACATCGCTTTGGATTGTACCAATCCCGAATTCACCTCCAGCCCGGAAAGTTTGTCAGTACGTGAGGTTAAGAGAAGAAGGTTGAGGAAGAAAACTGGAGAAAAGACGCGGGCATAGCCGCCAAGCGGCGGAAGATGCAGCCCAGAGATTGCCCTGAGCGAACCGAAAGGGCGCAAGCCGCGGGTAAGAGGTGGGAAAGAGCAGATCCCCAACGGGGGCGAAAGAAAACTAGCGATGGGCTTTCCACAACCGAGGTCTTATTGGCGGCGATCCGCACCTCCACTAACGAAATCAACCCAAGAAACGCCCAACAAAATCCACTATTACCAACTAGGTTCGCCGGAGAATTCAACCCCACCCGAAAACAACAATTCCACTTCCCTCAACCGCCACGCCCCTCAAGTCACGAAACAGACCTCATAAGCCCCAACCCATCCCACCAGTTAACGACTAAGATTCGTACCAATAAGAATTACCCTGTATCGCCAGGCGGCCCCTCTGTTGAACGTTTTTCTTTCTCCCGAAAAAAAAGGAAGAGCGGCCCAAAAGCCGCTCCTCAAGCAACTAGGTACGAGGTACTAGGTGCTATCTACCCGCCGCCGCAGCCGCAGCCGGCATCATCCCGGCAATCGCCATCCCCTCAATCCGCGCCAGCACATTTTCCACGCTGGCCCCGGTACCGGTGCAACCATCCACATAAGGATGCCGGCTTCCATCCGCATGCATCACCAGCACACTAACCTCCGCCTGCGCTTTCTTCACCGTATAAGGCAAATGATGCCGGTCATTCCGGCTAAGTGTCGGCCCCAACACCACAAGGTCGAAACGTCCCTTGCCGATCGCCGCTTCCACAGCCTTGCGCCCAACCGCTTTCTCCACCGTGTGCCCAGCCTTCTCAAACGCCGCGGCGGTGGCCGCCTGATCTTCCGCATCCCCTTCGCCATAAAGAATCTTAAGCTTCGCTGCCTTCGCCATGAGTGTAAAGTCCTCGCTAGGTACCGGCGTTCCCGCCTCCGGTACGCCACTC
This sequence comes from uncultured Acidobacteriaceae bacterium, assembly GCA_963771895.1. Lineage (GTDB taxonomy): Bacteria > Acidobacteriota > Terriglobia > Terriglobales > Acidobacteriaceae > Sulfotelmatobacter. The sequence goes on along the minus strand of CAVYVQ010000074.1, from coordinate 96,050 downwards.
AAGGTAGCAACCCACCTACCAGCTGAGTACATCACCAAAGGCCAGCAACAAACGCGGACGGCCGACCCAAATGTCGAGAATGACAACTCGGTGGGGGATGACAAAACTCATGTAGAGAGCCGCCTCGGCAGTCCGGCTAGGGCGAAGCCCAGCCGCGCACACCAAAGGGAAGTCGTGCCAGCAGAGCCTGCCCTGAGTCAAGCCGAAGGGGACGGCACGCCGCGCGAGCTCTCCGCCGAATCTGACGGAGGTGCACGCCACGAAGAAAATCCCTCCCATTCAAAAGTCAGAACTCAAACCCTCTTCCACTTCGCCCGTTTCGGCGCTACACTCTTGCCCCAGAGGGTCTCTCCATGTTCCGCGCTAGCTTCGTCGTCGCCGTCTCGATTCCGCTAACTCTTACCGCCGTCAGCTCGGCGCAATCCGCGAATTCCTCCGCCGCCACCTGCAATCTAGAAGACGGACGCCAGGTCCGCATCAACTACACGCCCGTCACCGCCAAGACCGACAAAGCTCCCAACGGCAGACCGTGGGCTCCCGGCGGCGCTCCCATGACTCTCTTCACCGAAGCCCCTCTAAGCTTCGGCAGTTCCACAATCCCCGTCGGCGCCTACACCGTTTACCCCATTCCCGGTAAAGACAAATGGAGCCTGGCCGTCAACAAAAACGTAACCGCTGGCGCCGCCTACGACGAGAAACAAGACATAGCCCGCGCCTCCATCGAAACCGACCCCGTACCCCAGCCCGCCGAAGCCCTCGAAGTAGCCTTCGCCCACTATGGCTCCAAATGCACCCTCCGCATCTACTTCGGCAAGGTTGCCACCTTCGCCGACTTCACAGCCAAGTAGCGCCTCTCCCTCTGTAATCCTGAGCGGAGAAATGCGCCCCGCGAAGCGGAGCGCATTTCGCAGACGAAGGATCCCTACACCAGAACTGATCGCTGCGTAAGTGGGTTATTGCCGCGAGCGAAACCAGTTCCGCCCCGGAGGGGCATCGCGACAATGCCCAGCGCTTCAACGCTGGGAAGAAGAGGGGGAAAAGGGAACCAGTCCGGAAGCAACGACAGATGTTCTCACGCGAACTCTCCAATCTAAGAAAGCCAAACCTAAAACCCGCCAGCCGCCTTCCCCTCCCGTGTCCCCAGCCCAATCACCATCGCCATATCTTTCGGATAAACCACATCTCGCCCCCGCGCGAGAAAATGGTAATAGATCGACGTAGCCGCGCCATAAGATCCAAATCCCGCCGAAACTACCCGCGAGTGCGCTGCCAGGCCCACAACCATTCCCACGAACCGAAATCCCGACGCTCCGTTCGCAGCGCTGCTTCCTGCTTCTCCCACGCTCGGATTTCCCTCTCCCGCATCCCGATCCGGCGACGCCTGCGTAGCCGCCAGCATCACCTGAATGCCCGTAGTCAAATACCGCGTCCGCGGCGTAGTCACCTGCGCCCCGCCTTCGGAGTCCAGCTTCAAGTGCTCGCCCTTGGCCACCGCGACGCCTTCCAGGCTGGTCTCCACTCTCTGGGCCACACCATCGGGCGGCCGGACCTCACGAAATAGAATTCGCAATTGCCCGTTCCGCGCCAGCCGCCGCGCCCGCTGCGCCTGCATCACCGAGCCCGTAATCACGCTTCCCTCCGGAAGAATCAAATGATCCGAAACCACCAGCGGTTCCGTGATCATCGCCTCCACCGCATCGCCCTTCTTCGCCGTAGCCGAACTCAGCGCCGTAACCAGCCGCGCATGCACCATGCTTCCCGTAGGTGGAGGCGCTCCAACATTCGTCAACGCCGACAATTTCACCGCCTCCGTTCCGAAATCGAGTGGCAACTGCAAGTCCGCGTTGAAAGCCGTTCCCGCATCGATGTATTGCGGATGCACCGGCAGCTGCGCCACCAGAATCCGTTTCAGCTTGTGCATCTTTCCCGACTCGTGGATCTGCTTCTGCAATTCGCCCCACTGCCGCCGGATCTCCTGCCGCGCGGCGCTCACCTTTTTCCCCGCCGCGTCCTCAACCTTGTTTTTCTTCTCCGCCTTCTCGTTCGCCGAAACAAACCGCAGCACTCCATTCGGCGCCGGCGACGCCACCGTCGCCAGCGCCACATGCCGTCCATCCGCCATCACCATCTCATCAAACTGCACATGCACATCGCGCCGCGGAGAAAAATTTCCGTCCGCCGCCTGCAGCGTCCGAACCTTCTTCGGCACCGCGTCGATCGCCGACACTCTCCCGTTCACCACCGTCCCCACAGGAATCAGCAATTTGTCGAATGCATAAACCGGCTCAGTAGTGATGCCGTGAATAGCCTGTCCCACCCCCCGCACCCGCACCTCCGAATCCAAAGCCACCTTGATCGGAGTACCAGCCCCCAAACTCATAGGCACTATCACCGCCGCAACCCCAGCGTCCTCCGCGGCAGTTCTCTGCGTGTCTTGCCTCTCGTCGTGCAAAGGCCGCGGCATCAAACTCTGTCCCAAACAAAAGCCGCAAAGAAAGACGGCCAACGCAACCGAATCAAGCCCAAAAATAATTCCGCGCATTTGAATACTCCCAGTTGACGACTATGGCTGGCGCAGCGCTTCCACTGCTGCGATTGAAGACGGCGAATGGTTACAACCCCGCAGACCCCGAACTTCCTTATCCACAATTCTATTCTCTCCTCCGCACTTTCTGAGACAATTCCCGCATGCGATCCTTCCTTCTTCTTCTCCTCACCGCCACCGCTCTGGCCCAGCCCAAGCTGCAAACCCACTCCTCCCACACCACCGAAAGTCTCCGCGGCGCAAGCGCCGTCTCCAAAAATATCGCATGGGCCTCCGGCACTCACGGCACCTATCTCCGCACCATCGACGCCTGCCGCACCTGGACCCCCGCACAAGTCCCCGACGCCGCCACTCTAGACTTCCGCGCCGTAGTAGCCTTCTCCGCCGACGAAGCTTTCTTAATGTCCGCCGGCCTCGGCGACCAATCCCGCATCTACCACACCACCGACGCCGGCCAGCACTGGCAACTCCAATTCACCAACAAAAATCCCAAAGGCTTCTTCGACTCCATGGTCTTCTGGGACCGAACCCACGGCATAGTCCTGGGCGATCCCATCCCCGACGAAACTGGGAAAGAAGCTGGCAAAGAAACCGGCCAACCAAAATTCGAACTCCTGATCACAACCGACGGCCAAACCTGGACCCCCATCCCACCATCACGACTCCCACCAGCCATAGAAGGTGAAGGCGCCTTCGCCGCCAGCAACACCTGCCTCGCCATCTTGGACCCCAACATCTGGTTCGCTACCGGAGGCAAGACAGCCCGCGTCTTCCACTCCTCCGACCGCGGCCAAACCTGGCAAGTCTCCGACACTCCCATCCTCCACGGCCCCGACTCCGCCGGAATATTCTCCATAGCCTTCCGCGACCAAACTCACGGCGTAATCGCCGGCGGCGACTACAAACATCCCGACCAGGACGGCCCCAACTTGGCCTTCACCAACGACGCCGGCAAAACCTGGACTCTCTCCCCTATCCATCCCCAAGCCTATTTCTCCGCAGCCGCCTATGATCGAAAAAGAGATCGCCAAAGAGATCGAAAAAGAGATCGAGGAAGAAACGATCGCAAGAAAAGAAATCCCAACCCCAATAACGCAGACGACCCTCAAGCCCAACTCCGCCTCTTCCTGGTAGCACAAAAATCCATCCTGGATTTCCGCCCGCCCAAAAGCCCTACCCACATCATCCCCAACAGCTCCGCCACACAATTCAACGCCCTAAGCCCGTACCCCACCGGCGGAGCCCTGATAGTAGGCCCCAAAGGAGCGATAGCCACAATCCCCTAACCAAGCTCCAAACAAGAAATCGTCCTACCCTGTGCCCCCTGTGTTGAAAGCTCTTCGCTAGCCGCCAAAAGGGCACCGTCCCAAAGTTCCCGAAAATTCCAATCAGCCCTTGCCCCACCGCCCGAAACACATTACCCTATGTCAGGCACTCGGTAATGTTCACCCCGCACCCAAACCTGGCTGATGACGTCAACCACGCCATCATCCAATCGGAAATCGAAGGCGGAGTCTTTCTGCACGATCTCCCGCCCTCCACCGTCCTCCACATTCAAACCATGCACCACTGCTACACCGCCGTCCTTCTCGGCGGCAGTGACGCTCTAATCTCCGGCCATCCCGAATTCTGTCCCGACCCAGTTCAAGTAGCCATCGCCGGCTCCACCTGGGGAGGTTCCATGCTAAAGCTCCAATACGTAGGCCGCGGCATGCACCTCGAATTTCGCCACCCTGAATACGCAACTCCCATAGTCACCTCGCCCATCCAGGAAATCCGCGACTCCCAACCCCTCCACGCAGCCCCGGGCGCCATCAACTCGCTAAGCTATTAAATCGAGCCGCAATCTCCTCTTTCTGTCATTCTGAGCGAAGCAGATCCTTGCGCGCAAAGCGCAAGCATCTGCGCCGTCGAAGAACCCCTAACGTTTGAACACTACCCCTGACTGCACAAGGCATTTCCACCACCACCCGCCGAAATCTTTCCGTGGCCGAAGCGTGCCCAAGCAAGGCGCCCAGTGATCTTGATTTTCGCCGCCCCCAGCAAGCACCCATTGACTTGCGCCGCGCCGCACTCTACCATCCTGCCGAGGGCCGGAAGCGCGAAGCCCGAAGCCGGAAATCCGAACCCAATGACCATCACCACCCGCGAAGTCAGTCACGTAACCATAGTCGACATCAACGGACGCATCACTCTAGGCGACGAAACCGGACTCCTCCGCGACACCGTCCGCAACCTGATCGCCCAGGGCAAGAAAAAAATCGTCCTCAACCTCGCCAACGTCGACTACGTCGACTCCTCCGGCGTAGGAGAGCTTGTCAGCAGCTTCACCACAGTCCGCAACGCAGGCGGCGAACTAAAACTCTTAAACCTCACCAAGAAAGTTCAGGACGTCCTCTACGTCACCAAGCTCTACACCGTCTTCGACGTAAAAGACGACGAGTTCACCGCCGTAAAATCTTTCGACTACTTCTTCGCCAAATAAAAAGTGTCCACTCCTGCCTGCCCGCGCGCCGCCATTCTCCCCCTGGCTGCGCTGCTCCTTCTTCTCGCCATATCCTCGCTCAGCGCTCAGCAAACTCCCGCCCCGCAAAAGCCCGAGGATGCCCCCAACACTTCTGACAACCCCGGCCTCCCTGTCAATCCCACCTTCAAAGCCCGCACCGACCTCGTCCTCGTTCCCGTTGTCGTCCACGGCAACCACGGTCAACACCTCGCCGGCCTCACCAAAGATTCTTTCAACCTCGAAGAAAACGGCAAGTCCCAGGACATTACGCTCTTCGAAGAAGTCCACCCAGCATCCGGCGACGCCCCGCGTCCAGCACGCTTCGATCGCGGTTTCTCGAATCTTCCCTTCGACGACGCTCATCAACTCCGCCTCACCATCATGGTCCTCGACCTGTTGAACACCACCCCCGTCCAACGCTCCGATGCCAGGGACCTCTTCATCAAGTTTCTCTCCAAGGGCCTGGCTCACAACCAGCCCGTCTCCCTGCTCTGCCTCACCAGCAGGAATCTTCAGCTCGTCCAACCGTTCACCACCGATACCAGCGCCCTCATCCAGGCGCTCAAAAAGTTGAACCTCGGCGCCCCTCGCATCATGCCCCGCAGAAACTCGGCAGAGAAAACGCTCGTCCAGCTCACCGAAATCGCCCAGGGCTACGCTGGCATCCCCGGCCGCAAGACCATGATCTTCGCCGCCGGCGACATTCCCGAGCCCCAGCTCGAACGCGCCCCGTATCCCACCGAGATGTGGGAGGCGAACGCTTTTCAGCAAGTTTTCAAGAGTCTGATTGACGCCAATATTGCAATCTATCCCTTCGAGCCCATGGCCTGGTCGCACGATCCCGCATCGCATAACCGCAGGGATGTCTTCCAGGAACGCTCTAACGACCAAAGTCTGCGCGAGTTCGCCGACGCCACCGGCGGCAACCGCTGCGTCGAATCCAACGACCTCATAAAATGTTTTGCCGAAGCCGTGGAAGACTCCCGCTCCTACTACGTGCTCGGATTTTCAATAAGTCCCGATGATCGCAAGCCCGGCTGGCGCAATCTCACCGTCAAAACTTCCGCGGAGCACGCCAGCGTTCGCACCCGCAACGGCTTCTACTTCGGAACCCCCGCGCCCTCCGGCTCCGAGCAAACGGTGCGCGACGCGGAAATTAGCGCCCTGACCTCACCCCTCGCCTACAGCGCCGTCCCCATGTACGTGCGGGTACTGCCGCCCGCCCCCGCGGCCTCTGCCAACGCAGCTCTCGCTCCCGGCCAGAAAACCACAGTCGAACTTCTGCTGACCATCCCTCTCACAAGCATCAACGTCAATCCCGCCAGCCCCAGCCCCCTCGATTTGGAAATCGGCGCCATCGCTCTCACCCCCGACATTACCGAAGCTGCCGAATTCCTTCATCCCGTCCGCGGCAATCCCAAGCCCGATGTCCTCCATCAATTCGCCCGCGAAGGCATCAAGCTCCGTGAAAAACTCGAACTCCCTCCCGGCTCCTACGACATCCGAATAATGGTCCGCGACAACAACACCTCCCAGATCGGCACAGTAGTCTTCCCCCTGGAAGTGAAGTGAAGAGTGCACCGCCAGCCGCGAAGCGGCGCAAGAATGCAGCCCACGGCGTAAGCCGTGGGTCGGAAAAGAGAAACAAGAACCAGCCCCGAAGGAGCGGCAGATGAAAGCCCGCCACTGCCGTGCCGGGTGCATGTGGGAAGATGGAATCAGTCCCCGTAGGGACGGCACAAGTACTCAGCAAAAACCTCAACAATGCCCGCCGTCAACGCCGAAAGACTATCCTAGCCTAAGAACCAAGCTAGTTAACATCCCTGGTCCGTCCCACTTAACCTCAAGCCCGGTCCAAAGAATGGTGCAAGCGCACCCCAAGAGAAGCAAACAATGTTCTCCCGTCCCACTATAACGATCCTGATTCCCCCCAAAATCTTCAAAGAATCAAGAAAAGGCCACCAGCCGAAGCACCAAAACTGAACTAGCCACTAGACACTGAACACTAGTCACTGTATTCCACTGCCATTTCGGGATTTCCACAGCGCAAAGTGACGAACATCACCTCGCGCCAACGCACGTTCAGCGCATCCTTATCAAATGCAATGCTCGGTAAGACCCATAGTCCAGTCCTATCGCGACCTAGTAGTTTGGAAAAAGTCGATGGCATTAGTATTGGACGTCTATCGCTGCACCCAAGCGTACCCGAAAATAGAGACCTACGGCTTAACCTCCCAATTGCGACGAGCCGCCGTTTCTGTACCCAGCAACATCGCAGAAGGTCAAGCAAGACGATCAACCGGAGAGTTCAAACAGTTTCTAGGGAATGCCAAGGGTTCGCTAGCAGAAGTAGAAACGCAGGTTCTAATTTCAAGGGATCTAGGCTACCTCGAGAACCACGTAACCGAAAAGCTCCTTGAAGCCACAGCAGAAATAGGCCGAATGCTAAACGGTCTACTAGCCGCTCTGAAGCAGTGATCGGTGCTCAGTGGTCAGTAAAACCTGACCAAAGAAAAATCGCAGCGGCAAACAGCAACGGCCTAGTAGACTCTCACTGACTCACTGACCACTAGCCACTGATCACTGACCACTGCCTTCCTACTTCTTCCCCCGGAGCATCCCGGTGACCCGCTCATAATCATCCACCGAGGCATACTCAATCACAATCTTCCCCTTCCCATGCCGGTCCCGGATCCTAACCCGCATCCCCAGGGTCCGCTCCATATCTGTCTGCGCCGCCCGCACATTCGGATCCATCCACCGCGCCCCTCCGCTCTTCTTCTTCTCTCCCGGCAGAGTCTGTCCCGGCAACATCTCAAATGACCCGTTGATCCGCATCACCCGGTCTTCAATCTGATCCCATTTCAACTTGTGCGTAACCACTTCTTCCGCCACTTGCTCGATGTAGTCGTCATTCTCCAGCCGCAAAATCTCCCGCGCGTCGCTGAAGCTCAAACGCTCCGACAGCAGATAGTCCATCACTTTCTGCGGAAGCCGCAGCAGCCGCATGTAATTCGACACCGTCTCCCGCGACACTCCAATCCGGTCCGCTATCTGCGCCTGCGTCAGCTTGAACTCCAGGCTCAGCACCCGAAACGCTTCCGCCTGCTCCAACGGATTCAAGTCCTCCCGGATCACGTTCTCCAAAACCGTCATCTCCGCCGCCTGCTGCGGCGAGAGCCGCTTCACCAATGCCGGAATCGTCTCCTTCTCCGCCATCTTCGAAGCCCGCAACCGCCGCTCGCCCAGCACCAGAATGTAACGCCCCTCCTCCTCCGCCGGCCGCACCACAATCGGCTGCACCACCCCATGTTCCTTGATCGAATCCCGCAGCTCCCAAAGCGTCTCCTCATCAAACACATACCGGGTCTGATAAGGATTCTTGTCAATCGAATCCAAAGGAAGATTAGCCACCAGGTTGGTGGGAACCCGCGTCTCGGCCACAGCCTGAATAGAAATCACCTCATCCCCTTGGTACGGCTCAAATGTTGGGACAGCTTCCCCCGGCGGTCTAGGCGCGACAGCGGCGTAAGGCTCGTGTGGGTCGGACACTCCTGTCCGAGTAGCTTCCAGCTCCGGTGAAGCCATTTCCCCACCACGGCTTCCATCCCCGAAAACTCCTTGTCATTCCGAGCGAAGCGAGGAACCTGCTGTTTGCCGCCATCGCCGCGACTCTCCCCTCCAGCCACCGTCGCCGGGGAGCCCACGGCTTCAGCCGTGCGGCCGTGAGGAGAAAATGATTCGGGCTTGAGCCCCTGAGGAGGCGCAGCCGAGCCGGACTCGGTACCAGGTACTCGGGACTCGGTACTAGCAGCCACCACCCGAGGCCCCGGCAGCAAAGAAGCCAACCCCCGCCCCAAAGCCCGCCGCTTCTCCACCTTCTCCTCTTTCTTCTCCCGCGCCAACTTCTCAGCCGCCGAACCAGTCATAATTGTTTCCTCTGTGATCCTCGGTGCCCTCTGCGTTAAAAGCTCTTGATCGCCCGTTTTGAAAGGGCGCGGCTTCAAGCCGCGCCGTAAAGGTCCCACAAAACAACAGCGGCTCTAGCCGCCCTGTCATTCTAAGCGGAGTCGAAGGATGCCTATAGCCGTCACACACCCGCCGCCAGGATGTGTTCTCACGAACCCCGCATATATATCGACGATCATCAATCTAATATATCGATGTCCCATCAATATATAAATTAAGCGCTGATCGCCGCAGCTCCATCCCCAGCCGCCGCCAGATGCCGCCCGATGATCTCCTTCGCCAGCCGTATGTAACTCTCCGCCCCCTTCGATCGCGGATCGTACACCAGCGCCGCTTTGCCATGGCTGGGCGCCTCCGCCAGCCGTATGTTCCGCGGTATGGTTGCCGCAGCACACCTTCTCCCCAAAAAACTTTCTCAACTCAGCAGTCACTTGCTGCGCCAGGTTGGTCCGCTCATCCAGCATGGTCAGCACCACGCCTTCAATCTCAAGCCCCGGGTTCAACTCCACGCGGATCCTCTCCACTGTGTCCATCAGCTCGCTGATGCCTTCGAGCGCAAAGTATTCCGCCTGCATAGGAATCAGCACCGAATCCGCCGCCACCAGCGCGTTCAGCGTCAGCAGGTCCAGCGCCGGCGGACAGTCGAGCACGATGTACTGGAAGCGATCACGCAGTGGCGCGATCGCTTCCCGCAGCCGATACTCGCGCCGATCAGCCTCGACCAGCTCAATGTTTGCCCCGATCAGGTTCTTGTGCGAAGGGATCAGCCAGAGCTGCTCCAGCTCAGTGGTAGCGAGAGCCTCGTCGCCTGCAGCAGCGCCGAGTAGCAGGTGGTAAGTAGAAATACGTTCCGGATCTTTCACCAGACCCAGGCCGCTGGTGGCATTCGATTGCGGATCGCAATCAATGAGCAATGTGTTCACTTCAGCACGCCGCGAAGGACGCGGCGAGGTTGATGGCAGTCGTAGTCTTACCCACGCCGCCCTTCTGATTGGCAACAGCGATGACGCGTCCCATAAATTGTCGAGGAGCCAGAGCTGTTGGCAGAATAGTGCGGTTCGCATTTCGAATGCAAGGTCGAATTGTCATGCACAGGTTGAATTTGTGTGCAAAACGTGTCCAATGTTCCAGTCGGAACATTGGAGCGATTTTCAGGCCGGGGGGAGTAGCCTGAAAGGCGGGAGGGGCTTCTGGGAGAGAGTGTTCCGGTCGGAACACAACGTCACAATGTTCCGGTCGGAACACACGTCAATGTTCCGGTTGGAACACTTCGTCAAATGTTCCAGTCGGAACATATTGTCGTTATGTTCCGGTTGGAACACTGTGCAGCTTTGTAAGCGCAGCCGCTTAGAAATATCGGCAATAATCGGCTTGGCTAACCACTTTGTTGTGCGCTAATCCCAGGTTCCAAACGAGTTATGGGCCATGGATTAGGGATTTATGGCTGTCTGCGGTCCACTTGTTTACATTCCTGATTCTTGACGACCTAGGAGCAGCAGGCGGGACTTGGACTGGGGGATTGGTATTGCGGGCTGCCAGGCTAGGTTGGGGAGGGCGGAACGGGTGGTTTCGATCTGAGACGAGGCGATGAGGAGGGCTAGGCGTCCGGAGGGAGCCAGGAGGTTGACGGCTATTGGGAGCGCTTCGGCTAGGCGCTCGACGGCTCGGAGGGTTACTACGTCGAAGGTGGATGGGAGGGTTTCGGCGCGGGCATTTTGTATATTGATGTCCGTCAATGTAAGAGTGCGGACGACTTCGCGGAGGAAGGTTGCTTTCTTTTGGTTGGATTCGATTAGGGTGAGGGCTATGTTGGGCGCCCAGAGTTTTATGGGGATGCCGGGGAAGCCGGCGCCGGAGCCGAGGTCGGCGAGGTCGGCTTCGCGTCGGTCTTGGCAGGTCAAAATCCTTTTACCACAGAGGACGCTGAGTACGCGGAGGAAGAACTGGGGAAGAGATGTCTCGCGGCGAATAGGGATTCGCCGAAATGGCGGGTTACTATTTCTTCTTCGTTGCGGATTGCAGTGAGGTTGATGCGGGCGTTCCAGCGCTGGAGTATATCGATGTACGTCGATATACTTTGGAGTTGAGTGGCGGAGAGCACGGCGGGGACAGCAGGTTCCCTTCGGCTTCGCTCAGGGCAAGCCTCACGGGGCTTTTGGCCCGATTCGGAATGACAAGGGCCTGATAGGAAGGGTTGGAGTAGTTCGGCTATGCGGGCGGGGTGCATGGCGAATTTCGATTGTAGACGATTGCTTGCCAGCTACCGCTGAGATCAAAATCCCCGCCCCTTCTGTCAGCTGTAGGGCAGGCTCTGTCTCTCCAAGAACGGAGAGACTAGGACGGGGCAGCCGCGCGCAATGAGAAGAGAGGCTTGGCCAGCCCTCACGCGCGCGTGCAGCTTTTGCACCCGTCGCTTTCATTGACTTGACCCGTTTCACAGACGTAGGATTCTGCTGCAGTGATCGGCCAAACCATCTCGCACTACCGCATCGTCGAGAAGCTGGGTGGCGGCGGGATGGGTGTGGTCTATAAAGCCGAAGACTTGAAGCTTGGCCGTTTTGTTGCCCTCAAGTTCCTCCCCGACGGTGTAGCCAAAGACCCGCAGGCGCTGGCCCGCTTCCAGCGCGAGGCCAAGGCTGCGTCCGCGCTGAACCACCCCAACATCTGCACCATCTACGAAATTGACGACCAGCACGGCCAGGCGTTCATCGCCATGGAGTATCTGGAAGGAATGACGCTGAAGCACAGGATTGGTGGCGTGCCACTGGAGGTCGAAACCGTGCTCGACTGGGGCATCCAGATCTCCGATGGGCTTGAGGCAGCGCACGCCAAGGGGATTGTTCATCGCGATATCAAGCCGGCGAACATCTTTGTAACCACGCGCGGTCATGTCAAGATACTCGACTTCGGATTGGCAAAGGTTTCGCTCACTGAGGGTACCGCCACGAGCGCGCCCACCGTCGAATCTCACGAGCATCTTACGAGTCCGGGAACAGCGCTGGGTACGGTGGCCTATATGTCTCCGGAACAAGTTCTGGGCAAGCCCCTCGATGAGCGAAGCGATCTGTTCTCCTTTGGCGTCGTGCTGTATGAGATGGCGACGGGACGGCTCCCTTTTAGCGGAGAAAGCGCAGGAGGAGTTTTCGACGCGATTCTACATAAGCAGCCGACCGAGGCGGTGCGATTGAATGCGGCCGTGCCGGTGGAGCTGGAGCGGATCATTGGCAAGGCAATGGAGAAGGACCGTGATCTGCGCTACCGCACGGCGCAAGATCTGCGCACCGACTTGAAACGGCTCCGCAGGGATTCGAGCTCAGGCACAATCGCGCCTGCCGCCGGCGGAACGGCCGCGAATGCATCAGGCGTAAGCGGAGTGGCCAGCGAGAGTTCACGATTCGCTGCAGTCGCGCCGGCGAAGCGATCGCGAAGCAAATGGCCGCTCGTAGGAGCTGGCGTGACGGTCCTGCTGCTCGGATTAGCGATGACTTACCGGATGCGGTTTCAGCGAGGCGGACTCGCGCAGGATAGCTTTCATAATTTCACGATTACAAGCCTCAGTTTCTCGGGGGATGTAGACTCATCGCAAATATCCCCGGATGGGAAGTACCTGGCATACGTTGCGAGATCTCAAGGCAAGTACAGCTTATGGGTGCGCCAGATCGAAACCGCCAGCGCCGTTCAGATTCTTCCTCCGACTGTCGATGTTCTCTCAGCCCCCGCTTTCAGCCCGGATGGCAACTACGTAAATTATGCAGTCTTCCAGCACGGCAGGGTTCACGGAAGCGTCTACACGATTCCTACGCTGGGCGGCACACCGCGGCGGTTGATCGACGCAGCCGACAGTTCGGTCAGTTTTTCTCCCGACGGAAGCCAGATGGCCTACTCGCTGATTGGGGAGGGCACCGCCGAGTTGAAAATCATGCTAGCTAACCGCGACGGCAGCGGAAACCGCCAAGTGGCAGCGGAAAAGAGGGTCGACCCCGCAGATACCACTGCGGTGCACTGGTCGCCTGATGGCAGACGGCTGGCCGTCGTCCGGACCGACGGGGATGATCCCGGCGGCTTGGGGGCATCCCTGTCCGAGGCCGACCTTGGCACCGGCAGCGTCAAGCGGATGGCTGGCAATCGCTGGCGCACTATTCGCGATTTTACCTGGCTTCCAGACGGGAGCGGCCTGCTCCTGGCGTCGCTGAATAAAAGCGGGGCCCTCGACCAGCTTTGGCTGGTCACTTATCCGGGAGGTGAGCGACGCCGCCTTTCGAACGATTTGTTAGTTTATCAGTCGGTGTCGGTGTCGGCCGACGGCAAATCAATTGTCGTCACACAGTGGGACGACTCTTGCGCTCTCTGGGCCGCGCCCGCCGAATCGCCGGACGCGGCGCGACAGATAACGACCGGACACCGGGACGGAGGGCACGGATTTGCCGTTCTCCCGGATAATCGCATCGTCTACACCGGGGATCGCGCGGGAAATTGGGACCTTTTCGTTGCAGATATAGACGGGCAAGACGTGCGGCAGTTGTCGTTTGACGGACGGTATCACAGTTCTCCGACCGCGTGTGAGAACGGGCAAAGCATTGTGTATGACACCGATTCGCTGGGCGTCCAGCACCTTTGGAAGCTCGATCTGAAGACCGGCACCTCGGCGCAGTTCACCCATGGGGAGGGGGAATCGGATCCGGCATGCTCCGCTACTGGCGACACGGTTTATTACATTGGACGGAGTTCTGGTGGAAAAACGGCGATCTTCAAAATGCCCGCAGCAGGAGGCACGTCCGTGCAAGTCTCCGAAGAGGGCCAGGTAGACAGTCCCTACGTGTCTCCCGATGGGAAACACGTGCTTTTTGCCGCCGCCCGAAAGGGCGGCTCTGCCGTCTATTCGACGATCTCGGCAGCTACAAGCAAGGTGGAATCGGAATATCCCGTGCCCTCTACGGCATGGTTCGGAATGAGTTGGATGCCCGACAATCGTTCGATGGCTGCGCAGGATACGCGTTCGGGAGCGCCCAATTTATGGGTCTTGCCCGTTCTGGGGGGTGGCCCGGCGAAGCAGATCACGCATTACACGGGCGGCTTCGGCGCCAGCGTACAGTATTCCCCAGACGGCAAGTGGGTGGTCATGACGCGAGGCCCATTCACTAGCAACGCAGTTCTCTTTCGTGAAGGCGGCAAGTAGATCGACAGGTTGCGTTAAATAGTCCTAGGATTTCAGGTCTAGTGATCGGCCAAACCATTTCGCACTACCGCATCGTCGAGAAGCTGGGCGGTGGCGGGATGGGTGTCGTCTACAAGGCGGAGGATACCGAACTTGGACGCTTCGTTGCCCTAAAGTTCCTGCCGGAGAACGTCGCCCAAGACCCGCATGCGTTGGAACGCTTCCGCCGTGAAGCCCGTGCTGCATCCGCACTCAACCATCCCAATATCTGCACCATCTACGAAATCGGAAGGTACGCCATGGAGGGCGACACCGCCAAAGCGAAAGCTGCATACCAAGATTTCCTCACCCTCTGGAAAGATGCTGACGCTGACATCCCCATCTACAAGCAAGCCAAAGCGGAGTACGCGAAGCTGCAGTGAGTGGAACCTCAGCTGCTGGAATTCCTGCCGGTTTGCCGGTGATCCGGGCACAATTGTCCAAACGCACCACATGACCGGGTCCTGCGCCGGGTCTGGCGGTGCGCATGCGCTGGGACTGAATTTGTTAGTGCGGCAAGCCGACCCGCTGCAGCAATTGCTGGAAGCGGACATCGGATTTCAGACTGTCGAGTCGCGGTTCAGCGTTCAGAACGATCAGTCCACCATCGCGGCTCTGATACTGACTCTCCATCACTTTCATGGCTCGATCGACCTCCCCCAATGCGACATAGACTTCGGCAAGAGCCCCCGTGTTTGGTAAAATACCGCCGGCGGTAATTTTGGTCGCGCTTCGCAGGCATTCCTGCATTTGCGTTTGGTCCCCCGCTTCAGCGTATGTAATCGCCAGGTCCAATAACATCCACACATCGCCGCTGGCGAGCGCGACGGACTGCTTCCCTTCGGCAATGGCCTCGGGAAACATCCGCTTCTGGCCGTAAACGCGCGCCAAAACACGGCGCGCATG
Source organism: uncultured Acidobacteriaceae bacterium (assembly GCA_963771895.1). Lineage (GTDB taxonomy): Bacteria > Acidobacteriota > Terriglobia > Terriglobales > Acidobacteriaceae > Sulfotelmatobacter. The sequence goes on along the minus strand of CAVYVQ010000074.1, from coordinate 80,930 downwards.
GGCGAAGCTGGGGTCCATCTCCACGGTAGCCTGGGCTTGTTTCAAGGCCCCGTCGTAGCGGCGCGCCCAGTACAGGATCTCGGCCATGTCGGTATTGATGATGGCCGAAAGCGGATCGGTCTGCCGGGCCCGTTCTATTTCCGCCACTGCTTCGTCCGTTCTTCCCATGGCGATAAGATCGAGTGCATACCATTGATGAGCGGTGGAGTAGTTGGGGTCGAGATCAATGGCGCGCTTGAATTCCCGCTCGGCCCCGCGAAAATTCCACTCGTAATGCATTTCCACGAAGCCCAGCGAGGTGTGCGCATCGGCAAGCGAATCGTCAAGCTTCAAGGCGGTAAGCGCCATCTCTTTCGCTTTCGGCATGGCCTTATCGCGTGGAATTGTGAAGGCGGGTCGTGAACCAAGAAGGGCGTAGGCGTCGGCTGAGCCGGCATAAGCCTGCGCATATTCGGGATTTTCCTTGAGCGCCGCTTTAAAATAATCGATGGCTTTCAGATATCCGGCCTCACTGCGGAGGTTCCAGAAGTACCGGCCTTTCAGGTAGTCTTCGCGGGCCTGAGGGCTGATAGCGGCGGAGGCCGCCAGTTGTTGCGCTGCGCGCGGAGCTATTTGCTTTCGGATTTGTCCCGCGATGTTCCGGGAAACTTCGTCTTCCAATATGAGCAGGTCGGAAAGATTGCGTTCGTAAGATTCAGCCCACATGTGCTGGTCGGTGGCGGCGCGCACAAGTTGGGCCGTAATGCGGACGCGATCGCCTGAACGCAGCACAGACCCTTCGACAATGCCGTCGACTCCAAGTTCCTGAGCAATGGTAGGCAACCGTTTCCGCGAGTTTTTGTACTGCATGACGGAGGTGCGGGAAATAACTTTGACGCCGGGAATTTTTGCCAAGTCCGTGATCAGAGCTTCGGTCATGCCGTCGGCAAAGTAGTCCTGCGCAGGATCACCAGAAAGGTTTTGCAGCGGCAGCACCGCCAGCGACTGTATGGGCGCGGATGGCGAGTGTCTGGATCTGGGCAGAAGCAGGGTCGAAACCGAAACCGCCAACAATAACCCGACGAGCGCGGCAATGGCGAGGCTCCTACTTCGGAACGCAGGCCGAGGGGGAAAATTTTCAGCGGCTTCCAGAAGCGGGCGTGGTTGGTCAACGAGTTCTGATGAAGATTTGTGCTCCCAGCTTCTGTCTTCCCCTCCGCCGATTTCCCGAACCTCAGCAACGAAACGGTAGCCGTGGCGGGGCACGGTCTCTATGTATTGAACTCCTTCCTCGCCATCTTGCAGCGCCTTGCGCAGGATTGAGACGTGTTGGGCCAGATTCGACTCTTCGACGAAAGTATCGGGCCAGACCTTACTCAGTAGTTCATCTTTTCCGAGTAGGCGTCCGCGATTTTCAACCATGACGACTAAGGCGTCGAAGGCCTTCGGCGGGAGGTGCACGGGGATGTGCTGGCGAAGCAAGAGACGCTCGCCGGGATTCAGTCGAAAAGAACCGAATTCAAAGATGGCTTTTGTTTGTAAGGACATGGATGCCTTCACAAAAGCTTTGGAAAATCTTTATGCCAGCCTGAAGACCACCAACCGACTTTGAGGCAATATCCCTTGCGCTGGGGAGGATGGCCAACCGAGCCACTCGCGCGGGGCGACCTACATTGTATACCCCTCGGAGACCCCTTCCAAGGCGAGAATTACGCAGCGTGGGTACTGTCGCTCTCGCAGAGAAAACGATCAGTAAATACCTAAGGTCCGGGATCCCTGCAGCGATGCTCAAGAAAAACTTACCGAAAAAGGAGCAACTATGAAACGGAAATTAGCGACATTGGTTGGAAGCGCACGAACGAGACTCATGCTCCGAATCATTGTAGGAGCGTGTGTGAGTCTGTTGGTTATTGCGGGCGCTATTCCCCTGTTTGCTCAGCAACCCGCAAGCGCAGGGTCGGCAGACGAATCGGCGGTCTCCGCTGCAGTTGGAGAAACCTTGTCGGGCACCGGCACCACTGACTTCATTCCCCTCTGGATCAACAGCACGACGCTGGGGAATTCGGCGTTATTCCAGTTGGGCACAGGAACGACGGCGAAGGTCGGCATCGGCACCACGACACCAAAATCCACCTTGGACGTGAAGGGCGGAGCCACGATCCGCGGCTTGTTTAGCTTGCCGAACACCGGCACGGCCACGGCCACTGCAGGCTTCAACTCGGAACCCATGAATCTGGCGGCTTCGGTGTTCAATAGCAGCGCCAGCGTGGCGGTGACACAAACCTTCCAATGGCGAGCCGAGCCGGTGGGCAACGACACCGCCACCGCGACGGGATCGCTGAATCTGCTGTTCGGCGAGGGCACAACCAAGCCGGCAGAGACCGGGCTGAACATTGCCAGCAACGGAGCCGTCGCCGCGACCTCGTTCTCCGGCAACGGCTCGGGACTGACGAACGTCACGGCAGCGAACTCCAACGAGTTGGGCGGCTTGGCACCGAGCGCCTACCAACCGGCAGGCTCCTACGCCACCACCGGGAGCAACACTTTCACCGGCAATCAGACAGTGAATGGCAATGTGAGCGTTGTTGGCGGCGTTATCTCTGTCGGCGGGTCGAGAGCCCTGAGCTGCACGAGCTTGGTCAAAGCTATAGGCTCCATCCCCACTGGGAGCGCCTCAACTTATTCCTTTGGTTCGGTCGCGGCCCCCGCCGGGTATTCGCTGACGGGCTGCAACGCGTTTTGGGCAAGCAGCGCCACCTGCGGGACAATCCAGTATCCGGCGGCGGCAAATATAACAGCGCTTAACGGTATCGATGGGGCCTGCCACGCCTTGGGATATAACGGTAGCGGGGGGACTCTTGAGTCCTGCGCCGAAGTGACTGCCTGTCAGCTGCCTTAAAGGATTGGAGCACTAATGGGCAGTAATCGGCTTTGGTCCGGATTTTTTTTCCCCCATGTACGGGTTGGCGCAGGTGGCACATGTGTCAACCCGGCTCTTTCTTGATTTCGCAAGACTCGCTTTGAGTGTAAACGCCTTACGGCTTCACCCGGAAGTTCACGTTGCTGGTCAGTCTGGTTGGTGTCGAAAGGATTGTTGGCGGGGTGGCTGGTTGGGCAGGGGTAAGGTCATTACCCCTGCGCGGTGCGGGCGAAAAGTCCGATGCGGTAGTGAACTTTGGGAATCTGAACTCGGGGAGAGGTGACTGTTAGGTTGCTAGGGATGCCCGTATTCACTGAGAATCTGCAAGTCGCGGAAACTAGATCGAGCGAGGAAACCAAGGCTGCCGGCCGGGTGGAAGCCCTGGTGCAGCTGTTGCGGGGGCGGTCGTATGAGGAGATCCGGCAACGGATGTATGACAGCCCGCCGGGGAGCGCGTGGTGGTCGGCCTGCAAGGCGGAACTGGATCTGCGCAACGGACAGCAGGTGGCGGAAGCGTCGCTGGCGATGTCTCGAGTCTCGGAAAAAATGAGGGCTTCGACCCAGCATTTCGAGCAACTGGCGGACACTTTGCACCAGGCTACCATCGACATCGCCGACCTGCTGCGCGGGGTGCAGGAAGCGGGGCGGCGGCTGGAGATTGCGGTCTATGTCACGATTGGCATCACGCTGGTTCAACTCTTCAATCTGATCTTCATCGCATTCCGCAAGCGTTAGGGCGGATGGCGGCTCGTGGTCGTCTTCAGAATCGAAGTCAAATCAAAATCAAAATCAACGTCAAAGGCAGCGGGCGAGGGCGCCCGCTCTACACGTTTGCGCGGGTGTAAGCTTGGGGGATGAAGAAACAAGGGTCGGACCAAGCGTTTCATGATCGGCGGTATCAGGAGCGGAAGCGAGCCGAGGCGGAGCGGAAGGTTGCCAAGAAGAAGGTGGCGGCGGAGAGTGGGAAGAGCAGTAGCGAGTCGCGAGTACCTGGTAGCGAGTAGAGAGCTGTCGCGTGAAGAGACTCTCGTGGTTGGCATCGAGTGCGACCACCGGGGGCTGAAGGCCGCAATCAGTTAGGCGCTTGACGCGGCGCCGAAGCGCCGCTCTTCCACGGTGCTGCACGCACGTCCTTTTCTCCCCAGCGCCTGAAGGCGTGATCGATTCCGCGGCTTTACGGCATCGCTGAAGCGATGCCCCGATACGAATCCGAACAATCCATTGACACGTTCGAATTGAAACGAATCCAATCCGGAGGTTGACATGGCGGCGGTGTGTTCTGTAGATTCTGATTGAACTGAAAGTACTGATATGGCTACTTTGACTGGGGTGCAGAAGCAGTACATTTTGCATTGGGGCGAGATGGGGACGCGGTGGGGGATTAACCGGACGGTGGCGCAGATTCATGCGTTGTTGTATTTGTCGCCGCGGGCATTGCCGGCGGAGGAGATTGCGGAGACTTTGAGCGTGGCGCGGTCGAATGTTAGCACTTCGATCCGGGAGCTGGAGACCTGGGGGATCGTGCGGGCGGTGCATGTGCTGGGAGACCGGCGGGAACATTATGAGTCGATGAAAGATGTGTGGGAGATGTTCCGGCTGGTGATTGAGCAGAGGAAGCGGAGGGAGATCGATCCGACGCGGGAGTTGCTGCGGCGGTGTCTGGAGGAGTTGGATCCTAAGGAGGCTGGGGCGGAGTTTACCCGGGAACGGCTGGCGGCTATGGCAGGATTTTTTGAGGCGGTGACCGAGTTGCATGATCAGATGAAGCGGCTGCCTACGGGGACGGTGAGGAAGTTGTTGCGGATGGGAACTAAGGTTCGGAAGAGGGCTGGGTGAGTTTGACTGTCGAACTCCACGGATGGGGAGTATCGATAATTCTTTTCGGATGGGATCGCCGACTGAACGTTCGTAGAGCTCCTGAAGCCCGCAGAGAACGCGGGCCTCAGGATGACATTTGCTCGCGGCGGGCTACTCGCCATGAGTCGTCGTTGCCCTCTGATTCTTCACCTTGAGTTCGTTGACCACCTGCTTCACATTGGGTACCGTGGCGGCCGTTTTTTCAACCATGGCGCGCTTCGATTGGGAAGATACCTTTCCAGTGAGAGTGACTACACCATTCTTGACGTTGTAGCTGACATCGTGCTTCATGTGAAGTTGAACTAGTTTGGCGTCGAGATTTTTGTCGATGGCCTTGTCCATGTCGGAGTCCACGGTTTTGGCGGTGTTTTCATCGCCGACGGGGTGGACGGCGATTTCGTTGGACACGACTTCCGAACCGGCGATGGATTGCGCGATGGACATAGCCTGCGACTTATCGGTATCGGCAGGCACTGTGCCGGTTAGGGTGACAACGCCTTTGTCACGATCCTGGCTGACACTAACGTCCTTCAAGCCGGCTTGCTCAAGGCCTTGCTGAATGCTGGCCTTCACATCCGGCGCCTTGGGTTTGTCGTTACAAGCCAATCCTGCCGCGATTACGAGACTAAGAAATCCAAAAGAAGCTACATTACGCATTCGCATGATTGTTCTCCATTCTGAGGCCGCCGAGTTGAGAGACACGGTTCGGCCCGACCCTGTATGTAAAATGCACACCCACAAGGACTATGGACCTTGGCGCCGGGAAGGTGTATCGGATAATGGCTGTAATCGTGAAATTAAATCAGGGTAACTCTGAGTCGGATGACCTGGGAGTGAGGGCATGAGAAATGTTGAAGACGCAGTCATCGAACCAGACTTTACTCTCTTTTGGATAGAATATGGCGTTCGCGGGAGTGCAGGCCTGCTCGATAAGACACGCGAAGGGGGAGATTCGAATTAATGAAGGAGAAAGAGATTTGGGTTACGTTGAGCGGGCTGCCTTTGAGTTTTGAGTTGGAGTGGCCGTTTCACCGGTCTAGTTCGGGGGCGGATTTTTGGGTTTTGCATGGGGACATCCGGCTGGAGGGTTCGGAGGGGCTGCATGCTCCGGTGGCGGTGAATTTGTCGGCTACGGTGCGGGAGGTGATGGCGTCTTTGGAGGCTTCAGATGCGGAGGCTCCGGTGATTAATGCTTTGCGGAAGGAAGTGGACCGGAAGCAGATCGAGTTTGTGAAGTCGGGGAAGCTGAAGCCGGTGGCGTTTTCCAGCCGGCATTATGATTTCAAGCGGGGGAAGTGGGTGTTTGGGAAGGCATCGGATGAGGTGATTGCGGAGTTCTTGGAGCGGAAGGTTTATTGGGGGACTAAGTTGAGGTCAAATTCCGGGTCTGATCAGACATCCGAAAGAGTTTGGATTGGGGATCCGGCGGAGGCGCAGTATCTGGAGAATACTGTGGAGCATTTGGTGGAAATTGCGGGGAGATTGGCTGGGGAGGGGTTGGTGCGGATGGAGGGTGAGTTCGCGATCGCTACTGAGGGGTTGATGGGGCGGGCGGAAAAGTTTGAGGGCGCTATGCGGACGGCGGTGGAGGAGTTGGAGAAGAAGCACGCGTTTGAGCGGGGGTAGAGCTAGTTGCTAGTACCGGGTACCTAGTACCGAGAGCTACGCGATACGGATAGAAAATCTAGTTTCAGGTTGAGTTGAGTTTGCATCCAAAGGTTGGGACTGGGGTTATCGCGTGGCGTGGAAGTCAAAGGTATTAACACAGAGGGCGCGGGGGTCACAGGGTAGAGCCTGCCTGATGCTATTGATGGCGTGTGCGGTGACGGCGGGGTTGGGGTGGGCGCAGGGGGGTGAGCCGGCGCAGAGTCCGGGGCAGAATTCCACTCAGAATTCTGGACAGGATTCGGGGAAAGAGCTTCCGGATGCGCCGGGAGAGAGTAAGAAGAAAGAAGAGAGTGGGAATCCTGTGCAGGCGGTGGCCGGCAAGACTAAGGGTGTGGCTACGGCTGGGTTGAAGAAGGCTCGGGATTGGGAGTCGGGGTGGATTGCGGGAGAGTATATGGGTCGGAACCGGGCGCTGGTTTCTCCTACGCGGGAGCAGCGGGAGGAGATTTATTTGCGGCAGACTTTGACTACTCCGGAAGCTTACATGAAGCGGATGTTTGCGGCGCTGATTGATCAGGCGCGCGGGACTCCGTGGCAGTGGGGCGGGGGATGGGGCGGGTATGGGAAGCGGTTCGCGTCGCGGGAAGGGCAGTTTGTGGCGGCGAACAGTTTGGCGGCTTTGGGCAACGCGAAGCTGGGATATGAAGTACGTTACGATCAGTGCAAGTGCCAGGGGTTATGGCCGCGGACTCGGCATGCGTTCATCCGGAATCTGGTGACTTATGATCGCAGCGAGGAGCATTTGAGGCCGCAGTGGGCTTTATATGGAGGAGCGTTTGGGGGAGGAATGATTTCTACGACTTGGAAGCCCGGCTCGCACAATGCGTTTGCGGAAGGCGGACAGGCTGCGTTGGAGCAGGTGGGGTGGGGGACATTGCTGAATTTCTTTACGGAATTTTCGCGGGAGATTAATCGGAAGCAGGGGGTGAAGTAGTAGCTAGTAGCGAGTCGCTGCCTTCAACACACGAGGCTTTTCAGGGCTGAGGTGCGTAGTATTGAGTGGGAGCTGTGATCGACACGTCCTTCTTAGTGCTCTTGATTTCGACTTTGTGAATGCGGCCGTCCGGATGTTGGTCTGAGGGTGAGAGGGTGACCAGGAAAAGGTGGCCGAGTTCGTCGGCGATGTCAGCCGCGCTCTCATCGATACTTTCTTGTGTGTCCGGGAAGTAGGCCTTTCCTCCAGTCTTGCGGGCGAACTCGCGCAATGCGTCCACACCACGGTGCGCGAAAGAGCTCGGGGTGTGCGGATCTGGGTTCTTCTGCCCCAACGAGTAAATCTTTATTCCGCCTTTCAGCGCGGCCTGTGCTGCGGCATCGCGGGTTGAGAAGCTGGCATTGTCTTCGCCGTCGGAAAGGACGAGCATGATGCGAAGAACCGGAGCGGGATCACCTTTCGACGTCAACATGCTATTCGCACTTACAATCAGTGCGTCGTAGAGTGCGGTGGCGCCTTTGGGGTTTGACTTGTCTAGAGCTTTGACAAGATCCTGGGTATTAGCGCTATCGGCATCCTTAAAGAACTTAGTGTTGAAGGCGACGAGTGTGCCATGATCACGTCCGGACTTAACCACCTTCGACAAGAAGGTGGTCGCTTCGTACTTCTGCGACTGAAAGATGGCCCTCCGGGAAGCGCTGCTATCGAAGAGAATGCAGTACTGCATTGGAACTCCGACTATCGAGTGGACCTCTTGCACCTCTACCTGCTGGTCATCCACCCTGATTCTGATATCAGCAGGAACGAGGTCGGCGGGCGTGCCCTCTTTGGCGCGGGCGGTAATCGTTAATGTCAGAGGCGGAGCAGCCGCGCTTGCCGATCCGAGGGATGCGGATGTTGAGGACTGCTGTGCCTGCGAGGACTTCAGCTGAGGCCAAAAAAGAAAACTGAAAATCGTCACTCCCAACAGAGAAAAGATGTAGCGCATTTTCCCGCGGTGCGAGTACGGGCCAGGTGCGAGGGCTGTCATCCGTAGTGCCTCCAGCGAAACCATTCTAGCCCGATTGAGCAGTGGTGGTGTCGGCAAACAGCAGGTTCCTCCACTGCGCCGTCGCTGGCGCTCCGGCTCCGGTCGGAATGACAAGATTTGGGAGAGTGCGGTCAAGGTCAAAAGCAGCGGGCGGGGGCGCCCCGCTTGAGCGGTGGTGATGCAGGCGAAACCAAGATCCCCCTCGCTTCGCTCGGGATGACATGATTCTCTTACTCTCACCTACTGAAGTAGCGTGCCTCCGTTGCCGTTGGGTTCTTCCTCTGGGGCCAGGACTACTGCTGCGGCTACTCGGTCGCCTGGTTCCATGTGGAGTAGGCGGACGCCTTGGGCGTTGCGGCCGGATTCGCGGATGGTTTTGGAATCCATGCGGATGATTTTGCCGTACTGGCTGATCAGCATTACCTGCGAGTTTTCGTCCACCAGGGCTATGGCTACTACTTTGCCTACTCGCTCTGTGGTTTTGATATTGATTACGCCTTTGCCGGCGCGGTTGGTTAGGCGATATTCGTCGGCGGGGGTGCGCTTGCCGTATCCGTTTTCGGTTACGGAGAGGATCAGGGTGCCTTTTTGAGTTAGGTCTACGACTTCTCCAGGCGGGATCTCGCCTTCGGCCGGAACTACACCTTCGGTCGCTGGCGCTGCCTGGACGGCCCCTTCGGCTCCGCTCAGGGCAGGCGAGGCGGCCGTCCGCACATGGTTCTTCTCGGTCCCTTCGGCTTCTGATTTCGGGGTTACGGTCATTCCTACTACGTAGTCTCGCTCTTCGAGGTTGATGCCGTTTACTCCGTAGGCGGCACGGCCCATGGGGCGGACGTGGTTTTCGTCGAAGCGGATGGCCATGCCTTCGTGGGTGGCGATGAAAACAATTTGGTTGCCGTTGGTGATGCGGGCGGCTACGAGCTCGTCTCCTTCTTCGATGTTGATGGCGTTGATGCCGTTGGAGCGGACGTGCATGAACTCGCGGAGCTCGGATTTTTTTACCAAGCCGTTGCGGGTGGCGAAGAAGATGTATTTGTTTTCTTCTTCGAGATTGCGTACGGCCAGCATGGTGCGGACGGTTTCGCCGGGTTGGAGGCCGATTAGATTGCCGATATGTTTGCCTCGGCCGGCGGCGCTTACATCGGGAATTTCGTAGACTTTGAGCCAGTAGACCCGGCCTTTGTTGGTAAAGATAAGGATGTAGGCGTGGGTGGAGGCTATGAAGAGGTGCTCGACGAAATCTTCGTCGCGGGTCTTCATGCCGGTGCGTCCGGTGCCACCGCGGCGCTGCATGCGATAGGTGGAGATGGGCGTGCGCTTCATGTAGCCGGAGTGGCTGAAGGTTACGGCCACCTGCTCGTCGGCGATTAGATCTTCTAGAACGATTTCGGCGGCTTCGTCTTCGATGCGAGTGCGGCGTTCGTCTCCGTAGAGTTCTTTTACTTCTTCTAATTCCTTGATGATTACTTTGCGGAGTTTTGGCTCGGACGCGAGGATGGATTCGTAGTCTTCGATGCGGCCGCGGACTTCTTTTAGTTCGTTGGAGATTTCGTCGATGGAAAGCTTTGTGAGACGGTGCAACTGGAGTTCTAAGATAGCTTCGGCCTGGCGCGTAGTGAAAGGCTTTTCGGGATCCTGCCTGGGGGCGCGGCCGGTGGTGTTAATGTCGATTTTCTTGCCGCCGAAGTAGGCGACTAAATTTTCGCGGGCGTCGGCGCGGTTGGCGCTGGCGCGGATTATCGTGATTACGTTGTCGAGATGATCTAACGCGTTTAGGTAGCCTTCGAGAATGTGTTCGCGGTCTTTTGCTTTCTGCAGCAGGAAGGCGGTGCGGCGGCGGACTACTTCTACGCGGTGATTGATGAAGTGCTTGATGGCCTGAATCAATCCCATTTCGCGGGGCTGGCCGTTGACCACCGCCAACAGGATCATGGAGAAACCTTCCTGCATGGAGGTGTGTTTGAAGAGCTGGTTGAGGACGATTTGAGGCTCGGCGCCGCGCTTCAGTTCGACCACGATGCGCATGCCGTCGCGATCGCTTTCGTCGCGGATGTCGGAGATGTCTTCGATGTCTTTGTCGTTGACTAATTGCGCGATGCGCTCGACGAGGCGGGCCTTGTTTACCTGATAGGGGATTTCGGTGACGATGATGGCCTGGCGATCTTTGGTGATATTTTCGATAGCGGCTTTGGCGCGCATCATGAAGCGGCCGTGGCCGGTGCGATAGGCTTCGAAGACTCCGGCGCGTCCGTGGATTACTCCGGCGGTGGGGAAGTCTGGCCCCTGGACAAACTTCAGGATGTCGGCTAGCTGGGCGTTGGGGTTGTTGATCAGGGTGATGGTGGCATCTACGATTTCGGTTAAATTGTGCGGCGGAATTTTTGTCGCCATGCCTACGGCGATTCCGTCGGAGCCGTTGATTAATAAGTTGGGGATGCGCGCGGGTAGAACGTCGGGCTCCACTTCGCTGCCGTCGTAGTTGGGGCGGAAATCTACTGTTTCTTTGTCTAGATCTTCTAAGAGCGCGGTGGAGACTGCGGCTAGTTTGGCTTCAGTGTAGCGATCGGCTGCGGGCGGGTCTCCGTCGACGGAGCCGAAATTTCCTTGTCCGAAAATTAGCGGGTAGCGCATGCTCCAGGTTTGCGCTAAGCGGACTAATGCGTCGTAGACGGCTAGATTGCCGTGAGGATGGTACTTGCCCATTACGTCGCCGACGATTCTGGCGCACTTGCGGGTGGCACGATTGGGCTGGAGGCCCATCTGCTGCATGGTGTAGAGAATGCGGCGGTGGACGGGCTTGAGTCCGTCGCGGACATCGGGGAGAGCGCGTCCGATGATTACCGACATTGAGTAATCGAGATACGACTTGCGCATCTCGTCTTCAATGTTGACGGGCTGGATGTGGAGAGCGCCGGGACTTCCGTCGCCGGGGGGCGGCGGGGTCAGGGGGAGTTCGGGATTTTGATCGTCGGGCATTTTAGCTTCTAGCTGGTGGCTTCTGGCTTTTCTCTCTATATGTTACGGGACGCCAAATTGGGTCCCTGATCGTTCCGAAATTGGGGCTAAGCGGTTGCATTTACGGCGGTTAATGGGGTTTTGATCGAAGGATATTGTAGCACGTTCCGGGCTGTGGCTGGGGTACTTCCGAGAGCAGAGACGCGATGAAATTGTTTACCAATTAGGACCTTGTATGCCGACTTTACCAACTGGAATTCGATCTTCTTAAAACCTTTAACATAGGGGGCACAGACAGAGGGTACGGGGTAAAACTTCTTGATGCGGGTTAGGGGCGGGTTATTACTTCGTTGGGGGAGGTTGGGAGTGCGAATTTCACTTTGCGGGTGGCGTTGGCTTCTAGAGTTTGGGGTACGTTCAAGGTGGAAAGGGAGATCTTTTTATTCCAGTATCCGTCGGTGTAGTAGTCGCCGCGGGCATAGAGGATGCCGTCTGCTATGGTGTAGTCGCGGACTTCTTCGGTATGTCCGTCGCGGAAGACCAGGAGAGCGGGGGGCAGGGCGGCGGTGGATGGTGGTGCGGGCTTCTTATCGCTCGCGAGGGACAGAGGTTCGCCGTTGGCTGGGGTGCTACTGACGCGGACGTAGTGGCCGTCTTGGAGTTCTATCATGAGCGGCTGAGTCGAGGTTGCAGGATCGGGGCCGTTCTTCGGTTGAAACATTCCAGGTTGGGCCGGATAGTCCGAGGAACCTGCGATGTCGCGGGCGGCTTGCAACAGGATTACTGGTGGCTGCGAGGCTACGGGGTAGCCGGTGGAGTAGAGGTCATCGAGATTGAAGAAGTCGCCTACAAATGGGAATGGGAGAGAGGTGAGCGGAGATGATCGGCGGAATCCGGACGAACGCGCGCCGGGTCCGAAAGCAAGATTGCCGGCGTGCGAGTTGAAGCGCGGGATCGCGGAATGCGCTGGGGCGGCGGCGTGCGCGGAGAAGCTTCTCTGGGCTGCGGCCCATGGGGTCAGAGCCATCAGCAGCGCGAAGGTAGCTAGTCGACGCATAGTCAGTTTCCCTGGGCCGAGGACGGCAACTGGAAAGTTACGCCGCGGTCGTCATTCTGTTTCTGAGTGGCCGGGAGATCAAGATCCGTTAGAGCGATCTTGCGGGAATGACCGGGGGTTAGATCGTAGAGCATCTGACCGACTACGGCGTAGTTTTCGACCTCGAGTTGATGGCCGTCTTTGAAGACCAGAGTGGTTGGAATCTGCGGTGGTTCGGAGGAATCTCTCTCGGCTTGCGCGTGGGCTGGGCCTTCGTACGATGGGGGCACGTAGGAGGCGAGACCTGATCCGCGGCGGTCGAAGATGGTGGGGCCGCCCTGGTGCTCGGCATCATCGTCGTCGTCGTTATTGTCGTTGCCGGAGGCGCCGGCGTCGTTGAGATCAGCGGCGTAGGGGACGGGCACTCCATACACGTAAGGGTAATAGACAATGCCGGTTGAAGTGTCGTGGCGGGGATGTCCGTTATTGTGGCCCGAGCCGTTGGTGGGATGCGAAGTTTTGCTGGACGACGCGCCGGGGACAGAGCTGGTGTGGCTGAATGAAGTGGCGGCGGGAGCGGGTGCGCCGACGGCGTGACTGGAGCTGGAGGAAGTTGCCGACGCGCTTTCGTGTTGAGCGGCGCTGCGGGAGACGAGAAGAATCGGGAGCAGGAGGATACCGAGAAGCGCTGGCACAGCTGGAAACGAGCGCTGGACGGAGCGTTTCACGGGGATATGATACTCCAACGGGAGGGTCATGGCGCACCTCTGTTTCTTACACTTTAGATCGCGGTTCGCATTGGATGGATGCGTGGCGATTGTAGAGAATTGTTAGCGGACGGAGGGAAATCTTTAACACAGAGGGCACAGATGGGCGCAGGGTAACCCTCATCCGTGGGAAACCTGGATCAGGGCTCGGAGACTCCAGAGGACGTTGGCCGCTATCAATGCCCATGCTGCGGCTTTTACCAGCTGGCTTTGGGGAGTTTCCATCAGGTCGGCTACTATGCCAGCGACGAAGATCAGGAGGAATGGGACTGAGGCTAGAAGGAATCCTGCGCCGGCTTGGTCGGGGTGGGCCATGCCTAGTCCGATGAAGAGGAGTGCTACGAGTGCGGGAGCGGTGTTGCCGAAGTAACGGGCGCGCGGCCAGACAATGTAGGCTACGACGGCTGAGGGCAGCAGCACGGCTAGGGCTGGACAGGCTCGGAGGGTCTCGCGCGCTGCTTCGCGATATACGGCTCGAACCGTGAAGCTGCGCCAGGTTGCTCCCCAGAAGGAAGCGTGTCGGATGCTTTCTATAAAGGCGCGGAGATTAAAAAAGTAAGTGGCTAAGAGCAGGACTAGCGCCACTGAACACGCGGCTACCCAGATAGTTAGGGCTGCGCCGCGGCGGATGGGCGCTAGATAGAGCAAGAAGGCCAGAGCCAACGGCACTACGACGATCATGGAGAACTGGGATCCTATGGCGATGGCCAGGGAGATTCCCAGCAGGACTATGCGGCGCCAGTTCCAGAAAACTACTTCGCGCGGGGCGTAGAGCGTGTGGGCTACGGCTATGGCGGTGAAGATTGCGCCGAAGGATCCCCAGGCGGCGAGGATTTCTGGTTCGGTGTGCCAGACAGCGCTGGACTGGATCATTGAAGGGGAAAAGCAGTAGAGGGTTAGAGCTAGGAAGCCTCCGGTATTGCCGCAGAGGCGGCGGGCTACGTACCAGAGGGATGCGCCTAGAAAAAGTCCGCAGACCAAGAACGGAAGGCGCGGGAGCCAGCGCCAGTACGGAGAATATTCTGGATTGAGCAGGCGCTGGGGCACTACCAGCAGCGGGGCGGCGGTTACGAGGGAGAGCAGTGGGGAGTGTTGAGCGTCGAAGCCGCTCGCGTCGTGGGAGATTTCCGCGGGAAGTTCGTTTGGAGGATCGGGGTAGGGCGCGCCGGCTATGGCTCCGGTGTGAAGTTGGCGCCAGCCTGAGGCCAGACGGGCTTGTTCGGGGGCGGCTGGGGACTCGCTCGCGTGGAGCTCGGAGTAGACGAGCCATAGGCATTGCGCCAGGAAGGCCAGGAGCAACGCTCCGGCTAGAAATTGCGGGCGTCCGAAGCGTTCACGGGTGAAAAATCGGGGCATAAGGCAGGACGAAGTGTTTTACCATGAGCGGGGGTTTGGGAGAAACTTCTGCGTGCATTTTGGCGGGAACGGGAATGCAGCGCCTGAGTCGCGATTCGTAGTGGGATCTTAACGGCATGCCTGAAGGCATACCCTGATAAGAATCCCGTTTGCGCTCGTTCGATCGGGTGAGCGATGGATGAGGGGACGGACATTACGCCGGAACCGAAGAGTTCAGCGCCGGATTTTTCGGCGGCAGTGCAGCCATCTTATGTGCGGACTGTGTTTCTTGGTCCGGACGGGCTGAGAGCGGGGTGGGGGTTGGCGTTTTATGTGGCGATGTTTTATCCGCTGCAGTTTGTGGCTGGGCGGTGGGTTGGGTCTGCGGCGCTTGGTGTTCGCGGGCTTTGGGGAATGATGCTGGATGAGCTTGGAGTTTTGGTGGCGGCGGTGCTTCCGGCTTTGGTTTTGGCGAGAGTGGAGAGGCGGCCTTGGGGCGTTTATGGTTTGCCGGGGCGGTCGGCGTTCGGGAAATTGTTTTGGATGGGTGCGGTTTGGGGATTTGCCAGCATCACGCTGCTGCTTGGGACTTTGTATGGGTTGCGGGTGTTTGACGTGGGGCATCTGGCGATGCATGGCGCGCGGGTTGCGAAATATGGAGTTTTCTGGGCGGTGATGTTTTTGCTGGTCGGATTGTTTGAGGATTTTTTGTTTCGTGGATATTCGCAGTTCACTTTGACTCGGGCGATCGGTTTCTGGCCGGCGGCGGCGGTGCTGTCGTGCGCGTTTGGCTTGATCCATATTCGAAATGGAGGGGAAGAGTGGAACGGGTTGCTGGCCGCGGCGGTGATTGGATTGTTTTTTTGTTTGACGTTGCGGCGCACGGGGAGCTTGTGGTTTGCGGTGGGATTTCACGCGGCTTGGGATTGGGGAGAGACTTTTTTTTATTCGGTGCCGGACAGCGGGACGGTGTTTCCGGGGCATTTGCTTGCGTCTTCGTTGCATGGACCTCGCTGGCTTACTGGAGGGATGGTTGGTCCGGAGGGTAGCTTGCTTTGCTTTTTGGTGATTGGGGTGGTTTGGGTGGGGTTTGATCGGGTTTACCGGGACGTTCAGTTTCGGGTGGCTTGAGGAAAGAATCTTTAACACAGGGGGTCCCTTCGGCTTCGCTCAGGGCAAGCACGGACGGGTCACAGGGTAGTTCCCTGGAAAATGAGTTCTTTATGAGCATGAAATCTTTTTTCATGATTGCTTTGTTGTCCGCCATGAGTTCCGCGGCGTTCGGACAAACGGAAATCCGGCCGCGGGTTCGGGACTTAGGGGTGCAAGTAGGAGTGTTGCCTCCAGGGCCGCTGAATGCCATCACCGACGTCGCCGGGGTGAAGGTTGGGCAGACGACGCTGATTCGCGGGGATAACGTGCGCACCGGGGTTACTGCGATTCTGCCGCACGGAGGGAATCTTTATAAGGAGAGGGTTCCGGGTGCGGTTTTTTTGGGAAATGCGTACGGAAAACTGGCCGGGTCGACGCAGGTGAACGAAATGGGCGAAATTGAGACGCCTATTCTGCTGACTGCTACAGACTCGGTGCCGAGAGTGGCGGATGCTGTGATCACTTATATGTTCAACCTGAAAGGGAACGAAAATGTGCTGTCGGTGAATCCGGTTGTGGGGGAAACTAATGACGGGTATCTGAGCGACATTCGTTCGCGCCCAATTACTCCCGAGGATGTTGTTGCCGCGATCAACAACGCCGCCGGTGGTCCGGTGGAAGAAGGCGTAGTGGGCGCGGGAACGGGAACCATCGCTTTTTCCTGGAAGGGAGGAATTGGAACATCGTCGCGGCGCCTGCCGGCTTCGCTCGGAGGGCACACGGTTGGGGTGTTGGTGCAGACGAATTTCGGCGGAAATCTCATCATCGCCGGGGTGCCCGTCGGCAAGGAGCTAGGGCAGGTTTATCCGAAGATTGCATCGGTGGAGAACGACAAGGCGGGACATTCTGCGCGGGAGACGCCTGATGGCTCTTGCATGATTGTGGTGGCCACGGACGCTCCGCTGGATCATCGAAACTTGAGCCGCCTTGCGGCGCGGGCGATGATGGGACTGGCGCGGACGGGATCGAGCGGCACCAACGGCAGCGGAGATTACGTGATTGCGTTTTCGAGTTCTCCCGACGTGCGAATCGAAGCTAGTGAACCGGTGTATCGCCCCAAGGAGCTGCTGAGCAATGAGAGTATGTCGCCATTGTTTGAAGCTGTGATCGAGGCTACGGAAGAGGCGATTTATAACTCGATGTTCCGTGCGCGTGATGTGACTGGAAATGGGCACACGGTGAAGGCTTTGCCTCTTCAGGAAACCATCGATTTGTTGAATAAACACAATACGATTCACACAAAGTAGATTGGGATCTGAGCTTGCGAGTGCGGCTAAGTAACTTCCCTATTTGGAAAGTGTTCAGCAAAAAGTTGCGAAATCGCTTTCTCCTAATCTTCGCCTGAGCCTATACTCATTTTCATGGATGCGGAAACGGATTTGCTTGTGCCTTTGCGGCGGTACTGGGGGTATAGCACGTTTCTGCCGCTGCAGGAGCGTATTGTGCGCAGTTTGCTGGCGGGGCACGACGCTTGTGTGGTGATGCCGACGGGCGGGGGCAAGTCGTTGTGCTATCAGTTGCCGGCGGTGGTGGCGGGCGGGACGGCGGTGGTGATTTCTCCGTTGATCGCGCTGATGCAGGATCAGGCTGCGCAGCTGGCGCAGATGGGGATTCCGGCAGCGGTACTGAACAGCACGCTTAGCGAAGGCGAGCAGACTAAGGTGATGAGCCGGGCGCGGGACGGGGCTTACCGGCTGCTGTATGTTTCGCCCGAACGGATCGCGCGGGGCGATACGGTGGGTTGGTTGCAGCAGGTGCCGATTGCATTTTTTGCGATCGATGAGGCCCATTGTATTTCGGAGTGGGGACATGAGTTTCGTCCGGAGTACCGGCAGTTGAGCCGGCTGCGGACGGCGTTTCCGGATCGTCCTATTGCGGCGTTTACGGCCAGCGCCACGCGCCATGTGCGGCATGACATCCTGGCGCAACTGCAATTGCGCAATCCCGACAAATATATTGCCAGCTTCTACCGGTCGAACCTGCGATACCTGGTGCGCGAGTGCGAGGGCCTCGAGCAGATGGAGTTGCTGGTGCGGGCCTTGCGCAGCTACTCCGGGAGCAACGTGATTGTTTACTCTCCTACGGTAAATCGTGTGGAAGAGACTGTGGATTTTCTTGGCGATCGGGACATTGGCGCGGTGGGATATCACGGCAAGATGGGAAGCGAGGATCGGAGGCGGAATCAGGAGCGGTGGATGTCGGATGAAGTTCGGGTGCTGGTGGGGACGATTGCTTTTGGGCTGGGCATTAACAAGGCGGCGGTGCGGGCGGTGATTCATTTGTCGCTGCCGAAGTCGATCGAACAGTACTACCAGGAGGCGGGACGTGCGGGGCGCGATGGGGCGAGCGCCGATTGCGTTTTGCTGTGGCAGAAGAGAGACGCGGGGTTGCTGGGATTTTTTGCGAATCAGATTACGGATGCGGCGGAGCGGGAACGGGCTTGGGAGCGGTACCGGATTATCCGGGAGTTTGTGGAGTCGCGGCGCTGCCGGCATCGCCAAATTTGCGGGCACTTTGGAGAGGCTCCGAAGTGGGAGAGCTGCGACGCATGCGATGTGTGCGGGAGAGCGGCGGAGTGGATGACGGCTCCGGCTCGGGGCCTGAGCTATGCCGGGAAGGAATTGCGGCCGCAGGTTGCGGCGGGTGTTTCGAGTGCGGATGCGGAGCTTAGCGAATATTTGCGGGAGTGGCGGCGGATTACGGCGAAGGAACAGAATGCTCCGGCGTTTGTGGTGCTGCACGACACGACCCTGGAGGAAATTTGCCGGCGCCGGCCTTCGTCGATGTCCGAACTGCTAAGCATAACGGGAATTGGTGAGCGGAAGGCTGAGGTTTACGGACGGGGAATTCTGGCGGCGCTGGAGCGCTATCGCAATGGCGCTCGGGCTTCGGCAGTTCCTGAGAAGATGACTGCGCCTGCGCTTGAGACCATGCGTCTGCTGGGTGCGGGACATGGTTTCGAGGACATTGCGAAAATCCGGGGACGGCAGTTGTCGACCGTGGTGAACGCTGTGGCTAATCTGGTGGAGAGAGGTGATTTGGAATTTGAGCCGGCTTGGATTGATCGAAACAAGTTGGCTGTGATCGAGGCAGCTTGTGCGCGGCTTGGGGTCAACGGGCTGAAGCCTTTGAAGGACGCATTGCCGCCGGAGGTCACTTATGACGAGATTCGGCTGGTGGTGGCGCGGATGCGGCGGGAGTTGAGGGTTAGTAAGGTTGATGTTCCGGCGTAGGCTTAAGCGTTACCTCAGCGGCTGAAGCCGCCGTTGGTGTCGCGGCTCTTAACCGCAGCGCTGAAGCGCTGCGCCAACCAAAATCGCGCTTACGGGCGCTCGTCCCCACACGAGCATTTTCGACTTACGAGGTAGCTGTCTCCACGCGGGAACCTGACAGAACTTGCTTTGCCGCTTCCTGGCCGGAGCGGACGCAGTCGGGGATACCGATGCCGCGGTACCCGTTGCCGGCGAGTGCGAGACCGGGGAGTTGCTGGCGGAGGCGCTCGATGCGGTCGAGGCGTTCGAGATGGCCTACGACGTATTGCGCCATGGCGGACTTCCATTTATAAACCCGAGCGAAGAGAGGTGCGGCGCGGAGGCGGAGGATCTGCTGCAATTCGTTGCGGACTGCCGCGATGATGGCGTCGTCGGAAAGCTGCCAGATATTTTCCGCGTTCGATCCGGCGAAGAAGCAGCGGAGCAGGGCGCGATCGTCGGGGGCGCGATGAGGGAACTTGTTGTGGACGAAGGTTGCGGCCAACAGACGTTTGCCTTCGCTGTGGGGTACGAGGAATCCGAAGCCGGGTGGGAGTGATTGACGGACATTGCGATCGTAGCCGAGGGCTATGGTGATGGAAGAGCTGTAGCGGATGCCGGCCAGTTCGGCGGAGAGTTCGTGGGCGCACGGAGTAAGAAGCTTTGCGGCGGCGTGCGCTGGCACGGCTAGAATTACGGCGTCGAAGCGGTCGGACTTCGATCCTGATGAGATGGTCCACCCGCCGGCTTCGGGTTGAATTGACTCTACCTGAGTGTTGGTGAGCAATGAGGACTGATTGAGACGCGGAACGAGGGCTTCAACGAGCTGCTGCATGCCGTTCTTGAGAGATGTGAAAAGCGGAGGGGCGGGCTTGTTTGAGTGGCGCAGCATTTTTTTTCTGGCGGCGAGCATGGCGCGGCCGAGACTGCCGCGGGTGCGCTCCATTTCGGCGAACCGGGGGAGGACTGCGCGCACGCTGAGGCTGGCGGCTTCGCCGCCGTAGACGCCGGAGAGGAGCGGGTCGGCGAGACGGTCCACCATTTCTTTTCCGTAGTGGCGGTCGATTAACGAGGCTACGCTTTCGTCGGCTTCGGCGGCGCGTGGCGAGTGGAACAACTCACGGGCCATGCAGAGCTTGGTGGTCCAGGAAAAAAGCGGCGAGAAGACAGTAGGCAGGGTTTTTGTTGGGACCATGAACATCAGGCCATCGGGCAACGGGATTAGTTGGCCGCGGACGACAATGTAGGTTTTGCGATCGGCGTCGTTCGAACCGATCAGTTGGTCGCCGAGGCCGAGCGTGCGGCAGAGATTGGTGGCCCAAGGCTTTTCGGTGATGAAGGAATCGGGTCCGGCCTCGACGATGCAGCCCTGGATGTGATCGGTGCGGAGGACGCCGCCTAGATGCGGCGCGGATTCGTACAAAGTGTATTCGGCGATTCCGGCGCGACGGTGCTCTTCGAGGGTGAAAGCGACGGTGAGTCCGGAGATGCCGCCGCCGATGATGGCGATGCGAATCATGACTTCGGGCTTCGGGGTTCGGGTTTCGGGCTTCGGGAACCCTGATTTGCTCGCGAATAGTTCTGGACCAGGCGGGCCAGGTTCTTTACGTTTTCTACCGGGGTTTCGGGGAGGATGCCGTGGCCTAGATTGAAGATGTGGCCGGGGCGTCCGGAGGCTAAGCGAAGAATATTTTCGGCACGAGACTTTAATTCTTTCCAATCCGCGAAGAGCAGAGCAGGATCTAGATTACCTTGCACGGCGCAGCGATGTTCGAGATCGCACCAGCCTTTGTCCAGGGGGATGCGCCAGTCCAGGCCGATCACTTCGGCTCCGGTTTCATTCATCGCGGGGAGCAGCGTGGCGCTGTCGGTGCCAAAATAAATGACGGGCGCACCGGTCTTCTGCAAACGCCGGACGAGACTGGTCGCGTGCGGCAGGACGTAAAGGCGATAATCTTCTACGCTGAGGCAGCCGACCCAACTGTCGAAAATCTGGATTACGTCTGCGCCGGCGCGCACCTGGGCTGCGGAGTACTCGGCGGTGACGTCCACCAGCTTGCGCATTAGTTCGTCCCAGTTCGCGGGATCGTTGTACATCATTTTCTTGGCGTTGAGGTAGTTGCGGGAGCCGCCGCCTTCGATCATGTAGCTGGCGAGGGTGAAGGGCGCTCCGCAAAATCCGATTACGGGAAGCTTTCCGGCGAAATACTTTGCTACCTGGCTCACCGCTTCGGATACATAGCCGAGGTCGGCGGCGCGGTCGGTGCGGAGCTGAGCTACGTCTTCGAGAGTGCGGACAGGCCTTTCGATTACGGGGCCTTCTCCGGCGGTGAAATGAAAGGGCAGCCCCATGACTTCGAGAGGAAGGAGGAGGTCGGCGAAGATGATGGCGGCGTCGACGCCGAGAAACTCGACGGCGGTGATGGTGACTTCGGCGGCGAGTACCGGTGTCTTGCAGATTTCGAGGAGGGAATGTTGCTTGCGAAGGGCTCGGTATTCGGGCATGTAGCGTCCCGCCTGGCGCATGAACCAGACGGGCGTGCGGTCGACAGGTTGGGATTTGCAGGCGCGGACGAAGAGGGAATCGGGCGCAGACATAAACCATTCACTGTAGCATTTTTACGAGGCCCGGGCCCTTTGGGGCGGAAAGGGGTAGTGTCCTAAATCCGCGTTGATCGGTTTGCAACCTTCGATTGTCCAAATCAAGACGACAGCGCGTGGACTTCCGGCGAACCCTTTGCGAGACCTTGAGGAGAGCCTTTTAGGAACGCTCAGATGTTGAGTCTTAGGAGTCTTGCATTCATCCTAGCGTCAGCGATACGGCGCGCGCGCGCCCTGTCCTGCGCTGCTCTCCAGTGCTCTCCCGACAGAATTAGCGGGAGGAAAATGGCCACAAAAAGGGCTACAAATATGGCTGCAAATATGGCTACAAATCGTGCGGCTTCCATGTCAGTCTCCTACGAATAGTCTACGCCCTCTAGGCTCGGACGGGACATCCCGGCGCTGTCCAGTCCAAGAATACGATCAACTCAGATTTAGGACACTACTAAAAAATTCAAACTGATACATTACCCGGAAAGGCAAAAGCCTCAACACAGAGAGCCCTTCGGCTTTGTTCAGGGCAAACGAGGGGGGAACATGGGTATATCCGGTATGCGAGACTGAAGGTCGGGGTGGAGGAACAACCGAGGCGATGCGCTGGACTACAAGAGATCGAGCGGCCGCGAATACGGCGGTGATGATTCTCGCGACGGCGGGAGCGCTGTTGCTTTCGACGGGAGTGGGTGTCTCTGCCGCCGATCAGACCGTGAAGGCGCCCGCACCAACCTTTTATAAGGATGTGGTTCCGATCCTTCAGAATAAATGCCAGAGTTGCCACCGGAGTGGAGAAGCTGCGGCGATGCCGCTGGTGACTTACGAGCAGACGCGGGCTTGGGCGGGAAAAATGGCGGCAGCGGTGGAGATGAAGACGATGCCGCCATGGTTTGCCGATCTGCGCTACGGACATTTTGCCAATGATCCGTCGTTGAATGAGGGGGAGATTGCGACGATTGCGGCGTGGGCCAAGGCTGGAGCGCCGGCGGGGGACGCGCACGATGCGCCTGCGCCACGGACCTGGAGTGAAGGGTGGAATATTCCGCCGCCGGATTTGGTGGTGAAGATGCCGAATGCGGTGCAGATTCCGGCGCGCGGCGAAGTGGAGTATACGTATGAGATTGTGCCTACACATTTTGCCGGGGACAAGTGGGTGCAGATGGTGGAGCTGCGGGCCTCGAGCGCGGCCCATGTGCACCATGCGGTGGTGTACATCCGGCCTCCGGATTCGACTTGGCTGCGGCATGCGCCGGTGGGCGAGCCTTTCACGGCCTCGATGCTGATGGATCCGGAAGAGCGGCGGCAGGCGCACGAGACTACGAGCGATCTGCTGTTGGTGTACGGGCCGGGAAGTTCGGCCGACCGGTGGGCGGACGGAATGGCGAAGTTTGTGCCGGCTGGATCAGATTTGGTGTTTCAGATGCACTACACCACGAGCGGGGAAGCGGCGATCGATGAGACCAGCGTTGGGCTGGTGTTTGCGAAGAATCCGCCGACGCGGAGGGTGATCACGCTGCAGTTGAACAATCATGCTTTGATCATTCCTCCGGGGGCGGAAGATTTTCGCGTTGAGGTGCAGGGGACACTGCCGAATGATGCGACATTGCTCAGCTTCTTTCCGCATATGCACTTGCGGGGAAAGCGATTTGAATATGACATTGTGCACGACGATGGGAGCGTGGAGATTTTGTTGCGGGTGAATTATCACTTTCACTGGCAGTTGAGTTACAAGCTGGCGGAGCCGAGGGAGTTGAAGGCGGGGACTAAGCTGCGGGCAGTGGCTTGGTATGACAATTCGCGGAACAATCCGCATAATCCTGATCCGGAGAAGACGGTGAATTGGGGCGACCAGACTTCGGAAGAAATGATGGTGGGATTTTTTGATGTAGCGGTGCCGGCGGGGGTGGATAAGTGGAAGTTTTTTATGCGGCGCGGCGAAGCGGATGGGAAAAAGGAGTGATCGGCGCGGCGGGAGGTAGAGTGATCGACTCGCTGCGTGAGCTTCCAGTTGCTGAGTGGGCTGGTATTTGAAAGACTGTGTTGGGCTCACCATTTGATCGCGAATCCTGTTTCTTTCACAGCAGAAAAGCTGAGTCAGCGCGGGTCCAGAGCTTCATACTGGGCGCTGGCCGTGGTGTTTCTGGCGGTTTACGCGGGGTCGATGTTCACTCCGGGACTGCTGGATGATGCCGACAGCACGCATGCAGAAGCGGCGCGCGAGATGGTGGCGACGGGAGATTACATCACGCTGCACGTGAATGGGGTCCGGTATTTGGAGAAAGCGCCGCTGCCTTACTGGCTGGTGGCGTTCAGCTACAAGATTTTGGGAGTGAATGAATTCAGCACACGAGTGCCGATGGTGTTGTCGGTGATGCTGCTGGGAGTGCTGGCGCTTTGGTGGGGCCGGCGTGCGTTCGGCGAACGGACGGGGATTTATGCAGGACTGTTCGTCTACACCTGCGCTGGCGTGTACTTGTTCACGCGCGTGCTGATTCCAGACGTGCTGCTGAGCCTGCTGATTGCGGCGGCGCTGCATTTTTTTCTGACGGCGCTGGAGCCGGAGGCTGGGGCATGGCGGTGGTACGCGGGATACGCGATGATGGCGTTGGGCGTGCTTACCAAGGGGCTGATCGCGCTGGTGTTTCCATGTGGGGCGGTATTTCTCTTTCTGCTGGTTACAGGTGAGTGGCGGCGGTGGCGGGAGTTCCGGCTGATTTCAGGGTTGGCGTTATTTCTGGTGATTGCCGCTCCGTGGCACATTCTGGCGGGTTTGCGGAATCCGGGTACGGCGGAGCATCGCGGCTTTTTCTGGTTTTATTTCGTCAATGAACATTTCCTGCGATTCTTGGGGAAGAGGTATCCGCGGGATTACAACAAGCTTCCGGCTGCGCTTTATTGGACGCTGCATGTGTTGTGGTTATTTCCGTGGAGTATGTACCTGCCGGCGGCGGTGAAGATTGCGGTGCAGGAGTGGCGGGGGCGGCGCCGCGCTAGCGGGGACGCGGGGCAAAACGATTTTGCTTCGCGGACGCGGTTGCTGTGCTGGATTTGGGCGGGAGTGGTGCTGATCTTTTTTTCCATCTCAACCAACCAGGAATACTACACGTTCCCTGCGTATTTGCCGCTTCTTCTGCTGCTGGCGGATGGCGTGGCGCGGTGCGAGTGGATGGAGTGTGAAGGTGGAGTGCGCGCGGGTTGGCTGACAACTTCCGCGGGCTTGCTGGCCGTGATTGGGGTTGCGGCCAGCGCGATGTTGGTGGTGGGATTATGGAAGTCGCGAAACCTGCCGTTCGAGGCGGATATCGGACGCTTGCTGAGCGAGCAGGATACAAACGCGTATACGCTTTCGACTTCGCACATGCTGGATCTAAGTTATGCGTCGTTTGCGGCGCTGCGATTGCCGGCGGCGCTGGCGGCGGTGTCGCTGGTGGTGGCTCCGTTGACGTCGTTTATTCTGCGGTTGCGGCGGCGGCATTATGCCGCGACCTGGGCGCTGGCGGCGGGTTTGGCAGGGTTTCTATTGGCGGCGCACATTGCGCTGGGGCGATTTGGTCCTTATCTTTCGTCGAAGCAGTTGGCTCGAGAGATCGCGGCTCGGGCGCGGCCGGAGGATCAGGTGATGATTTATGGCGATCAGGCGTTTGGGTCTTCATTGCTGTTTTATCTGCGGCGGCCGATCGACCTGGTGGAGGGGCGCACTACTTCGATGTGGTTCGGGTCGACTTTTGCGGATGCCCCCAAAATCTATTTGAGCGATACGGATTTGCAGCAGGACTGGGCGGGGAGCGGGCGGGTGTTCTTGTTTGTGCCGCCTTACGAAAAGGCACGAGTCGATGGGCTGTTGCCGGAGAAGGTTGTTGTGGCGGAGGTTTCGGGGAAGTACGTTTACAGTAATCGGCCTTGAGTGGGGAGCTTGAATCGCGGAAGCCCTTTCGGCTTGGCTTAGAGCAGGCGCAGAGAAATTCCGCGGAGATTGCCGAGAATAAGGTCCCCTATATTTGTATTGGGGTTGGAGGCAGGGATGGTGGCGGCCAACAGCGGGTTCCTCGCTTCGCTCGGAATGACAACGACGCCCGGAATAACTGGGACGCCCGCGATGACAACCACAAGTTTGGTCCGACAACGTTCGGAGACTGACGAATAAATGAGGCTTGAATCGATGAAGAAGAAAGTTGCGTATGTTCTGGGGATGATTGCAGTTCTGGCGGCTGGCGTTGTTGGGGTGAGCCTTGCGAGGGCGCAGTCAGGCGGAGGCGCGCAGGCTGCGGATGCCGGGCCGAAGAAGGCCGAGGAGCAGTTTAAGAATATCGAGGTGCTTAAGGGCATTCCTGCGGATCAGTTGATTCCGGCGATGCAGTTCATCACGGCGTCGCTGGGAGTGGATTGCCAGTTTTGCCACGTGGAAGGCGCTTTCGAGAAGGACGACAAGAAACCGAAGCTGACGGCGCGGAAAATGATGGAGATGATGTTCGCCATTAACAAGGACAACTTTGAGGGCCATCGCGAAGTTACTTGCTATTCGTGCCATCGGGGCAACACCGATCCGGTAGGGACGCCCCCGGTGATGGCGGAAGAGCCGAAACCGGGCGCGGGCGAGGCCAGGCCTGAAGAAAAGAAGACAGCGGGTGCCGGGGGGAAGGAAGCCAGTGGGCCGTCCGCCGATCAGTTGCTGGACAAGTATCTGCAAGCGGTGGGTGGAGCCGCTGCGATCGAAAAAGTTACGAGCCGGGTGATGAAGGGCACGATCACCTTTGGAGATCGGAATGTTCCGATCGACATCTACTCGAAGGATCCGGACAAGCGGATATCGTTCACGCACACGCCCGACGGAGACAGCGTGACGGCTTTCGACGGTCACGAAGGCTGGCTGGGCGCCCCGGGGCTGCCGGTACGGGAGATGCATGGGCCAGACATCGAGGCGGCTGCGATGGATGCTGATCTGCATTTTGCGGCGCACTTGAAAGCAATGTTCAGCGAGGCGCAGGTGCGAGGCACGGAGAAAATCGACGACCACGAAGCTTATCTGGTGATCGGGCGGCGCGAGGGAAAGCCTCCGCTGCGATTGTATTTTGATGAGCAGTCGGGGTTGCTGGTCCGGCTGGCGCGATTTGGAGAGACGCCGCTGGGGCGGATGCCTACGCAAATCGATTATGCAGATTATCGCCAGGCGGGCGGGGTGAAAATTCCATTCCGCTGGACGCTAGCACGGCCGGGCGGGCGGTTTACGATTCAGGTGAGCGAAGTGAAGGAGAACGTTCGGGTGGATGATGCGAAGTTTGCCAAGCCGCCGGCGCCTCCGGAGGAAAAGAAGGGCGCGGTAAAGTGAACGGTTGCGGCGGGAGCTTCGCTCGACAGACCCTTCGCGGCTCAGGGCAGGCGGCCGAGGATGGCTGGCTCACATGAGCATCTCAGCAAACTGCGCCACTGCCGGAACTCCGGGGGTAAGATGCTGGTAGGGGATCCAAATGCGAATCATGATTACGCTGGCGGCTTTCCTGATGGTTGGGGCTTCCGCGATTTTGACGGCGCAAGCGCAAGCCGGCGCTAGCGCCGCAGAGCAGCAATTGTTTGCCGGGGTGAATCGAGCGCGCAAGGCTCAGGGGTTGCCGGAGTTG
Organism: uncultured Acidobacteriaceae bacterium; assembly: GCA_963771895.1. GTDB lineage: Bacteria > Acidobacteriota > Terriglobia > Terriglobales > Acidobacteriaceae > Sulfotelmatobacter. Next base: position 53,836 of record CAVYVQ010000074.1, on the reverse strand, counting down.
AAATGGAACGAAGCGCTGGCAGTGGCGGCACGGCGGCATGCCGGGTTGATGGCGCAACATGGTTCGGCAGGGCATGGGTTTGCCGGGGAGCCTGGCCTGGCTTCGCGGGTGACGCAGGCCGGAGTGCATTTCGTCTCGGTGGCGGAAAACGTAATCCAGGGCACGAGTGCTGAAGGTATTCAAGCAGAGTTTCTGAAATCTGCGAACCACCGCGCGAATATCCTGGATGCAGAGATGGACTCGATCGGGGTGGGCGTGATGGAGCGCGGTGGGCAGCTATTTGCGGTCGAAGATTTTTCGAAGACAAGGTGACGGGCGTTTTTTTCTGTGCCTTTGTGCAATAACAAATCCTGATGGGAACGATAAATAGTTTCGATTTCCGCGGAGCGGCCGCAGACGATAGAGTGAGCGTGCGGTATTGTGTTCGCATGGAGTTCACCCGCGGGAGCACGAACACGAGAAAAACATCATGACGAAAGTTGAAGCGGTGATTCAGAACTCCAAGCTGGAAGCGGTGAAGAGCGCGTTACAGGAGATTGGCGTCGAGGGGATGACGGTGCTTGAGGTGCGGGGGCATGGGCGGCAAAAAGGTCACACTGAGGTTTACCGGGGCCGTGAATATAGCGTGGACCTTATCCCCAAGACCAAGCTTGAGGTTGTGCTGGCGGACGCCATGGTAGAGAAGGCGGTTCAGGCGATTCTGGTGGCGGCGCGCACGGGCAAGATCGGCGACGGGAAGATTTTTCTGACGCGCGTGGACGAAGCGATTCGCATCCGCAATGAAGAGCGGGGCGAGGGAGCGCTGTAAGACGACATCTTAGCGGGTACGATTCATGATCCATCGTCATGATGGCAGCGTCTTCACTGATCAGTGAACTGCGAGGTTCTCTCGCCGAGGAGTCGGCGCGAATGGCGCGCGACTTTGCGGCGACGGGAGACGGCCGCGCCGCGGTGAAACAACGGACGCGGCTTATCGAAGACATTCTGAAACGGCTGTGGCGCGACCTGGTATCGGCTGACGAAGAAGGGCCGCGGGACCTTGCGCTGGTGGCGACCGGAGGCTTCGGGCGCGGCTGGCTTTTCCCTTATTCCGATATCGATCTGCTATTTCTGTACGCTGACCACCGGAGCGAAGAAACTCACAAAGAACCAGTTCGGCGGCTCTCGCAGGAGCTGTGGGATCTGAAGGTCAAGTTGAGCCCCGCTTCGCGGACGCTGGCGGAATGCGACCGCTTCGATCCCAACAATACCGAGTTCAATATCTCCCTTCTCGATTGCCGCTACCTGGCGGGCGACCGGGAGCTGTTCGCGCGTCTGCACGAAAAAACGATTCCCAAGCTGGTGATGCGGGAGGCGAAGCCTTTGTTGCAGGGGCTGGCCGAGGTGACGCGGGAGCGGCACGGAAAGTTCGGGCACACGGTATTTCACCTGGAGCCCAATCTGAAGGAAGCGCCGGGCGGCCTGCGCGATTACAACGTGGCTTGCTGGCTGGCGCTGATTTCGTCCATGGGGAAGCTGGGGGACTGGCCTGAAGCCAGTTTGCTGCGGGCGCCGGTGCGGAAGCAGTTAGATGCGGCTTTGGAGTTTCTGATGGCGGCGCGATGTTTCTTGCATTTCCGGCACGGGCGCGACGACAACGCGCTGAGCTGGGAGGCGCAGGACGAAGCGGCGGCGCGGAAGATTGGGGCGTCGGGCGCGGCGGATGTGACGGCCGCTGATTGGATGCGGATTTACTTCGGGCATGCGCGCGCGGTGCAACGCACGGTGATGCAGTTGCTGGAGGAGATTCCGGAGGCGTGGTCTTCTTTGCGGCAGCAGTTTCAGGGCTGGCGGTCGCGGCCGTCGAGTCCCGATTTTTCGGTGGTGGATGGAATGATTTTTCTGCAGCAGTCTTCTTCGCTGCGCGATCCCGAGATGCTGTTGCGCCTGTTTCACTTTATGGCGCATCACGGGTTGAAGTTGAGCGCGACCACCGAGCACAGAATCGAGCAGGAGCTTCCGGCTCTGGCGGTGACTCCGCCGCGGGGGGCGGAACTCTGGCTCTACCTGCAGGAAACGCTGCTGCAACCGCACGCCGCGGAGGCGCTGCGGGCCATGCATTCGCTGCGACTGCTCACCTTGCTGCTGCCGGAATTGAAACCGATTGATTCGCTGGTGGTGCGGGATTTTTATCATCGGTTTACGGTGGACGAGCACTCGATTCTCGCGATTGAAAGTTTGCACCGGTTGAACGAAGCAAAATCCGAATGGGATAAACGGTATGCCGAGTTGCTGGGAGAGCTGGAAGATCCGGAGTTGCTTTACCTGGCGCTGCTGTTGCACGACACGGGAAAGGGAGTGCCCGGCGGCAATCACGTGGAGGCCAGCCTGGAGATCGCCTGCCGCTGCTTGGACCGGCTGGATGTGGAGGCGGAAGAGCGCGCAGCGGTGCTGTTTCTGATTGGGAACCACCTGGAGATGTCGGCGCAACTGCGGCGGGATATTTTCAATCCGGAGACGGTGGCGGCATTCGCGGAGAAAGTGGGCACGCCGGAGCGGCTGAAGATGCTGTGCCTGCTGACATATGCGGACATTAAGGCGGTGAATCCGGAGGCGCTTACACCCTGGAAGGCGGAAAACGTTTGGCAGCTGTATATTGGCGCCGCGAACTACTTAAGCCGCAGCGCGGACCAGCGCGTGCACGACGCGAACGGAGAAAAGATGGCGCGGCTGCGCAGCCTGGCTCCCGTGATGAGCGCGAAGTTCAAGGAGTTTGTGGAGGGATTTCCGCAGAGATATTTGCAGGTGCACTCCGCGGAAGAGGTGATGCGGCATGTGGAAATGGCGGGGGAGTTTGGCCACGATGCCGTGCAGGTTGACCTGAAGCGGGGCCGGCATTGGTATGAGCTGACGCTGGTGACAAAAGATCGAGCGTCGTTGTTTGCGACGCTGACGGGAGTGCTGGCGGCCTGGGGGATGAACATCGTAAAGGCGCATGCCTTTTCGAACCAGGCTGGAACGGTGGTAGACACGCTGTACTTTACGGACCGCTTTCGTACGCTGGAGTTGAACTTGTCAGAATGGGACCGGTTCAAGCGCAGTATTGCCGCGGTACTGGCGGGGGAAGCGGATCTGGACAAGATGCTGCGCGACCGTCAACGCGGGGAGAAGGGCGTTCGCGTCAAAGTTGTGGTGGAGACGCGGATTGATTTTGACGATCAGTGTTCGTCGACGAGTACGCTGTTGCAAGTGATTGCGCAGGACCGGCCGTGGCTGTTGCACGGGATTAGTTCTTGCCTGTCCCGGCAGAAGTGCAACATTGAGATCGCCTTGATCGATACCGAGGGGCAGATGGCGATCGATGCGTTTTATTTGACTTCGGGGGGAAAGAAGCTGACGGCGGAGCATCAGAAGAAGGTGGAGAAGGCGTTGGTGGATGAGTTGAAAGAGTTTGGAGCTCGGGGGATAGGTGTGCGGGCTTCGAGCTAGGTACCTCCGAATAGAAAAACAAGATCCAAAACCGGAACAAGAGCAAAGTCAAGAGCAGCGGGCAGGAGTACCCGCTCCACACGAACGGTGGTACCATTCCTTGCTGACTCCATGACCAAACAACATTTGTTCATCTCATCTTTGTTTTTATTGTTTTTATTACTGCTGTTTCCGCAGGGATTCCTTGCGGGGCAGGTTCCGTCGCAGGTGGCAGCAACGCCGCATGCGATTGTGTTGCACGCGGCTCGGCTGCTGGATATTAAGGGCGGACGTTTGGTGAAGCCGGGGGAAGTGCTGGTCGAGGGCGAACGGATCGTGGAGGTGGGCTCGTCGGTAAAACGTCCGGCGGGGGGTGAGGTGATTGATCTTGGCGAACGCACGCTCTTGCCGGGATTGATTGACGCGCACGTGCACTTGTTTTTGCATCCGGGGGCGGAGGATTTGCAGACGGTGCAGGAATCAGTGCCAGAGCGGACGATCACGGCGCTGCTGGCGGCGCGCGACGATTTGATGGCAGGCTTCACCGCGGAACGCGATATGGGAACCGAGGGCGCGGGGTCAGCCGACACGGCGGTCCGCAACGCGATTGATGATGGGCTAGCACCGGGGCCGCGGATGCGGATCAGCGGGAATGCCATCGACATCCTGGGCGGGCACGAAGATGCTCTCGGCTTCAACCCGGCACAGCACGTGCTGTCCAACGCCGACTATGCGAACAATGCCGCCGAGCTGGTGACAGTCATACGGCAGCAGTTTAAGGAAGGCGCGAACTTCATCAAGATTTATGAGACTGGCCCGGACAAGCTGCGTGATGGCAAGTTCTCCACCATTTATCAATATACCGAGGCTGAACTTAGGGCAGCGGTGGAGGAGGCGGCGCGTGCCGGAAAGCGCGTGGCAGTGCACGCTACCGGCGAACCGGGCACGCTGTTCGCGGCGCGGGCGGGGGTTGCCTCCATCGATCACGCCAATCAACTTGGCGACGAGACGATGCGGCTGATGCGCGAGAAGCGGATCTTCGCGGTGCCGACCTTCACTATCTTTGAGTATTTCGCCGACCATGCGGCTACGCCGGCGCGGGCTGCGTATGAACACCAGATGCTCGATTTGAAAGTACAGGACTTCCGCAAGCAGGTCGCCGCCGGCGTCCCGATGGCGGTAGGTTCTGATGTGGGACCGTTTCCTCACGGGACGCAGGCGCAGGAATTTGTGTTGATGGTGAAACACGGCATGTCACCTCTGGCCGTGCTGCAGGCTGATCTGCTCAATGGAGCGAAGTTGCTCGGGTGGGACGGGCAGATTGGCGTGTTGGAGGCGGGCTATCTAGCCGACATCGTTGCGGTTTCGGGCGATCCGCTGGAGGATATCGGGGAGCTGAAAAATGTTTCGTTCGTAATGAAGGGCGGCGTGATCTATAAGAAGTGAGGTATAAGAAGTGAGGATGGGTGGGTGATGTCGCAGTTCGCAACAGCGCAATGGTCCCAGTTCCGTTTAGGTAATCTGCCTGCAGCTGAGAGAAATCCAGTAGCGACCGTCGACGCCGATCATCTCCAGCGCGTGCCGCAGGTGCACCTTTTGCTGGCGTAGATATACGGAGCGAAGCATCAAGTCCATGGTGTATCCGTTCAGCTTCGGGCCTACTTGAAAGCGGCTCCCAGCGCGCCTGAATGCAGCCGCAGTGAGGAAACGCCTGGCGGAGATTGAAGGTGAAAACCGCTGATATGCCCGCGGGTGATCCGAGCGTAGTTGCTCGAGGGTATTGGCGGCGAGTTCCCGGTCGAGAGTAGAGTTCTGAATCTGCCTACTGGATTGCGCTGCCGACTTGCGAGAACACATTGCCCGCGTTCGATCCAATCAGGCGGACGGTGCTTACTACAATGACGAGGATGACGGCCAGCATCACGGCGTACTCGGCGACGTCTTGTCCTTCGTCATTTGACCAGAGCGGATTTGACCAAAGTCTGTGTAGAAAATGTTTCATGAATTTGCCTCGTTTCAAGCCGCTCCAGATATGGCTGAGGCTCTGGTTAGCGGCTGTGTGCTGGAATTGAAAAGACTCGTTCCCCAGGGTTCCTTCTCCTGCGAAAAAGCCTGCAGGCCAACCTGGTATTCGTCTGTTCCATCAAGCAGCTTGGTCCACACCACCGTAAATTCCATTCGGCGCTGGCGATAAAAAATGGTCAAGGTGTCGAGCATCTTGAGTTGGCGGCGAATCGCCCCCAGCCGAACCCCGGTCGGCGTGAGATCGAGAGTATGCGCCAGGCCTTCAAACGATGCGCCAGAGGCGTCGGTTCCCCGAACTCGTACGGGCAGCACGGCCTGGATGCGATTCTGCCGGCGCCGGTTCTTGTTGACACTGGTTGCTTGCATTTGAGTCCCGGAGATAGTGTGCGACACATTTGAAAGAATCAGAATAGCTCCGATGAGGGAGGCACAAAAGTAACCAACCGGAGTCTCCTTCAGGCGGTGGGGAAGGGGAAGCTGGGATGTTGTGAAGGTTTTCTACAGCTATTCCAGGGAGGGAAAGAAGATCAAGAATCCCGCTCGCTGGTCCTTCGGACCTAGCTCCTCTCATTTAGACTAAAACCTGCGATTTCGGCATCCAAAGTAAAGATGGGGCGCACGCGAATCAAAAGTGGGATTGCGGTTGGTCTGCTACTGCTGGGTTGGAACATGGCGGGCGTCTGCCAGCCGTTTCCGCAAGGAGCGGCTGCGGAGGACCGATCGAATTCCGCCCAGGATGCTCCCCTGCCGGTCGAGCAGATCGCGAAAAGCCTTCAGGAAAGGAATGCGCAGCGGGCTGCGGCGCTGCACGAGTTCAACGGAACCCGCGTCTACCGCATGCAGTATCGCGGCTTCCCGAGTGATCGTGACGCTGAGATGGTGGTCAACGTAAGCTACCGGGCTCCCAATTCCAAAGAGTTCGTCGTGGTCTCCCAGAGCGGTTCCAAACTCATCATCGACAGGGTCTTTAAGAAACTGCTGGAGGGCGAGCAGGAAGCGGCCAACGACGAGAACCGCCGGAATACCACGCTCACCACCGACAACTACGATTTCACGTCCGCAGGGTACGAAGATACTCCGGATGGAGAGCGATACGTGCTCAACCTGCTGCCGAAGACGAAGAACAAGTATCTTTATCGGGGAAAAATCTGGGTTGACGCGAAAGATTTCGCAGTGGTGCGGATTGAAGGAGAGCCGGCGAAGAATCCGTCTTTCTGGATCAAGAAGACGGAGATTAGGCACAGATACGTCAAGGTGAATGACTTCTGGCTTCCCGCCGAGAACCATACGGAAAGCGTGATACGGCTGGGAGGCAGGGCCATTCTTTCAATTGAGTACAAAGATTACAGAATTACGAGCGCGGCACCGCTGAGCGGCTCTGAGGACGCCCACGAGAGCCTCGAAGTGAAGTGAGATCGGCCTACCTGCGGTGAACAACAAGGCGTCTCGCTTCGCTCGACGGACCGCCGATGCGGCTGTCTCTACATGGGTATTTCCGCAAACTTACTTCCGGGTAGCGGGAAATGTATAGTGTGAGTTGCTGTCCTGACTGAGGGGTCGGCCATCCGGCCGCGCGGACAATACAAATTGATCGGGCTGATTCTATATTTCGTTTTGGCTGTGGCGCTGGTTGGAACATTATCTTCGGCTGTGTTTCTCGGCCTGGCGCTGCTGGGAGTAATCCGGTTTCGCGCGGATGCGGGCAGGCAGTTCAGTTCCGTTCCAGACGATGCGCACCTGCCTCAGGTCTCGGTGCTCAAGCCGGTGCATGGTCTGGAGGCGAGACTTGAGGAAAACATTGAAAGCTTCTTCCGGCAGGACTATCCCGACTACGAAATTCTGTTTGCGGCGGACGACGCTAACGACGCGGCGCTGGAAGTGGTGCGGGAAGTATGCGCCCGCTATCCGCACATTCGAAGCCGGGTGCTGGTGACGGGAACGCCGTGGCCAAATCCGCCGGTGTACTCGTTTCATTGCATGGCAGAGGCCGCGGCGCACGACATTCTGGTTACCACGGACAGCGACGTGGAAGTTGATCCGCAGTATTTGCGGGAGATTGTGCCACCATTGCTGGATCCTCATGTCGGCATGGTGACGTGCGTTTATCGCGGCAAGAATGCGGCTGGATTTTTCTCTGGGCTGACGGCAATCGGAATGTCCGTGGAAATGACGGCGGGAGTGCTGGTGGCGAATCTGCTCGAAGGAATGAAATTCGGGCTGGGGCCGACGACCGTGGTGCGCAAGGATTCGCTGGCGAGCATTGGGGGCTATACCGCGTTGCAAGATTACATTGCCTATGACTTCGCCATCGGCAACCTGATCGCGAAGGCGGGTTACCGCGTGGTGCTCTCAGGCCACATCATCGATCATGTGGTGAACCAGAAATCGTTCCGCCGGATGTGGCAAAACCAGCTGCGCTGGGCGCAGACGACGCGGTATTCGCGTCCTAAAGGACACTTTGGAAGTGGACTGATCTTCGCCATACCTTACGGAATTCTCGGACTTGTTTCCGCTGGATTATTGGGACATTGGGGAATAGGCGCTCTGTTGCTGGGAGTGGCCGTGCTGAACCGATTGGCGGAAGCGTGGCTGGTGGGCTGGATGGTGGTTCGTGATCCACGGGTACGGCGCGCGCCGTGGCTTTATCCACTGCGCGACTTGCTTGGCTTCCTGGTCTGGTTCGCCAGCTATTTGAACCTGCGTTACGTTTGGCGCGACAGCCGCTTTGAGTTGAAGGGAACGCGCATCGCGTTGCGGCAGACTTCTTCGGATGGCCGGTAGCGGTTTTCGGGTACAGTGAAAGCTCTTAACCGCAAAGTGAGCGAAGGTTCGCGAAGGTCGTAACGAAGAGCGCGAAGACGGGTTTGATCCAGGTTTCAATTCCTTGCGGAGGTTCTATTGCGCGTTTTTGTTACTGGCGCGGCGGGTTTTATCGGCAGTCACATGGTTGACCGCCTTCTCGCCGCGGGCCACAGCGTTACTGGGTTCGACAATATGTCGACCGGACAGCGGCGTTTTCTGGAAGGCACCCTGGCGCATCCTCAGTTCAGCTTTCATCAGGCGGATTTGCTCGACCGGACGAGCTTGGCGCAGGCGATGGCGGGTGCGGAACTGGTGGTTCATTTCGCAGCTAATGCAGACGTGCGGTTCGGCACCGAACATCCGCGCAAGGACCTGGATCAGAACACGATCGCGACCTGGAACGTGCTGGAGGCGATGCGCGAGCAAGGCTGCAAGCGAATCGTGTTTTCTTCGACCGGGTCGGTTTACGGAGAGCCGGAGATTTTCCCCACGCCAGAGACATGTCCTTTTCCCGTTCAGACCTCGCTTTATGGCGCCTCCAAGCTGGCGGCGGAAGGCCTGATTCAAGCCTACTGCGAGGGTTTCGGACTGCAAGGCTACGTTTTTCGATTTGTATCGATTCTGGGAGAGCGTTACTCGCATGGGCACGTGTTCGATTTCTACCAGCAGCTTTCGCAGCATCCGGAACATCTCCACGTGCTGGGCGACGGGCACCAGAGGAAATCCTATTTATATGTGCAAGATTGCATGGACGCGATTTTTGTTGCGATCGAGCGGGCGAACGACAAGGTGAACATCTTCAATCTCGGCACCGACGAGTATTGCGAGGTCAACGATTCCATCGGTTGGATTTGCGAGCACCTTGGGTTGCATCCCAAGCTGACGTACTCGGGCGGCGAACGCGGTTGGGTTGGGGATAGTCCGTTCATCTTTCTGGACTGTTCTCGCATTCGCGCTCTGGGATGGCGGCCGCGATTCACTATTAAGCAAGCGGTTTTGGCTACGATTGAGTCTGTGAGCGCGGAGGCTGCGCCGGTGAAAGCAAAGTTCTAGGCGCGCTACCGCTACTGCAACTTGGCGTACCCCGTTTTCGCCTGCACCGAAGGAAGCCAATAATTGTGAATAATCCTATCCAGCGGGAACTCTTGATTGAGCGAGTCCACGAGTTTGTCGGCGGCTGGACGTCACCGCCGCGAGCCAATGCCAGCGCGGCAAAGGCGAGTCAGTGAGGACGACACGGCGGGACTAGCAGTGAACGTGCCGGGAGTGAGAAGCCACGAGGCTTCGCTCGATTGGACAGCCGAGGGCTGCTGTCCCCACATGGGAATCTGCGCAAACTGCGCCACCACCACACGGCTGATTTGGAGGCCGATTGTATGGGCTAAGTCCCGGCGCTAACTTGCCGCCGCCGAACTCAGCGGCATCGACGAAGAGTCCTTCCTATGTGCTACCCCCGGTTCCAAACTGAACTCGCGCCCGATCTGGGACTCCTGCTTGACCTCGATGATGGTCGGCGTTCTCCCGAAGCGACGGCGCGGATGAAACTGTCCGATGTGAAGAGAGTAGGCAAACGAACCAATCTGTCAGTCGCGACCCAACTCGTGCCCTCGCTCTTGCGCGTCCTGCTGGTAGGAAGCCAGGAAGAGGACTTCTTTCTTATCCGGGAAATCCTGGAGCGGAACCGGAGTGCTCTGAAGGCAGAACTCGATCATGCGGGCTCGCTGGAAGAAGCCAAGACGATGTTGGAGCGGGTTGACTACGGGCTGGTTCTGTTTGAACATGCGACCGAGGATGCGGCGGCAACCAAGCTGGTCTCCGAATTTCTGCTCACCAGGGGCGCCATGCCGTTCATCCTGCTGACCGAACACGCCGATGAGAATGCGGTTGCCGGCATCATCCGTGCGGGGGCCTATGACTGCATAGAACGGTCGCCGCTGAACGGAGTGAATCTGGTGCCCACGATCCGCGCCGCGCTCGGCTTGCGTGCAACTCAGCAGCAACGCCAGATCGCGGAACAATCGTTGCGCAAGCTCTCCTGCGCGGTCGAGCAGTCGGCCGATTCAATCTTTATCACGAATAGCGAAGGCATCATCGAATATGTGAACCCCGCTCTTGAAGCGCTGACCGGCTATTCGCGCGAAGAGGTCACGGGCAAGGCCCAGAGCATTTTGAAATCAGACCTGCTAGCGCCGGTGCTTTACAGCAAGTTATGGGAAAGCATTCGTTCCAGCGAGGTTCACCGCGGAATCGTGGTAAACCGCAAGAAGAATGGAGAGGCGTACTACGTTGACGAGAGCATCAGTCCTATCCGGGATGCCGAAGGGCGCATCACGAATTTCGTCTCCAACGGGCGCGATTACACCGAACGGCTTCGTCTCGAAGCGCAATTGCTGCAGTCACAGAAAATGGACGCCATTGGCCGCCTGGCTGGAGGCATAGCCCACGACTTCAACAATCTGCTAACCATTATCACCAGCTACTCCGAACTTGCGCTCGACTCGGTGATCCCCGGCAGCGCGGCCCAGGCGCGGATGCAGGAGATTCTTTCCGCCGCCCATCGCGCCGCCGGCCTGACCCGCCAATTACTCGCTTTCAGCCGCCAGCAACCGCAGGCTTTGCGCGTCGCCGATCTGAATCCGGTGGTTAATGGGATCGTCAAGACCCTGCCCCGCCTCATCGGAGAAGACATTGATCTTATCTTCGTGCCTGGCGAGGGACTGGGCAGAGTTCGTCTGGATCCGGTGCAGATCGAACAGATTCTCATGAACCTTGCGGCCAACTCCCGCGACGCGATGCCTCAGGGCGGGCGGTGCACGATTGAAACCGAGAATGTGCAACTCGACGAACAATACATCGACCGTAAACGGGCGATCATTCCCGCCGGACGTTATGCTGTTCTCACCATGACTGACACGGGTGCCGGCATTCATGCCGACCATCTGTCGCACGTCTTTGAACCCTTTTACACCACGAAACCCTCCGACAAGGGCACCGGGCTTGGTCTGGCCACAGTGTATGGTATCGTCAAACAGAATCATGGATTCGTGTGGGCCTACAGCGAACCCGGAATGGGAACGATCTTCAAGATCTACCTCCCTTGTGTGCACGATCAGCCAAGCGCGCTAGAGGCGCCAGAGCAGGGAGTGGAGATCGTGCTCCGCGGAACGGAGACGGTGCTTCTGGTCGAGGATGAGGAAGCTCTGCGCCGGGCGGTGGCCGAACTTCTCAGCCTGCGGGGATACCGCGTGCTGCAGGCGAAAGACGGCCTGGAGGCTTTGTCCATCGCTAGGAGTCACGGATCGACGATCCACCTGGCGGTCACGGACGTCGTCATGCCTCACATGAGTGGGGGCGAACTGGCGAAGGAGTTGGAAACGCTTCGTCCGGAAACGAGAGTGTTATTCGTCTCGGGCTACGCCAGCCAAACCGTGCTGGACCATGATGTGGTCAATGTCGAAAACAACTTCCTGCAGAAGCCGTTCACGCTGAACCAACTGGCCAGCAAGGTGCGGACGGTTCTCGATCACAGGCCTGCGGTTCCTAGCATCGCGGCTGACGCTGCCAGCCATTCTTACAACCCTACGGCGGGATCCGACTGAGCTTGCCATCTTTCAATCGGAAACGGTCGCCGCGCCAGGTGACGGTATTGCCGCGCAGGCTCGCTATCCAGACTACGACTGCGAGCAGATCCCGGAGCGGAATCAGCCAGACATCTTTCATGGTCCGGCGATCCTGCAGGACGCCCCGGCCCACAACCAGAGCAACTGCAAAGCGGAGAAACACTGTTAGAGCCAGCGCACCCCAAGCCCAAAGGGCTCCTCGACTCGCCGTTAACGCCAGCAATGCCCACAGAAAACCAAAGGTGAAAACCAGTCCGAGATAGCCGCCGGCGCGGGCGTCCCGAACTCCGCGCGCCCAGCGAAGTTGATGCGCGAAGAATTCCCGCGGACGATAAGACGGGAGATATGTTTCAACCACAACGTCCGAGAGTTTCACGGTCAGCCCCAGGGTGGCGATGCGCTTTCCCAGTTCGTAATCGTCTGCAAGATAATCCACGAATGACGTGAACCCGCCGATGTTCTCCAAGTCGGCGCGGCGGAACGCGATTGTGGAACCGAGTCCAAAACGAATGCCGCCCTCCAGTTGCTGCGCGGCTAATACGCTCGCGCAAAAATCCGTGCCGATGCCCAATGCTTCGAGACGCGAGCCAAAAGTCGCGCCGGCTACTCCACGGTAAAGGCAAGTGACCATTCCTACCCGCGGGTCGGCCAGCGACGGAGGCACGCGGCGCAGGTAGTCAGGATCAACTCGAATGTCGCTGTCGTTGACGATCAGGTGGTCATAGCGTGCTTCTGTCACCATCTGCGCGAGGTTGCTGACCTTCACATTCGCGCCCAGGATCTTCTCGCTCAGCACCAACTGAATTCTACGGTCTGGAAATTCCCGCTGCAGCACCTTCACGCTTTCGATGACAGGATCGTTGGGATCGTTCACGCCAAAGATGATTTCGTATTCCGGATAGTCCTGCAGGCAGTGGCTGCGAAAGCTTTCATAAATTTCAGGATCTGTGCCTTTGAGCGGCTTAAGAATTGAGATCGGCGGCAAAGACCGTGTAGGGCGGACGGCCTCGCCCGCCCCGCGCTCGCGCAAGAATTTTGCCGCGCCCCAAAGACAGACCAGGTAATAGATGGAACTGGAGAAAATCCCCAGGACTGCTACGATCTCTACCACTTGGAGAATGGAATGAATCATGCAGGTAGTGTCCGGTTAGTTGCGCCGGCTGCAACGAAGCCGAAGCTATTCGTAACGCAGCGCCTCAATCGGATCCAGGTTCGCTGCCTTCCATGCGGGATAGATGCCAAAGATCAGCCCAGTTCCCGCGGCGGAAGTGAAGCCGAAAAGTGTCCAGAACATCGACATGTGAGCGGGCAGCGCCGGCCACATTGCGGGGATAATCCAGACAATGATTGCCCCCGACAGAATCCCGATCACCCCGCCGATCGTGGTGAGGATGATCGCTTCCAAGGTGAATTGCAAAAGAATGTCGCGCTTGCGCGCTCCAATGGCCTTGCGAACGCCAATCTCCCGAGTCCTCTCGGTGACGCTCACCAGCATGATGTTCATCACGCCCACGCCGCCGACAATCAAGCCTACGCTCGAAATGGCAAACATGCCCACGAACAACATGCCGGTGAGTTGATTCCAAACGTCCGTGATCGAGTCGGAGGTGAAGACGGCAAAATTATCCGGCTTGTCGGGCGGAACTTTTCGCCGGCGACGCAGGAGTTCCCGGATTTCATCGATGGCCTTCGGCATGTCGTCGTGAGACGTGGCCTTGGCGCTGATAACGTGATCTTTCAATTCTGGATGAAGCGTCTTGAAGGTAGTCAACGGAAAGATGACCCGGTTATCGTTGGGGTCTTTCCCACCTCCGAATACCGACTTAATTTTCGCTACAACGCCGATCACCTCGAACAATCGCCCCTCGATGTTGATTTCTTTGCCCAAGGGACTCCCAGCCGGGAATAGTTCCTCCGCCGTATCGTGGCCGAGGACGATGACTGCAGCACGCCGATCGTCGTCGGCTTCAGTGAACCACCTTCCGGAGGACATCTGTAGATCAAAAACATCCTTCACGGCAGCCATATCTCCTTCAAGGATTGTGTTCTTCACCTTGCGGTCTTGATATTTCACCACGAAGGACCCGACGCCGAGTTCCGGACGGAAGAAACGAATCCCTGCATTTACGGCCTTCACATGCGGCAATTGCTTAATGGCTTCCGCATCCTCGAAGGTCAACTTCTTGCGGGTGCGCATTTCTTCGGTAGGGCGGCCGAAATTGAAGAACTCGATGTGATAAGCAAAGATGATGTTGGAGCCGATGCTGGCGACTACATCGCGCACGTTGTCGTCCAAACCGCGACCGATGGAAGAAACACCAATGACCATGGCGACGCCGATCACGATTCCCAGCACGGTCAACGACGAGCGCATCTTGTTCCCGCGGATGGTGTCGGTCGCCATCTGCACAATCTCGCCGAATTCGTCTTTGTGAATCATGAATGCATTACAAATTCTTTCCTACGTTTCGAAGCGTAACGCCACGATTGGATCGAGTTTCGCCGCTTTGCGCGCGGGATAGACTCCGAAGAACACTCCCACACTTGCCGATACCAGCAATCCTGCCGCCACGGCCCAGAGCTTGATTGACGAGGGCATCCCGACCAGGAAAGTAACTCCTTCTGCGACGACTACCCCCAGCAGCACTCCCAAAGCTCCGCCCGTCAAGGCCAGAGTAACGGACTCGATCAGAAACTGCATCAACACATCCTCGCGCCGGGCGCCCAGAGCCTTCCGAATGCCGATCTCGCGCGTACGCTCGGTCACCGACACTAGCATAATATTCATGATCACGATGCCGCCGACCACCAGCGAGATAGCGGCAATGCCAATGGTGGCAATGAAGAAAGTCTGGCTGAAGTTAGTCCAGATGCCGAGCAGGCTGGCGTTGGTTTCAATGTCAAAACTGTCGTCGCTGCCGAGTTGGTCGTGATGTTTGGCGCGAAGGGCGGCGCGCGCTTCGTCGATGGCTTCGTCTAGCGGGGGTCCGGCGCTATCGGCCTTGCCTGAAATGCGGATGCTGTTCTTGTGCACACCGTACTGTTTAAGAAACATCGTGATGGGGATCATCACGTAGTTGTCAGCGCTCTGTCCCAGGGTCTTGCCCTTCTTCGTCCCCACGCCAATAACCTGATAAGTCCAGCCTTCGATGCGGATTTCCTTCCCCAGCGGATCCATCCCCACCATCAGATGCTCGACGATGTCGGTTCCCACCACGGCGACTGGAGACCGATTGTTCAGGTCGGTCTCGTTGAGCATGCGTCCGGCGCTCAGGTCCGCGTCGTAGATGGGAGCCATCGAGGGAGTAATGCCGCGCACCGAGGTATCAGTGATCGATTGCTCCGCGTACTTCACTTTGGCGGTTTCGTTTCGGACGACTGCGCCGACGTATTTGCAATGCCGGCAGGCCTCCGCCACCACCTGGTAATCTTCCATGGTGAGGTCTTTGCGCTTCTCGCCCTCGAGGAAGTGATCGACGTTGGTGACGGCGGGAGAAACTTTGAAGATAAAGAAAACATCGGCACCCAGGTTGAAGACCTTCTGTGCCACGTAATCGTTGATGCCGGAGACGAAGGTGACCACGGCGATCACAGCGGCAACCCCGATCACCACGCCGAGCAGCGTCAGCACCGAGCGCAGCTTGTTCACCCACAGCGACTGCAGCGCGATTCGAATGGCTTCAGCGACGTTCATGCTTCCGGCTTCCGGCGTTCGGCCTTCGGTCTCGAGACCGCCAGTTCTTCCGCGGGATCAAGTCTACCAGCCAAGCTCCGACTTAGAGCAATAATGGTCAATCCGAAATCTGAAGGCCGGAAGCCGAGAGCAGGACGCCGGGATATAATGATTCTGTTGGCAGCTGGACCGGACGGTCGCTTTCTGCGTCTTCGGACGCGGGGAGAGGAAAGTCCGAACTCCACAGAGCAGTGTGCCGGATAACGTCCGGGAGAGCGGATTCAAGTCCGTTCGACGGAAAGTGCCACAGAAAACATACCGCCCTGATTTTCAGAATATGTTTTTCGGGATCGGGGTAAGGGTGAAAAGGTGCGGTAAGAGCGCACCGCCGCCGCAGCAATGCTGCGGGCAGGGCAAACCACACACGGAGCAAGACCAAATAGGAAGGGAGCCGGGGCTTGATTCGTAAGGATCAAGTTTCGGCACGTGCCGGCTCGGCGCGTCCAACCTTCGGGTAGGTCGCTAGAGCCCCGCAGCGATGCGTGGCCCAGAGGAATGACCGTCCCGCCGGAGCAATCCGGCGGACAGAATTCGGCTTACAGGTCCGGCTGCCACAAACTAATTTCTTTTCAACTATTTAGGAAATCGGTTCCTCCGATTGTGACGCCGGTGTGACGCACTCCTGCTGCAGATTGGCGAACGAATGACGAGCCTCGGGTCAGGCCGTAAGACTACCGGGGCGTCGAACCGGTGGCTTCTAGTTTGGTTTCGCCTAACGCGACAATTCAAGATTTCCTGTAATTTCGCTGCCTCAGAAGTACGATCGATCAACTAGTTTGTTTTCCTCCATGCAGGGATGCGCCTCGACGATTTGGTCGAGGTCGAAAGTCGTGCCAATCGGGACGTGCCGTGTGACAGTTGGGGGTTGACCGACCAGTTCCTGAGGGGCGTCCCATGAAGAACTTCCAATTCTCCGCCATCCGTGGTGAAGCTGACCGCATTCGGGATAGCCCATGGGAGCGAAATTCTCGAACGATTCGGTACAAATCTCTAACGTAAGGCGCTGACCTTTGTGGGCGTCGAGCCTGCGTCCTCAAAAGAAAATGCGATCACCACATTGGGATGTTCTTTTCCGCGGATCTCCACGTATGGATAGACAAAATAGTTTAGCGGGGGGCCTTCTTGAGCGGGGGCGAGTTTGAGATCCCGTCCTTGCGTGAACTGCACCCGGTTCACGTCATGTGCGCCAAAAAAATAATCGTGTTTCTCCTTGTGCTTCCACGCCTCCGAAATATCGACCGGCACCCATCCCACTGAATCAAGATAGAACTCGGCCCAGCAGTGATATCCGGGAATCTCGGCGGAATGCTTGTCGGCGGGAAGCGGGAAGCCGATCTGAAAGCGAGCTGGAATCTTCTCCGCGCGCGCCATCGAGATAAACACGGAGTGGAAATCCGTGCAGTTGCCGTGCTTCGCATCGCAGGCCCAGAGCGTGTCGCCGTGTCCCCAGCCAGTGCCGCTCTTGTCATACTTCATCGTGCGAAAAACGTAGTCGTAGATGTCCTTCGCCTTTTCGAGGGGTGTGGTTGCGCCTTTTGTTTCCTGTTCGGCTAGCTGCGCAGGAACGCCGGTGACCGGCACTAAGTGGTCCGGTTCCAGAAACCGCGCCAACTCGACGCGAGGCACCTTCGCGGACGGCGCAGCACCCGCTGGCTTCCCGTTGGCCAGCACGACGTGCTCTTTTCGAACAACGTCATAGTCCACCGAAAACTTGTACTCGTCCTTATCCGGCTTCGAAGCTTCTGCGTATAGCACTTCGTTCCCGTATTCCAGCTGCCGAACCTGCTTCAGCGGTAAGTCTCCGCTCTTGGAAGTAACTTTCACCTCCTGGAAAGCATCGGAGTGGGCCAGCGGAATCCAGACACACAAGCGCTCGCCGGGGCTGACATTCTTCACCGTGAATGCGTAATGAAACGTGAAATGGCGTTCGTTCTGAGCGAGAACTGGCAGAGACGAGAATACGAGGAGCAGAGAGAGCAGAGGTCGACGCATCATGACGTATCCTTTCGACGAGGATCGCGTTTGTTTAAGCGCTCTATGACCGGCAACGGCCAGCGGACGTCCCAGGCGGGGGCTGTCGTGAGCGAAACCGCAGCCGCGCGGTCGCGGTGTGCATCTCATGGTTTGAAGCGCACGTTCGCAGTCTGCAGGTTGCGGCAGCGTCCTGTCAAATCCCGCTCTCGATTGCAAAAGCAGCGCCAAAAAGCGCTACCGACAACGTTGACGTCCACTGGCAGGAACAGGCCGGAACCGTTTAAGATACCGATACCTTTCTATCTCCCACCGCAAACTTGCGGCATCTATTGGGTGCGAGGTTCATAAGATGGCGAACACGGGCCCGACGCAAAATTCAGCCGGCCAATTGCCCGCGGCAAATGGGCTGGCAATCGTTCGTGTCACGATCGGCGCAATGCTGGTGTGGGTCTTCTTCGAAAATCTGGGGAAGGGTCTCTACACGCCGGCGGGTTATGCAGGCCTGATCAACTACTACATAAAGGCGAGTCATTCGCCGGCCGTGTGGAAGGCAGTTATGGGTTTGGCCGCGAGCCACGCCGCGATGGCCGCTCCGATGCAGGCCGTGACTGAGATCGGTCTTGGAATCCTGCTAGTGATCGGTCTGCTGACGCGCCCGGCCGCATTTGTGACGTTTGTGTACCTCGGCAGCCTATGGGTTTCCGAATGGGGCACATCGTGGATATGGGAGCTGCTGGTTCCGGTGCTCGCATCTCTTGCGCTCGTGGTAGGCCGGGCCGGTCGAGCGTGGGGTGTCGATGCCTTGCTGGCGAAGCGCCACCCATCTTCACCATGGTGGTGAGTTGAGCCAAGGTCACGTGCGAGTGTCGGTCGTCATTCCTACGCATAATGAAGCGCAGTCCATCGGCCGCGTCTTAGCTGATCTCCCTGCTGACGTTGTGACGGAGGTCCTGGTCGTAGATAGCAATTCAACCGACGGGACTCCCGAGATCGCCTCCAAGATGGGAGCCCGCGTCCTCCACGAGCCCCGTCGCGGATACGGTCGCGCCTGCTTGACCGGGCTGGCTGAAGCAAGCAGCCCTGACATTGTGGTATTCCTCGACGGTGACTACAGCGACCGGCAGGCTGAGCTGCCGCTTCTCCTCGCTCCAATCCTTGACGGACGCGCGGATATCACGCTCGGTTCGCGCCTTCAGGAACCGCGTTCTGCGGGTGCGTTGCCTTGGCATCAGATGTTTGGTAATCGCCTCGCCGCTGGCCTGATCAGGATTCTGTATCGACTAGACATCAGTGATCTCGGTCCGTTTCGCGCGGGTCGCGCAGATGTACTACGCGCGCTCGCGCTCGAGGAAACCACTTATGGCTGGGCGGTTGAAATGATTCTCAAGGGTACGCTTGCGGGGTTCCGCGTCGTTGAGGTGCCGGTGAGCTATCATCCGCGCATTGGGAAATCCAAGATTAGCGGTACGCTGCGAGGCACAGTCGGAGCGGCGTGGTTCATCCTCTCGCTGATAGTGCGCTATTATTTTCGGCATCGAAGAGCCAGAAATCCGCGGCCAGCGTAAATGTTGGCTCCGCGCTCCCTATGGAATCCTCCCGCGAAAATACCGCACGTTCGTCGAACGGGGGGCGAACACTGGTCGTCATGGCAAAAGCGCCCAAGCCGGGGATGGTCAAGACTCGTTTATCTCCGAGCCTTCCAGTTGAGGCGGTCACCGAACTCTATCGCTGCCTTTTGAACGACACCATCGCGCTGGCGCACTCGTTGGAAATGGTGGACGTCGCCATTATGTGCCCGGCTTCCGATGTCGAAGAACTGACGAAGCTGGCGCCAAGTGTGTCGGGCGTATTGGGCCAGAAAGGAGAAGGCCTTGCGGCAGGCCTCAACTCGGCATTTGCGCACTTTGCAGCCATTGGCCAGCAACGCGTCATTGCCTTCAACAGCGACAGTCCGCATCTGCCAGCGTCGATTCTTGAAAACGCGTTCGAGGCGCTTGCCGGCCATGACGTGGTTGTGGGACCGACGCACGATGGCGGTTATTACCTCGTAGGGGCGAAGGCTTCTCACCCCGGGCTTTTCGAGGGCGACAGCATGGGAACCAAGAGCGCGCTTGAGGCTTTACTGGCGCGCGCTCGCGCACTCCAGCTCTCCGTCGGCTTCACCGATCCCTTCTACGACATCGACGTGGCTGTCGACTTGACCCGGCTTGCCGCGGAACTGGAACTCGCTCCCGCTCGGGCGCCACGAACGGCAGTCTGGTTGAAACTGTGGGCGCCGGCGGTGGCACAGTTGCGGACAGGCACGGTAGGCCTGTGAAGCTCACGCCAGCCGGCAGATTGTACGGGCTCGGCGCCATCTTACTTGTGGCGCTTACGATCTGCTCACGCAACTTTAGCAGGGTGGGTGGACCGTCCTTCATCGTTCCGCTGGGCGTTGCCGGCGTTGCGTATCTCCTTGCCATTCGCGAGCTCTTCGCGACTCCAAAATTTCCGCGCCGGGTCATCGTGATCGGGCTGGTGTTGGCCGGCCTGTGGCGTATTCCGTTTCTTCTGTCATCGCCGGGGCCTGATGATGACATTCATCGATACCTTTGGGATGGCCGCGTCCAGCGGTTCGGGTATAACCCTTATCTCGTGGTTCCCAGCGACCCGGCGGTCCGTGAGTTACATACTCCGGGAACCCGCACGCTGAACAATCCGGATTTACCGAGCCCATATCCGCCGGGCGCGCAGATGTTTTTTCGCGCCATCACCGCGATTCATGAGTCTCTTTTTTCGCTGAAAGTAGCGTTTGTATTTTGCGATTTGGCAATTATTCTCGTTTTGCTCGAGATCTTGCGTAGTAGCGGGCAAGGAGCGCACTGGGTGCTGGCCTATGCCTGGCATCCACTGCTGGCAACCGACGTGGCAGGCAGCGGTCACATCGATATTGTCGGCGTGTTGCTGCTGTTGGTTTCCGCCGCCGCGCTCGGGCGGCGATGGCGTGCGGTTGCGGCAGTCGCATTTGGGCTGGCTGTCGCGGTGAAGTTTCTCCCGATCGTACTCCTGCCGCTCTATTGGAAACGTGTTCGTATCCGCGACGGCATACTGGCGGCCGCCGTCGTTGGACTCCTCTATGTGCCGTTCTTAAACCACGGGCGAATTCCCATCGGTTCCCTCGGAACTTACGTGCGGAGTTTCCGCTTCAATGATCCGGTGTTCGCCGCGCTCGAGCGAGTTGCCGCTCCGCAGTTTGCAGTTGGGCTGGCCGTGGTTGCGGGATTTCTTGTCGCGCTCTGGCTGAGAAGCAAGGCCACCGAGTGGTCGCCCGATACATTCGCGTGGCCGATGGCCGCATCGCTTCTCTGTGCGCCAGTCGTGTACCCGTGGTACCTGCTCTGGCTCCTGCCGTTTGTCCGGTCGGCTTCGACGGTCCCGATCATCATCTGGACAGTCAGCATCATTCCTACTTACTACGTCTGGCATTTGCGCACACTTGATCGTCCGTGGCTGGTTCCTGGCTGGATCATGGTTTTTGAATATGGATCCGTCGCAACGGCTGCCACGATTATCGAATTTCGGCGATTGAGACGACGGTCGGCGCCACGATCCTCAATTGAATAGATGCCCACTCGTTCGCCAAACCGCTGAGAACCGAACCCGTTGTATAATCCGCGGCAAGCGCTGTGAATGCCTGGGATGGGCAGAGTAACTGTGCACAGCGACTTGTGTATCCAGAAGCTTGCACCGTCATCCAACACAGCATCCGTTCAATTCACCGAGGAGCAAACTTTATGAAAAATGCCCGCCGTTTAGCCATGATGGGTCTTCTGCTTTGCGGAGTGCTGGCCCTTGTTCCAAACTCCTGGACGCAACAGCGCGCTCCAATTCTCGAAAAGATTGCCAAAACGTACGGAGTCGATTCTTGGGATCAAATTCAGGCCATCCGCTACACGTGGAACGGGGAAATTACCGGACTTTTCAAAGCCGCTCGCACCTGGGAGTGGGAGCCGAAGACCGGCAAGGTTTCTTTCGAGGGAAAAGATAAAGACGGGAAACCCGTCAAGGTCACGTACATGCGCTCCGAAATCAACGACGACACGAAGAAGCAAACTGATGCCGGCTTTACCAACGATAACTATTGGCTCCTGTTCCCGTTACACGCCTACTGGGACACGAGCGCCACCGTGACCGATGAAGGTATGAAGAAACTGCCGGCGGGAGCCGGATCAGCAACGCTGGTCTCGGTGAAGTATGGGGCTGAACTCGGCGGTTACACGCCCGGCGACACGTGGGACCTTTATGTCGGCAACGACAATCGCGTCGAGTACCTTGTCTTCCACCACGGCGGGGACAAAAAACCAAGTCTCGTCACTGCAACCTGGACAGGCTACAAGAAGGCTGGACCGCTGCTTATCTCAACCGAGCACCGCGGCACTGCGGACGGAAAGCCTTTGCACATCTTCATTTCGGGCGTGGCCGTCAAGCTGACGGGGTCAGAGACCTGGGTGGACGCGAAATAAGCCGCGATTCTATCTGGCGATCACTACGGTAGTGCAGGAACTGCTGAGCTTGGGCAGATCGCGGGTCGCGGCCAGACGGACTTGCAGGGTTCGGTGTTCCCCGCGAACGATGGGACAGTAATAGTCAGGCTCTAGCAGCGCGCCTTGCAAGCGTCGACGTCCGGCACAGCCGCCATGACATGAGTCCCGGAACTCGCAAGGCAGGCAGGCCTCGGGGAGCGTGCGGGCCTGTTCGAAGGGCGCGGAGTCTAGAATGTCCAGCCCCATCGAGATCAAACCTGACAGGGGCTCGCCCGATCCTGGCCAATAAACACAGGGCTGCGTAGTCGCGCGTGGCGTAACCCTCACGGTGCTCACGCCGCATCCTCCCCGGAGCGGCGGGAGGCCTGCCATGGCTCGCACCAGCGGTTCGCCGATGGCGATCACATCGGTCTCCGCAAAGAGGCGCCGGAACCCCTCCCAATATTCTTCGTAGGACAGCGCGTAGATGTCGGATCGCACCGCCTGGTAGACGTTCACACGCAGGGGAGCGTCAAAGTGTTTAGCTACCCGCGCGACCTCCGCCAGACGCAAGTAGTTCGACTTCATCATGACCGCAATGATGGTTACGGGAATACCCAGACTGAGACACCGTTCTGCTTGCTGGTGGATGAGTGCCCAATTGCCATGCCCGCGCTGTGCATCTTGTTCGGTTTGCGTGGCATAGTCGAGAGAGAACTCGATGTCATGGAAGGCACACAGCTCATCATCTTCCAGAACAGCAACACTATGACCATTGGAAGTGATGGTGAGCTTGACCGGTTTCGTCCGCAGGTAGGCCAGTATTGCGTTGAAGTCGGGATGCATGCCGTTCTCACCGGTACCGAGATTCACCGACCGTACGGGCAAGCGTTCCATGACTGCCTTGACTTGATCCAGGGAGAGACGATCCGCGCGAGTCGGATCGCGGTAGCAGAAGGCGCAGGCGAGATTACACTCGTTGGTAAGGCCGAGCCCGAGCGCAATACCAGGTGTCATGCGAGATCCTGACGACGAAGACTGGGCTATGACGTTGTTCATGCACCGTCCTTCATCACCGGACCTGCGCGACGTGCCAGGCAATAGGTGTAGCGGGCGATTGCGGCAAACTCCGGTCGCCTGCCCAGCTTGCGCTCCAGGTCCAGAATCCGCTGGTACTCATCATTTCGGGAAACCCTCGGCGGCAAATAATCCGACATAACCCGTACGCCACGCTGCGCAGTTACCGCGAGTGACGATTCGAGCAGCATGGCTTGCAGGCTCTCCGCCTTAAATAGCCGGACCCTTCCTCCGTACAGGGACTCATGTCCCCACTCAGCGTTGAGATTCTCCTCGGTCGCAGCCAAGTCACCGTCTTGTATTGCTGCCTTTAACACCTCACCTGCCTGGTTACGTACCAACACGGAGATGACGCTAGACGGATCTCGCAAGGCACGAGCCGCACTGCGCAACACAGCACACGGGTCGTGAACATATTCCAGGATATTGTGGCAAAGAATTACATCAAACGACTCGCCGTGGAACAAGTTTGAGAATTGCGTGGCATCGCCGTGTTTCAGCGCAATCCTCTCGGTAACTCCCGCTTCCCGCGCTGCACGCTTCGCGAAATCCAGCATCGGTAAAGACGCATCTAGCAACGTGACGTGAAGACCAAGTCGCGCCAGGCGCACCGCGATGGCACCGGTGCCGCCCCCAATATCTAGAGCGAGCAAAGACCTTGTAGCCTGCGGAAGAAAGTCCTGCAAATTGGCGAATGCGAGGTCGAGTCGCAATTTCCCCTCGGGAGTCTCAAGGTAGGCGGCGTACTTCGCCGCGCCGGTCCGTAAGCGTTCGAAGCCGTCATTGGCGGTCATTTTCTTCATGCGCCGTCAGGCGAAGTCGCCCTTTTCGAGTCGCAGGTGAGTACCAGAGCGTATACCGAAAGGATTATGAACGACAAGTCGGCTTGGGGGCTATCACGACTCCATCAGGTGTCTTCCAGCCCGGGGTTGTCGTTCACGGCTTGGCTGAGTCCTTGCTTGCGGCCGAGATAACGTTCGGTGGTCTGAACCGATGCGTGTCCAAGCGAGAATTGAATCTGCTCAAGTTCTCCGCCCGCTAGATGGCACAACCGAGCGCAGGTACGACGCAAGTCGTGGGGAGCCAGATTCTTGATGTCAGCACGTTTGGCAGCCGCATTCACCACGTGCCAGACAGCTTTGGGTGTTATTCCATCAGCCCAAATCTTATCTAGTCGACTTACTCTGCGGAAGATCGTCCCACAGGTGATGGCAGCCCACCCCGGTCCACTCATCGACGGTGCGTTTCGCCCACAAGGGAACCGGAACGGTACGGATGTGCTTTCCCTTGCCAACAAGGTCAGTAATCACGCAATGATCTTCGCGGATCTTAAAATCTCCCGTTCTGAGCCACCAGTTTCCGCCCGTCGCAGGGCGCATCCAATCAGCAGTGCCAGAATCGCACGATCACGTTTGCCTGGAGGCTGCCTGACGGTTTACCGAGCAAGGTTTGGGATTGATCGATTGTCAACCAATTACCGATCCGAACGCCGAGACGCTTGGCCCCTTTGACGCGACGGATCCCTGCGGCCAGGTCAGGGCTTAGAAGGCCAGTATCAGGCTTCATAGGCAAGGCGTCTCACGGCCGCCAAGCGCACATTGATCGTGCAGGGCGCAAGGTTCTTCTGTAGCTTTTGATCGCGATGTCCGGGAGGTTGGCTCCATTGTCGGTTGACCCCGAGAATTCGGCGACTGAACGAACTGCCGACGTAATCGACGTGAGAGGCAGGCTACCAATGCCTGTGACCGCACCAGCCGCGACAAATGGCTTTCGGCCGGTGTGAGACTTGATGACGGTAGTGTGCACTCTTTTCAATTCTCCGTGGAAAGCCTTGTCGTCAAGATTTTAGGATGAAGGTCTTCTCCGTCAGCCCTTTCGGGTCCGAAGAGAGCTCTAACGCTATCACGATTACTTCAGTGATCACACGCCTCAGAGCTTGGATATCCTGCCACTCGCTATAATAAACGTTGCTTACTTCTTGGAAATGTCGCCAAGTTAAGGCCGAATCGAAGGCTGCTTAAGGTCATCAAAAAGACATGAAGAAAGTTCACCAGCATCCTCTGGGAAAGATCCTAGAGAATCGAATCGCCATCATCGACGGAGCGATGGGCACGACCATCCGCACCTACGGCATGACGGAAGCGGACATTCGTGGGGAGCGATTCAAGGACGCGACGAAGAGCCTTCTGAACAACGGTGACCTTTTTTCGCTGACTAAGCCAGAGATGATCGGCGACATTCATCGCCGGTTTCTGGAAGCTGGGGCCGATATCATCGAAACCAACACCTTCGGCGCAACCAGCATCACCCAAAGCGAATTCTTTGTCGAGGATCCGCGGGAGCGCGGCGGCCGCAAGGATCCCGCGTTCTATCAAAAAGTCGTCGATGATCAGTTTCTCGCAACTCTGGCTTGGGATATCAATGAGCAATCCGCGCGGCAGTGCCGGGAATGGGCCGATCGTGTCGGAACCGCAACCTCGCGTCAGCGGTTCGTGGCGGGAGCTATCGGACCACTGACCGTTTCTCTCGAACTCGCCCGATGCCGACGATCCAGGCTTTCGGGTGGTCACCTTCGATCAGGTCAAAGCCGCTTACACGCAGCAGGTACGCGCTCTCATCACCGGTGGCGCAGACTTGCTGCTGGTCGAGACGATATTCGACTCGCTCAACGCCAAGGCCGCACTCGTCGCCATCCGTGAGGTGTTCGATAGGGACGGTAAGGAACTGCCAGTCATGATCTCGGCGGCGGTGGGGCGCGGGGGCGAGACGATGATTTCGGCGCAGACGACTGAAGCGTTCTGGAACGCAGTGCGGCACGTGAAACCGTTGTCGGTGGGCCTCAACTGCTCTCTTGGTCCCGACCTGATGTACCCGTTTCTGGAGGAGCTCTCGGAGAAGGCGGACGTGGCGATCTCGTGTTATCCCAATGCCGGTCTGCCGAATCCGTTGTCGGAAACCGGGTTCGATCTTGGGCCGCAAGACATGGCCCGCTATTTGGGCGACTTTGCAAGGGGAGGGTTGATCAACCTCGCCGGCGGCTGCTGTGGAAATACGCCTGAGCACATCGCGGCTATCGCCAAGGCGCTCGAAGGCCAGCCTCCGCGAAAGTGGCGCCCGGCTCACTCTGAAGAATCCTACGCCGGCCGGATCGAGAGTCCCGCGTGAGCGAATCAGACAGCGCAAGCGCGCTCCAGCCTTCGAAGGCAAAGCCGCTCCGTCTCTCGGGATCACAGCCCTTCACCCAGCAGGCCGGCGTCTACATCATGATCGGGGAGCGGACCAACGTCGCCGGTTCCCCGAAGTTCGCCAGACTGATCAAGGAAGGCAAATATGAAGAAGCGGTAAGTGTAGCCCGGCAGCAAGTCGAGAACGGTGCGAATGTCCTCGACATCTGTATGGATGAGGGCATGATCGATGGCGTCACAGCAATGACACGCTTCCTGCAGTTGCTGGGGAGTGAGCCGGAAGTGGCCAAGGTGCCCTTTATGGTGGACTCCTCGAAATGGGAGGTCATCGAAGCCGGCTTGAAGTGCCTGCAGGGCAAAGGCATCGTCAATTCGATTTCACTCAAAGAGGGCGAAGAACGGTTTCGCCAGAATGCCGGTAAAGTTCTGAAATATGGTGCGGCCGTAGTCGTGATGGCCTTCGACGAGCAGGGCCAGGCCGCGACTTACGAAGCCAAGATCCGTATCTGCGAACGCGCCTATCGCATATTGGTCGACGAGGTTGGGTTTCCACCTGAAGACATCATCTTCGATCCCAATATCCTCACCGTTGCCACCGGCATGGAGGAGCACAACAACTACGCGGTCGACTACATTAACGCCACGCGTTGGATCAAGGCCAACCTGCCGCACGCGAAGGTGAGTGGCGGCGTTTCAAACATCTCATTCAGTTTTCGCGGCAATAACAAGGTCCGCGAAGCGATTCACTCTGCGTTTCTTTATCACGCTATCGCGGCGGGCATGGACATGGGCATCGTGAATGCCGGCATGCTCGAAGTCTACGAAGAGATTGAGCCGGAGCTGAAAGCACTGGTCGAAGACGTGCTGCAGAACCGTCGCCTCGATGCGACCGAACGGCTGGTTGAATACGGAGAAACGCTAAAGGGCGCCGGCAAGGCAGTCAATGAGAAGAGGGCCGAAGAGTGGCGCAACGGCACGGTCGAGGAACGTCTTTCTCATGCATTGGTCAAAGGGATCGACACATACATAGAGATCGACGCCGAGGAAGCCCGCGTCAAGCTGGAGCGTCCCCTGCTAGTTATCGAGGGTCCGCTCATGGCTGGTATGAGCGTGGTGGGCGATCTATTTGGGGCCGGCAAGATGTTCTTGCCCCAGGTGGTCAAGTCTGCGCGCGTGATGAAGAAGGCCGTGGCGCACCTGACGCCGTTCATGGAAGCCGAGAAGGAAGCTAGAGCTGCGGCGGGGGAAGTGGTCAAGGCGCAGGGAAAAATCGTACTGGCGACAGTCAAGGGCGATGTTCACGACATTGGCAAGAACATCGTCGGGGTCGTCCTCGCCTGCAACAACTACGAGGTGATCGACATGGGGGTGATGGTCCCGTGCGAAAAGATCCTCGAACGCGCCAAGGCGGAAAAGGCGGACATGATCGGACTGAGTGGGCTGATTACTCCGTCTCTCGACGAGATGGTCCATGTGGCGCGAGAGATGGAGCGTCAGGGCTTCAAATTGCCCTTGCTCATTGGCGGCGCAACAACGAGCCGGGCACACACGGCCGTTAAAATCGCGCCGCATTATAGTGAGCCGGTAGTCCACATCCTCGACGCCAGCCGAGCAGTGCCCGTCACGACCAGCCTTCTGAGCGACGAAGGTAAATCTGCGTTCGTGGAACAGCATCGCGCCGATTACGAAGCGTTGCGCAAAGCCCACTCCGCGCCGAAGCTAAGCGTGGTCTCGCTTGGGGATGCCCGGAAAAGGCGGACTCCGATCGAATGGCGTGCGGAAGACCTGCCCACGCCTTCATTCACCGGTGTGCGCGTGCTTGACAACTTTCCGCTGGCGACGCTGCGCGAATTCATTGACTGGAACCCGTTCTTCCATACCTGGGGACTGAAAGGAATTTATCCTCGGATTCTTGAACACACAGAGCATGGTGCCCAGGCGCGCCAAGTCTTCAGCGAAGGCAACGCTCTGCTCGATATCATCATAGAGAAGAACCTCATCACAGCTCGTGGGGTATATGGCTTGTTTCCCGCCAGCGCCGTGGGCGACGATGTCGAACTGTACACGGACAGCGCACGCGAGATGGTGCTCGAACGATTTCACTTCCTTCGACAACAATCAAACAAGGAGGGCAGCGAGCCGTGCCGGTCTCTCGCCGACTTCATCGCCCCCAGGGAAACCGGGTTACCCGATCATGTCGGTGCATTCGCGGTAACAAGCGGGATCGGGTTGAAAGAACTGTGCGACTCGTATAGGGCCAAGCACGACGACTACAACGCGATCATGGCAGAGGCCATCGCCGATCGCCTGGCTGAGGCTTTCGCCGAATGCCTGCACAAACGCGTGCGTGACGAATGGGGTTATGGTTGTGCGGAGGGCTTGAGCCACGCTGATCTCATTCAAGAGAAATATCGCGGCATTCGGCCAGCTGCGGGTTATCCAGCGTGCCCGGATCACACGGAAAAGGGTCCGCTTTGGCGTTTGCTCGATGTGCAGGCGAATACAGGGATGCTGATCACGGAATCGTTTGCGATGTGGCCCGGATCAAGCGTGAGTGGACTCTACTTCGCCCATCCCGAATCGCGATATTTCAGCCTCGGCAAGATCGACCGCGATCAGGTCGCGGACTACAGCAAACGCAAGGGAATGAGCGTGGGCGAAGTCGAGCGATGGCTCGGGCAAAACCTGAATTACGACCCTGCAGAATAGCTCCGGATCTCCGGTTCAACCCCAGCCGTTTCCCCGCCTTTTTCGTCAGAATCCGAAGAGAAGTGCGCTCGATGAATCGCTCGGCTCTTAGAATGTCCGCGGTTGCGCGTGGCCGAGCGCGTCGAAAAACCCTGGAAAGACAGGACCCCCACCGAGGCCATGTTGCAGCTCTCGAGATTCAGGAAGAGGAGCAAGAGGCCGAAAGCACCATGAGCTATTACGGCGGCAACATCCGCCACTACCTCGCCGAGGAAGAGCGCAGGGTCTGGGGGGAGGCTCGTGCTCGTGGTTTCTGATACCCCGATAGCACTCAGCTTGGTCAAAAGCCAAGCCTGGCGCGATGTTCCGTCGGAGTATCAGATCCTACTATCAGGTCGTTTTCTTGGTTATTGATAGAAATTGATATCAGTTGGCACCTCGGGAGCATCGGAGCGTTCGATTCTCCCACGTCACCGCGGGAATCACTTATGCTGAGAGCAGCGGGTATTGTATGAGGGGTGGCGTTCGGGGTGATTCACGATGAGCCGTAAGGTGTGCGTGATTGGCGCCGGTCCAAATGGACTGGCAGCGGCCATCGTTCTGGCGCAGGCTGGACTACAGGTGGAGGTACTCGAAGCGGAGTCAACGCCGGGCGGAGCTGCGCGCACGTTGGAGTTAACTTTGCCGGGTTTTCGGCATGATTTCGGATCAGCAGTCTATCCTCTCGCCGCGGGGTCACCATTCTTCTCATCGCTGCCTCTGGTAGACCATGGCTTGGAGTGGATTCACTCGCCGGCTGCGTTGGCGCATCCTCTCGATGACGGCACGGCGGTGATGCTGGAACGTGGCCTCGACGAAACAAGAGATTCGCTGGGCATCGACGGACCAGCATGGGACAAGCTCATGCGTCCGTTTGCCGAGCACTGGACGGAATTTGCTCCGGAGGTACTACGTCCCGTTTCCTTTATTCCGAGACATCCCTGGCTGATGGCGCGTTTTGGCATGGTCGCGCTCCGGTCTGCCCGAGCTGTTGCCAGCCGGTTTCGTCACGAACGAACCCGGGCACTCTTTGCGGGTTTGGCCGCTCACTCTTTCCTCAGCCTGGACGAACCGTTGAGCGCGGCGTTCGGAATCCTGATGGCCGCGCCAGCGCACGCGGTTGGCTGGCCGATTCCTCGCGGGGGCGCTCAGTCACTGACCAATGCGCTATGCGAGTATCTCTCGACGTTCGGAAGCAAGGTTAAGACTTCGTCGCAGGTCCAAAGCTTGGCAGCATTGGCGAACTATGGTCTGCTCTTCTGTGATCTGACTCCGCGGCAGCTTCTCGATGTTGGCGGACAGAGATTATCTGACAGCTACAAGCGGCGACTGGGAAAGTACCGCTACGGAGCCGGCGTCTTCAAAGTGGATTACGCGCTGAACGCACCCATTCCCTGGAAAGCTGACGATTGTTTGCGGGCAGCGACCGTGCATCTGGGCGGAACCTTTGAGGAGATTGCCGCTGCGGAAAAGGCGGTCCGAATGGGACAGAACGCCGACCGTCCGTTCGTTCTGCTGGCCCAGCCTAGTCTTTTCGATAGCTCACGGGCTCCGTTGGGCAAGCACACAGCATGGGCTTATTGTCATGTGCCGAACGGGTCCAACGTAAACGTTCTTGAGAAGGTGGAGGATCAGATCGATCGGTTCGCTCCCGGCTTCCGCGAATGCATTTTGGCGCGGCGTGTTTTTTCTCCCGCAGATCTTGAGAGCATGGACGCTAACCTTGTAGGAGGCGATATCGGAGGCGGGGCCATGGACATTGGTCAGTTTCTGTTTCGACCGACATGGCGACATTACGCCACCTCGGCACGAGATATTTACATCTGCTCCGCATCCACTCCGCCCGGCGGAGGAGTGCACGGAATGTGCGGCTATCATGCCGCGAAGATGGCGTTATCGCGGTGGAACAGCGGCTAGTCTGAGGGCGTGAACTGCTCGATCGCTGATAGGAAATCGCTGACGGAATCACTCACGAGGGGCAGCGGTAGGCCATTCGACGCCACGAATGGCGCCATCGGGACCGCGCTCGATCGTTGGTGCGTAGAGTCCCAGGAATTGACGGTGCCACCAGAGTCCTTGTGTCCGCTTCTCGGACATCGTTGTGAACCAATATTGCCAAATCACAGCACGCACCTGGCGCGGGGGCTCATGCGGAAAGGGATTCTTCTCAAAGAGAGCGAGAACGTCGTGGTCATTGGAAAGCAGCCGGACTTCAGCTCTCGGCACAATCGGATAGTCCTGCCATGAGCCTAGCGACGCAAACCAGAGATTCCAGTCGAATCGCGGCTGATAGGGCGCGTAAATCCCGGGTGACGCACTCATGTCCTGAGGTTTGTAGCGGAACGGATATGCCAACCAGGTTTTTCCATCTGCGGAACCCTGGAACTCGATCTCGTATCGGCCTCGGCTCATGATGCCAAAGAGCCCGTATCGATTGGCAATCCGAAAGGGTTCGAGCGCTGCCACGGGCACCATCGGCAGTGGCAATGCATAAAACATCCAGATTAACTCCACTGTGGTAGCGTAGAAGATCCAGCTAAGCACCACGCTGACCAAAAACAGCTTCAACATCTTGACCTGTTGACGGAAGCTGCCTCTCCAACTATGCAATCTACTTCGCCCGGGTCGTGCTGGTTCTGCCGACACCTCCGGCTTATGGGGTTCATTCGGTTCAGACACCATCGGATTGCCCTCGTTACCGGTTGTTGCTCTGACTACGAAGGAATTCCTCCATCGTTGCGGGAGAAACTGCAGCAGAAAACGATCATCCAGCAAAAGGAATCCCAAAGTCAGGACAAGGTAGTTTAGAAACGTGTAGTTGGCGGTGATAATTACTACGAGTTGCCAGGGAGTCACAATAAGGAAGCACGCGATTCGCCAGCGGCGCGGCAGAAACAGCATCCAAACCAAAACCAGTTCGAGTGCCAGTGTCGCAAAAACTGTGGGAGCATGGAACCAGTGCGGCAGATGCTGCATGTACCAGCCGATCCACGTAGGCAGCGGACCGTTCTGGTAGTACTCGTCCATCGCTGTAAAGTTGCGCCACTCGGGATCTCCACCGATGATCTTTGCAACGCCGGATTCGAAGTAGATGCGAAACCATTCCCATTGCAGCAGGAACAGACTGGCGCGCGATGGTGGAGATGCCACCCCCATGCCGGGGCGGAATCCAGGCGGAGAAAAGAAGAGCGCAATGAATCCAGCTTCGAGCAGCATCCCGTCCGACTGATAATTGGAAAAATCCTGCGCCGCGCCGACGAACGAAAGGAAGCACACAAAACAGACCGCCAGCATTCCGCGCGGCCATACATTCAGGGCCAGCAGCAGCGACGCGACCATGCCCGCCCAGCATAGGGCGGCCAGCATATGCGGGCCGCTCGCAAGCCAAAGCAAAGTTGGCGCAAACCATAAGCCGCGGATGAAGCCAAGCGAATGTGCCACCGCTTGCAGATATTCACCCGCCGGGAGAATTCCTTCCGGGCCGATGAGCCCGCGGATCTGAAAGACGAGCGAGAAGAAAGCAGAAAAATAAATACCACCGAGTGCTCGCAAGAAGAGCCAGCGCGGAATCAGGCGATCGAATGCGCCATGCTCCGAGTCGAACAACCAGCGGATAGCGGCTGGAACCCAGTCCATGAGCGTTCAACAATTATAGCGGGCCTGCCGCTTGCTCACGGGCTCAGATCAAAGACGGAGACGATCAATGTGGCTTCATTCAACCAGGAACACAAGGAAGACAATTCCTGAGCGTAAATCTACGAAGCACGTTTCAGCGTAAGCCGGTAGATTGCGAGCTGCCTTTTGGTTTGATGACTATGTTGAATTTCGACTCCCTCAGTGCAGGCGTTCTGCGGATTGTGCCTGGATCACAGGTCTTACCTAATCTTGTAAGGGAAGGCTAGCCGACAATACATCCAAAATCGCTGGCTCTGGTGGTTCACCAGTGGGTTAGTGATTCTACCGCTATTGTTGCCAGCCGCCGCCCAGGGCTTGGTAGACCTGTACCAAGGCCAGCAACTCATTGAGTTGGGCCTGGACAAGTCCGAGCTCCGCTGAGAACGCATTGGTTTCATTGGTGAGCACTTCGAGGTATCCGGTGACGCCACCGTTGTAGCGCATGTGGGAGAGGCGGGCTGCGTCCTGAGCCGACTGGAATAGGAGTTCTTCCTGGGACCGGAATTCTCTCGATTTACGATACGCGATCAACGCATCGGACACGTTGCGGAACGCGCCTTGAATTGTTTGCTGGTAGAAAAGCAGCGTGGCTTGCTGCTGAGCTTCCGCGAAACGGACATTAGAGCGGAGTCTACCTGCCGTGAAGATGGGCTGTGCTAATGACGCTCCGAAATTCCACGTGCCTGCTGGGCCGCTGAATAGATTCGTGAGCGCCGCACTCTGGAATCCAGCGGTGCCACTGAGGGAGATCTGCGGAAAATAGGCCGCTTTGGCGACGCCGATTTGAGCATTTGCGGCGATCAATTGTTGCTCCGCTTCGCGAATGTCGGGGCGGCGTTCCAGCAGTGAAGAAGGAAGCCCCGCTGGAACAGCAGGCGGACGTCTCTGCTCAGTGAGCGCTTGCCCGCGCACGACAGTGTCCGGATTTTTCCCGACGAGAATACTGATCAGGTTCTCTTCCTGTTCAATCTGCTGTTCCAGCGCGGGGATTTCTGCGGCTGCTGTGAATACCAACTGTTCGGCCTGGCGCACGTCCAGCATGGAGGTAGAGCCGTGATCAGCGAGAATGGTTGTCAATCGCAGCGATTCCCGGCGTGAGGCCAGCGTGCGTTTGGAGATTTCCAGCTCCAGGTCCAGTGCGCGAAGCTGGAAGTAGGCGCCGGAGACATTGGCCACCAGCGTGAGCATGACTTCCTGGCGAGCCGATTCGCTGGCCAGAAGGTTGGCCCGCGCGGCTTCCGTCGCGCGGCGGAATTTGCCCCAAAAATCAAGCTCCCACCCTGCGGACACATTTAACTGTCCGGTGCTTGTTTCGAAAGCCGGGAGAAAGAGAGACTTAGCACTGCGTTGATCACTTATGCCTGCCCCTGCACTGACGGTCGGAAACTGATCGGCGCGGGTGATTCCGAGTTGCGCCTGTGCTTGAAGGATTCGTGCTCCGGCAATGCGCACGTCATAGTTCTGCTGCAGGGCAGTTCGGATGAGAAAGCGCAGTTGCTCGTCCTGGAATACTTCCCACCATTTTTGATCGCCAAGCGACACCGAATCGGGTTTGATCGGTTCGTCCGGAGCCAAACCACGATAGCTGCCGGGGACATCTGCCGCCGGTTTCTTGTAACGTGGACCGACGATGCAGCCAGTACTCATAATGGCGACGCCTATGACGACTAGAAACTTGCGCATGTCAGTCGCCCTCGGCAGGAGCCGGTCTCTGTGGCAGAGCGGCTTGCTGGCGTTCCTTGCCTGCGCCGGACCACTTTTCGACGACGTAGAAGACCACGGGGATGAAAAAAACTCCGATCAAGCTTGCCGCAAGCATGCCTCCGATAACGGTGGTGCCCATGATTTGGCGGGCAACCGACCCGGCGCCGGATGCCGTCCAGAGCGGGACGGTGCCAAGGATGAAGGCAAAGGAAGTCATCAGGATGGGGCGGAGACGCAGACGGGCGCCTTCCAGCGCGGCGTCGACTAGAGGCTTACCTTGCTCGTATTCATCCTTGGCGAACTCGACGATCAGAATCGCATTCTTGGCAGCCAAGCCGATGAGCATGACTAAGCCGATCTGTGAATATACGTCACCTTCGATCTGCACCATATAGCTCGGCAGGAAGGCAGAAAGAACGGTGCGGCGCAACCAGAGAATCGCAAACGCCCCGAAAACCGCAATTGGTGTGCTTAACAGCACGCTGAAGGGAAGCGACCAACTTTCATATAGAGCCGCCAGAATGAGAAAGACGAACAGCAGCGAGAATCCAAAGACCACTGATGGCGGAACGCCCTGCTGCGCCTTCTTCTCCTGGAAAGACATTCCCACATAGTCGAAACCCATCTCGCGGGGCATGGTTTGCGCAAAGACTTCTTCAAGGGCAGCCGTCGCTTGCCCCGCGCTGTAACCGGGAGCAGCGGCGCCGTTGATTTGCGCAGCGCGATACTCATTGAAGCGCATAGTGAACTCCGGTCCTGGGCGCGCTTCAAATCGCGTCAGCGCAGAAAGCGGCACCATCTCGTTCTTGTTGTTTCGGACGAAGAACTGGCCGACATTCTCAGCCCTGGTCCGGTAATCGCCTTCGGCCTCGATGTACACCTGCCACTGTCGGCCGAAGCGGTTGAAGTAATTAATAAACAGGCCACCCATGAAAGCCTGGATTGTCTTGTAGACGTCACTGATGGGCACACCTTGCTTGATGACTTTGTCGCGGTCTACGTTGACGAACTGCTGTGGCACACTGGGCAGGAAGGTGGTGCTCAAGCCCGCTATCTCAGGACGCTTGCGCGCTGCGGCCAAGAAGGTTTCCAAATTGGACGCGAGAAACTGGACGTCGTTACCGGCTCGGTCCTCGAGTGCAAACGTAAATCCCCCGGAGGTCCCGACACCGGGAATGGCCGGAGGTGAAAAAGAAAAGGCAATGCCTTCGGGAATCTGGGAGAGTTCCCGGTTGATTCGCTGCTTGATCTCCTGAAACTGTACTGCCCGAGACTTGCGCTCGTCCCAGGGCTTCAATGTGACGAAAAAGAATGCGTTGTAGCTGGTGCGAACAAAACTAAGCAAGCTGAAGCCGATAACGCTGGTGGTGTATTGGACTCCTGGCGTATTGGCGAGCGCATCCTCGATTTTCCTGGCGACCGCATCCGTGCGTTGCAGGGAGGCAGCATTCGGCAGCTGTAGATTAATGTAGAGATAACCCTGGTCCTCGTCGGGCAGAAAACTCGATGGAATTTTACTGCCAAAAAAACCGGCCGCTGCACCAAATACCACGAGAAGAATGAGGGCGATAGCGCTCTTCCGAATCAGGACGCCGCAGAATCGGACGTAGGCATTTGTGGCGCTGGCAAAGCCTCGGTTAAACACGCTGAAAAATCTCGCTAGCAGTCCTCCGCTCGCGGTTCTCGGCCGGAGCAGCAGCGCTGCTAGCGCCGGACTAAGAGTGAGCGCGTTGAAGGCAGACAGGATCACGGAAATCGCAATGGTCACGGCGAATTGCTGGTACAGGCGTCCGGTGATGCCGGGAATGAAAGCCGTCGGAATGAAGACCGCCGAAAGAACAAGGGCGATGCCCACGACGGGGCCAGAAATTTCTTCCATGGCTTTGAGGGCCGCGGCCTTGGGCGTGAGGCCTTCCTCAATGTGGCGTTCTACCGCCTCAACGACAACAATGGCATCGTCCACGACGAGACCGATGGCGAGAACCAATCCGAACAGTGAGAGCGTGTTGACAGAAAAGCCAAACACAGGGAAGAAAATGAATGTACCGACCAACGACACAGGCACGGCTAGCAGGGGGATCAGAGTGGCGCGCCAGCCCTGCAGAAAGATATAGACGACGATGATCACGAGGACGATGGCGATCACCAGCGTCAGGACGATTTCCTTCATGCCTTCGGTAACTGCGAGCGTGGTGTCCAAAGACACGACATAATCGACGTCGTGGGGGAAGCGCGTCTTCACCTCGGCCATGAGTTTCTTGACGCCGTCCGCAGCTCGCACCGCATTCGAGCCGGGCAACTGATACGCCGCGACAATTGCGCCAGGCTTCCCATTCAAGCGGCCCAGAACGCTGTAGTTCTGAGCGCCGAGCTCGATGCGCGCTACATCTTTGAGCCGCACGACTGCTCCTCCGGGAGACTCACGAACAACGATTTGTTCGAATTCCTCGGGAGAGGTGAGCCGGCCCTGGGCTCGGACCGAGTAGGTGTATTCCTGACCTTTGGGGACAGGCTCGCTGCCGACCTGCCCTGCGGGATTCACCGTGTTTTGCGCCTGAATGGCAGACGTGATTTCAGGAACAGTGATCGCAAGTTTGGCCAACTGGTCGGGCTTGACCCACAGCCGCATCGCGTATTGGCCCGCGCCAAAAATCTGCACGCTTCCGATGCCATATAGACGAGTGATTTGATCCGCGAGATTGATGTAGGCGTAGTTGGAAAGGAACTGCGCGTCGTACGTTCCGTTCGGCGAGTACAAGGTCAACAGCATGAGGGGTGCGGTTACCGTTTTCTGGACCGTGACGCCGTAATTTGTGACGTCCAGAGGAAGCTGAGATGCGGCTTGGGTTTCGCGTACCTGGGTGAGGATGAGGTCCGTATTTGGGTCCGTCTTCACGTCGTAGTCGACAATGAGTCTCATCAGCCCGTCGGCGGTGGAGTTCAGCGAATACATGTAG
The DNA here is from genome assembly GCA_963771895.1 of uncultured Acidobacteriaceae bacterium. Lineage (GTDB taxonomy): Bacteria > Acidobacteriota > Terriglobia > Terriglobales > Acidobacteriaceae > Sulfotelmatobacter. The sequence continues at coordinate 16,408 of CAVYVQ010000074.1, read as the reverse complement.
TTCATGTTGTCCACGCCGCTCATTTGTTGCTCGATAGGTGTTGCGACCGACTGCTCGATCGTCTGCGCATCGGCGCCCACATAGGTGGCGACCACTTGAACCTCTGGCGGAACGATGTTCGGGAATAGTGCCACTGGGAGGCTCGTGATCGTGACTGCGCCCACGATCACCATGAGAATCGAGATGACCATGGCCACGATAGGGCGGTTGATGAAGAATTTGGACATGGCTCAATTGCCTTTCGTCGCAGGAGTGCTCTGCTTGATCTTTACAGGAGAGCCGTCTCTAACCTTCTGCAGGCCTTCGACAATGACGAACTCTCCCGCGCGAACGCCGCTTTCAATAATCCACATCGCGCCAACACGCTCGCCCACCTTGACCGGCCGCAGGGCCGCCTTGTTGTCGCCTCCTACCACGGCCACCTGATAGGTCCCCTGGAGTTCTGTAACGGCCCTTTGTGGAACAAGCAGGGCGCCTATTCTTGTTTCTCCAGCGGCCCGCACCCGTCCGAACTGGCCCGGGCGCAGGATGTTGTTGGGATTGGGAAATGCGCAGACAAGTTGAATGCTGCCCGTCGTAACATCCACCTGCCGATTCGTCAAAAGAAGAGTTCCTTTGTGCGGATAGACCGTTCCGTCGGCGAGGATGAGGTCGAAGGGCGGCGCGTCGGACGGCACTTCCTGCTGATTGTGCGCGTTTATTCTTACCGCATAATGCATGTACTCTTGCTCACTGATCGGGAAGTACGCTTTGATCGGATTCACCTGCGAAACAGAAGTCAATGCCGTCGTCGGACCGACCAGGTTGCCAATTTGAACTTGCGCGATGCCCGCGATGCCGTCGACTAACGATGTAACGCGAGTGAAGTCGAGATTCAATTGCGCCTGTTCCACTTGGGCCGCAGCGGATTTTACGGCGGCCTTAGCGGCGAGATTCGCCTGGATGTCGTTGTCCAACTGACTCTGAGCAATGGCACGCTCCTTCGCCAAGGGAGTATCCCGGTCCACATCGAGCTTGGTCTTGCCCAATTGGGCTTCGGCTTGCGCGAGTTGAGCATTGGCTTGGTCGAGCACCGCTTGAAAGGGACGCGGATCGATCTCGAAAAGGACCTGCCCTTTCCGGACGAAGGAGCCTTCCTTGTAGCTCTGCTTTATGAGATATCCATTTACCTGTGGTTGGATTTGAGCGTTGACATACCCATCCAACGTCGTGACCCATTCACCGTAGATCGGGACGTCTTGTTGTACGACGCTGACAACTTCGACCTCAGCGGGAGGTGGCGGGGCGGCCGCGTTTGGGCTCTGACAACCTAGAAACATTGAGGAAGCTACCAGAGCGACCAGAGCCCAAATACACAAAAGCTTTTCGGAAACGACACTTGATTGCCTAAACTGAGGGGTTGTGACATTGAATTTCATGGCTTGAAACTTCCTTCCATGCGCCTCAAAGCTTGGTGCGCCACTGCGATGCTTCCTCCGGCTTGGACCATTGGGAGTAGAGATCCACAATCTGTTCCCCTACACCAAAATCTATGATTTTCGGCTCTGGCTTGCCATTCACCTCCGTGACGAGAATGTTAGAGGGCTTAAGGTCGTGGTGGATGATCGCTTTCTGGTGCGCGTGTTGCACCCCCTCGCAGACCTGGGTGAGCAGTTCGAGTCGCTCGCGTGTGCTGGGTCGGTGATTGTCGCAGTAGTCCGTGATCGGAACACCCGCAACATGCTCCATGACGAAGTAGGGCTCGCCTTGCGGCGTGGCATCGGCATCGAACACTTTAGCAATGGCGGAGTAGTCCATCAAGGCCAGTGCCTGGCGCTCGGAGTCGAAGCGCGCGATGGCTTCGCGGGTGTTCATTCCTGTCTTGATCAGCTTGAGAGCGACGCGGCGGCGCACTGGCTCTTTTTGCTCGGCCAGCCAGACTTCACCCATGCCGCCTCCCAGTCTTCGTACCAGGTGGTATCGCCCGATGACCCTCTCTGCAATATCCGCCCCATCCATACTCACGGTAGGCGCAGGGTTCAAGTCAGCTGCGGCCGGGACATCATCGGGAAGATCGTCTTGAGCAGGCATCTTGGCAGGCTCCGGTTCCGAGCCGAAACAACGGATGGCAGTATATACCCAACCTGTAACAGGCTGGCGGGAAGTGTATTCGAGTGGATGACGGGCAAATCGGACGGTATGAAAATGTGAAGAATCTAAGTGACGCGGGCCAGAAGTCGGCTTCGGGGAGATCTCCCCCGAAGGTTCCCACTCCGCTGAGATTCAGCTACGACATCTCCCCTTCTGGGTAACTTCCGGTGGCCGACCATCTGGGAGTTTGGCTCTCCGGTCAACACAATGCCTTTTGTGGAGAGTAATCGTGCAATCGGGGTGTCGAGCATCCATGTGTTCATTCGCCTTGGTCCGGCTCTTGAGGTAGAAGATTGGTACGTACGATCAGGCGGGAGGCGTCACCTTTTGTCTATCATTCGTTGAAGATGAGGAACCGGACGCATGAATAAAGCGGATGGTCAGGATACGGCAGACCGCCTCTCTGCAATTGTCGCGAACTCCCTTGACAGTCAGGCGAAAACGCAAGATCTGGCGCGCCAAGCGTATCAAAGCCGCACGCAGTTCCACAGGTTGTTCCGAACCGTGGTCGAAGAAACTCCGGCAGCCATGCGACGCCGGCTGTTGTTGGAAAGAGCAGCATATCAACTCGGGCATACCGGAATGTCGGTCACGGACATTGCCCTGGACGCCAACTACGGTTCGTTGGAGGCGTTCACTCGCGCTTTCCGAAGAACTTTTCGGACTTCTCCCAGCATCTACCGGCGTATGCGTGATCCGCACTTTCATTTGCCGGCGTCTAACAAAATTCACTTTTTTGCACCTGGTTCGTCAACAAAAGGAGGGAAAGACATGGATTTATTCGATCGTTTTGCAGGCAACGACTCCTGGCACACGCGCCGTTTATTGGAATACGCGGGTACTTTGACAGAGGAACAATTGGATCGGCCGCTGCCCACGGTCGTAGAGCTGCTGCCTTGGCGGGAGTCGAATAAGACTCTAAGGCAGCTGTTAGAAAACATTATTTTCACTAAGGAAGTCTGGACCGCCGCGCTGTCCGGAACGGAGATGGATATGAACGGCCCTGCCAAATCGCAGCGCTCCCCGCAAGCGCTGCTGCAAAGGCTCGAAAAGACGGATGCTGAACTGCATCGTATTCTCGGAGACATCCGAAACCGCTCCAACTGGGATGACACATTCGTCGACGCTTTGTGCGAACCGGCGGAGACCTTCACGTACGGCGGCGTCTTCGCCCATATCATGACATTCAACGCGCATCGCCGATTGATGGCCTTGGACGCTCTACGCCAACTCGGCGTCCAAACCGAAGGTTTCGGCGATCCCATGGAGTATGAGGAAAGTGTGGCGCCCTGGAACCAGCAGGTAGCTCTCAAAATGCCATGACGATGAGAACTGAATTGATGCGATTCAACGGCGCAGTCGAGCGGGATCCCACCATCGACGCGTGGATGAAAAAGCATGCAGGTGAATTGGGAACGACCACGCATCAGTGGTTTGAGGTGATGCGAAAATGCGGGGACGAAGTCCGGGAACTTTTGCATGACGGCTGTCCGGTTGCATGTATGGGAGATGCGCCCTTCGGCTACGTCAATGTATTCACTTCGCACGTAAACGTGGGGTTTTTTCATGGCGCAGCCCTGCCGGATCCGGACCGCTTGTTGCAAGGCACCGGCAAGTTCATGCGCCATGTGAAGTTGAGACCAGGAACGGCCACGAACGCTGCTGCGCTAAGCAGGCTCATCGATGCGGCGTACTCGGATGTAAAGGCGCGCGTTGAACACGGCTAGCTCAGAGAAACGTCTTGGGAGGTCGTCGGGGATGTGAGCCGCAAGATTAATAACGATATGTCGCATAGTGTTTGCTGATGGCTCCTCGGCCTTCGAGTGTGGATTGAAATGTTGCTAGGAATGCGCGTCGTAGTCCGAGTGCGACCCGATGAGCCAAACCCTCTGGCGGGAAGCCGCGATCCCGCTTGACTTCAAAGCGTATATTTCCGACATGGGACGCAATTTCTCCCACCTGCTCGGGACGGTCGGAATGCTGCTGGTTATGCTGCTCTGGCTGTCTCTGCTCAATCCGCCAAAGGCCGACCATCTCGTAGACAGTCTCGCCGGGACACAACACGAATACAAAATCGTTCTGGGTGCAGCCCTATTGTCTACCGTGCTTTCGTTCATTGCTGCGATTCGCGGTTCCAAATGGTGGTATGTGGGGGTGGCTTTGTCGTCGGCAACCTTGGCATTCTTTACTTACAATCTCTCGGTCTAGCTGTCGGATCGCAATATCCGGTCGCCATGCTTCCCCTGAGGTGGTTTCTGCTTGGCCCCAAAGGGTTCCTGTGCTTCAAGAGCATCCGAACCGACCCGAACCCCATCAGGGCTGCCGAATGACCGCAGAATCGGCTTCCTTAAGCAGAAGCTTGATACAATCCCCGGCGAGGGATTCCACGTCCGTGCTTGTTCGCGATGGGAGAATTCTCGCCAACAACGCAAAACGGCGATTGCGAGGAGATCGCCAACCTGTCCACCGCCTACGGTCGGCGGCGGCGCAACTGGATTGACGCCCACGGTCCCATCCCTGCCCGCCAGGTTGTCGATGCCTCATGTGGCAACAGACACTGCATCGCGCTCCGACACTCGTACCTCCGTCAGCGAGTTGAGCAACCGGGCAAGTACCCGAAGATTGCCAAGCGTGTTCACAAGCTGAAGATGGGTCAGCACTTCGATGTTCCAGGCGTCGGCACGGACGAGAGGAGCCGCAACCGATTTCGCTCGGGATTGTATGCCGCTGTGCGGTTAGACAAAGTTTCAGTGCGCGGGCAGCCGGATGGGAGCGTGAGGGTCACGAAGGTCGGGAAGTGGTCTAGCGTGCGAGTCTAAGTGGGGCTGGGCTTTAAGGCAGAGAATGGCGGCTTATACGCATGGTGCTATCGTCTTGCGCCTAGAAACCGCCCATTCTACACAACGTTGTTCACCTGCCCGGCATTCCCACGCAACAATCACGACTGCGTTCTATGGAACACGAAAAAGAACACCATCACGCTGAAGGAACCAAACGCGTAGATGAATGTTGAGAACAGCGTCACCGAAGGAACCAAGTCTCGCAGGACATTGAGGAAGGTAAGGACGAAATTCCACACCAAAAGAGCCGTCATCAGAACCGTTCCAATCAGTGCCAGCAATGCAGCATTCTTGAGTGTCATGGCCGGAGTATGAACGCTGCTAGTGTCATCCGCAACTCTGGCTCCTGGCACGCCTGCCCTTAGTGAGAGGCCGGGCGATTGGTTGTGCGCGAGCGATTGCTCATCTTGTTTCCGCAGTCGCCGCTGGCGGTTCCGGCAGATATCTGTCGCGGGAGAGTTGTGACGCGGTGTGACGCAAAACCTGCCCCCATTGACAAAGTTGACGTCATTGACAGTTCGCGCGCGTTCCGATTCAATAAGTTACGTGGTCGCAACGTGACCCGGCGAATTCGGCTTACAGGTCCGGCTGCCGCAAGTTCATTTTCTCAATTCACTTTAGGAGCACACTACATGTCAGCACCCAGCCGCCGGCCTGAGATTCGCCGGCGGCGCGCCCGTCAACACAAGATCGCTACCCTCCGCAAGCGTCTCGCCTCCGCCAAAGCCGATGGAGATCGCGACCGGATCACTGCCAAGTTGCACAAACTCGCCATTGCATCGCCGGGACAGCCCCTACTGAAGTAGATTATGTTCAGATTGGGTTTGGTGGGCGCGGGTCACAGCAAGCCCGGATCACGCTACACCTGCCGAGGTCTTTCTGCCAGTGGCCGCAGGCCGGCTGGGAGGTTCCACCCTGCCTTTCGCACTCAGGACTTCCCGATACACTTCCATGATCCGTCGGACCGATTTCTCCCAGGAAAACTTGGTCACTTGCCGGTAGCTGCGTTCCTTCATTTTCTCGCGCAGTGGCTGGTCCATCAGAACCCGGTGCAGCGCCCGCATGATCTCGAAAACATTCTCCGGGTGGACCAGCACCGCGGCATTGCCCACGACCTCGGGCAGCGACGTCACGTTCGAGGTCACGACCGGGGTGCCATGCGCCATCGCCTCGAGAGGCGGCAAGCCGAATCCCTCATACAACGAGGGGAAGACAAAGATCTTCGCGGCATCGTAAAAAGTGCGCAGCACCTCGATGGGCACAAAGCCTAAGAAACGCACATCGTTCTGCACGCCGCTGCGGATCACGGTCCGCCGCAGGTCGGGATTGCCGGAAACGTCGTCTCCAATAATGATGAGCTTCAGATCCGGGAAGGCCTGCTCTTTTTCCAACTCCGTCTTCAGCGCGGAGAATGCCTCGATCATCCGCACGACGTTCTTGTGGGGGCTGATTCTTCCGGCATAGAGCAGGAAGGGATAAGTCACCTGGTAGCGTTCGGCAATCAACTGGCGGTCGGCGGTGCTGGCGTGTCCGTGAAGGAATCGCTCGTCGATCGCGTTGTAGACAACCTCGATGCGTCCCGGAGGAATGCCAAACAGCTTCTCAATCTCGATCTTGGTAAAGTTTGAGACCGCGAAAATGCGCGCCGCGCCCCGCAGTACCCGCTTGGTCCAGTGAAAGTGCCAGGCTCCCCAAAACCCGGTCTGCTGGCGCGCACGGGAAAGATGCTCCAGCATATCGTGCACCGTCATCACATAGGGACAAGGCAGAGCGCGTGGCACCGAGAACAGATTCGGAATGTGGACCAGGTCGCATTCCAGCCGCTTCACCACGGTGCGAAATTCCCGGAAGCTTTTCAGCGACCGCTCCGGCTCGGCTAGAGGGACTGTGTGAAAGTTGGGCGGCAGGGGACCGATTTCCTTGACCTTGGCAGGAGCTCCGATGAGGAAGTACGTGGTCTCGTGGTCAAGCCGTCCCAGAGTTCGCACGACATTACGGATGTATGTGCCTACGCCGAACTCACTCATCCGCCGAATATCGATGGCGATCTTCACCGAATGCATTTAACCACAGAGGGAAGGTCAGAAAATAGCGGAATAGAACGGCCACCTCAACCCCATGTCATCCTGAGGCAGCGGAGTCCTCGGCGAAAGCCGAGGAGCGCAGCGGAGGAAGGATGCCGCTAGCGGAGAAAGGGTGCGAAAAGGGGCGGCAGCCCCTGTCCCCGCCTCAACGCTGAAGGGCCGCACGCCAAGCGCTCTGAATCGCACCCGCCAAAAACGCATCGGACGGTGCATCCCCGCACGCCGACTGAAACCATTGCCTGGGCCCTGCTTTATATACCTTGACAAGTATATGCTCTATAGAGTATACGAAGAGAGTGGAATCTGTCTTCGAAATCATTGCGGAGCCGAACCGCCGCGCGATATTGAGCCTCCTGGTCGCCTCCCAACAGTCGGTGGGAGAGATCGAGCGTCAGCTTCGTATGCCGCAGCCGACCGTGTCGAAGCACCTGCGAGTGCTGCGCGAGGCCGGTTTCGTGGAATCCACGGTGGACGCGCAGCGCCGTCTCTACCGGCTGAAACCTGAACCATTTGAGGAGCTGGATGCCTGGCTGGCTCGGTTCCGCCGGTTCTGGTCCACTCACGTGGATGCTCTCGAACGCCACCTCGACCGCATGGGGCAAACTAGACCGGATCAATCAACGCCAACGAAAAGAAAGACTAAGGAGAAGACGACGCGGCCCAAACCGCGAACGTGACAAAGGAGAAACGAAATGAAAATCAAATTGACCAGCGTGTACGTGGACGACCAGGACAAGGCCCTGCGCTTCTATACAGAGGTACTGGGCTTTGCCAAGAAGGCCGATTTTAGTCAGGGCCCGTTTCGCTGGCTGACCGTGGCCTCGGCCGAAGAGCCAGAGGGCACTGAGCTGCAGCTGGCGCTGAACAACAACCCCGCGGCCAAAGCGTATCAGCAGGCGATTTTTCAACAGCGCCAGCCCGCGGTCATGTTCTTCACCGACGACGTCAAGGGCGACTACGAGCGGATCAAGGCCCGCGGCGCCGAGTTCACGATGCCGCCCACCGACGTGACCTTCGCGACCATTACGATGCTGAACGACACCTGCGGCAACCTCATTCAGCTCACCCAGTTGGCACGCTATTCACGTTAAGGAGCAGAAGATGAACGATCGCGAGCAGTACACACCGGGTCCGGCCAGCGGGGCCCGGATACGAAAGGATGAAGAGAAGTGGACCCTCATTGTCGTCCGCAAGCTGCGCCACTCGCCGGAAAAAGTGTGGCAGGCGCTTACCGACCCTGCGCATCTGCGCGAGTGGGCTCCCTTTGAAGCCGATGGGAGCCTGGGTACGGCTGGAACCACGGTGAAGCTTACAACGGTGGCAGCCCCCACGCTGCACGTTACCGAAACAACAGTGACGCGAGCCGACGCTCCCAAGGCGCTTGAGTACAACTGGGGTGACCACGATATGCGGTGGGAACTCGAAGCCCTTGGTGGCGGCACGCGCCTGACGCTGTGGACCAACATCGGTCACCGCTTCATCGCAATGGGCGCTGCCGGATGGCACATTTGTTTCGATGTTCTGGATCACCTTCTCGGCGGAACTCCCATCGGCCGCATCGTCGTCCCCGAGGCGATGAAGTTCGGCTGGCAGCGGCTGAACGCGGAGTACGCCAAGCAGTTCGGTATCGAAATGCCCAACTGGCCGCCCAAGGCGGCTCAAAAATCGTGAATCGAGGTGTGCCCGATCCGCTTCGGGCACGTCTTCAGAGGAGGTCCCAATGAACTGGAACAAATGGATTCGGCAGACCCACCGCTGGCTCTCCATCGCCTTTACGCTGGCCGTCATCGTCAACGGCATCGCCGTGGCACAGGGGAAGTATAGCCGTAGGCTGGGCCTCTTGGCGGTCATCACGCTCGCCTTGCAGTTTTTCACCGGTCTGTACTTGTTCGTGCTGCCGTATGCCGCCAAGTGGGGCAGCGGGCGACGCGCCGAGTGAACCGGCGGGCCGGCCGCACGACGATGGCCCGGAGGCGTTCGGCGGCGGCCACCAGGTGTGGTTTGGGGGCTCTGATGCTTCGTTCTGGCACCGCCTGCAGCCACGCCGGTGAGCGCCTGGGCGTCTCGTTTTGGCTGCGAGTTTATCTTTAATAGTTATCCTACCCCCCTCCCCCCCTCGTTCTTGCAAAATATCTAGAATCAGCAACTTACCGACTTCGACCAACGAAATTCCTCGCAAAATCTTCATAACAAAGATCTTATAAGTCAAAATCTTGAAAGCATGGGACTTACGGGCCGATTCTTGACCGCGAGCGTCCTTTGCCGATATTGCTGCATCTGGTTCCTCTGCCGGAACAATAATGGAACGAATCGGGGGCTGTGCGCAAGGTCAGATGTCACAAGGGAGGTGCGGAAAAGTGGGCGGCCCGACGATGTCTTCATGAAGGTAAGTTAAATGGTGAACTCCCGTCTGTCCCTGAATTTGCCCGGACTCGATGCGCCAGACAGCTTCGATGGTGCGATGCAGGGCTTTATGTGTGGCGTGATGTGGATCGGTAGCGGGCGCTGCTACCGATCACACCAGCTTCAAACGGGGAATGCAAGAGCGGCTATTTCTTGGCGGTCTGATTCGGCAGCTCAGCCCGTTTCGCTACTTTGTGCTGGATCTGCTCTTCGGACAGGATGGGTGCGAAGTCTTCCATCTCAAAGACCTGGCGGATTTCGACTTCGTAGTCGCCGGGGCCGCAGTTGGGGCTACGCTTGACCCACTCGATGGCCTCATCGAGGGACTTGACCTGCAAGATCGAGAAGCCGGCGATGACTTCCTTGGCCTCGGTGAAAGGGCCGTCGACGACGGTACGAGACTTGCCGGAGAATTTGACACGTGCGCCTTTGGAGCTGGGATGGAGGCCATCGAGGGCGAGCAGGACGCCAGCCTTGCTGAGCTCTTCGTTGTACTTGCCCATCTTGAGCAAGACCTGTGGATCGGGGAGGGCGCCTTTTTTTTCTGACTCTGGGGTTCCTTTGACGATGACCATGAATCGCATTGCGAAATCTCCTTTGGGTTGAGCTGAGAGCGCAGTGGGATCGCTGTTGCTCGCTATCATATCGGCTCTCTGCTGATACGTCGAACGGAGTGTGGCCGAATCGACATGAGAACGGAATTTTAATTAATTATTTTTCGGGGAGACGAAGGATGGTCTAAATTACGGATTTTATTGAGGCAGGTTGAGCATGTGGTTTAGTTCTTCGCAGCTGCGGCTGGGGCGGGGCCTGAACTGTCCGAACTCTTCGGCCAAATTCTGCATGAGGTAGCCGTGGCGGAGATGTTTAGGAAATCTGGGGACAGACGGGAGACGTTCACCCGTTTTTGCGAATTAGAACTTGGGGTGCGTCCCGTCTGTCTCTAGGTTTCTGTGAGGGTAAATTTAATGGGGAACTTCCCGTCTGTCCCCAGGGTTTGTGATCCGAGCGTCCCTGCCGATATTGCTGCGTCGACATCCTCTGCCGGGACAATGATGGAACGAATCGGGGGCCGTGCGCAAGGTCAGATGTCACAAGGGAGGTGAGGAAATCTTTAGACGGAAATTTCCGGACGGTTGTCCTGCGCGGCAGCGATCTGCCACTTACCATCGCGCTTCAACCAGGTATCGGTCCAGACCTGGCACTGCTTCGCGTCTGGGTGCGATTTGTCTTTGCCGATGGCGTGCTCGCTGCCGTAAATGATTGCCACGTCTTCGCCGAAGAAGCGCACCCTGGCATCGTCGAGTGCGCAACCGTGCGCCGAGTGTGGGCCTTTTTCATCGCGTAGCTCATCCGCCTTGTTGTAGCGCTCGCCGCCGGTGCTGGTGCCCTGGAAATCGTCGGCCAACAACTCAGAGACAACTCCGTTATTTGTGCAAACGCCTTCGGCCCACTTGCGCTCCATGTCGATCATGAACTTCGCGGTTTTGTCGTCGGGTGAGGCCCAATGGCTTTGCTGGGCATGGGCGGCGGTCATAAAGACTACGACGCACGTTACGACGCAGATCAGGTGCAGGATTCGGTGGCGCATCGTCCCTCCAGGATTTGAGTCACTATACAGGGGGCATGGCCCACCCTCGGTAATTCAGTGGCTTTCGTTTTCTCAGATCGAACCGGCTGCCAGACGAAATTGAATACTGCCGATGACCCGCTTCCGTTATGGTCACTTTGCCGCTGCCCAGCACCTCGAATTGATCACCGTGCGACTGAAGCCGCGCCCTTTCAAAACAGATTCAAACTGGCCTACTACCGAGGTTGCAGGTTACGCCAAGCGCAGCTAAATTAGGTGCGAGAGTTGGAGGTGTACATGAAAAGGCCGGTCGGGGCGGAATCTGCCGCTGTATTAATCGACGAGAAGATCAAGGAACTTGGGGACTGGCGCGGGAAGATGCTCGCGAAAGTGCGCACAATCATACACGAGGCAGACCCTGAGATCGTCGAGGAATGGAAGTGGATGGGAAGCCCAGTATGGTCCCACGACGGAATGATCGCGGTCGGCAACGCCCACAAAGATAAGGTCAAGCTCACCTTCTCTCACGGGGCGAGCCTCCCAGATCCTGACAAGCTCTTCAACGCGGGCCTCGGAGGCAACGCGTGGCGAGCGATCGATTTGTTCGAGGGCGATAAGATTAATGAGCGTGCTCTAAAAAATCTCGTCCGTGCTGCTGTTGATTACAATCAGGTCAAATTGAAGAGGAAGGCGTCTGCGGGCACTCGAGCGAAAGTACACAAAAGTAAAAAGTGATGAAACTGCGGCTTTTTCTCACTCATTCTCTTGGAACATTTCTCACAATGTTCCGGCGTATACCTTCCAACCTAAGCCCGCACTTCGGCTTGCGCCCTGGCGCGGCGTTCGGCGTACAGCGGGAACGTCTCGCAGAGTTCAAGCACGTCCTTGCGGATTCTTTCCAGCACCGCCGCATCGGCGCGCTGCAGCAGCGCTTCCGCGATCCAGCGCCCGACCTGGCGCATCTCGGCCTCTTTCATGCCGCGCGTGGTCAGGGCCGGCGTGCCGATGCGGATGCCGCTCGGCTTGAGCGGCGGGTTAACATCGAACGGGATGGCATTCTTGTTGACGGTGATTCCGGCCTCGCCCAGCGCCTTCTCGGCCTCGCTGCCCAACATGCCCTTGGAGAAGACATCGACCAGCATTACGTGGGTATCGGTGCCGCCAGAAATGATTCGGAAGCCTTCAGCCGCCAGCGTCTCGGCCAGCACCTTCGCATTGGCCACGACTTGCTTCGCGTACTCGCGGAACTCAGGCTGCATTGCCTCCTGAAAACAAATCGCTTTGGCTGCGATGATATGCATCAGCGGTCCGCCCTGCATCCCGGGGAAAACCACTTTATCGATGGCCGCCGCGAACTCTGCCTTGGAAAGAATCATGCCGGCCCGCGGCCCGCGCAACGTTTTGTGAGTGGTGGAGGTCACGATATGCGCATGGGGCACCGGCGAAGGATGCGCGCCTCCCGCCACTAGTCCGGCAAAATGCGCCATGTCGACCAGATAGAGCGCGCCCACTTTGTCCGCGATCTGGCGCATGCGGGCGAAATCGATGATGCGCGGGTACGCGCTGCCGCCACCGATGATCAGCTTGGGGCGGTGCTCCTCCGCCAGCTTTTCCAAAGCGTCACAGTCGATCGTCTCGGTTTCTTTCGTCACGCCGTACGGGACGATCTTGTAAGTCTTTCCGGAGAAATTCAGGTGATGGCCGTGGGTAAGGTGCCCGCCATGAGCCAGGTTCAACCCAAGGATGGTGTCGCCCGGCTGTAACACCGCGGCGTAGGCTTCCATGTTCGCCTGCGAGCCGGCGTGAGGCTGAACGTTGGCATGCTCGGCGCCGAATAATTGTTTGGCGCGGTCGCGCGCCAGGTTTTCGACCACGTCGGCGTACTCGCAGCCGCCGTAGTAACGCTTGCCGGGATATCCCTCGGCATACTTGTTGGTGAAGACCGAGCCCGCGGCTTCGAGCACGGCTTCGCTGACGAAGTTCTCCGAGGCAATCAGCTCCAGACCCTCGTGCTGGCGCCGGGTTTCGTTGTCGATGGCAGCGGCAATCTGGGGATCGGCTTCGTAGAGCGGGCGGTACATCTTAGATGAGTTCTTCATGTTATTTTCCTAGAGCGTCTCGTAAACGTTGGGCCGGTGCAGTTCCATGTATCGCTCCGGAGCCTTTACCGGAGTAAAGCCAAACTGTGAATAAAGGCCGTGGGCGTCGCGAGTGGTCAGAATCCACCGCCGCAGACCCTGCAACGCGGGATGCTGAGAAATACACTGCATCAGCCACCTTCCCAAGCCGCGGCCGCGATACGTCTCGAGCACGAAGACATCGCCGATGTACGCGATAGTAGCGAAATCGCTGATCACGCGGGCGAACCCGACTTGATGGCCGCCGTTATCATAGATTCCGAAGCACAGCGCGTGCTCGATCGACCGAGCCACGACTTCCCGGGGGATGCCTTTGGCCCAGTAGCAATTGGTCAGAAAAAGGTGAACCACATCCAGGTCTAGCCTGGCGGGATCTGTGCTGATCAGGAACTCGCCCCGCCGATGTTCCATGACTGCTTCGCGATCAATGATACGACCGGTCGCCATCACGATATTCTACCGCTTCGATCCCCCTGCAGCATCACCGCCGGGTGGAAGAATCTGAAGTTTGGATGCGCTCGCAGTGTGGGCGAGACGCCCGCACGACAGCGCCGGGACGGCGGCGCAACTCGACGGCCGCAACTCGACATGCGCTAGTCGAACGCGGTTCGCAAGAACGAAGCCAAGTGCCATCCATCCATGTAACTGTAGGGCGCCTCGCCCATGGTGTAGTGGCCGCACGGCAGCACGACCACCTTGTGATCCAGTCCGTGGCGCTCGAATTCTTCCACTACATTGCGCGAGAGTTCGGGCAGAAAAGTCAGATCGTACTTGGCGTAAATGATGAGCGACTTCCGCGGCCAGCGCGAGAATTGATTGAAGTACGCCATGGGACTCACGGCGAGCCACGATTTCCGCAGCGTCTCCAGCGTGATCTGCGATTCCATCCCTTTCCGGATGTGCCGCGTCGACTGTCCATGCCAAACCACGTCGGCGACATAAGTGGAAGCATGATTGAACGCCGCGACTCGAATGCGCGGATCGTGCGCCGCTGCGATGAACGCGTAACACGAACCAAGACTCGTACCCACGATTCCGAGTTTGCTGTAGCCCTGCTGCTCCAGCCAATCGAGACAGCAGCGGACATCGACGACTCCTTGCCGCACCGCATCGAGCGTACGGCCAATGTTGGCGGAAACGGCATAGTCGGCGCGGCTGGTCTCGGCGGGCATGCGGATGTCGTGATAGGGCATACTTAACCGCAGCACCGCGATCCCCAGCATGTTGAGAACTTTGCAGAGGCTGACGTAGGCGATCGCGTCCGCGTTCCAGTGGGGCAGAAGAACGACCGCACGCCGTCCGCGCGCCGGGAACCAGCGCGCATTCACCAGATTGTTTTCCGGATACGGCGTCTTCACCGGCGCGGTGAACCGCAGGAACTCCGCAAATGTTCCCGCCACCTTCGCTTCGAGGTTCTGGTCGGGAACTTCGCGGGTGGAAAAAACCTGCACTTCGCGACTCTCGAGCCTGAAATCAGTCGGCTGCGTGTAGGAATAAAACTCGTCGCTGGAGGCGACGATACGCCGGTTTAAGTCGATCAAGACTTTTGCGGGATCATCTACAGCTTGACCCGGAGGCGAGCCATTCCGGCAAGGCCAATCCCGCACCCACTCCACGCCCCAGTCCAGCGGACGCACCACGCGGTTATTGTCCACCGACGTAAGCCGGTGCTCCCAGTCGTACATCCATTGTGCGTAGAGCGAGGTCATGGTCAATCTTGTAGTGTAACAAGCGGAACTTCCTCGATTCATGCGAGAATCAGCGAACTGCAGCAACTAGCAATTGGCAATTGGCATTAGCCAATTGAGCGGCGCGAGCAGGCTGACACCGGAGCACCCTGATCGAGAATTTTGCAGCCCACGCGCGCTGGTGGCGAAGGCTGTGGAATAATGCTGCCGTTATTATCTTTAGTCGTTATCCGTTCGCCAGGGAGAGCCTGTGGTTGAGAATTCCAATCGAGCTCGCGATCATTTAGCTAACGAGCGCACGTTTCTGGCATGGGTGCGGACCAGTGTGGCGATCGTGGTGTTTGGGTTCGCGATCGGGCGGTTTGCGATTGCTCTGAGGCAGTTTGCGAAATTTCAGGGGCAAGTGTCCAAGACAACGGGGCTGTCGGTTTGGATGGGGATGATTTCGATTCTCGCGGGAGTGGTGATGGTGGTGGCCGGATTGTTCCGCTATCGAAAAACGCGGACACAATTGGACGAGGGGAAATTTGAGCCAGCGGGATTTATTGTCGACCTAGTGACGATTCTGACCGTGTTGTTTGGGCTGGCGCTAGCGGGGTATTTGATTTACGTGCAGAAGAGCTTGGGTTAGACAGGCGTGCGCTGTAAGCAAACTGCGCAGCGCCTGAAGACGCGATTGATAATTCGAGTCTTACGGTATGCCTGAAGGCATACCGATAGGAATCCTCAGCATCGAAGTCCGATGGCGAACGATCAGGAAAAAGAAGCGGCGGCGCGGGCGAGCTTACGGTTCGTCAAGGATGGCCAGATCGTCGGGCTGGGGACAGGGTCTACGGCGGCTTATTTCATTCAACTGCTGGGGGAGCAGATTAAGAACGGGCTGCGGATTCGGGGCATTCCCTCTTCGGAGCGTTCGCGGGAGCAGGCGGCGAGTCTGGGGATTCCGCTCACCACGCTGGACGAATGCCAGCAGATCGACGTGACCGTGGACGGAGCGGACGAAGTTGATCCGCAATTGCGGATGATTAAAGGTGGAGGCGGGGCGCTGCTGAGGGAAAAGATTGTGGCCTCGGCGACTAAACAGCTTGTGATTGTGGCCGATGCGACCAAGAGAGTGCCGGTGCTGGGAAGGTTTCCGCTGCCGGTGGAAGTGATCAAGTTCGCGCAGGCGGTGGTGGTGAAGAAGATTGAAGCTCTCGGCGCGGAAGTCGGGTTGCGCTGCGGAGCGGATGGAAAGCCGTATCTGACAGACGAGAACAACTACATTTTTGATTGCCGGTTCGGGCAGATTCGGGATGCGGATGGGCTGGCGCGGCAACTTAGCGATATGCCGGGAGTGGTGGAGCACGGCCTGTTCATCGACATGGCCAGCGTGGTGCTGGTGGCGAATGGGAGCGAAATCGTCGAACTGCGGCGCGGCGGGACCGACAAATAAACAAACAAGAGGCGAAAGTGGGCGCCACGATTCCAATCAAGACCATCGCGAGGAAACGTTCTGCGAGTGCGGGATCGGGCGCTGCGCTGCCTCTTGTGCGTAGGCGGCAGGGTCGAGGGT
>CAVYVQ010000073.1:0-185209 GCA_963771895.1 uncultured Acidobacteriaceae bacterium | reverse complement strand
TTCCCAGCCGCTCGAAAATGCGCGAATGCTTCAGCGGCAGCTCGACCATTTCGCGCACCCTCGCCACTTCGCGCTCCAGTCCGCCGATATCCTCGTAGGAAACTGCCGGAGCGCGCGTAGCAGTTTGCTCGCCTTCCACGATGCGAATGTCGGTGCGCGGTCCGATCACGACCGGCCCCGAGGGAATCGTACGCACAACCTGGAAGTTCACCGCTTTGGCAAACGTCGGCACACGCACCACGCAGCCCGCAATGACAGGGACATCCAGAAGATCCTCAACCATGCGGCCGGGTGCGATGGTCGCTGGCGCGGCCCCAACCCACAACGGCGACAAGCGAACCGCGACTGCCTGCTCACGCTCGATCAACGCGACCGTCACCTGCTCCTGCAACCCGGCGCTGCAGTTGCTCCGGCATGTGCCGTCGATCTGGATCATGCCTTCGTGCCCTTCGTCCGAAACGTCGGCGCGCGCGACCCCGAGCGTGCCGCCGACGATCTTCAGGACGTCGCCCCTCGGGCGCCGATGCGGCGCAGATGGCCGCGCCAGCCGTGCAATGGCATGACCTACATCCTCGACGCGCGATTCAGCCACGCGCAACGTGAGGGTGCCGGTACGAGCCGATGTAGCGATTTCCGTCATGGCATCACAACCTAAACTCTTGGCGGGTAACTCGCGTAACAGGCCCAATTACAAAACTCCAAAGCGGTCAAAACTTGTCAAGCACAATCTCTTCCACGTCTTCAATATGCCGGCGCATGGCTGACTTCGCGCCGTCTGCGTCGTGACGCTTGATCGCAGCCAATATCCGCCGGTGGCCAGCCAGTGATTTTTGCGCCCGCCCTTCCACCTGCAAAGAGCGTTCACGGGTGTTGCGCAGCAGATCCATGAGAATATCGAGCACTTTCAGCACAACACTGTTGCCAGAAGCCAGAGCGACGCTATAGTGAAATTCCGCATCTTCGGCAACGGCGGCGTCGCCCCGAACCTGCTTCTCTTCTTGGCGCCCAAGGATCTCTTCCATCTCGGAAATCTCGTCGGAAGAAGCGTGCGTAGCGGCGCGCGCGGCCAGTGGCGGTTCGAGCATCTTGCGAAAATCCAGAAGTTCGCTCACCATTTCCCGCCGCCGCTTGAGCGCGTTGGCAAAAGGATTGGCCAACAACTCGGCTGAGACCTCGCGAACGATCGTGCCAGCTCCCTGGCGCGGCTCGACCAATCCCATCAATTCCAGGCCTCGAATCGCATCTCGAATGGAACTGCGGCTCACTCTCAGCATCTCCGCTAGTTCCCGCTCCGAAGGCAGCTTGTCGCCAGGCCGCAGTTTTTTGAATCAGACGTTCAATCTGCTGCGCGACTTCCTCGTAGACTTTGTTTCTTCGGATTACGTCAAAGTCGGATTTGACCGCACCAATCAATCGGAACTCCAAGTGGTCCGATAAGTGGACCAGCGAACGATCGCAGTATACCTCCCTTGTCAAGCCTCCCGCAAATGTTTTTGTCCGGGCGATGAAAAAAAACGCGTGGATGACCGCCGGCAGTCGAACCACGGTGGCTCGGTGGTGCTTACTCTTTTCGCTGCGACGCTGCACATTCCGCCAACAGCTTCGCACAACTGTAAACAGTTCGTGTGCGCGGCATGGGCAGACCAACACGCTCCCCCAGTTCCACGACAGCGCCCACCAGCGCCTCCAATTCGATTGGCCGTCCAGCTTCGAGATCCTGCAGCATGGAGGTTTTGTGCTCGCCAACTTTTTCCGCGCCGGCAATTCGCTGATCGATAGAGACCGGTAACTCCATCCCCAACTTGCCGGAGATCGCTTCCACTTCCTCCATGATGTTCCGGATCACTGAACAAGCTCCCGGGTCGCGGACCATCTGTACCAGCGTAGCGCGCGTCAGTGCGCTGACCGGATTGAAGGAAGCGTTGCCCAGGACTTTCACCCAAATCTCATGACGGATACGAGAGGTGATCGGAGCGCGTAACCCTGAGGCAACGAGCGCCTCTGCAATTCGGCGGCAGCGTTCGGAGCGCGTGCCGTCCGGTTCGCCGAGAGAAATGCGATTCCCCTCGATGTGTTGAATTACTCCTGGCGATGTAATCTCGGTCGAAAAATAAACGATGGACCCAATTACCCGATGCGCCTCGATGGCCGAGGAAATCACGCCCCCGGGATCGACTCGCTCCAGACGCAACCCTTTCCATTCGCCATCGAAACCCTGGAAGTACCACCACGGAATTCCGTTCTGAGTGCTGACGACGGTGGTCTCCGGCCCCAATACCGGTTTCAGTTGGGGCACAAGTGTCGGCAAGCCGTGCGCTTTTACGCCGAGGAAGACGACGTCTGCGGGTCCAGCCTCTTCGAGCGAACCGACGATTGCAGGCCGCGCCACGAAATCTCCGTCGGTGCTCTTTACCTGCACGCCACGATCCTGCATGGCGCGAAGGTGCGGCCCGCGAGCGAACAGAGTGACGTCAAACCCGGCCTGCGCCATGCGCGCGCCGATGTACCCCCCGATTGCCCCCGCGCCCGCGATCAGAAATCTCATCCTGGGTCGTCCAACTGCGTCATCCAACGTGGTTATCCACCAGCGCGGCGGCGACAGCGCGCCGGCGAATTTTTCCAGTGGCAGTAGTGGGAATGCTATCCACCAGATAGATCTTCTTAGGAACCTTAAATTCCGCCAGCGACTCACAGCAGTGCTTGATCAGCTCCGATTCGGTGGCGCCATTTCGCTCATGCAAGACCACGGCAGCGGCTACTTCTTCCCCCAGCGTGGGATGCGCGCAACCGAACGAGACTGCCGCCGCGACCGCCGGATGTCTTAGCAGAATCTCATCGACTTCGTGAGGCGCAATGTTCTCACCCCCGCGAATGATGATGTCTTTGATCCGGCCCGTCAAATGCAAATAGCAATCTGCGTCGAGATATCCTTCGTCGCCGGTGCGGAACCATCCACCCGCAAAAGCGCGAGCGTTGGCTTCGGGATTGTTCTCGTATCCGCGAAACACATTCGCTCCCTGAATGGCGACTTCGCCCCGCTGGTCCTTGCCGAGATGATTGCCCGCTTTGTCCATGATGCTAAGCAGAAGCCCGACGCCCACGCCGACGGAGCCCGGCTTGCGATGCCGCGGAGGTAACGGATTCGAGGTCATCTGGTGGGCAGCTTCCGTCATTCCGTAGGCTTCGACGAAGGGAACTCCGAAGGTTTCCTCGATCTTCCGAATGAGTTCTGCCGACATGGGCGCGCTGCAGGAGCGGACGAAACGCAGAGACTTAGCCTCCGCCGGGTTGTGCTGCGCCCGGGCCAGCAGAAGTTGATGCATCGTAGGCACCCCTGAATACCAGGTCACTTCATGTTCCCGCACTGTTCGCCAGAAGGAAAGAGCGTTGAATTTCGCGGGAACCACTACTGTTCCCCCCGTCAGCAACGTTGCCATGGTTGAGCCGATCAATCCATGAATGTGGAATAGCGGCATGATGCACAACGAAACATCTTCTTCCGAGAGCGCGTAGGTGTTCGCGATATTCGCCGAGGAGACCGCTAGGTTGAAATGCCGCAGCGGTACGCGCTTGGGTCGTCCCGTGCTTCCGCTGGTGTGCAGGATCAGAGCGACGTCGTCCGCCGTCGGCTCGGTTGCCGAAACTCCCGAGGAAGCGCCCGCGAGGTGCACGATCCCCTGCTCGGTCATTTGCACTGAGAATGCTGGAATCTTGCGGTCTGCGGCTGCGCTGCGCGCAAATTCCGCTCCCACCGGGGGACAAAGCATAATGCGGGCGTCGGTGTCCCCGAGAAAAAAAAGAAATTCTTCGTATGGGTAAGCCGGGTTCAAGGGGGCCGCGGTTCCGGCGATGGACGCAGCTAGAAAGCTCACAATCGCTGGCAGACCGTTCGGCAGAACGATTGCCACCGCATCGCCGCGGCGAATACCCAGCGAGGCCAGCGCGTTCGCCATATCCAAAACCTGTTTGCGAAGGGAATCGTAGGTAATACGGATTCCAAGCTCGGGAACGACGATTGCCGTGTGACTGTCGGCGAAATGCAAAACGTCAAGAAGAGTGTGTACCGACTTCAGTGTCATTCGTTGCCCTTGGCGCGAAGATGATTGGCCGGCTGTATCGTCGTCCGCGAAGCCTATGTGGCTGATCTTTTCAGCCCCGTTGCCACCCGGAGGTTATGTGTTCGAGTGTCCGCATGACTATCCGCACGGCGATTATATCTGCTCCCGTAAAGAATCGGATGCGTGATTCGCGGCGGTTACACCCATCAGTCATCCGTCCCGCGCCAAGCGGAGCAAAACCGACCTGGCGAAACCAGAGGCTAGCGAACCGTAACAAAAAAGTACGCGCTCATCGAGATCCCCACGCCGATCACAACCGCCCGCACCTTCCCCGGGTCAGCTTTCTGCGCGTAATGCGCGCCGAACCATCCCCCGGCCAGGGAACCCACGATCATCACCGCACAGTGTGGCCACAGCACTGCGTCAGCTACGATAAAAGTGACTACCGCCGCTGCGTTAATGGCAACGGCCAGGAGTGTGCGGATCGCACCCATGGCATGAATGTCGCGCATTCCCAGCATAGCGAGCATTGCCAGCGTCATGAATCCTATCCCGGCGCCAAAATACCCACCGTAGATGGAAACCAGCAGCTCAGCGATCGAACTCACCAGGATTGCGCGCCACGATATATTGCGCAGATCGTCGATAACCGCCGTCTTGCCGGCGATGGAGCGGATCGAATTGCCGAAGGCGAACAATAAAGTGCCGCCCAGCAGCAGCCAGGGGACGAGCCGCAGAAAGGTATGCTGCGGAGTCCTGAGCAACAGCAATGCTCCGGCCCATCCCCCGGCAACGCTGGTCACCAGCAATGGGATCAATACGCGAGTGGGTGCCGTCAGCCGTTTTAAGTAAGCGACGGCGCTGGCCGCCAACCCGGGCCACAGAGCGACCGTGTTCGTCGCGTTGGCGGCGACCGCCGGGATGCGAATGAACAACAGCGCGGGAAAGGAGATGAAACTACCGCCACCCGCCAATGCGTTCAGCGCGCCGGCGATTCCGGCCGCCACCAGCAAAAAGATACCTTGACCGAAGTGTAAACCCATACGCATCGGGAGAACGTCGTCCACAGTAGCGATTCGTGACAGCCAAACACGGGCAATCATCCTATCAAACTGAAATTGTCATCTTGCACTTTTCACGGTTTCTGAAAACCGCTCGCTCGTATTTACTCTCTAATTAACTTCGTGATGCTCTGTTGTTATTGCCAGAGTTATCCTCAAAACCCATTCGAAAAACTTCTTCTTGACATTCGATATTTTGCTGTGATAAACGCCCTCTCGTAAGTGGTCCGCTATTCGGACCTCACACAAACTCATTCGCAGTTTTGGAAGTCCTTCGATTCGCCGCCTGAACGGACAAGCCAACGCGGCCTGTTTGTCCGCATGCCTTGAGGGCAGGCCCGCTATGCAAATCATCCCGGGAGAGGACACACATGCGCTCGCTAACAACGTTCTTCGTGCTGCTGGTCGGTTTCATGGCGCCAGGTTGGCTCGCCCAGGCTCAAGGCTCGGGACCTGCGGACAAGAGCGACGGATCGGCCTCGGTGAGCGCGACCAGGGAAGAAGTCAACCAGTTGCGCGGCGAGGTCGCCGCCCAGCGCCAGACCATCGACGAGTTGAAGGCTCTGGTCGAGAAACTGGTTGCTGCTCGAACCGTCGACAATAGCTCGCCTCAGGTTCGGCCCGCGGCAGACGCTGCTCCAGCAGCAATCCACGCGCAGCCTGTGAACGCCCCCAGCAGCAGCTCTGCTCATCTAACGAACGCCGTTCTGCTGGATGCGGGTCCCGTGCCGGTGGATCAGGCAGCGCCAGCCGCTGCCCCCAAGAAAGACGCTCCCCTCGCTGCAGGATGGAACGGCGAGCACTTCTTTATCAGAAGCGCTGACGGCCAGTTCGGCATCAGCCCCTACGGTTACTTGGACACCGACTATCGCGCCTACAAAGGCGACGGCGCGCCTTCCGATACGTTTCTCATTCGCCGCGCCCGCTTCGGATTCCAAGGCAACTACGGTTCCCATTTCGATTTCGCCATCCTGACCGACGCCAACTCCACCACCGGCGCGATCGTTCGCGACGCCTATCTCAACGTCCGCATCCGGCCAGAATTCCAGTTCCAGGCGGGCCAGTTCAAAGAGCCCTTTGCCCAGGAAACCGGAATCGGCGCCACCAACCTCGACTTCGTAGAACGTGGCTTCCAGTCCCTGCTGTACCCCTCCACTGTTACCGCGTTCCGTAGTCCCGGCATCGCTTTTCACGGCGACATTAACGGCGGCGTCGTCCAGTGGTGGGCAGGGGCCTTCAATGGACGCGGCGGCGTCACCAACAACGTTACCAATGAGCCTGATTTCGTAGGCCGGCTGCGCTTCTATCCTTTCCGCAAGGGCAAGAACGATCGGCTGAAGCAGTTGGCCTTTGGCGGGTCAATCGATCATTCGCGATCTCGCGGTCTTTCCGCCGACACCAGCTTCAGCGGCGCCCTCCCTGACGGGGCTTACAACTTCTTTCCATCTCTGCGCATCAACGGCCCCGTCGAGCGCTACGAAGGTGAATTCACGTACCTCACGGGACCATTCGCGCTGCGCGGAGAGTACGTCCAGATGCAGCAGCAACGCTGGGACATCGGATCAGAAACTCCCGGCGGCCTGGGATTTCTATCCGTTCCCGGCGTCGGCGCCAAGGCATGGAACATCGGCGCAACTTATTTGCTGACCGGTGAAAAGCGCCCGGAAAACGGAACTCCCCGCGTGAAGAGCCCCTTCTTTGGCCCCGACACTCCGGGTGGCAAAGGACGTGGGCTAGGAGCCTGGGAAGTCGCGATTCGCTTTACCGGCATTCAGGCCAACGCCCCCGGCGAGACTTTCTTTAACCCTTTCACTCCGGGCTTAGTTCCGACCTACGACTTTCACACCGACGAGATCACGTTCGGCCTCAACTGGTACCCGAACTATTGGATCAAATACATGGTGAACGTAGGCGTCGATCAGCTTCACCAGCCCAGCGTCACGGGGCAGGTACCGCAGAATTTCTTTGTTGTACTACAGCGCTTGCAGTTTAGGTTCTAGGCTTCGTCGAAGCATCTCAGTGCATCTCGACGACGGACAATTTTGGTGAGAATCCGGGCGCTGACGGCCTGGTCTAAACGGGAAGTGCAGGAGGAGATCCGATGCGACCGCGAATTCTGTTAACTATTCTTCTCACGGCTTTATTTGTGATCATGAGCGGCTGCGGGGGCGTGAAGAACTGCCCCGTGTGCGGCACCACCACGGCCGATGGCTATACCGTGATCGATGTTATGCCAGTACCCGAGCACAACCCCACTGGCGAACCCGGCGGCCCTTTCAATTCGTTCGACATTAGCTTGGTGGATTCTGTTAACCATCGGTTCTTCGTATCCGACCGCATTGGTTTGGACGTCGCGGTGTTTGACACTCAACAGGATATAGCCGTGAATTTCTTTTCTGGTGCGAATGGCGTCGCTGGCGGCGGGATCAATGCCAGCTCCTGCGCTACGGACAATCCAACAGCGCCCACGCAATTCATTCCGCCTATTGTTACTGGCTTTGGTAATTGGACCCGCTTCGGCTGCCGCACGCTTAACTTCCACATCCCGGGCTTCGGCGCCAACGATTTGTTTGGCGGCTTTCCCGGCGCGCAGTGCTGCGCCGCGCGCGCCAACGGAGTAAACCCGCTATCCGCCCCGGATGGTGAGGCCTTGAGTCCAGACAACAACACTCTATTCGTGGGCAACGGCAGCGCCAGTGTGGTGGCTTTCGATCTCACCTCAACAACTTTCAGCACGACTGCCGCCAGCCTTCCCCCCGGACCAAAAGTGATCGCGGAGTTCTCCACTGGCATATCTGCCGACTATGACGGACCCAACGGCATCGCGCCTTGTGTTGCCTCCGCCAACGGCCGGGCATTTTCCGATGCCACCTGTGGAGACTTGCGCTCAGACGAGATGTCGGTCGGAGTTGTCAATGGGACAACGATCTTGTTGGTGGCCAATGGCGATCCCGGGTTCCCGTTCATCACCTTAATCGATGTTTCGAGCATCGTCAAACCTACGGGCACGGTGGCCAGCTATCCTACCGATCACTGCCTCCCCTTCGCTGCCACGACGCCCTACGGCCCTCCCCTAGTCGGAAGCGGACAGGGAAACGCTGTCCCCGCGGCTGGGCCAATCAATCCTCCAACATGCATCCTGGGCCAGATTTATTACGATGGTGCGGCCCAGAACGATTCCACCGTTGTCATCGACGACGGCGGCCTCAACGCAACCGTCGGTTTCCCCTGTCCTGACCCGTCCACGACGGCCCTTTCCGGCATGACGGGCCACGGGGGCGGAGCATATATCCTCGGTCCCGACAAACCCTGCCACCATGGCCCAATGCTCAATCCGGACGGATCGTACTGCGCGAGCCAGGGGACTACTACACCGCCCGTACCGCCATCCGCCGGTTGCGCCGGAGCGACTTCGATAGCCGGAATAGGTGGGTCGGCATTTAATCCCAACAGCGGCCGTTTTCTAGTTACCAATTCGAACGCTACCCCTGCTACCACGACGATCGGCACAGTGGATGTTATTAATCCAAACCTCGGAAGTCCGAACGGTCCCTTTGTAGAAAACACTTTCCCCATGCCTAACTGCATGCCCACCAGCATCGTTCAAGGGCCGGGCAACGACTTCCTTGTCGGCTGTGGCGATCACGATGGAGAAACCTTCCCGCCTAACATGTACATAATCGATGGAACCTCGGGCAATATCCTGGCCACCATTACGAACGTGGGCGGGGTCGACGAAGTCTGGTACAACTCGGGCGACAACCGCTATTACCTTGCGGCAAGAGATATGCCGAACGGTCCGGTGATGGGCGTCATTGATGCCAAGTCGAGGACGTGGTTGGTGAACGTGACCACCAATTCCAACTCGCATAGCATCTCGGTTGATTCCACCAATAATCACGTGTTCGTGCCCTTGCAGGCGGGCACAATCTGCACGACACAAAGCTCCAATGGTTGTGTCGGCGTTTATGCCGAGCAATAGAACTAACAGGCCGGGGGGCACCGGACAGTTGCGGCTCTCCGGGCAAACTCTGGCGCAACAGTTTAACCGCAGGAAAAGAATATCAGTATGTGTCGCCACCGACTGGGTTAGGATTAGGAGTTAAGAGGTGGATTATGGAGATTTCCAGAAGAGCCCTGCGGAGCCATTTCCTGCTCGTGTCGCTTTTGCCTGTTCTCGCTGGTGCGGCACTCGCCACGGAACAACCGGTATCCAAACCGACCGACGTTCCTGCCACAGTAATCGCCCATCTGCCCCTGCCGCAACCTAGCGGAAATCAGATGTTGCTGCAAAGGGAAAACGCGAAGCAGTACTTGTACGTGCAGCAAGCTGGGAAGCAAGGCTTCATGGTCGTAGATGTGACTAGGCCGGAGAAGCCCAGCCTCCTAAAGCGGACAGCGGAAACGAACCAGGCAACTTCCGGAAACCTCGAGATGGTGAGCCCGAATGTAGCGATCGCGGAAGCTCCGGAAAAGACGCCGGCGACTCTAACCAGCAGCAACCGTCCCACTGAAACCGTTCGCGTGCTCGATTTAAGCGACCCGCGCAATCCCAAGACGCTGGAAACATTCAACAAAGTCACCAGCATTCTTCCCGACAGCGGTCACAGCTTGATCTACCTCACCAACAACGAAGGCCTGTGGATTCTCCGCTACAATCGCCCGTCGCTGATCGAGCCGGCCAAAAAGAAGCCTCCCTGCGACTCAAATTCGGAAATCATGGCTATGCCGCCGGACTGCGACTAGGCCGACCCGAGCCGCCGCGAGTTCACAAGAAACCTACTGGTCTGACGCTTGGCGTGCCGTGCATTCCTTGTCCACGGTCCTGATTGAGCTGACCGTCAGGGTCACTGAGGATGCCGATCCAGTCTTATTCAGGGCGTCCGAACTCGTGCTCAACGTCGGCCCCACTGTGCCGGTTGCCTCCACCCGCTGTCCCAGGTAGTTCCGCAGCCTCGTCTTGCTGGTAGCCTGAAGTTCGTAAGTCATGGCCGGGTTCTGCTTGATCAGCACGTAATCGCCGCTGGACCTGCCGACGCAGCCCTGTACGGTGATCTCGTCTTTGGAAGCCTTCGACTTGTGCTGGCCGGCGCTGGCGGGACCGCTGTCTTGCGCCAGGAGAAAGCTGCCCGAGAGCAGCAGAGCAAAGCAAAGTTTTCTCATGGAGAATTTCCCTTCTAGTAGATGGGATGACAGGGGTATTGCGCCGGTTGCATTCAATCTGTGCGGCCGGAGAATTCTACTTCACGTGCGTTTCCTGATAGTGCACTTCCTTCCACCGCCCAGCGCGTCTTATCCAGAGTTCGCTGATGTAGACCCGCGAGTACCGCACTACCGACTTGGGCGGGAACTGCATCGTTACTTCGTAGATGACCAGAGCGGCGTCCGGCCCCGCCGGGATGAGCTTGAGCCCAAAGAGCGTGTAGTTGAAGACATTCGTCTCCACCAGTTCGTTTACCGCCTGAATCTTGTTCCGCTCGCCCCTGCCGTCGACCTCCACTCCTTGATAATCCTCCGCCAGCAACTCGCCGTACGCTTTCTTGTCCTTGTTCTTCAGCGCTTCCCATTCTTCCTTTACCCTGGATTCGAACATCTCCTTCCACTTGGCTTCTGCCGGGCTCGCGGACTGCTGCCTCTCGCCAAACTTCGTTGGCATGGTGGGTTGTTGCGCCAGGACCGCGATCGTCAGTCCAGCAACAAAGGCGAGCAAGACGCAAACTCGCATAGATCCTCCCAAGTGAAATGTAGGTGAATCTTAACAGGCATGGCCGCACGAGTGCGGCTGAGTTTCAACTGAGAACCCGGGAACCGAATCCTATTGCAGATCTTTGGCTTTCCTTCTCACCGCCGCCAGCAGAGGCGAAGGCAGTTCGGCGTAGCCTTCTTGCGCCGCAAACCGTTGCCCATCCGAATATACCCAGTCCAGGAGATTGCCTAGCGCGGCCGCTCGAGCCGAATCGGGCGATCCCGTTCGAAGGTAAATCCAGGTGAAACTGGTTATGGGAAAAGATTCCGCTCCGGGCGCGTCGGTCAAAGAGGCCGAGAAGCTATTCCACCGCGGCGCCTCTACCGCCTCGCACGCCGCAACAATACTCTTCTCCGATGCTTTGACGAACTTCCCCGCGGGATTCAGCACCGCCGCGTGGGAAATACTCCCCTTTACCGCATACTGATACTCGACGTACCCGATCGAGCCAGAAGTCGCCTTGACCTTGTCCGCCATATCGGAACTGCGTTCCGCCGGCGTGCCCACTGGCCACTTCGGCGAAGGACTGGTCCCAACTTCAGCGCGAAACCTTGAACTCGCCTTCGAGAGAAACTCCGTGAACACGTAATTGGAGCCTTTGCCCGCAGGCCGGTTGATTACTTGGATTGGAAGATTCGGCAAATCCGTCCCTGGATTGAGCTTCGCGATCTGAGGTGCATTCCACACCTTGACATCGCCGAGGAAGATCCCTGCCAGCACTTCCCCCGAAAGCCGCAGCTCTAGCTGCGCGCCGGGAAGGTTGTAGATGGGAACGATTCCGATGAGCACAACCGGCAATTCAATTAACCCGCCCTCTTTCCGTTCCTTCTCTGTAAGTTGAGCTTCCCCGGCGCCAAAATCACCCGCGCCATGAGAGATCTGCTTGATCCCTTCGCTGGTGCCGACCGGCAGGTATCGCATTTGAACGTTGGAGGCGCGCTTCCCGTACTCCTGTGTCCACCGATTGTAAAGTGGCGCCGGCACGCTCGACCCTGATCCCACCAGGACAACTGCGCCTTGGGCCTGCGCAAAAACTGCGTTCATGCCGAAAGCAAGAAGAGACAACACCCAGATCAACAGCGAGAAAAAACTCCAACTTCGCTTTGACATCGTAAGTCTTGCCGCTTCCTTCATCGAACCCTCCATACGGTCGCTTTACTTCGTTAGAATCTATCCTTTGCGCGCCGGAAGTGAAGGTAACGATGGTAAGTTACCATTGTTCCGAGTAAAGCCTGCTAACCAGCAGTTGTTGTCAGTGGGAATATCCATTCGCGCCGTGCCGCTCCCGAAGGCGGGGCTGGAAACGCCTGTTGTAAGATGCTCAGGTTCCGGCCCGCATGATCCGCCAGACGCCTTTAACATTTGCCGGCATGGCGGAAAAGAACGCCTGGAAAAAACTGTACGAGCTTATGTCGGACAATATTATGTCGGGGCGTGCGATGTCGCACGACGAGGTCAAGAGTCTGGCGCGTGAACTCCTGTCTGCGTATGAGACCGGCCAGATGGTGCCTGTCGCCCCCTCCGCGCACCCTGGTTTCGACCTCAACACTGCTTATTCGGTCGAAGCAACGCTCAAGCAGTTGCGCGAAGCTGCTAGATACAGAGCCGTCGGTCGCAAGGTGGGTTATGCCAATAAGGCCATGTGGCGGGTGCTCAAACTCGATACCTTGGTCTGGGCCCACATGTACGATGACACTGTCCATTACAGTGACAGCAACTCGACAGCGCTAACCCTCGCACATTCGCGTTCGCTGAAGGTCGAGCCCGAGATTGTTTTCGGTTTGAAACAGCCGCTCACGGCAGATGCCTCTGACGCCGCTGCTGCCCTCGCATCAGCCAATTGGCTGGCCATCGGATTCGAAATCATCGACTGTCCTTTTCCAGAATGGAAGTTTCAGCCTAGCGATTTCGTAGCATCTTTCGGACTTCATGCCGCATTAGTCATCGGCGAAAGAATGCAAATACGGCCAGACTTGATCCCAAGTCTGGTGAATCATCTGTCGCAATTCAAAGTGCGCGTATCCAAACACGGAGAGTTTGTGGAAGAAGGATCCGGCAGGAACTCCCTGAAGAGTCCCGCCCTCTGCCTCGCCGAACTCGGCGCAGCTATTGTGCGGAGATTCCCAAACCAGCCACTAAGCGCTGGAGAAGTAGTTAGCTCCGGAACGCTAACCGCCGGACATCCCGCCGGCAGTGGAGATGTCTGGACCGTCGAGGTCGATGGACTGCCTTTGCCATCATTGACGTTGACTCTCCTCCCGCCACGATAACCCCGTCACGATAAACAAAGAAGCCAGCACTCAGAAGCGGTAGGCGCAACAAAAAACCCTCGCGGTAAGCGAAGGCGCGCGATTCAGCAGGTGAATTTGGTTGCGGGGGGTGGATTTGAACCACCGACCTTTGGGTTATGAGAACAACCGCTTGCAGTTAAATCATTGAACCTGAAGCACGGACGGGATGATTCAGGTTCTCAAAAACACCGCCAGTTCAACTCAGTCACGGCAGATTATGAGCAGATATGAGCGTTTTGACAGATGGATACAACTGCGAAAGCAAGAATGTGCATGTGCGCGGGGAAGAATCGAAGCTGATCACGCTAGACATCAAGAGCGGGCTGGCGGCATGGGATTCGAGTGCGCCCTTCATGCTAGATTTCTCAGAGTGTGTATAACCAGTGTTTTTAATAACTTACAAGGACACGTGGGACTGCCAAGTACTTGTAAGTAGCTGCAAGACGCATTCAGTGCGGACTGGAATTGCGGACCAGTAATCGGGATCATCCTGCCTAAGAAACCAACTATTAGCAGGAGCGATTGACCGTTTAGTTTCTTCCTAAGACAAGGGATCGCACCTCCTCCTTCCAATCCCAGTTCTGTGCAGTTTCGTTCGGGTTGCGTTCAAAATATTTTCGACATATTTTTCCTCCCGCAGGTTCCTTACATACATAGAGGGGAAAATTTCGGGTGAATCCATGGAAGCGCCTCGCTAAAGACGCGGGCGGGTGAGTGCGGCAATTGCCATGTTCCCGTGGATTCCCTAAACGTACCTAAAAGCACTTCTGGGCACTTTAGGCACTTTAAGCACTTCTTGAGAAGTTTCTTTGAAGTCGACAAGAAAAAGATTCTTTGAGAGCGAGCAACAAATGCGTCTTGTACGGTTTCTATTCGAATAATGTTCTCGTCCGCCCATGACGCGAAGACTAACACCAGCCGAGTAGTGAATGGGCTCGAAATCTGTCGGACGAAGTCGGACGCCACAGCCGACCTTCAGACGACGCGGTGATTTCAGCCCGGTCTCGACTCTCGCTGCAGGAGGTTCTATGAGCGAGATGCACGAAGCAACGCCAGTCAGCCAGCCGTTCCTCCATTTCGAGCGGTTCCTCGATTCGCGCCAGGCGGCAGCCTTGCTGCAAATCCATCCCAAGACACTCCAACGTCTCGCGCGTAAAGGCGAGATACGCGCGATGCGGATCGGAAAATTGTGGCGCTTCCGCGCATCCGATCTCGACGCGTGGGTACATTTGCGGTTAAAAGTGGCCAGCTAGCTTCGGTGGCAAAAGTCTACCTCGCCGCTAGTGATTGCAAAGTGATTGCAGAATCCCGCGACTAAAACTGCACGACCGACAATCCGGGAATCATCTGGAAGTGGCGGAGATTGCCCGTGGCTACGCTGTAGCCGAGTTCTAAGGCCGTTACCCCGATCAACAGATCGGACAGCGGAAGACGAATGCCTTTCGCTTGGTTCTCGCCATCGATCTGTCCGACACGAAGGGCAAGAGACACCGTTACCGGATGCATAGGTAGGGCCGTGAGAAGCTCCTGAATGAACTGCTGCCGCTTCGCCTTTCGCTGCGACGTATCGGCACGGGCTGCGCCGTGGGCCAGTTCGATCAGAGTAACCACGGAGACGGCGATATCGGTATTCCCTGCCTTGCCAGAGATCGCGGCAAGCATCTGCCGCGCGTT
Source organism: uncultured Acidobacteriaceae bacterium (assembly GCA_963771895.1). GTDB lineage: Bacteria > Acidobacteriota > Terriglobia > Terriglobales > Acidobacteriaceae > Sulfotelmatobacter. The sequence goes on along the minus strand of CAVYVQ010000073.1, from coordinate 170,379 downwards.
TTGCCCCTGGCGCTCGGCTGTGATCAGTACACTGGAATCGAGGATTAGTCCCATGCGGGCGGTTCGAGCGGCTCACGATGACTTTCGACAGCCGCTTCCACATCCCTAGCGAAGTCAGGGTCGATGGTCGCCGTCGAGTCCTCGGGTAGCAACGCGATGCACTCCGAGATGGACCGGCGCGGCGGGACTGGTGCATGGATCACCGCCACCGGCAGCTTCCCACTCTCGATCACGATTTCCGCGCCTGCACGCACCCGCGCGAGCAGCCCAGCGAAGTCATTTGCGGCTTCCGCTTCCGAGATGTGGATCACATGGTCAGCCATGCCACGATTATACCGTCATTGTTTCGCAGAATTCCGGATTGATGATCAATGTATGGATCGCTCATCGAGCAAGGACGGCACTGACCAACTGCTCTTCGGTCAGATCACCCTGGACAAACTGCTCAAACACGAGCTGCGCATTTGCGGTGGGGGTAAGACCCTCCAAACGGAGATCCGCAACTGCGTTCTCCACGGCCTCACGGCGGAGAAGGCCTTCAGAAACCGCTATGGCTTTAGGTGCCGCCGCAGTAGACATTTGCACCTTAAAGTTTACCATATCGAGCCGCCCAAAATTCAGGTGCTCATTACCCTCGGAACCCACGCAACACACTGACTATTAAGAGTTTGTGCTACAACACCCTTACCGAGCAAGCTACATGCTGACCACTTCCGCCAGCGGGCCGCCCTCCCTTTCTGACAAGCTGGACGTGGGTTTCGTGCCTGCTTCCCTGGACACATGCCTTAGACTGTTGAACGAATGGAGCGCACCGTCATGAAGAAACCCTTAGCACTGACCCTGCTAGTGGTGCTCATTCTAATGCCTTGCGTCACGACGAATGGGCAGAGCGGCAACACGAACTCCGCCGCTCAAGGCAACAAGCCGGGCAAGAACCAGGCTGCCGTCACGATTCCCGACAAAGATTTTGAAGAAATGATGCGCTGGTCCTACGCAACAATGGGCTTGAGGAAAGGCATGGAGCTCGATGCGTCTGTAAAGTCGTACGAGGATGAAATCCGCCAAAATCCCGATGACTCCTTCGCATGGTGGGCGCTTGGAAATGGGTATCGCTATCAGGTGCGATTCGACGATGCAGTCAAAGCCCACAAGGAAGCCATTCGTATTCAACCGAACGAAAGAGAATACTGGTGGAGTCTGGAGAAAGACTACAATGATGCCGCCCGTCCAGAAGATAAACTCCGAGTCCTTGAGAGGATTACCGAATTAAATCCAAAGGACTTCCTGGCGTGGAGTGCCCGCGGGGAAACCTGCTCCGAGCTTGGCAAATACCAAGATGCGATTAAAGCGTTGCGAGAATCTTTACGGATCGAGCCGCGACACGTAGATGCATGGCTTTCCCTCGGTGCAGCATATCGCTCCGCTAAGGAGCCGGGACAGAGCACCTCCGCATATCAGAATGCCGTCCGCTACGCAAAAGAGGATCTGGAGAAATACGCTGATGACGAAATGGCGTGGCAACTGCTTGGAGAAGCCTACGCAGCTCTAGGAAACCGCGCTAAGGTTGTGGAAGTCTATAAACGATTGAGAGCAATTTCGCCGGCACTGTCCGAGGATTTCTTTAAGGAATATGTTCTGCCGTAGTGCGTTCGCGGCCATGCTTTCCTGGTAAAGCCGGACTCCATACGTTCTCTGGAGGCTATCGAGGGAGTCAATGAAGAAATTACTGCTGGTTGCGATGGTGTCCGCGTGTTTGACGGGATGCCATAAACCGGAATCGATTCCCACTGCCGGGAAAGCCAGTTGCGGGATCAAGGCCGAGCTGCACGGCGTCAGTTTCCATCCGGTGTACAACCCCAACACGATAGACCTTGAATATCTTGTGACAAATCTGTCTGGCGGAGACTACGAGTTGCCCAATTCGTTTCGTGTTCTGAGCATGTCGCCCGACAACGTTCTCCACGCCGACAAGAATGTGGAAGCAGGAAATCTTCTTCCAGAGCTGAGCTTCCCAGACCACAGGTTTTTTCCGCGTGGGCACACTGTAACGTTCGCCGTTTCCGTCAATCTCTATTTATTGGACCATAGACCCTCGACCGAAGAGGACAAAAAAGAGTTGGAAAAGCAGCTTTCCGGCACACAGTCCTATGTGATCTTTGATGAACAACACGGTTGCGAAATCGAGTTGCCGGTTCAGCGATGAGCAACGTCGGGTTCTTATCGGAGGGCGACTAAAAGCATGAACGTCAAACTGGTTACTGTAATCGCAGGTGCAACGCTGCTTCTTGCCTGCGAACAAAGGCGTAACACGCAGCCTGTCTACGAACATGTTGTCCGTGCAGCTTTACCCCACGATATGAAACCATCGGACTCGCTTGCGTGCATTGGCGCACATGACAAGAATGGCGAACTATACGACTTGGGCTGCAACGTGTTTCTGGAGCAAGAGCCGATGGTAGGCATGTACAAGGCAAGCTTCTCGGAGGACCCCACCGAGCCGAATGTAAGCGCACTGGGTAGCGCATGGCGTTGTCACTTCGACCGGAGTAATGTGCTGCTGGTTTGCGAGCGGGCTAAGTCGAATTAGGACACTCGCATTACCGAGTCTCGGCAGGCTGTCTGCTGCCTCTGCAATGAGGAACGGCACGGTTCCCGCGCGAACTACAGGAGACGGTAGGGAACGAGGCATTCAAGGGTTCGTTCTTTCCATTCTTTTTCTGGCTTCCGTTATCTCCGGACTTCTTATCACTTCTGATATCCTCCATGCTGGAACCACTGGGGCAATACCGCCCTTAATCATTGAGCTTCCAGACGGGAAATGTCCGCAGTCAACCCCAAGAAGCGTAGGCCCAAAGGTGGTCGCTCTTTTGCTGTTGTGGGGAACCGTGTCATAAACGAACACAGGGGAGCCGCTAAACCCGGAAATCGACCGCACCTCTACGAGGAAGTGCTTAGTCCTGTTCCCTATGGGGTTCTCGATCTCCTCGCTCGGGAGCATCGAGATTGCCCCGAACCTGGCTATCGGGAGATTCGTAAGCGTTCCCTGAAGTCCTATGAAGCGGCCCACCATGAACACCTCGTCGCCCGGACCAATGTCGTAGTTCTTTACCAAGCCCTCGCTCAGAAAGGACGCCGTCCTGACGTACCTCAATTTGTGACGGGCCTGCGTGGGTTCAATCGGGCACACAGAGACGTCATCTAGCGGGTGGGAAATCCAAGAGTCGCGTGGAACCTCGATCACGTCATGGCCACCCTCTCGTGTGTTTACGCGTATGACCGTGAAGTCATCGCGTATGACGTGAGTGTTTGTAACCGCATAATACGATACTTTGATTGGTGGAGGGGATTCTGCTGCCACAATGAAGCCTGTGGCTCCCTCGTCCTTGCTATCCTCGGCATCCCTCTTGGTCTCGTACATGTAGATCGCGCATTCCAGATATTCGTCTTCGATCCTTGGCATAGATTCTCCCAAACAAATGATGAAACCCTGCAGCAACTCGGGCATGGGCAGGCAGCCGCACGCTGCACACAACGGACTGGGTTAACCCAGTAATTCCCTTTTCAGCGCGTCCTCTTGCTCATCGGTATCAGTGAAAGGGACCCGGTGGGCGAACTTCAAGTGGCTTTTTATTCTCGCGTCCGCTTTCGAGAGGTGAAACTCATCAATTACTGCCGCTATCAGAATGGCGTAGCAATTCGCCGCAAGCGCGAATTGACAGCCCGCCAGCAGATTGAACGTTTCGGATTTTATGTTGAACCCCGTCAGTCCAGCCGCATGGGTGTACCAGCTTAGTTCGGCATACTTAACTTCGTAGATTTCCTCGAACGGCGCTTTCAGTAGTTTCGCCCTAGCGCGTAAATCTAATTCCGACCAGTGACGTACCTTTGTGGCTCCGGGCCAGACCGTTTTCTGCTCAGCTTTAATTCGTGCAGCGTTGTTTTTAATGAACTCGGCGTGAACGCTCGAATCTACCGAGGCTGTCGGGTTAGCGGCTTTGAACTTCACTACCCGTTCAGCTGCCCGCAGCATCTCGACTTCAGAGAATGTCCTAATTTTCTTCACGGCATCCGGGATTACGTCGATAAGTTTTATATCGGCTGCAAGTTCGAACAGGCTCCGGGCCAGCATCGTGATTGCTTGAACGTCTTTTACTCCCTTGAGGGACAACAGGCTTTCGACGTTGGCCTTGCCGCGATAGTAAATTCCGGCGAAACAGTTATCTCTGTCGGTTTTTGCTACCAACCCTCCAATCACTCCCCGGACCTCTGCGTGGTCAAACTCATTAAGGCTCTTGATTGCGGTGAAGAAACGCTCCGGGTAAGTCGAAACATCCCCTGGTCCGGTTCCCATAGGAAGAGACAATTTACGAAATACCCTCATCGCGTCGTGGGACGTGAAATTGCCCCGGAGTAACCCTGCTGCTTCTGAGAAGGCTTGTTTAACGGGATACCGTTTACCGTTAACCTCGACTGAAACCTCACGGATATTTTCCGGCTCTATTGTTCGAAGTTTTTGCTCGACGTCTTCCTTGCTTAAAAAGACCTCTACGCCGCCGACCGTAAATTTGAATTTCTCATTCATGGAACACCACCACTACCTATTATACCACCACTACCTATCTTGGGGCGGCTGTCGCCCTCAGTTCAGAAAGGTGTCTTGTCCTGGTGGCTAAAGAGGAATTTGTCGTTCCGACTGACGTGGTAGACGGGCAATTTGGCGCTGAGGGACGGGAACTTATCTGACAAATTGGAAATCGACGGTCGGATCACCGTGGTTTCGGCGGCGAATCAGGATCCGATACATACCCGTTCCCTTCGATGGAGACAGATCAATAAACTGGTTCTGTCCGTCCTTCTCCGTAGAATCAATAACTCTTACGGTCATCTGCGTGGAAGTTTCATGTTCCCATGAGGGACTATCGACGACGGCTCCCGTGGATTGTGCTTCGTTGTGCAAGGCAACCGCAAAATCTAGCGGCTCGTACTGATTCGTAATGGAATTCACGATGTTTTCAGTCTCTAGCGTTCCGCCTCCCATCGCCCAACCTACGGAACGACCATCCTTGTGAACCGTTAACATTCCGGGCGTCTCTTTTACCTCGTAGCCATGCTTTCGCAGTGCTTCCGCCACGTCCTTCATAGACATCCCGTGTTGAACATCATCGAAAGTTGCTACCGACGATTCACCACGATTAACCTGCGAGGTCATCAGCGTGCAGACAAAAAGCAGCGTCAAACCCAGAACTATACGATTCATTGTCGCCTCCGTCAGAACGGCAACATCGTAGCTTTGATCTTCTCGGATTGCCAGATTATTTCGTGACCCGAGGAACACGTCGCTTTGGGGTTCGCTTTCGTGATGCTGTCTATCAGTCCAACTCGGCTGTCTTCTGATAAATCCCATAACGTGTAACCGTGGAAAACCATCTGGCAGCTATCCTGACTGCATGGGTGTGCTATTTCCCAAAGTGAAGCGGGCGATTCAACACGGGGTTGTTCCTCGAACTTGATAAGCTCTACGCGGTCGAATGTGCAGTCGCACACCTGCTCGTGGGGAATGCAAATCCATTTGATCGGCCACGAAGCGAAAATCGGGTGATACTTCTCATCGACGTAGGTTCCTAGCTGGCTTCGACGTGGCAGCGTAATCGACCAACCGCAGAGCGGACACTTGAACTTGAATTGAGTTGCGATCACGACGGACATATTTCCTTCCTTGGAGACTGTTGTCAGATGGATTGTTTTTTGGATTCGCAGGCTCGTTAGTGTCTCTGTTTTGGCGAGGAGCCCGTCAACTCAAGCCGAAAAAACAGGGAGGATTAAGAAGTAACCCTCCCACATAGTATAGCAGCGTTTCGCGCTGCTAATCGCCGCCTGTGCTTTGTCCCTCGGCTTCCTCGCCTAGCTGCTCCATCGTCACGTCTTTGCCGCCAGCTTTGAGGAACCTTTCCATCGCCGTGCCGCCGAAAATCGCATTGACCTTCGACCTCACCTTCTTGGACTCCACACGACCAAGATAACGGTTCACCTGCTGATGCCCAAGTAGTGACCCGGTTCGATGATGTGCTCCTGCTTCTGCTCGCGGGTCGGATTCTCTCGGTCGATCGTCTGCACTCTTTCGGGAGTGGGAGCTTTTCTAATTTCCGCCTTTCCTTCGAGTACGTTACCGCACGCCTGCTCGCGGGCAATCGGCTGTTCTTGGCGTTCACGCTCGCGTAAAGACGGTTTCAACCTTTCCAAGGAAGGCTCTTGCGCTTTGCGCGACAACTCGGAAGCGGATTGCCGGGCGACTGAGAGTGCTACCGACTCCCGCAGCAGGTCTTTATCGCTGGTCACAACCGTGATGCTCTCCCGGCCCCGCGAAGCAGCCACGTAGAACAACTCTTTCCGCATCCCATCAGCGGAGATGACAACGGCATCGACAGACTTCCCCTGACTGCGATGGGCGGTGACAGCGTAGCCGTGCGTGAATTGCTTGTAATTCTCCGGCAGAGCGCGACCGTCCTGCAGATGAATGCGCCCCTGCTCATCAATTCGGGAAACCGTCACCAGCTCTCCATTGGTAGCGCGAAAGCCAGACTCGCGCCGATTTGCCATCAGCAGTAACTTGTCATTGGGAGCAATTTCGATGGAGCAGCGCTCATAGACATCAAAGCATTTCGCCTGCTTTGCCGTGAACTCGCGTTCTTCGCCGCGTGCGTTGCGGCCAAAGACCTTGCCATTTTCCACTCCGACTGACTTCCAACGATTCATGCCTTAAAACGCCCTTGACAGCCCGATTAAATTCCAGCACCTGGCCTTCAGCATAGTTCCGCATGTCACTTTTCTCCGCACTGGTCCAGTTCAGTGGTACGTGGTGCTGCTGGTGCGCACTCTGTCCCAGTTCCCCTGTGCGCGTGCGCTCAGCGCGGATAGCCTCGGTGATATGGCCAATCTCTTCGTGTGTGGCCGCGACAACCAGCACACTGCGTGGTTGCCCTTTCGCATTGACTTGACCTGAGCTTCTGAGTAGGCTTGTTGAACCTCCTGCGCACGGTCGGGCCAGGGAACCTCACGCACAGCACCAATTTGTTCCAGCTTCTCGAAGCCGCGCTCAGGATCACGGCGCAATTCCTGAATCGCCTCGCGATAGCCTTGGGTAGTTTGCCGCTGCACTTCGCTAAGCGAAACACTGCTTCAACTGAGATTCTCTTTCCAGCACACGAAGAGCATCGCTGGCCTCGACACTTCGAATCTGCTTAGTGTCACCGCTGAAAATGATTCGCATTGATTGCTGATCGGCCAGCTCTAGTAGTTCGGACATTTGACGGCCGGAAACCATCCCCGCTTCATCGACGATCAGCGCTTTCCCGAACAAGTCTGTTTGAGCACTCTGGCCCTGTAACAACCGTTCCACCGTGATGGCATCCGAGAAGCCGACTTTCTGTAGTTCTTCAACCGCGCTCATCGTGGGAGCCACCGCCAACACCTCGCGACCGCTCTCTTCGAGGCCGCGCTGCAGCTCTTGCAGCGTAGCGGTTTTCCCGGTGCCTGCCGCACCACGAATGTTCACCGCCAGGTCATGCGAATTGAGAACGAATTCGATTGCCTGTTTCTGCTCGGGACGGAGAAAGGCGGAATCAGCGAATTCATGCTGCCCGCCCAGCCGTTCAAACTGACCGATTCCACGATTGATCCGCTCGATCATGTCCCGCTCACGGTCAAGACTCTCGCGTGTGGCGACTTCCTTCCCAGCCTGGAGGATTCTGCCGGTGCTTTCTTCCAGTGAAAACTCACCTTTCAGGTCCGCCAAGTCGATCCGGCCCCGGCCATGACGGAGTGCTTCAGTCAACAGTTCGTGGTCGAGCGCCACGGAGACGCGCTCAAAGACGTGTTGTTTTGCGTAGTCGAGGGAAGGAACTGCACTCTCTGGTTCTAGTCGCTGCGTTTCGGATCTCTCCCGGACTGCCTCGCGGATTTGTTCAAGGGTTAGGCTCTCCTCTGGGGTCAATCGAGCCGTTTGGCGCGAATGCACCTCCGCAGTTGAAATCTCAACCAGCTTATCGGCCCGCGACTCACGAACCAGCACGGCGATTTCGTTGTCGCTGGGCTGGTGACCCTTACTTTCGACAAACTCGGCAATGGCCCGGTCGCGCTGCTCGCTGCGCTGACTGTATTTTTCGAGCAATTCATCGGAGACACCCTTGATCTCAAAACCCAGGTTCTTGCCCTTGGAGCTGCGCCGGTCCTCGATCTCATAGCCCAGAGACCGCACTTCGCGGGCAAGCGCGTTCCGGTAGACTTCAGTCAGGTACGCCCGCTGCTCGTAGATATCGGAGGCTTGCAGCGCCTTCCAGCGGCCCTCTGCGCCGTCGTAGGTCAGATTAGCGGCAACCGCGTGGGTGTGAAGCTGGGGATCAAGTTCGCGGCTCGTGTCGTGATGGTAGACAGACAATACAAGATTACCCGTGGTGCGGTTATCATTCGCCTGGTCCCTTCGGACGCGGCTTGCTGCGCGATGCTCCAATTCTGTCAGCGTTTCTCCAACGGCCTTCTTGTGAGCTTCCACAAGTCGTGCGTCCCCACCCGGTTGGGCCATGATTGAAACCGACTTGGGAGCCGAGATGGTGAAGTCGTACAGATTTCGACCTCGGCTTTGGGTGCTGCCATCAGCGGCTGTGCGGTCGGCGCTGTGGCGTTGCCGGAGGAATTCACCACTCTGCGGATCGACGCCCTGGCGCAGCGCCTCGAATTGTTCCGACTGAACTTCCCCTGCCAAGCCGAGCATCTCCGCTCCCCGGCCTTGCCATTGACCCGTTACACGCTCCCCTTCGGCGTAATAGTCGCTGTGCTGCAAATGGCGTGCGGAGTAGCCTGCTCCGTTGGACATGGCGCGAATGGTGAGCATGTTTGAAGACCTTTAACGTCTCATTTGCAACAAGACACCATCCCTAACGCTCCGCGTTAGGTCCGGTGTCGCGTGCGCGACCTGAATCTCGTCCGGTGTATGTCCGGTCTCATCCGGTGTACTTCCGGCATCTGTCCGGCGCTTGTCCGGCCATCCTCTGACCTCCGTTTGGCGTCTGTTATCAGTAACGGCCTTTCGCCGGAGTCCATCTCGCCTGACGCTCTCGGAGGAAATTGTGGACGCCAAATTTGAAGCCATACTCAACAGCCTGCCTGCCAAAGAGCCGCGCTCGCGTTTGGAGCCTTACAGCGAGCTAATCACTGAGATGCGAAAGCGAGGTCACAGCTATCGAGAAATCACCCAGGTACTCAAGAAAGCTTGTGGCCTCAAGGTAGGCACGAGCACAGTGAACGACTTCGTGCTCGCACGGTCGAAATCAAAAGCGAAGCCGTCGTTCTCGGCGTCGAGGACAATAGAGACTAAGAAGAACAGAAGAGCACTTACAGGTACGTATAGGAACACCAAGGCTCAGGAGAGCACCAGAAGGCCTCAGAAGGAACTGGAAGGCATTGCAAAGACGATTAAGGAATTGAAAGACCGACCGCTGAAAACGCGGGCGAAAAAACTTTTATTTGAATACAACCCAGACGAACCGTTGCGGCTTCATCGTAATCAAAGAACGAAGGAGTAGCCATATATGTACGACTCCAACACCGCTGCAACAGCCGAACGGAAAAATTCCGATTCACCTTCTGTCGTCTCGTCCACCGCCCCGTCCAAGCGCGTGATTCTCACCATGGGAGGAAAAGGAGGAGTCGGCAAAACCAGCTTTATGCTTGCCCTCGCCGAATGGTTCCAGAGCCATGAGATTCCGGTAACGCTTCTCGACCTGGACACCGAAAACAAATCTCGCGGAAGCTTGAAGCACTACTTCGACGGCAGGGTGACCAAGGTGAACATTCACACCGCTGCGGGCCTTGACGCTTTCGTTGACCACTTGGCAGAGGGCGCTCCCATCATCCTTGCGGATATGGGCGCGAGTTCCGGGCAAGTGACTCACGAGTGGTTCGACAGCATGTTTGAGGATGTGGCAGCTACCGGTGTGGCGTTCACGGCCATCGGCATCGTCACTCCCGACCCGGCGAGCGTGGAAAGCATTCTGAGCTGGGCTGCACGTCTGCAAGACAGAGTGAACTACGTTGTGGTTGAGAACGCCATGTCACATCAAGCAGATTTCTCCTACTGGCAGGACAGCGAGCAAGCTAAGCAATTTCGCACGGTCTTCCAGCCAGTTGTCCTCATGATGGAGTTTCGTCTGCCGGAACTCGAAAACCCCGCCCGACAACACGGCGTCACACTCGGCCAGATCGCCGAACGCCGGCTTAAAGTCTCGGAGCTGCAGAGGGCCTCACTGGTCATCCGCGCTCAGAGCTATCGGCGGCGGCTCTTTGAGGAAATTGACAAAGCCAAGGGGTTGCTCTTGCCGTGAACCCCCAGCCCAAACTCGTAGAAGAACAATCTGCTGAGGCCGATTTCATCGACGATATCGCCGAACTGCTGCCCGCCGAACAGCGTCCGCTTTGGTATCGTGACATGGCGCACTTGCGCCGCTTGCCCGCCGATGACGAGATGCTACGGATTGCCCGCGCTATGGGCTTTCTGGCATTGGTGACGCGGCAAACTCCTGGACAGATCGCCACGGAGCGAGAAAAGCTTGCCACGATCTTGGACCACGGCATCAAGGCCATTCAGTCCGCCCGACAAGATGCAGTCGCTTTGCACAGGCAACTCGAAGAACGGCTGGCGCAATTGCCAGCAGAAATCTCCGAGGGCATCAGTCCCGCAGCTATTGCCGCGAAACTCAGCGAGAGTCTGCGCCAGCAGTTTGTGGCAAGTGGCATTCCTGAAACAGCACAAGCCCTAGCCGTCATCTCGAAACAAACGAAGCAAGCCGCGGGAGAGTTTGACCGCTCGTCCAAGCAACTGACCGATTCCTATCGAGGTGCTGCCAGCGATGCCCGCATGGCGCTCGATGAAATTCGCGGAAGCATCGAGTATGCCACGGCCACCGCGAAGCGAGCAGCAAACGATCTAACGCACACTTTCCTCCGCGAATACAAGTGGTCGGTCCTCGTTTTGTGCAGTGTGGCTCTGGCGGTGGGATTTGCGCTGGGCACCCTGTACTACCGCTGGATCAACTCAACGGCACAGGAACCAACCCAGAACACGGTCGTGGTTCCATCAAAGCCAGAGGCAGCAGCGCCGAGCACCACTACAGCTCACCCTGCGCGCAGGATTCAAAGTAAGTCCACATCGAAGGATGAGGCGGCGCAATGAAGCACCCGAACAACATCCCACGCATCCAACGTCTTCTTTCGCTTCCACATGAACGAGACCGGAACTGCGAAGAACCCGTCAAGGGGCAGGCCCGCTGGCGCGGCTCCCTCCGGTCGCCCTTGACTGAACCTTCGCAGTTCCGGTCCACCACGCCACTATGGAAGCGAAAGAAAAATGACAGGTCTAACAACACCCCCCAATCGTTCGAGGTTTCTAGAGGCGCTCGCGAATACTGCGCTGTCTTTCATCCTCACGAGCAATGGGAATACGTAGCAATCAGAGGCGGCGTTCGGGTGGCGCTTCATCAAACACACATGACATGTAACTCCAGTTCTGCCATCGACAGGGTCTACGATGCCGTTGACGGGGCGCTCTATGCACTGCAATTGCCGCGATGAGACGCGAATTCAATGCCAGCCAATACCAATCCGCAATCCTCAGTACGGCCAGACCAAAAGAAACCCGCACAACGAGCGGGATCTGAAACCGATTTCGAGCCTTTGCTGAATGATGAACAAGCAGCCCAGCTCCTTGGGAACATGCACCCCAGAACGTTGCAAAGGCTTGCACGCACCCATATGGTGCCTGCCATCAAGATTGGCCGCTTCTGGTTCTTTCGTGCTAGCGCACTGAATGAATGGATTGGTGTACAGTCTGAATACCGTCCGTGCTTCTCGAAGGAGACAAAATGAGAAGCCGGTATCAAAGAGGAAATGTCACGCTGAAGAAGCGGAAAGGGCCGGATGTTTGGGAATTTCGTTGGTACGAACCAAACGGAAGACTGCGAAGCAGACTGCTGGGCACCCTGGAACAATACCCAACGAAACAGGACGCACAGCGTGCGGCAGATCCTTTTCGCTTAGAGATTAATAGCGAACTGCCGAAGGCAGTTCCCACAACCGTTGCGGCACTGATTGGCCGGTATTTGAATGATGAAGTTGAAATGGGTCGATTGGCATATGCAACGCGCAAGAGCTACGTAACTTGTTTGCAGAAATGGGTGAAACCCAAATGGGGCACGAGTTTTTTGGAGCAGGTACGCACGATGGGCGTAGAACAATGGCTGCGAGTTTTACCTCTGGCACCAAAAAGCAAAGTGAACGTGCGTAACGTACTCCACGTGCTCTTCGAGTGCGCAATCCGGTGGGAATTCGTTCGAGACAATCCCATCAGTCGCGTGCGTCAGGGCGGGGCAAGACGTGCAGAGCCAGAAATTCTGTCGGTGTCAGAGTTTCACGCGTTGCTGGCAGAACTTCAACAGGAGCCGTACAGAGTGATGGTCATTGTGGCAGGCTGTCTGGGCCTGAGCCGCAGTGAACTGACTGGCTTGCAGTGGTCGGATTTTGATTGGGAAGGGGCAACCTTGACCATCCGTCGTGGCATGGTGAACAACCATGTGGGCAATCCGAAAACCCAAGCACGGCGCAAGCCAGTGCCGCTCGCTCCGGAACTCATCAGGATTCTCAAGGAGTGGCGGCTGCTGTCTCCCTACGCATCTGATTCGGATTGGGTGTTCGCGTCTTCGTACAACGGCGGGCGAGTTCCTTACTGGCCTGATTCGGCGTTGAAGCGCATCATTCAACCGGCGGCGAAACGGGCTGGCCTGTTCAAGACCGTGGGGTGGCACACGTTCCGGCACTCGTATTCTTGCCTGCTGCGTGCGAACCACACCGATGTGAAGGTGCAGCAGGAACTCTTGCGGCATTCCAACATCGCCACGACCATGAACGTTTACACCCAAGCCGTGAGTGACCAGAAACGGGCCGCGCACGGGCAGGTCGTCGGGCAATTGCTGGCAATATGAGCGGAAAATGAGCGGAACGCTCGGGACCGAAAGGCTGTAACCAATTGAAAAAGTTGGTTGCGGGGGGTGGATTTGAACCACCGACCTTTGGGTTATGAGCCCAACGAGCTACCAGACTGCTCCACCCCGCACTTCGATCATAATCAATGCCATTGCCACCGTCAAACCGGAGAAGCATCGCAGCGCGGTCGCCAGGGACATACGCGCCGACGAGCCGCCCACTATTTCTTCTTCGTCATCACCCACCATGCCTCCCGATACTTCTTAAACATCGCTCCCTTCTTGCTTCCATCCGGATAGAACCACAAATTCTTCCGCGGAAGAAACGCCTTCACCGGAAACCACATACGAAATGTCCCGCGAAACAATCTAGGCCACGATCACAGTCAATCTGCGAGCGCCGGACCCCGGCCTTCGGAGAAGAGCGAACACAAAAAAGGCCCCGCTCTCGCGAGCGGGGCTTTGACTTTACTGACGGCTGACAGCTGATGGCTGACAGATGTTCTTAGTACATGCCTTCCATACCGCCACCGCCGTGTCCGCCGCCGCCCATGGGAGCTTCCTTCTTTTCCGGAATCTCCGCGACCAGGGCTTCGGTGGTGAGCATCAACGACGCAATCGAGCCGGCGTTGGTGAGTGCGGTGCGCACCACCTTCGTGGGATCGAGCACGCCAGCCTTGACCAGGTCCTCATACTCGTTGTTCAGAGCATTGAAGCCGTAGTTGGGGTCTTTGGAGTCGAGCACCTTGCCGATAACGACCGCGCCTTCTTCGCCGGCGTTCTCGACGATCTGGCGCATCGGCTCTTGCAGGGCGCGCTTCACGATGTTGACACCGATCTGCTCATCACCCTCGAGCTTCAGCTTGTCGAGCGCCGCGACGCAACGCGCCAGTGCCACTCCGCCGCCCGGGACAATGCCTTCTTCCACGGCTGCGCGAGTTGCATGCATGGCGTCTTCCACGCGGGCTTTCTTTTCCTTCATCTCGGTTTCGGTCGCGGCGCCGACTTTGATTACGGCTACGCCACCGACCAGCTTCGCCAACCGCTCCTGCAACTTCTCGCGGTCGTAGTCGCTGGTGGTCTTGTCGATTTGGCTGCGAATTTCTTTCACGCGGCCTTCGATCTCGCTGTGCTTGCCCTTGCCTTCGACCAGGGTGGTGTTGTCCTTGTCGATGGTGAGCTTTTTGACCTGGCCGAGATCGCTGATCTGGACGTTCTCGAGCTTGATGCCGAGATCTTCCGTGATGGCCTTGCCGCCGGTCAGGATCGCGATATCCTGCAGCATAGCCTTGCGGCGATCGCCGAAGCCGGGAGCCTTGACGGCCGCGACTTGCAGCGTGCCACGCAGCTTGTTGACCACGAGCGTAGCCAGCGCTTCACCTTCGACGTCTTCGGCGATGATGAGCAACGGCTTGCCGCCCTTGGCAATCTGCTCGAGCAGCGGGAGAAGATCCTTCATGGAACTGATCTTCTTCTCGTTGATGAGGATGTAAGCGTTCTCGAGTGCGACTTCCATGCGCTCGGGATCGGTGACGAAGTACGGAGAGAGATAGCCGCGGTCGAACTGCATGCCCTCGACTACTTCGAGCTGCGTCTCCAGCGTCTTCGACTCTTCCACCGTGATGACGCCATCCTTGCCGACCTTCTTCATGGCTTCGGCAATGATGTGTCCAATTGTTTCATCGTTGTTCGCACTGATCGTGCCTACCTGGGCGATCATTTCGCCGGAGACGGGCTTGGAGAACTTGTCGAGTTCGCCTTTGGCGCGTTCGCCGGTTTTCTTGTCGAAGGCGCCGCAGACCAGGGAGACGGCTTTCTCGATGCCGCGCTTCATGGCCATTGGATTTGCGCCGGCGGCTACGGTCTTTACGCCTTCGCGATAGATCGCTTGGGCCAGGACTGTGGCTGTGGTGGTGCCGTCGCCGGCTACGTCGGAGGTCTTGCTGGCGACTTCGCGAACCATTTGGGCGCCCATGTTTTCGAGGCCGTCCTTGAGTTCGATTTCCTTGGCTACGGTGACGCCGTCTTTCGTGATCGTCGGCGAACCGAATTTCTTTTCGATTACTACGTTGCGGCCTTTGGGGCCGAGTGTGACTTTTACTGCGTCGGCTAGAAGGTTGACGCCGCGCAGGATTGCCTGGCGGGACTCTTCTCCGTGAACGATTTGTTTTGCCATGATTCGTTTTCTCCTAAATGAGTTCTTGAGAAGCTAGTTCTCGGTTTTCAGTTCTCAGTTAAAACCGCGAGAACTGAGTGCGGATCAGATCGAGATCCTTCGCGCAAAAAGTGCGCTCAGGATGACAACGCATATTTGCGCTCAGGATAACGCCAGCGGGCTCAGACGCCCGCTAAACGGCGTCACTTGCGGGCGCCGGCTAGTTCTTTCTTGGCCGTACTGGCGGCTCCGGTCAGGATGCCGAGGACTTCTTCTTCCTTCATGATGATGAAGTCTTCGCCATCGATCTTGATCTCAGTGCCGGAGTACTTGCCGAACAGGACGCGATCGCCCTCTTTGACGGCGAGAGGGAACGTCTTGCCTTCATCGTTGGTGCGGCCTTTGCCGGTGGAAATGATTTCGCCTTCCTGCGGCTTGTCCTTGGCGCTGTCGGGGATAATGATGCCGCCTCGGGTGGTGGAAGCTTCCTCCACACGACGGACCAGAACGCGGTCGTGGAGCGGGGTAAATTTAGCCATAGTGTGCAACTCCTTTCAAGGGTTGGGTAGAAGGTTGATGTTCGTAAACCTATGAATTGTTAAGGGTTAGGGAGTGCTGTTAGCAGTCTCACCTATCGAGTGCTAATTATAAGGATGGGGGTGGGCGGTTGTCAAGGGCGGGGCGCTATAATTCGTTGGCCGCAGGTGCAACGTAGCTGTGAGTGAAAAGGCGATAGGGCATTAGGCGGGAGAGACAGTCTCCGGGCGGTTGAAGGAGATTGCGCGCCAAAGAACCCTCGCGGTGTAGGGATGTTCGGCGACTGATGACAGAGACCGTCCAAATACAAAGGGCGGCTTCGCAGCCGCCCCTTAAACTCATCCCAGGCTGAGCGCCTAGGTTCGCACCTTAACAATCTGAGTTTCTCGCTGCGTGCCTTCTATGTCAAGGAAATGCGGCCTTCCGACAAAACTTTAGGGAGGCTGGTTCCCAACTTCAAGAACACCGTAAAAGGACGGACAGGCGTGTCCGCCCCACACATGTGGACCTCAAGGGCTGAAGCCCGCATTCTTGTCGGCCTCTGGCGGCACCCTTCGGCGCGCTTCGCTTGCTCAGGGCAGGCTAAGAACTGAACGTCGTGCCCTTCCCGGTTCTCGCTGCCAGCGTGAGCATAGGTGGTGTAGGGATCCTTCGTTGGGAGTCGCCCGCTTCGCGTGCGACTCCGCTGCATCAGGATGACAGCCATGGGGGGGCGGGGTGCGAGGAGGCTTGCAAAAAGCGCGGTTGTCGGGCAACCTCGTAGACCATGACGCGAGCGAACGGCTGCGGCGGTGCTTTCTTTTCTTCTTTCTTTGTCCTCTCTTTTGTCGCCTTCTCGCTTGTCATCCTGATGGCAACGGCGGGATTTGCGCAGTCTGAGCCGGGGCCGGAGGAGGGTGGGCACGAGGTGCAGGTTTGGTCTGGCGGCGGATACTCCGTGCCGGGCGGGACTTCGAACACTGGGATTTCGGATTTTGGGCTGCGTTATGGGTGGGTGATTACGGGGGCGCATTTGCCGGGATTTTTGCGGGGACGATTTGAGTATGTGGTGGACGCGGAGCCGATGTATTTGATTTCCCAGCCGGCGAATACGGCTTACGGAGTGGGATTCAATCCGTTTGGGTTGAAGTGGGATTTCGAGCGGCGGGGGCGGCTCTCGCCATTTTTTGAGCTGAGCGGGGGGACGCTGTTCACCAATCACGATGTGCCGACGAATACGAACACGGTGAACTTTACCTCAGCAGCGGCGCTAGGGACGCATGTGCTGGGCGCGAAATACAACTGGAGCGTGGAGTTGCGGTATTTGCATATTTCGAATGCCGGGTTGGCTACGCCGAATCCGGGGTTGAATACGGTGCAGGTGCGGGTGGGAGTGGGGCGGTTCTGGAAGAAATAGGGATACCGTCCTAGTAAGTTATCGGACTGTTCTCAGGCCTCTCGGATGGAAAAGGAAAGAGCCCCACTTCTCGCAACGAACACGAGAAATGGGGCACCCGGCAGGTGCCGGATTATGGGTCAAGAGACGTCGACAGATTTGGGCGCACCCTGACCGGGACAGGAATCTACCCAGTAGTAGTATGTGTTGGGTGGCAGGTTGGGGAGAATCAAGACTGCGCTGGGAGCATTGGGCCAGGGAAACGGCGACGCGAGGGTGAAAGGCCACCTATTGTTGCCATACTGTTTGATGGTGGTACCGCCCTGGGGAGGGTTTTGCCACTCCACAGGATCTCCGGGGTTTGCGGGCCAACCGTCTGCACAAATGTCCGGGCGACGGGTTGTTGGCCCACCCTCCGGCTTCTTAGTTGTCATGTTGTTCTTCCTTTCGAATGGCCCGGGCACGCTTCAATTGAAGGCGCATGCCCGTGGCTGGAGTCATAGTTGACGCGCTCCTGAACGAGTCGACAACCAGCTACGGACGCGACGACTTCATCAACTCCTGATAACCGGGTGTATTTGCGAGGTTATCAAACTCGTGCAGGCTGCGAATTTTCTCGGGAGTATACCCTGCCTGCACCATTTTGGCTAGAAATTCTACGGCCAAGCCGGGTTCGCCGGATTCGTTATACACCGAGGCGGCGTCCAGCAAAATCTCTTTATCGTTGCGTCCGTATTGCAGGGCTTGCGCTATGTAGGCGAGAGCGTGCTTGCGATCACCCAGAAGGGAATAGTAGCCCGCCGCGCTGCTAAGCAGGTTGGGATCGTGGGGATTGACCTTCAATTCTGCCTCGGTAAGCTCGACAGCTTTGCGCAGGGGCGCCATGGATTGATCTTTCTTACCTCCATAGTAGAGGGCTTCGCCCAGATTACCCCATATCACATACTGCTGGGGATCGAGCTTGGCTGCCTCTTCATAGGCGGTGGCGGCTTCGGCGTACCTGACGAGGCCGAAATATGCCACACCCAAGTTGACGTATCCCGCGTAGCTGGGCCGAATCGCAATGGACTTTTTCAGGGGCTCGATTGCCTTCTCGTATTGACCCGTCTCGTTGTAAATGGATCCGACATTGACATACGTGCCATACCATTCGGGAGCGATCTGGATGACCCTGGCGTACATTTGCAGCGCCTTGTCGTACTCGTTGCGCCGCTTGTAGAAGATGCCGAACACGTTGTAACTGAAACGGCTGTTGGGATGGGCTTGAATGGCTTGCTGGTAGGCCTTTTCGGCGTCGGTGATCTTGCCTTCGTGTTCGTAGGCCAGGGCCAGGCCGATGGCGGCTTCTTCATTGGTGGGTTCCAGACCGAGGGCGAGCTGGAATTCGGCGGCTGCTTCGGGGTAGTGTCCAGTGCCGTTGTCGATAAGGCCGAGACAGACGTGGCCGGCGGCGCCGGCATTGGCGAGTTTAACGGCATCATTGCACCCGCTCTGCGCGGGAGTGAGCCACTGCTTCTGCTTGCTGTCGGAATATTTGAACCAATAGCTTTCGCCGAGGACGGCTTTGGCCATGCCGAAGTTGGGATCGAGCTTGAGGGCAGCCTGGGCCATCATGACCGCGATGTCGATCTTCTCGGCTTTCGTGTGATCGAGCAGATAGCCTTGAGCCTGCAGATAATACTGGTAAGCTTCGGCGTTATTGGTGCCGTGATACTTGAGAGCGGTTTCTTCTTCCGGGCGTAGTTGCAGGCGCAGAGCCTTGACGGTTCCATCGGCAATCACTTGTTCCGCGGAGAATGCGTCCGTGCTGCGAACGGTGAGGGAGCCGGTGTCAATCGGGGCGCCGGTTTGCGCACTCAGCAAAGAATAAGTGACTTTGACGAGGTCAGCGGACTGGGGCTCGAGGGCGAGGGCGAGTCCAAGATTTGCGCCGAACATGTGAGCAGCGTCAGGGAGCGTGGAGATTTTCTTTTCCTGCAGGTTGCCGGGTGGGACGACTTCGAAGGCGCGATCTTCGGAGAGCTTGCCGAGTTTGGAAGCGACACTTTCAACCAGGCCCTGGCCGAGCGCAGCGAGTTTGGCGTCGGCGTTCGCGGCATTGCTGAAGGGAAGGACGGCGAGGATTTTCGTTGGAGGCAGTCCGCCGGGTTGGGATTGGGGAGTGGTAAGCGCGGTGGAGGGGAAGTAAATCCTTCGCGCCGGCGGGTAAGCCATTAGTAGAGCGAAGATCACCGCAAAGATCCCGAGTGCAATCAGAACGCGGTAACCGCGGGAAACACCGGTGGAGGAGACGCGCTTCGGTTTTCCGCCTTCCTGAACGCGGCGCAGGTCATCCAGAAGCGCGGCGGTATTGGGGTAGCGCGCGTCGGGATTCTTGGCCATGGCCCGGGAGACTACACGGGCTAGAGGCGCGGGGACATTCTTGAGCGGAGGCGGTTCTATGTGGACGATGCGGGCGATGGTGGTGGCGAGGCTGTCGGTTTGAAAGGGCTGCTGGCCGCCGAGCATTTCATAGAAGACGAGGCCGAGAGAGAAAATGTCGGAACGTCCATCGTCGGGCTGCTGGAACAGGACTTCGGGAGCCATGTAGGCGGCGGTGCCCCCGCTGGCAGTCATGGTCTCCATGCTTTTGGTTGCGTCGTTGGGATTGCTGTTCCAGGCGCGGCGGGCGACGCCGAAGTCGAGAATCTTAACCCGGTTGCCCGGGGTGAGCATGATGTTTTCGGGCTTGATGTCGCCGTGAATGAGGCCTTTTTCGTGAGCGGCGTGCAATCCCTCGCAGCACTGAGTCGCGATGGCAAAGAATTCGGCGGTGGAGATGTGCTGTTGGAGGCGGTGACGCAGGGTCTCGCCTTCGACGTACTCCATTACTACCCAGAGTTCGCCGGCGTGCTCGACGACATCGTAGACAGCGCCTACGTTCGGATGATTGAGGGCGGAGGAACGCTGGGCTTCCTTGAGCAGGCGCTTGCGGTCGGCTTCGGTGGAGTTGGCGTTGGGGGACATGCGCTTGATGGCGACAAAGCGCTTGAGCGTGGTGTCTTCGGCGCCATAGACCTGTCCCATGCCGCCGGCGCCGAGGCGCCTGGAGATTACGAAGCGGCCGACAGTGGTGCCCGTGAGAGCGTCCGCAGCAGGGTCCGCAGGAGCAGCCGCAGGGGGTGTGTTGATCTGATCTGCCATGGACGAAGCGCACGCCGGATTTTGCAATTCTAATCTTAGTCCCAGGGGAAACCAAAGAGAAAGTGGGAATGAATAGTGGGTCAGTATGATCTAGTGACCCACTACCTGGGATTGGGACGTGGAAGCCAAGATGGCGGGACAGTCGGACTGGGCGCCGGTAGATCCGTCAGCCGCGGCCGGCAGGGATGCTGCTAGGGATCCTTCGACTCCGGCAGGCGCACCGCTTTGCGGAATCGCATGCCGCCGCTCAGGATGACAATTTTGCATGTGGGGAGGAGTTGCTTCGATTCCTTCGTCCCGGCTATGCTTCTCACCTATGTCTTCGCTAGTCGAGTGTGTACCTAATTTTTCGGAAGGCCGCGACAAAGCTAAAGTGGATGCTATTGTTGACGCGATGAAGATGGATGGAGTCTACCTTCTCGACCGCGAGATGGACGCGGATCACAACCGATGCGTGATTACGCTGGTGGGGGAGCGCGACCCGATTCAGGAGGCTGCGATTCGCGGCGTGGGGAAGGCCGCGGAATTGATTGATCTGAATGTGCATAAGGGGGCGCATCCGCGAATGGGCGCGGCGGATGTGGTGCCGTTTATCCCGATCGATGGAGTGACGATTGAAGATTGCGTGGCCATGGCGCGGCACGTGGGCGGGGAGATATGGAAGAGGTTTCAGATTCCGGTTTATTTTTATGAGGCGGCGGCGGTAACGCCGGAGCGGCAGAATCTGGAGAACATCCGGCGCGGGCAGTTTGAAGGGATACGGGCGGAGATTGCGACGAATGCGGCGCGGAAGCCTGATTTTGGCGAGGCCCGGGTGCATCCGACGGCGGGCGCGGTTGTGGTGGGAGCACGGAAGTTTCTGATTGCTTACAACGTATTCTTGAACACGCCGGATGTCGAGATCGCGAAGAAAGTGGCGAAGGCGGTGCGGTTTTCGAGCGGCGGCATGCGTTTTGTAAAGGGTGCGGGATTTCTGGTGCGGGGGCTGGCGCAGGTCTCGATGAACCTGACGGATTTTGAGCAGACGCCGGTGCATTGCGTGTTTGAAATGGTGAAGCGCGAGGCGGCACGGTATGGCGTGACTCCGGTATCGAGCGAGATTGTGGGATTGATTCCGAAGAAGGCTCTGGAGGCGGCGGCGGAGTGGTTTCTGCAGGTGGAGAATTTTGATTCGTCTCTGATTTTGGAAAACCGACTGGCGGCGGTGATGAGCGGGAAGATGGCGGTGGGCGGATTGCGGGCGGGAGTGGAGCCTTTCGTCGAACAGCTTGCTGCGCCGACGGCTACGCCGGGCGGGGGAAGCGCAGCAGCGGCTGCGGGTGCGATGGCGGCGGGGTTGGCGACGATGGTGGCGTCGATGTCGCGGGGGAAGAAGGCGTATCTGCAATATGAGTCGGAGTTGAGCGCGGCGATCGGGCGGCTGGGGGCGTTGCGGGAAGAGTTGAAAGCTGCAGTGGATGCTGACGCGGAGTCTTACGATGCGGTGATGAAAGCTTACAAGCAGGCGAAGACTGATCCTGCTGGGGCCGATGCGGCGGTTGATGCTGCTCTGAAGTTGGCTACTGGGGTTCCGCTGGGTGTGGCGGAAAAGGCTCATGAAGTGGCGGAGATTACCCTCAGCTTGTTTGCCATCAGCAATCCAAATATGAAGTCGGATTTGACCACCGCCAAGGCTCTTGCGGAGGCGGCGCTTACTGGTGCGCTGGCTAATGTGGAGATCAATCTGGCGTCGCTGAAGGATCAGGTTTTCGCGGCGGAAGTGCGGAAGCGGGTGGAAGCATGCCTCAGGGGCTGAACAGCGCAGTGATGTTGTAGCCTTTTGTCGCAGCGCCGTAAGCGCCGAGCCGGCCAAACGCAAAGTCGTTTCGCGGGCTAGAAGCCGAAGGGACGGCGGCGCTAACAACGTTTGCACCGCAGGGTGATTACCTCCCGAACGCACAAATGCCGCCTTCGCGGTCTCCGAACCCGCGGTATATCTGCCCAGCATTGCCAATGCCGAGAAGCCTCTCGCCATCGCATGGGCCGGGCTTAAAACGTGACCACACCTTGGTCGATGGGGACCAAGCGTAATATGCCAGTTTCCCATCCTCCCCGCCGCCCTCGCCCTCCTCCCGGTCCTCACGGACTACGGCCACGACATCGCCTGAGGGTTCGCGAGCGACATCAACCGGATCTTCCTTGTATTTCTCTTCGTGGGTAATCCCGTCTGAACGGTTGTCACCTTACCGTCGCTCGCTGAAATGGTTACCAGATCCGTCGATCCCGGAAGCCATATCCAGACGATACCAGCATCGCAACCCATAGTTATCCGGCAGGAGTACATCCCTTCTCTCGGCGGGATGTTGTGTGACCAGAGCACGCTGCGCGGGAGTTCCTCTCTTAAGACCGCGCCTTCCGCCGAATATTCGACCACCATTGGCACGGTGGGTGGGTCTCCCTCGTCGAAATTCTGGGTAAGCGTCCAGATATTCGAACTCTCGTCGATGGCAAGGTTGCGGATTTCTCGAAAGTTCGACCGAGCGTAGGCGGACAGGAGCCGCCCGCTGAAATCGAAGAGCATTAGCGAAGCCGCAGGAACAACTCGATTACCTTCTTTGCTGACGTACACTGCCGCGACGGCTATCGGACTGCCACGCCGCGCGGAAACGTCCAAGATGGTGACTGAGCGAGCCCCCTCCACTGGCCGGAGAACATTGAAGCTTGTGGTCGGCTGGCCTTGTTCATCGAAGATGTCTACCTGACCTACTTGAGCTGCTTCGGCGTCACCTAAGGCCGAGGCATCGACTTCCGCCGAGACGACGACCCATGAAATGATTAATCCGTTCTCTGCCTTCGTCTCTCTTGGCAGCTTCCCGTCCGCGTGCTTTAAGGTCCCGATGGACTGGGCGTGAAGTGCAGTTGCGCTGACGATCAGAATGAGGAGCGCATGCTTGATCAGGAGATTCATGGAATTAGGCCTCCTGTTGCACATTTGGA
The DNA here is from genome assembly GCA_963771895.1 of uncultured Acidobacteriaceae bacterium. Classification (GTDB taxonomy): domain Bacteria; phylum Acidobacteriota; class Terriglobia; order Terriglobales; family Acidobacteriaceae; genus Sulfotelmatobacter. Next base: position 147,125 of record CAVYVQ010000073.1, on the reverse strand, counting down.
ACCCGACGCTGATGTGCAGGTTTGCACGTTGCAACGGTTGTACTGCCCTATGAATTAAGGTACGCGCTGCGCCACCCAAAAACAAAATTTTTCAGACGGCTGAAGCACGGAAAGTTCTGGGCAAGCGTGTGTGAGCGGCAAAGAAAGGCGTAGCAAGCTACGTTTCTAGGACGCGTTGGTAGTGCTCCTTAGTCTCCCGCGCTGGTTGCTGGTGCTGGCTCATGTCGGGTTTTATGTTCCCACCACGCACCGAACCCTTGCTTTACGAGTTTTGAGATGGTTTGGCGGTTCTCCGAGATTACTTTCCACCAGGCAAAGCGGCCGAGCATGGGGAAGTAGATTCCGCGAAAACAGACGCGCGCGATAAAGATGTTGACGCGGTAGCCTAGCGGTTGGTCGTCGAGCGAGTCTACGGCTTGTGTGATCGCTTCCGGGCCGTAGGCATGGGACCAGCCGTAGTTCACTTCGGCGTGGGCCTCGTCGATGGTCATCTTCAGGGGAGTGTGCGCCATGGCGAAGGGGATGAACTCCTGCCAGTGCTTGGGCCGGGTTAAGCGGCCGGCGACGTCCAGACGCTTGTAGAGGGGAGTGCCGGGCAAGGGAGTGAGCAGACCGAAAATCGGCAAGCCCGGCGGCCAGGTGCGCACTTGGGCGAGCGTGCGCTCGGCCGACGGTGTCGTTATCCATGCCGAAGATGAACGACGTGATGGCATAGACATTGCGTTGTGCGAGGCGCTCGAGGACGGCGGCATATTCCTCGGGTTTGTTGAAGCCTTTGTTGACGTCTTTCAAGTTGGTGGGATCGATCGACTCCATGCCGATGAAGACCCACTTCCCGCCGGAGGCAGCGATCAGGTCGACGAGTTCCTGATCGCGCAAGAGGTTGGCGCTGATCTGTGCGACCCAATTCAGTTGCGCGCCGGCGGCAATGATGTCGCGCAGCAGCGATTTGGTGCGCTTGATATTGATGGCGAAATTGTCGTCGATAAAAAAGACAGCGATCTGACCACGCTCTTTGCGGGCGCGCGCCTTGAGCAGCAGGAGTTCGTTGACGACGCTTTCGTTGGTGCGAAAGCGGATGGAGTCGCCGAAGAATCCGGTCACGGTGCAGAACTCGCAGCCGTAGGGACAACCACGTCCCGACTCGACGGGAACGATGCGGAACGTCCCCCAGCCCTCGCCGATCTTCTGCAGCCAGTGTTTAGCCGACTTGGGCACGAGGTTGAATTGGTGGAGATCGATAGTGTCCCAGGGAATGACGGGATACGGCTTGAGGGAGGGCTTGAGTTCTTTGCCGGTGGCGTCGACCGGTGCGTAGACATCTTTCAACTCGCCGCGCGCGGCATCCTCTACGATGCACGGCCAGGTGTTATCAGCTTCGCCGAGAGCGACGGCATCGGCGTGGCGGGGACCGCCATCGCGGCCCAGAGCCTCGTCCGCCATTTCTGTGACGTGCGGGCCGCCCATCACCACGGGTACGCCGACGGCACGAACCGCATCAGCCATGCGATAGGCCTTGGCGATCATGCGGGTCATGGCGCCGATGCCGACCAAGTCAATTTTTTGCTCAAGGACGTAGCGGGCGATTCCGGCTTCGTCCATCGGCTGAGCATTGCCATCGATCAGCACAACTTCATGGCCTGTGGGCGTTAGAGATTTCAGGAGAAACATCCAGAGGTGAGGCATGAAATTGCGGGTAACCCCGTTGTCGGGGTTGTAGAGTAGGATTTTCAATATTTCCCTGATTTCTCGAGCGTCGGCGAGGTGACGCGTCAGTGTACGGTGGCGTACACAGCCATCTTACCGCCACTTGCTCCTTACCTGGATAATTTATTTCCGCGCTGGGGGAAAGACTGTTCCAAATTGATCACTGGGCTAGTACTTTTGGTTAAACGGGGAACTGGTTGGTTGGCTTAGAATAGAGCAACGGGTAACGGGAAGGCATGAACCTGCATCTAAATCGCAAGAACAAGGGACAATCCCGTTCATTAGAGTTCAGAGCTATAGAATTCAGCACTCAAGAAAATCTTTGTGAGGACCGAGGCCGTTATGAAAACCGTGAGAGCTTGTCTGATTTTAGGAATGCTGGCTGCGCTTTGCGTGGGCACGGCGAGTGCCATGCCGCTGAATTCGTCAGCGCGCGCCGTGATTCCCGCAGACCTGCAGCAGTTGATTTCAGTGGATTACCGGGCACTGAAGGATTCGGCGACGGCGGCCGCCCTGAAGGCGCAAATCATGGATACGCAAGACAGCGTCAAGCAGGCTGAGGGCGCGCTTAGAGGCGTGGGCGTTAATCCCGACAAAGATATCGACACGCTCACCCTGCCCTCGTTCAGGACGCCTAAGCAGGGGATCAAGTTGATCTTTATCGCCACCGGGCCCTTCAACATGAAGCTTGTGCTCAAGAAACTGACTTTGCTGAAGATCAAGCCCGTGAAATACCACACAGCGAGCCTGTATCCCATGGACGGCGGCTTCGTGATGACGTTTCTCGACGACAGCACGCTGCTGTTTGGTGAGCCTTCGGCGGTGAAACTCGGCCTGGACACGCGCGACGGAGAGATCCTTAACGTGGACTCGAACCAAACCATGTCAGACATGATGTCCAGCGTGGATTCTGCGCCGTTCTGGAGCATTCTGGACCAACAGGGGTCGCAGAATATGATGCGGTCGGCGCTGGGCGATGCGGCCAAGATCGCAGACTATGAGACGGTCAAGAAGCGGGTATTGGGGTCGTACTACACGATGGACTTTTCCAGCGGCGTGAACTTCGATCTGACGGTTGTGACCTCGGACTCGATCACGGCGGGAACGCTATCCATGATGATGAAGGCGGTCATCCTATACAAGAAGAGCAGCGCCACGCCGGTTGAAAAAGCGGCCATGGACATGGCCACGGCCGATTCCGACGGCACGAAATTCATGGTGCACTTCAAGGACAGCGACGCGCAGTTTCAGTCGCTGATGCATTCGCCTTTGTTTGCCGCGATTTCGCACTAGAGAAGAGCGAGCTCACCACCATTCGGCTGCGCTCAGGGCAAGCTCCGGCACCGAGACACGGAGAAACCCGAGTCTTGGTGCCCTTGTGTTTTCAGGAGATTTTTCCGTGTCTCCGCGGTAAGTCTACTTCGGTTTCCTTGCGGCGCGTTTCTCGCGGGCCCATCCTTCTTTCACGATCTGTTTTGCGCGGCCGATCGCCAGAGCGTCCTCGGGAACGTCGCTCGTGATGCACGACGCCGCGGCCACATAGGCGCCCTTACCCACGCGCAGGGGCGCGACCAGCGTGCTGTCGCTGCCGATGAAAGCTCCGTCCCCGATGACGGTGGGGTACTTCTGGAAGCCATCATAGTTGCAGGTGATGGTTCCGGCGCCGATGTTGACGCCGGCGCCGATTTCTGCGTCCCCGAGATAAGTAAGGTGGTTAGCTTTGGATCCCTTGCCGATACGCATTTTTTTCGTCTCGACAAAGTTGCCGATGTGCGCGCCTTCCCCAATATCGCTGTGTGGGCGCAAGTGAGAGAACGGCCCGAGCGTCGCGCCTCGCCGGACGATGGATTGTTCGAGCACGCAGCCCGGCTGGACAATGGCATCGTCGGCGATCTCGGTGTCGCGAATCACGTTGAAGGAGTGAATGCGGCAGCCGGCTCCGATGCGTGAGCTGCCCAGAATCTGGACGAAAGGTTCGATCACAGTGTCGTGGGCGATCTTGACGTCGTCATCGATCACGCATGTGGCGGGATAATAGATGGTGACCCCCTCGTCCATGAGTGCATGGCACTTGCGCATGCGGATCTGATAGTCGATAAAGGAAAGTTCTGCGCGTGTGTTGGCGCCGAGAACTTCGCCGGGGTTTTCGGTTTTCCAGACTACAACGCGCTGCCTGGCCTGGCGCAGGATCTCGGCCATATCGGTTAGGTAGTACTCTCCGTGGGGGTTGGCGGTGGAAAGTTTTCCGATTTGCGAGAACAACTGCTGTGCGCGGAAGACGTAGAAGCCGGCGTTGATCTCGCGAATCTTTTTCTGAGCAGGACTGGCGGCTTTCTCTTCGACGATGGCCCGGACTTCAGCGCCGTTGGTACTTTTGCGGGCTTTCATGCGAACTTTCATGCGAACTATGCGGCCGTAGCCGGTGGGATTGTTAAGGTCGGCGCTGAGTAAGGTCATGGCGGCCTGCTGATCGAGATGGAAGTTGAGCAGGCAGGCGATGGTCTGGGGCGTGATCTGTGGAGCATCTCCGGAGAGAACGACGACATGGTCGTAGGCGGAGAGCGCCGGCTGCGCGACCATAAGGGCGTGGCCGGTGCCGCGCTGCTCGGCTTGCAGGAGGAAGTTAACGCCCGTGTGGGCGACGGCGGAGCGGACACGGCCGGCTTCGTGACCGATGATGGCGAAGACATCGTTTGGTGGGACAACGCGCGTGGCGGCCGCAATGACATGAGCGAGCAGCGGCTTGCCGCCGACCTCGTGCAGCACTTTGGGAAGCTGCGATTTAAGCCGCGTGCCTTTACCCGCGGCCATGATGGCGACAGCTACGCGGGGGGCGGACGCTGTGGGAATTTTCGAAGAGGATGCGTTCCCGGATTTCTTCATTCGCCCCACTATACCTTGAGACAGAAAAGTACAGAAGAGGGATGCCGGGTTCCGGGTCAGGTCGCTATTTCCTGCGCCACGGCTTAGAATCTTCCGGCAGAACGCCATTGCTTGGAGTTGACACTCACCCTAAGGAGACGGGAGAAATGCCTAAATATGCGATTGAGCTGAGATCCCGAATGCGGGAAGTTTGACGCAGGACCAGATTCTGGGGATTTCACAGAAGTCTTGCAGCGTTCTGAAGAATCTGGGGCCGCAGGTTCAATGGATCGAGAGCTATGTCACTCAGGACAAGATCTACTGCGTCTATATCGCTCCTAATGAATCGATGGTGCGAGAACATGCAAGACGGGGCGGCTTCCCGGCGAACCGCGTTTCGGAAGTGAAGCGGATCACCGATCCGACTTCGGCTGAGGCGTGAGGGTCAGAGGCCGAGGCCTCCATCCACGGCAAGAATCTGACCAGTAAGAAACTGCGGGGCGGTGGCGAAGAACAGGACAGCCGCGGCAATCTCGTCCCCGCGCCCATTGCGAAGCATCGGAGTCTGCTTGGCCATTCGCTTCATGAACCCTGCGGCTGATTTCTCGCCGAGATCGATCATGCCGGGCGCGACGGCGTTCACGGCAATTTCCGGGGCCAGAGCCTTGGCCATGACCTTGGTCAGCATGTGTAAAGCGGCTTTTGAGGAGCAGTAATGGGCGTGCGTAGCCCAGGGGCGCAGGCCGCCGAGCGAGCCCATGTTAATGATTTTTGCCTCGATCTTTTCCGAGCGCTGCGCGCCGCTTCGTTTTCGGCGCATCCACTTCAGAGCTTCGCGCGAGACCAGGAACGGTCCACGGGTGTTCGACGCGAACATGGCATCCCACTGTCGCAGGGTGAGGCGCTCGAAGTCAGCGGTGGCATAGTTGGCAGCGTTGTTGACGAGGATGTCGATGCGGCCAAGTTCGCGTCCGGCCTCTTTCATCATGGACTTGACGCTGGCTTCGCTGGTGATGTCGCAGTGCAGGGCGAAGGCTCGCACTCCCAGGCTGGAAAGATCTACAACGGTCTGCTGCGCCTCGCGGGCGGAATCGCGAAAAGTGATAGCGACATCGGCGCCAGCCTGGGCCAGGGCGAGGGCGGAGGCGCGACCCAGACGCTTGGCGCCGCCGGTGATGAGGCAGGCCTTGCCGCGCAGAGGCCGGGAATCGAAGGAAGCCATTTTCGGATTTTACTCCTGGGCGTTACTCCCGAGTGCTACTCTCAAGCGTTCCTCCTGAAGCGGGGAAGCATTTCGCGCGAAAGAAACCGGCGCCAGTTTTTTCTTGCCAGAGGATGTGGGAATAACGGTAAAATCGCGGCGTGACGGAATCGCGCAAGGTCGTGGTTTACTCCCGCAAAGGATGCCATCTCTGCGAGTTGGTGAAGGAGAGCCTTACGAAGCTCTCGCGCAGAGGCGGGTTTACCTGGCAGGATGTGGATGTCGATAGCGACGGCGAACTGCGGCGGAAGTTCAATGACGAGGTCCCGGTCGTGTTCATCGACGGGCGCAAGGCCTTCAAGTATCGCATGGACGAACGGGAATTTCTGCGCAAGCTGGCGAGTTAACGAGAGTCAGTCTGAGGTTCGGAAGGGATGGTCGATTTGCGCTTCTATACAAAAGAAGAATGCGAAGATTGGCTTCGGAGCCGAAAACGCCTAAGACCTGACACCGTGCCCGAAACCCAAAGGGAGCGAATCGGCTACCCAACAGAGCCTCACCGTGTTTTTGCCAAAGCCCACTGGATCGCGAGCTCATTAACATTCCGCATGCCCACGCTGGTTTGGATCACCGAGTGGAGTATTTGGGCGAGCACCGAGAACTGGCATCTGTATTACAGGTTGCGTCACAGCTACGGGGATCTGCGGCTGCTTCACGAAGCGCCAGGTCATTTGTTTTTGGGCCACGAATCGGAAGATCTCGCGTCTTTCCTGCAAATCTCCATGTTGAACGGTTGGGGCGGGTACATTTTGACTCAGGCTGACTATGTGAATGCATTCTTCAGCCACGACGAGTACATCGATTTCTTTGCCAAGTTGAGCGGCAACCTACAAGTGGTTCGCGAAGAACTTGGGACCAACATGACGACTCGGTTTCGAGTTCCGCCCGCCGAGCGACCGCAGTGATCCGCTACAATCATCCCGGCCATGTTACGCACCCAGCTCTACGCCGATCCAAAGAACGTCTTTGTGCATGATGCAGTTCTGGCTTCCTGCAGGCGGCATCCGGAGAAGACCGCGCTGGTCGACGCTTCATGCGGGCGGCGGCTCACCTATGCGGAATACGGAGCGACGGTGGAAGCGCTGGCGCGCGGGCTAGTCGCGGCGGGTTTGAAGCCGGGAGAAGTGATCGCGATTTTTCTGGCCAATTCATGGGAGTTCTGTGCGGCCTATCACGCGACCACTCTGGCCGGAGGAATTCCGACACTGCTGAATCCGACCTATCGCGAGCGGGAGGTTCGCCATCAGCTGGGGAGCTCCGGCGCAGCGCTGCTCATCGCCGATGGAACGAACATTGACGGCGTCGATCTTGCCGGGCTGCCCATTCTGCGGCGGGTGTTTTGTACGCGACAGCAGGGAAGCGGAAGCGAACCGTTTTCGAATTTGGTGAAGCCGGTCAGCACCACGCTGCCGCCGCCTGATCAGGGGTCAGAGAACACTTTGGCGGCACTACCTTATTCGAGCGGGACGACGGGACTGCCCAAGGGCGTGATGCTTTCGCATCACAACCTGGTGGCGAACGTCTATCAGTTTCTGGGGCCGGGTGCGACTCCGCTGAATTTCAATGACAATATTCTGTGCTTTCTGCCTCTCTATCACATTTATGGCTTGAATGTGATGCTCAACCCGGCCCTGATTCTGGGCGCGACGCTGGTGCTGATGCCGCGCTTCAATGTGGCGCAACTGGTGTCGCTTCTGACCGGAGAGTCGATTACCATGATGCCGCTGGTACCGCCGGTGATGAACGCGCTTTGTCTGGCGGCGGAGGCCGGTGAGTTCCCGAAGAATCATGAGGTGCGCTGGGTGAAGTCCGGAGCGGCTCCGCTGGCGCCGGATCTGCCGCGAAGATTCACGGCGCTGACCGGTATTCTTGTGTGCCAGGGTTACGGGATGACAGAGGCTTCGCCGGTGACCCATGTAGGTTATCTGGAGCCGGAACTTTACCGGCCGGATTCGATTGGGCATCCGGTGGCGCAGACGGAGTGCAGGTTGATTGGTGCCGATCCAGAGAACTTTGCGGGCAGTGCGGCCGAGGTTCAAGCAGGCGAGCCCGGAGAGTTGGTGATGCGCGGGCCGCAGTTCATGCTGGGTTACTGGAAAGAGCCGGACGCGACCGCGGCCGTGCTGCGCGACGGATGGTATTGGTCGGGCGACATTGTGACGCGCGATGGCGAGGGCTTTTACCGCGTCGTGGACCGTCGTAAGGAAATGATCAAGTACAAGGGATTCCCCGTGGCGCCGGCGGAAGTGGAGGCGGTGCTGCTGGAGCATCCGGCGGTGCGGGAGTGCGGCGTGGTGGGCCGTACCGATGCGGCGGCGGGTGAAATTCCAGTGGCATTCGTCGCGCTCCGAGAAGGATTTGTGACCTGCAAGAAGATGGAAGATGAATTGTGCGCCTTCGTGGCTGACCGGTTGACCCGCTACAAGCAGCCGCGGGAAGTACATTTTGTGGAAGTTGTACCCAAGACGGCCTCGGGAAAAATTCTGCGGCGAGAGTTGAGGAAGTTGATTCAGTGAGACAGGTGAATCAGGGCAAAAGCTCCTGGTATCGTGACATGAAATTGACAACTCCTTGACAAGGCACTGACAAGTTTCTCCTCGTTATCCCCCACACTCCTCACTGGCGCGGGAGCGGCCGCTAGCATGCCGTCCTGCTCCATCCAAAGCTCGCCCTTACAGGAGGAATCCTCATGAAACTTTTCGCCGAAATCAAGGCTTGGGTCACTGTAATTTTTCTGGTCGCTGCCTGCGGCCTCTCCAGTTACGCTCAACATTCCAACGGCCTGACCGACGTGACCGTGGTCGCTTCCACGGTTCCCGCGAACGGGGATCTGAACCCCTATGGCATAGCGCGCGTGCCGCAGAGTAAAGGTTCTTTGGTCGAGGGGAACATTCTGATCAGCAATTTCAACAACAGCAACAACCTGCAAGGCACTGGAACAACCATTGTCCAGATAACGCCGGATGGTGTGGTCAGTCAATTTGCCCAGATCGATGCCACCAAACTGCCTGGTCCTTGCCCGGGCGGTGTTGGCCTGACGACCGCCCTCTCCGTGTTGCGCGGCGGATGGGTGATTGTGGGCAGCTTGCCGACTAGGGACGGAACGTCGGCGACGATTCAAGGTGGCTGTCTGCTGGTACTAAATAGTAGCGGCAGTGTAGTGGAGACATTTTATGGGTCGTTGATTAACGGCCCGTGGGACATGACAGCCCTCGATGCAGGGAGCAGCGCGGATTTGTTCGTCACCAATGTGCTGAACGGAACTGTGGCAGCTGGCGGGAAGGTGGTGCATGGGGGAACGGTGACGCGGCTGACGCTTGCCGGACTTAATGGGAAGATGCCCGACTTGCAGTCGATCACAGTGATTGGCTCGGGCTTCTCTGAGCGGACTGATCCCGCTGCGCTGGTGATCGGTCCGACCGGCCTGGGCCTCAGCCGTAACGCAGATTTGCTTTACGTGGCTGACAGTCTCAATAACCGGATCGCGGCGATTTCCGATCCGGTGACTCGCACGACCTCCGCTGGAACGGGCAAGACGATAACGCGGGGCGGCAGCCTCAATGATCCTCTCGGCCTGACGGTTCTGACGGATGGCAGCATTCTGACGGTCAACGGGAACAACGGATTCCTCCTGGGATTTACCCCAAGGGGCGTTCAGATCGAACAAAAACTGCTTGACAACAACGGAACTCCGCCCGGGGCAGGCGCACTGTTCGGGTTGGTTGACGTGCCGGGGCAAGGCCTTTACTACGTAGACGACGCCACTAACACCTTGAACTTGTGGCAGTGAGCGGCGCTTAGCTACCGCGACTCGGCGCAATAAATCGCCCACCTTCGCTTAGACTCCGTGAAGGTGGGCGCTTGTCTTTCACTTTTCGACGCCGCTCTCACCGGCGATTTTCCGCGTGTTTAACAAGCTCCAAATAACTTCGTTGGCGTTGAGGTCGGTGCTGGTCTTGCCGACCTCCTTTTCGGATAAGTACTGCTCGCCCCCGGGCCAGGTATTGCCGCCGCCCTTAATGCTGTAGAGAACGACTTGTGCATTGTCCTGGCAGCCGCTGAAAGTGAAGGTTTTGATTTCCTTGCCGCCTTTCTCGGAAGCGGGCAGTTTTCCTTGAGCCGGCTTTTCTCCGCAACGGTCGAATTTGGCCCACGCCTTGGCGCTGTCCTCGGCGGAGAGCACGTGGAATTGGCCTGGTTTGTAGGTGCCTCCGTTGTAAGCAATGATAGGGTCATCCGTGCCATCGATGAACAGCGCGGGAACGGCACGCGAGGGCACGCAGATCATCGTTTTCGGAAGCGTCGCGCTGACCGCGGCAACCGCCGACACGCGATCCGCCATGGAGCAACCCACCCGCAGCGCCATGAAGCCGCCGTCGCCGAGGCCCGTGGCGTAAACGCGGCGAGTCTCTACGGAGTACTTGAGGGAAAGCTGGTCCAGCACTTGATTGAGAAAGGCAACGTCGTCGGCAGGCTCAGGCCTTTTCTTGGTCTCGTCGGGATTCTGTCCGCCGCGCTGCCCGCCCCTGGGATAGCCACCGCCACCCCCGGGATACCCTCCTCCGCCGCCGGGATAGCCAAACCCTCCACGACGTCCGCCGCCGCGAGGAGCCATACCCGTCGACGGCTGCTCGGGCCGCACTCCTATATTCCATTCTCCGTGTATGGCGTTGGGATAGACCGCAATAACGCCATTCTTGTCGGCGAGTTGGTTGAAGTGCGTGAGGCGTGCCATCTCTTCCGCATCCAGGTTGCGGCCATGCAGAAGAATAACCACCGGATAGTGCTGCTGCGAGTCGTATCCCTTGGGTAGGTGCACCGCGAAGGTGCGGGAAACGTCATCGACGTCGATCTTTTCCTGAGCGTCCTGCGCTCGTAAAGGAGCGACCAACAGCAACCCGAAGATGCAGGCGGGCAAGCACTCCCGGCGCAGCCAGATCCGGGGGCGCAGTCTGGTTCCAGCGGCTTGAAGCGTCATTTGTAGTGCCTCTTTCTAACTTCCATCGCTCGGATGCGTAGGAATCACCAGTTTAAGCTCGGGTTGCTAAGCGGACGGCGAGAGTTTTGCAAAGATTTGTAAGTTGACTCCGACTGGCAAAGCGAAGGGTGTGAACTTTTTCCTGCAGGCGCGCGTACCTACCTGTGACACGGCGCATGCAGGAAAAAACAGCGCCGGCATCAGGAGGCGTTATGGATAGCAACATCGTGGGGCTGGCGGCAGTGGTGATGGCTCTTGGGATCCCCATGGCGGCCATGTACACGTTCTTCCGCGTGCGCAAGCTGCGCAGTGAGGAGCGCTTGGCGGCGATTGCGCGCGGCGTGGATGTTCCCATGCAACCGGAGCTTTCGGAGGGGGCGCGTTCAAGGCGCTCGGGAATTCTTTTGGTGGCCGGGGCAATCGGCTATATCGTGACCTTCGTTCTGATCGGCCGCCACGAACCCGACGCCATGACCGCGGCGACGTTCGGCGTAATTCCACTGGCGATCGGGCTGGGCTTCTTTGTCGATCACGCCCTGATCCGGCGGGACGCCCGCGTCCACTGAAGTTCGCGCGCCCGGCGACTCAAGAGCCGGTGAGAAACTTGTACTGAGCGTCGGTCAAGGGCACGACGCTCAGCCGTCCTTGCCGGACCAACGGAGAGTCGGCAAAAACATTACTCGCCTTCACTTCGGCCAGCGTCACCGGCTTGGCGAGCGGCTTGCCCACCTTGATCTTTACCTGGGGATTCTTTGGGTCCGAATCATCCACCGATACTACGGTCGCGGTACCCACTGCGCTTTTCTCGTCTCCAGTGTGATAGATGACTAACCTCTCGCCCGGCTTCATGCCACGCAGATTCTTAACCGCGACGGGATTGGTGACGCCGTCCCAAATCGTCGTGTTTTCGCGCTGGAGATCGGCAAAGGAATAAACGCTAGGCTCGGTCTTGAGAAGATAGTTCATAGGCGAGATTCTACTCGGCAGTCACACTCCACATCCAGCGTCAAACGGTGGCAAGCCTTTCACTGTGGCTTAGCGTTGGGATCAGGAGTGGGCGCCTTGTCGTCCTTCTTTTCATCCTTCTTCTGATCGGGGTGGTCCTGGTAAATCGAGTACTGGCTTTGAGGACGTTTCAGCTTGATGGTGAGCTCCATCTTTGCCTTGTCAACATCGTAATCCTCCCCGAAGGTCTGGAATCCCGTAGCCAGAACTTGCACGCGCAGTTTGCCGTAGGGAATGTCGTCAAAGCTGGCCTTGCCCTCGGTGTCGGTCTTGAGTTCCAGTCCGCCGCGGCTTTGCTGGCCGTGAGAATTGACGGGATGCATGATCACGGCCGCGTTGCGAACCGGTTTGCCGTTGTCTTCCTTCACGATGAGAAAATGCATGTTCGCAGTGGGTTCCGGAGTCGTGTCTTTCTGCGCGGCGGCAGCTCCGACCAGGCAGATAATCAATAGCGCGCCGGCAAGTGCCGGCTTATTAGGCGTTGTTTTCATTTTGCCTTCATTCTTAATCCTGGGACGACAATCCACCAGTTTTATCTCTCGACATTCTAATCAGTGGCGCGTGCGCCGGAAAGAACGAAGTGGAGCGGGCGTGAGTTAGACCTTCCGAGCGGACCCTCTCTTGCGATCGGCACCGCCGGCTGGAGCAAGTTGTACTAGGTCGCTGGCGACCCGGGCGGTGTTGTGCCGGGCTACACCAGCTTCCTCGAGGTAATCTCCCATCACCGGGATCACGCCGAGAGCTTCGATGGCATCGAGATCGGCGACGATCTGGCAGGCGCCCTCAAGCTCATACTTGGCCTTGAGTTCCTCGGACACGGGCGTGCGGTTGATCAACGCGTAATCGAAGATCTGCTGGTGCGCATGGGCGTTGAGAGCGCGAATGTGGTCCGCAGCGGTAAGGCCCAGACTCTCGTTTGCCTGAGTCATCAGATTGCAGATGTAAACCTTGGTGGCCGGCGAGTCGACGATGGCATCGGCGATGCCATGCACCAGCAGGTTCGGAATGAGGCTGGTAAACAGCGAGCCGGGACCGATGCTGATGATGTCGGCGCGGGCAATGGCATCGAGCGTCTGCGGCAGAGGTTCGACGTTGGGCGGAACCAGGAAGAGTTCCTGAATGCGGACTTTGCTGGCGGTAATCTTGGTTTCCCCGCGGACGCGAGTGCCGTCTTCCATCAGGGATTCCAGTTCGATGTTCGAAGTAGTGGCGGGATGAATGTGTCCGCGCGTGACCAGAATCTCCGAAGAAAGACGCACGGCTTCGGAAAAGTCCTGGGTAATGTCGGTAAGCGCGGCGAGGAAAAGATTGCCGAAGCTGTGACCCTCCAGGCCGGAGCCTTTCGCGAAGCGGTGGCGGAAGAGCTGGGAGAGCAGAGCCTCATCCTCGCTGAGCGCGACGATGCAGTTGCGAATATCGCCGGGAGGAAGCATGTTGAGTTCCTTGCGCAGGCGTCCGCTGGAGCCTCCGTCGTCACTCACCGTAACCACGGCGCAGAGATCGCGAATCACGGGCGAACCGGGAGGGGCCGCAGCCATCTCCGCCGGAGTGAGAGCGAATTGCTTAAGTCCTTTGAGCAGGGTGGAGAGGCCGGTGCCGCCGCCAATGGCTACCACGCGCAGGCCACGCTCCCGCGTGGCCTTCTCCATCGACAACAGATCGGCGATTTTGGTTTCCATCCCGGAATCTAACTAAGAGGATTCGTCTTCCCGGAAGTAGCCTTCCGGCGATGCCATGTCGGCGGCCGGATCCGGGTACAACAGCTCGGTAAAGCGAGGGTCTTCGGCCAGGTTGTGGAAATCGGAGTCATTGCGCGCCTGGAAGCGCAGGCCGGCATTCAGGCGAAGCGCCTCGTCCAGATGCTTGAGAGAGTCTTCTACATGACCCGTGAGACAGTCGAGCGCGGCGAGGCCGTAAATAACGAAATCGGTTTTGGGCGACTGCTTGAGCAGCTTCTCGATGTGCTCGCGGGCCGAGACGTAATCTCCGACGTTCATTAAAGAGACGGCATAGTCATAGTGCTCTTCCACGCTCTTGAACTGCTGCGTGGCCGAGCGTTCGAGGTGTTGGTTACAGATGCTGAGATGGACTGCTGCGCGGTCCGTCAGCTCCTTCGTCGGGCCAGCCAGCACCTTCTCGAACAGCGGTTTCGCCTTTTCGAACTTGTGTTCCTGCAAGGCACGCAGTCCGGCTTCGTAATTCTGCAGCGCCTGGGTAACGCGCGGGTCATCCGCGACCGACGATTTCTTGGGGTTAGCCTTTTGAGCCATGTGAAGAATTTTTCCTGTGCTCGTCGTAATGGGGACTCCTTAGCTCTCAAAATTCGAAGAGCCGATACTCAAGTATCACTCAAAGGGCGGGTATAGGGCAATTGGTAGACGCAGTACCGAGTCGCGAGTATTGAGCTGAACCCCGGAGGTCCTACTCAGTACTGGGTTGCTAGGGACTCGGCACTAATTCCTAGTTGATGGTCAGGGCGGATTGCAGCTCGATCTGCTTCCACTCGCCCTTGATGATTCCGGCACGAATCTGGGCTGCGGTCTTGCCTTTCTGGTGCTGCTGATAGGAATAGTAGAGTTCCTTCAGGCAGGTGGCGCAGCGCGCTCCGTGCGTATTTTCGTAACAGCTGTGCAGGCTGTTGTGGCCCATGCGGTCGCAATAGCAATAGCACGGCTGCTGGTGGAGCACGTTTGGAATTTTCGATGCCAATTCATAGGCGTGAGTCTGGTAGGGATACTCCGCATCGGCGCCCCAGAGGTCAGCCTTGGTCAGAAGCACGGGCAGCTTGGTTCCTTTCGGCGGCGGACCGGCGTTGTAGGCGGGAATACCCCCTTCTTCTTCTTGAGCGGCCCATTGAGCCGACATGGTCAGGGTCACGGTCAAGAGAAAGATAAGAGTTAGGGCGCGGTAGGCGTACTTGTTTCTAGGCGTCATGACGTCTCCTGAATCGATCTATTCTAACCCGCTTTCCGCCTGTCCGGTGCGAGAGGGGCGGTCGGCGACTCTCCCAGGCGGCGTACCTTATAAAGTACGTCGCTCCCCTGGCAAGTCTACTTTAGTAGACATTCGACGTCCTCGAAAGTAGACATTCCTTCCACAGCCTAACCCCTTGCATCCATTGATCCGCCCGAAAGCCCGCGCGAGGAATCAACAAATTACGCCAAATGATTTCGCCATTTTAAAATGTTCCAGTTGGAACATAAGGTCGATTCGCCCGCCACTACAACGCCACTAGGGGCAGGTTGATACAACCCGCTGCCGCGAGCGCCCGATCTGTATACAATAGAAAGGTCTCATGCCCGACACGCCAATCACGGAATCAACAAACCAACAGGCGCAGCTAGCGCAGGCGCTACCAGCACAGTCGACCTCCGGGGCGCGCTTGCGTCCCGCGTTAGGAGTGTGGCTGCGCGACCTGATTCTCTCGCTGGCGATCTCGGCGTTCATCATCGTATTTATCTACCAGCCAGTGAAGGTAGAAGGTACGAGCATGATGCCGTCCCTCGAAGACCAGGAGCGAATCTTCGTCAACAAATTTGTGTACCGCCTGGAGCCGATTTCGCGCGGGGACGTTGTGGTGTTTCGTTATCCGCGCGATCCCACCAAGAGCTATATCAAGCGCGTAATCGGAGTGGCCGGGGACCGCATCCGCATCGATGGCGGGCAAGTATATGTAAATGGCGAAGCGCTGGATGAAGATTACGTTCCGCCCGCCTACGACGATGCGCGGTCGTATCCGGAGATGGTCGTGCCGCCGCACTCCTACTTCGTGCTGGGTGATCACCGGTCGATGTCAAACGACAGCCGCGACTTCGGTCCGGTGAATCAGAGTTATATCTACGGCAAAGCCGTGTTCGGATATTGGCCGATGGATAAGCTGGGGCGAGTTCGGTAGCTCCGGTCGCCCGCGCATCGTCACGTCGCGAGATTTCCACACCGGCGCCGCGTTCCGTGCTTGGCCCTGGCCGCAATCCCTGATAAAATCCTGAAAATCCACACACTGGAGCGAGAATGCAGGCTATCCTTGCGCTGGAAGACGGTCGAGTCTTCCGAGGCAAAGGCTACGGCGCCAAAGGCGAGTGCTACGGCGAAGTCGTTTTTAATACTTCCATCACCGGCTACCAGGAAATCTTCACCGATCCTTCTTACTCGGGACAGATCGTTGTCCTGACCAATCCTCAGATCGGCAACTACGGAACCAACCAAGAAGATAACGAGGCCACGCGTCCGTGGATCGAAGGGCTGATCGTGCGCGAGTTCTCGAAGGTGAGTTCGAACTGGCGCTCGCAGCAAGTGACGGACGAATATTTGGAGCAGTTCAAAGTGCCCGTGCTTTCGGATATCGACACGCGGGCGCTGGTGCGGCATCTCCGCGACCATGGGGTGATGCGCGGCGTGGTCTCAACCATCGAGAGCGATGCGGCGAAGCTGGTGGCCAAGGCGAACTCGATTCCGAAGATGGACGGGACGGACTTGGCGAAAGTGGTGAGTACCAAGGGCCCATACGTCTGGGAGGTCGGCGAGCGCTCGCATGAACCAGTTGCGCAGGTTGGAGTTAAGGATGAGCCGGCGCGCTTTCACGTGGTGGCTTATGATTTTGGCATTAAGCAAAACATTCTACGGAAGTTACGGGGTGAGGGGTGCCGGGTAACCGTGGTTCCGGCACAGACGCTGGCGGAAGATGTGCTGGCATTGAAACCGGATGGAGTATTTCTGTCGAATGGTCCGGGCGATCCTGAGCCTTGTACGTACGCCGTGGACAGTATCCGGCGGTTGATGGGACGGCAGCCGATCTTTGGCATTTGCCTGGGACATCAACTCGTCGGCATTGCGCTCGGTGGGAAAACTTTCAAGCTGAAGTTCGGCCACCACGGTGGGAACCATCCAGTGAAGCAGTTGGCCACGGGGAAGATCGAGATCACGGCGCACAATCACAACTTTGCGGTGGATCCGGATTCGCTGCCGGAGAGTGAAGTCGAGCTCACTCACATGGATCTGAACGACTCGACTCTGGAAGGGCTGAGGCACCGAAACCTGCCGCTGTTCAGCGTGCAATATCATCCCGAGGCTGCGCCGGGGCCGCATGACTCGCATTATCTGTTCAAGGATTTTGTGAAGATGATGGAGGAGTGGAAAGGGTGAGAGACGAGTCTTTGGCGAATTCGGTTCTTGACTCGGTAGGAGTCGTTACCGCGCAAAGGGCGGTGGCGACGCTGCAGAAAACGCTCGGAGCTTTCTATACGGGTCAGCCGGCGGCGGACCGGCTTGTCGGTTGGGCGATCTGCAATGCCTCAGAGTCGGTCCTGGATCCGAGTTGTGGAGATGGCGTTTTTATTGGCGCGGCATATTCACGACTTCGGGAACTCGGCTGCGAATCTCCCGACGTTTGCGGAGTTGATGTATCCGAAGATGCGCTGAGATTCGCCCACGAACGGGTGGAATCCGCTCGACTCGTGCGAGCGGATTTTTTCAATCTCACTCCTTCCTCGCTGGGAAGTTTTGACTGCGTAGTAGGAAATCCACCCTTCATTCGTTATCAGACGTTCAACGGGGACAAGGATTCTCTGGGGCACGAGCGCGCCAAAGAAGCGGGAGTTAATCTTCCCCGCGTGGCCTCGTCTTGGGCGCCATTCCTCGTCCACGCGTCTTGTTTCTTGCGTCATGGCGGGCGGTTGGGGATGGTAATGCCGTCTGAGCTAGGGCACTCCATGTACGCTCGTGAAGTTTTGCGATTTCTGGTTGGGAACTTCCGGCACGTAGCCGTTGAAATGTTTAGGGATAAGCTCTTCGAAGAGTTGAGCCAGAGCACGGTTCTGCTATTTTGCGAAGGATACGGCGAGCCCAACCGCGCATTCATTGTCACGTCTTCCGATGACTTGAAGGGAAACGACCGTCAGGTCGCCAAAGTAGACGTTACGCTTATCAAGAGCGGACAGTTTAGATTTACTCATTACCTGGTGCCCCAAGAGGTGCGCTCCTTATACGAACATCTTGCGGCGGACAAGCGGGTCCAGAGGCTGGGCGATGCGGCTGACGTAGGAATCGGCTATGTCACGGGAGCTAACGATTTCTTTCATTTATCCGCCGAAGAATGCCGCCGCTGGGAAATACCCAAGCGATTCTTGCGCCCCTGTGTGCTTAACCTTCGCGGATTCAAAGGACTTGAATACGATCAGCAACATTGGAAGGATCAGCGCAGCAAGGGCGAGAAGGTTTATTTGCTGGCGCTGCCATCGCGCCCTAGCGAGGCGCTCCCGACCAGCGTCCAAGCCTATTTGCGGCACGGTGAGTCAAAAGGCCTGCGAAAACGATACAAGTGCCGGATTCGTCAGTTTTGGCACTCCGTACCTCATGTTCGGATCGCAGATGCATTTCTTTCGTACATGTCGGGCGCGCACCCTCTGCTCGTAACCAACGCCGCTAACCTCGTTGCCCCCAACACAGTTCACGTGCTGCGTTTTAACCAAAGCTGCAAGCCGTTGTCCTATGCCGCTTCCTGGAAGAGTTCGCTGACGAGATTGAGCTGTGAGCTCGAGGGCCACGCCCTAGGTGGCGGGCTGTTCAAACTGGAACCTTCGGAGGCGGGAAACGTTCTTGTCGTCCGTCCAAGAGCTGCACCTCTCAGAAGCCTAATGTCAAGGGTAAGGCGTGGCGGGTTCGACTCGCCCGAGGGGTTTTCCGACGTTGCGGATCGGTACCTTCTGAGAGGTTATCTGGGCCTCAGTCCCGGAGATTGCGTACTGCTGCGAGAAGCGGCGGGAAAGATTGAGTCATGGCGAAAGCACAAGTGACCCCCATTCCAATCCGGACTCTGGAACAGGCGCTGCTGGCATTCTGCGGCACCGCCAAGACGCAATCCGGACAGCACATCAAGCCATTTCATGCGCATTGCTCAAATCGACTTGTGGTTGAGGGAGGCTTTCCTCCGGAATGGGTCCGTCCTTGTCCGCCGCTGGCGAGCAAGCCAGGAGCCAACAACCGATACCCTTTGAGCTACTCGAAGGCCTGCGAGGACTCTTCTGAGCAATCCGTGCTCGGGGGAATGAAATACAAGAGTATTGATGTGACTGTGCTTATTCCTGGAATTGGACCAGCCCTCGGCATTTCCGCGAAAAGTACGGGCAATGCTTTCCGTAACCTCACAAACCGAATGGAGGAGGCACCGGGCGATTGCGCCAATATTCATATGATGTACCCGGGCTTCGTCTTCGGATTCCTACACCTTATCAAGTTTGCAAAAGTGACCGAAGTGAACAGCCCGAACGACGCATCGTTCAACGCGGAGGGCAAGCCGCTTGAAGGCATTGTGCGGTATCACAACGCCTTAAGCGCGCTGACGGGCAGAACCACAATCACCGATGCTCCGATGCGATACGAATCTGTTGGACTCATGGTGTATCGCTGTATGGAAGGAAAGGCCGAGGTGTGGCCGAACTATCCGCCTGCGGAAAGCCCGATCCACTGTTCGCGATTTTTCCAAAAGCTCTACGACATTTACGATCTCCGCTACGCTTATCCCGACGCAAGTGGGCGTAATCACCGGAAAATGTGGATGGTGCCGAAGGGAGCGCTGGCCGAGAAAGTGGACGCCGTTGCTGGTTTTCCGTGGGAACCACGATTGAGTTCCGATGAACCAGAGCCGATTTCATGAATTCATCAGCCTAGCTACGATGAAGCTGAAACTTAATGCCTAAACGCACTGATATCTCGAAGATTCTGATTCTCGGCTCCGGGCCCATTGTCATTGGGCAGTCGGCGGAGTTTGATTATTCTGGCACGCAGGCCTGCAAGGCGCTCAAGTCTGAGGGCTATCAAGTCGTGTTGGCGAACTCCAATCCGGCGACCATCATGACTGATCCGGAGATTGCCGACCGCACTTATATTGAGCCGCTTACCCTCGAATACTTGGAAGAGATTATCCGCATCGAGCGGGAGATGGCGCCGGGCGCGGGTTTTGCCGTGTTGCCTACCGTGGGCGGGCAGACTGCGCTCAACCTTGCCATTGAACTTTCCGACGGCGGCGTTCTTGAAAAATATGATGTGAGTCTGATCGGCGCGAATGTGGAGGCCATTAAGAAAGCCGAAGACCGCCTCTTTTTCAAGGACGCGATGCAGAAGATCGGGCTCGACGTGCCCAAGTCGGCGCTGGTGAACAACACGAAAGATGGGCTGGAATTTGCGGGGAAGATTGGCTTTCCGGTGATCGTGCGGCCATCGTTTACGCTGGGCGGTTCTGGCGGCGGCATTGCTTACAACCGCGAGGAGATGGTCGAAGTGCTCGCACGCGGCCTCGATTTCTCTCCGGTGCATGAGGCGTTGATTGAAGAGTCAGTGCTGGGATGGAAGGAATTCGAACTCGAGGTGATGCGCGACCCCAAGGACAACGTCATCATCATCTGTTCGATTGAGAACTTCGATCCCATGGGCGTGCATACCGGCGATTCGATCACCGTAGCTCCGGCCCAGACGCTCACCGATCGCGAGTACCAAGCCATGCGCGATGCTTCGATTGCGGTAATCCGCGAGATCGGTGTGGATACTGGCGGATCGAATATTCAATTCGGTGTGAATCCGGAAACGGGGCGGATGGTCGTAATCGAGATGAACCCGCGGGTTTCGCGATCTTCAGCGCTTGCATCGAAAGCCACCGGCTTTCCCATTGCGAAGATTGCCGCGAAACTCGCCGTGGGCTATACGCTCGACGAAATTCCCAACGACATCACGCGCAAGACTCCGGCGTGTTTCGAGCCGACGCTCGATTATGTGGTAGTGAAGATTCCGAAATGGCAGTTCGAGAAATTTCCCGGCGCCGACGATACATTGGGGCCGCAGATGAAGTCGGTGGGCGAAGTGATGGCCATCGGGCGCACGTTCAAAGAAGCGCTGATGAAGGGCATCCGCTCGCTCGACACCGGCAAGCGCGTAGGCGGCGACAAGATTGAGCCGAAGATTCTGACGCAGCGGCTGGTGACACCGCATCCGGAGC
This sequence comes from uncultured Acidobacteriaceae bacterium, assembly GCA_963771895.1. Lineage (GTDB taxonomy): Bacteria > Acidobacteriota > Terriglobia > Terriglobales > Acidobacteriaceae > Sulfotelmatobacter. The sequence continues at coordinate 126,326 of CAVYVQ010000073.1, read as the reverse complement.
GGCTGGCATATGTGCAGTACGCGCTGCGGCAGGGACACACCGTTAAGCAGATTGCGAAGATGACCTCGATGGACCCGTGGTTCCTCTACCAACTCAAAGAAATTAACGACATGCAGCTTGAGCTGGAAAAGCATCCGATGGAGTCAATTCCGACCGAGGTAGTGCGCGAGGCCAAGCGCATGGGATTTTCGGACGGTCGTTTGGCGAACGCGTGGCGGCTTGAAGGGCAAGAGAAAGTGCGGCACCTGCGCAAGAAGCATGGCGTGATGCCGGTCTACAAGCGCGTGGACACGTGCGCGGCGGAGTTCGAGAGTTTCACGCCGTATCTTTATTCGACTTATGAAGACGAAGACGAAGCCGCGCCGACAGACAAGAAGAAAGTGATCATTCTGGGCAGCGGGCCGAACCGCATTGGGCAGGGAATTGAGTTCGATTACTGCTGCTGTCACGCTTCGTTCGCACTGCACGAAGATGGTTACGAGACGATCATGATCAATTGCAATCCTGAGACCGTCTCGACGGACTATGACACCAGCGACCGGCTGTACTTCGAGCCGCTGACCTTTGAAGATGTGTGGGCGATTTATCAGCATGAGACCTCGAAGGGCACGCCGGTGGGCGTAATTGTGCAGTTTGGCGGGCAGACGCCGCTGAACCTGGCTCTGCCGCTCAAGCGAGCCGGCGTGAATATCATCGGTACTTCGCCGGAGTCGATTGACCTGGCCGAAGATCGGAAGCATTTCAACAAACTGCTGGAAGAACTGAATATTCCGCAGGCCGCGGGAGTGATGGCGACCTCGCTGGAAGAGGCTATCGAGGGCGCAAAGCGCGTTGAATATCCGGTGGTCGTGCGGCCTTCCTACGTGCTGGGTGGGCGCGCCATGGTGATCGCGTACGACGAAGAATCCGTGGTGCGGTATATGAAGGAGGCGGTCGAGTACTCGCACGATCGTCCAGTGCTGATCGATCACTTTCTTGAGGATGCGATTGAGGTAGATGTAGACGCGCTCTCCGACGGCGACGATGTGGTGATCGGCGGAATCATGCAGCATATCGAGGAGGCCGGCATTCACTCGGGCGACTCCTCGTGTGTGCTGCCGGCGGTGGATATTCCGCAAACGCTCATGGACCGCATGCGGGATTATACCTTCAGGCTGGCGCGCGCACTGAAAGTGGTTGGGCTGATGAATATTCAGTTTGCAATCCCGCGCGGAAACGGAGGTTCGGGAAACGGCGAGGGCGGAAAAGTTTATGTTCTCGAGGTGAACCCACGGGCTTCGCGTACCGTGCCTTATGTTTCGAAGGCCACGGGCGTGCCGATGGCGAAGATTGCGGCGCGGCTGATGACTGGACGCAAGCTGCGCGAATTCCTGCCGGAAAATATCGACCGTGGCACCGACCTCGATACGGGAAGCTGCTACTACGTGAAGTCGCCGGTGTTTCCTTGGAACAAGTTTCCCGGCGTCGACACGGTGCTGGGTCCGGAGATGAAATCCACCGGAGAAGTGATGGGCGTAGGCGACAGCTTCGGCGAAGCCTTCGCCAAGGCGCAGCTGGCTGCGGGCCAGAAGTTGCCAACGCAAGGCACCGTCTTCATCAGCGTGACCGACCACGATAAGCGCCACGTCGCCGATGTGGCGCGCAAGTTTGTGGATATGGGTTTCAAGCTGGTAGCCACATCCGGCACGGGAGACGTGATCGAAGCCGCGGGCATGAAAGTCGATCGCGTCTACAAAGTGAAGGAAGGGCGTCCGAACGTAGTGGATTTCATCAAGGGCCAGCGCATTCATCTTATCGTGAACACGCCAACTGGGCTGGAGCCGTGGTTCGATGAGAGGGCGATCCGGCGTGCTGCCGTTACGGCGCGCATTCCTACGATTACTACGCTTTCGGCGGCGCGGGCGGCTGCGGAGGGGATTGCAGCCCTGCAGCGTGGGGAAGTGAATATTCGGGCCTTGCAGATGTTGCATGCGAACATCTCCAAGGCACTATGATCTAAAGCACGCAGGAAGAAATGCCGAAGGACAAGAAGCTATGCTAGAACTACATGACCCGCAGGATTACAGTCCTGCCTTCCAAAAGAGCTATTTGATCGTCTGCGGGAGGCTTCCCACCGTGCTAGAGTGTCGATGAATCGGATTGTTTACGCGTCCATCGAGAAGACGCGTTCGAAAATCGAAAAGCGTCGCTGATCTACGGCCGGAACTAGCGGGAAGCCATACCGAAAAAGTGATACGCTGAACTCGCTATGTTACTTCAGGGCATTTTCCCTCCCATCACTACGCCGTTCTATCCCGACGGCAACGTCTACTTTAGGAAGCTCGAAAGCAACGTTGACCGCTATTCGCGCACGCCTTGCGCGGGCATCGTTGTGCTCGGTTCGACCGGAGAGGCCATCCTGCTATCCGATCAGGAGCGGCGCGATGTGTTGAAATCCGCGCGCGAGGGGGCTGCGCCAGGCAAGGTTCTGATTGCCGGCACGGGCGTTGAGTCTGCCATCGAGACGCTAAGGCTTACGGAATACGCGGCCGAACTCGGCTACGATGTTGCGATGGTGCGAACGCCGCACTACTACAAGAAGCAGATGCAGGCGGCAAACATCCTGGCGTTTTACCGCACTGTGGCTGATCGCTCGCCGCTGCCGGTGATCATTTACAACTTTCCTCAGGCTACCGGCTACGACATTCCTCCCGAGCTGGTAATCGAACTGGCGGAGCATCCGAACTTGATCGGGATCAAGGAATCCAGCGGCGACGTGGAAAAAGTGCGCAAGATGGTGGAAGGCACGCGGCAGATCCGGCGCAGCGTCACCGTCACTGAAACGTTTGAGGCGGTGACGCCGCGCATGCTCGCGGCTGCGACCGCTGGATCGAGTGGAGGCGGGGAATTGGTACAGGTAGGAGCGTTGGCGGGTACGTCTTCGGGCAAGCCGTCGTCGGCTGCAGTTACGATCATTGGCAAGATGAAAACCAGGCAGAAGGAAGCGGGATTTCAAGTGTTGGTTGGAGCGGCCAACAAGCTGCATTCGTCGCTCGATGCTGGCGCGGTGGGAGCGATTCTGGCTTTTGCATGTCTTGCGCCGACCTCGTGCTATGAGATTTACGCGGCATGGAAAGAAGGCGACGCTGAGTTGACGCGGCTTAAGCAGGAGCGCATTGCCCGCGCGGCGCAGCGTATTGTCGCCGATCTGGGGATTCCCGGCGTGAAGTATGGCATGGATTTCAACGGCTACTTTGGGGGTCCGGCGAGGCTGCCGCTGCTGCCGCTCATGGGCGAGATGAAGGGCGAGATCGAGCGACTGCTGGCGGACGTAAGGAACTGACTGGAGACCTGATTGTTTCCGCGGGAAATCCTCAGGCTTGTGATCGAGGGCGCGTTGCCGTATACTGAGTTTCGAACGAACGTTCGAATTATCGCCTTAAGAACATGGCAAGTCCCTCGACAGCAGCACGAGTTTCCACGTCGCGGCGGCACCGCGCTGTGACTGCGCCCGCCACGCGCTTTGACCGGCGCCTGGCGGAGATCCTCACCCACGCAACCGAGGTCTTCTGCAAGAAAGGATACGAGGGCGCCTCGATGCGCGATCTTTCGCGTGCGAGCGGCATGTCGCTGGCAGGACTTTATTACTACTTCGAATCCAAAGAGCGGCTGCTCTTTTTGATCCAGAAGCACACGTTTACAACTATCGTGCAGCGGCTGAAGGCGCGACTGGAGGGCGTGAGCGATCCGGAGCAGCGAGTCCGCATTTTCATTCTGAATCATCTGGAGTATTTTCTCGCCAACCAGGCGAGCATGAAGGTGCTGTCGCACGAGGCGGACGCGTTGAAGAATGGTTTCGCGTCAGACGTTGCGGCTATTAAACGGGAATACTACCGCATCTGTGTGGGGCTGCTTGACGAGTTGAAGAGCGCTCGGGGGTTGCAATTCTCCACCCGCATCGCGGTGCTCAGCCTGTTCGGCATGATGAATTGGATCTACACCTGGCATAACCCGCGGGTTGATGCCGACGCCGAACAGCTCGCGCGGGAGATGAGCGACATCTTTCTGCGCGGGGTGATGACGGGCCATCGGGCGCGCAGAGATGCACGCTGAGGACGGATTTGTTTTGATTCACGGCGAAACCGGGATTCCTCGCTTCGCTCGGAATAACAGAAGGAAGCTCGGAATGACAAAGGGGACGTTAGAGTGACGGCGGGAAGCTTGGAGTGACAAAGAGAAGCCCGGAATGGCGATAGGGACTAGACTTATTGAAGTTCACGAAACATTAAGGAGCGACAGACATGGCGACCACACTGCAGCCGGCGACCGGCGAAACCACTAAACAGCTTGTCAACTACCGCAAGGATGGCGGCGTAGCGGTGATCGAGATGTGCGATCCGCCAGCTAATACTTACACCTACGAAATGAACAGGCAGCTCGATGAGGCAATCCTGCGCGCGCGCATGGAGAACGACGTGTACGTCATTTTGCTGACTGGGGCGGGCGACAAGTTTTTCTCCGCCGGGGCGAATATCAAGATGCTTTCCAGTGTCGATCCGACCTTCAAATATTACTTCTGCCTGCACGCGAACGAAATGCTGCTGCGGCTGGAGCACACGCCCAAGCTGGTGATCGCGGCGATCAACGGGCACTGCGTCGGCGGCGGCCTGGAGATTGCGATGGCGGCCGACATCCGCATCGCGCGCAAAGATGCAGGCAAGATCGGCCTGCCGGAAGTGAATCTCGGTGTGCTTCCCGGCACCGGCGGCACGCAGCGGTTGTCGCGGCTGGTGGGGAAGAGCAAGGCGATCGAGTTGATGGTTACGGGCAATACCTTCTCGTTTGAGGAGGCGCAGGAACTCGGCATCATCAACGACATTTACGAGCGTGATGGTTTCATGAACAACATGGTCGAGTACGCCAAACAGTTCTGTCCTCCGAACAAGGCCGCGAAGGCCGTCGGCAGGATCAAGCGCGCGGTGCAGACGGGATGGGAAATTCCCATGGAGTCGGCGCTGGCGGTCGAGCGCGAGAACCAGCAGATCCTATTTCAGAGCGAGGACGCTAAGGAAGGGCTGGCTGCTTATGTGGAGAAGCGGCCGGCGGTTTTCAAGGCGAAGTAGCACCTGGTACCGAGTACGGAGCAGGGCGGGCGGCACGCCCGCCCGACAGCCGGCGGGACGCCGGCGCTACTCGAGGCTTTACAGGAAGAATGAATGCTTGCAGCTAAGGTGAAGGTTGAACCCGGGCAGTTGCTGATCGACGGGCAATGGGTGGATGGGGCGAAGAAGTTCGACACCGTCAATCCTGCTACGGGCGAAGTGTTGACGCAGATCGCGGAGGGTTCGAGCGCGGATGTCGATCGTGCGGTCGAGGCTGCGCGCCTCGCTCTCGAAGATCGCAATGGTCCATGGCGAAAGATGTCGGCCAGCGAACGCGGGCGTCTGATCTGGAAGCTCGCTGACCTACTGGAGAAGAATATCGACGAGTTCGCGGAGCTCGAGACTCTGGACAACGGCAAACCGATTTTCGAGTCGCGCTACGTCGACATGCCGATGGTGGTGGATGTTCTGCGGTATTACGCTGGCCTGGCTACCAAGATTCACGGCGAAACTGTCAATACCCTGGAAACTGCGTTTACCTATACGCTGCGTGAACCGGTGGGCGTGGTCGGGTTGATCGTTCCCTGGAACTTTCCATTGTTGCTGGCTTCGTGGAAGGTTGGTCCGGCGCTGGCTTGTGGCAACACGATCGTCTGGAAGCCGGCGAGCCTGACTCCATTGACCACGTTGCGATTTGGAAAGCTGGCGATGGAAGCGGGTGTTCCCGCGGGCGTCATCAATATTGTAACTGGCCCCGGAGCTGTGGGAAGAGCGATGGTGCAGCACCCGGGAATCGATAAGATCGCCTTCACCGGCTCGACTGCAGTCGGCCAGGAAATCATGCGCAGTGCGGCCGACACGGTGAAGCGCATCACGCTGGAACTGGGCGGGAAATCGCCGAACATTGTTTTTGCCGACTCTGACATCGACAACGCGGTTAAAGGCGCGATAACCGGCATCTTCTACGGCAAAGGCGAAGTCTGCAACGCGGGTTCGCGCCTGTTTCTCGAAAGCAAAGTGAAGGATGAGTTCACCGAGAAACTGGTGGCGCGCGCGGCCAAGATGCGTCCGGCGGATCCGCTCGACCCGAAGACGCGGCTGGGCGCGATCGTCAGCCAGGAACAGATGCAGACCGTGCTCGGCTACATCGAAGCTGGCAAGAAAGATGGAGCAACGCTGGTGGCTGGCGGCACTCGTGTCGCGGTGGATGGCGGCAAGGGCTTCTTCATTGAGCCTACAATTTTCGGCGATGTGAAGAACAACATGACCATTGCGCGGGAAGAAATTTTCGGTCCAGTGCTCTCGGTGCTGACCTTCGACGACATCGATGAGGTCATCGAACAAGCCAACAACAATCCCTATGGCCTCGCTGCGGCGGTGTGGACGCGCGACGTAAAGAAGGCTCACCTCGTCTCCCGCAGATTGAAGGCCGGGACGGTATGGATCAACACCTACGGATTGATGGACGCATCGCTGCCGTTCGGCGGCTACAAAAGTTCAGGCTTCGGCCGCGAACTCGGAGCGCACGCAATCGAGCACTACACGGAATTGAAAACAGTTTGGCTCAATATGGCTTAGGAGCGGCATTATGCCTGGCAAAGTAGCAAAAATCGGAACCTTCAGTGACTGGGAAGGCATGTTCAACGACTGGCGCAAAGATATTGGCGTCAACACCAAGGACATCGAGGCCTTCCACTTCGATACGCTGTATGGAGCCATCGATACCGAGGAGATCGAGTTCGGTTCGTACAAGGGCCGGCGCAAATGGGAGAACCTGCGCCAGATTCCGACGCAACAGATGCGCGACGCGCTGATGAACATGATTGTTTATCAAGGCGACACTGAGTTCGCTAGCGTCGAGCAACAGCGCAACCTCCTCGAAAACGCGCCTACCGATTGGGATCGCCGCGCCATTACGCGCGTCATGATTGAAGAGATGCGGCATGGCTGGCAGATGTGCGCGTTGCTGGTGGATCACTTCGGCTACTCGGGCAAGGTCGAAGCGCAGAAAATGCTGGAGCGCCGCGCCTTTGAAAACAAGCGACTGCTGGGCGCATTCAATGTTGATGTCGACAACTGGATGGACTTTTTTACCTATACCGACTTTGTCGATCGTGATGGAAAGTTTCAGTTGCAGATGCTGAAATATTCGGCGTTCGCGCCGCTGGGACGGTCGATGTCCTATATGCTGCGCGAAGAAGCTTTTCACATGGGCACCGGGAACGACGGTCTACGGCGCATCGTAGAAGCGGGCGTGATTCCGGGCTGGCTGATCCAGAAATATCTTAACAAGTGGATTTCGAGTTCCTACGACCTTTTCGGCACCGATCATTCTTCATCGGCGCACTGGGCCTACGTTTGGGGTGTGAAGGGCCGCTACGACGAACCCAAGAACGAGCACGCGCCAGACCTCGACGATTTGAACGACTACAACCGGAGCCTTTATCGAGACGAAGTGGCAGGCCTGATTGGGCGATTTAACGGCGCTTTGAAGCCGGGTCAGCCGAAGCTCTATGCGCCCCACATCAAGTTCAATCGCGAGATCGGGCGCTGGGCGGGACAGAGGTTCCATGCGCAGACGGGCGAACCGCTTGATGACCACGCCTATGCGGAACACTTGAAAGATTACATGCCGTCTGCGGAAGACAAGAAGCTGCTGCTGGAGATCATCGGCACTGAGAAGAAATGGATCGCGGAAAAGACCGGCGCGCGGGATCCGCTGGCGAGCATCGGCGAGGTTCGGAAGTCGGCGATCAATTTGTAGCTCAAGGTCTTTTCACCACAGAGACACAGAGAACATCATGGTCTCCACGAGTGTGGAATCCAAACTCGCTCGGCTCTCGGTCGACGTCGGCTCACCCGTAGCGCGGATTCGCTTGCACAATCCGCCCCTCAACATCATTGATGTCCCGATGATGGGGGAGTTGGGGCAGGCGCTGGGAGAGATCGAAGGGCGTTCTGATATTTCTGTCATCGTGCTGAGCAGCGAGGGCAGGGCGTTTTCGGCGGGTGTCGATGTTGCGGCGCACACTCCGGACAAAGTCGAGGCGATGCTGGCCAAGTTCCACGGCGTGGTTCGAGCTCTGGTCGCCAGCAAGAAAGTCTCGGTCGCCGCCGTGCATGGGCATTGCCTGGGCGGAGGCGCGGAGTTGGCGATGGTTTGCGACATCGTTTACACCACGGTTTCGGCGCAGTGGGGATTTCCGGAGATCAAGCTCGCATGTTATCCGCCGGTGGCGTGCACGGCACTGGGTGCACTGGTGGGACAGAAGCGGGCTGCGGAATTGATTCTGACCGGGCAGACGATTAGCGGCGTTGAGGCGGCTGGGATAGGGCTGGCGAATCGCGCTGTTGCCGATGAAGAGCTCGCGGCGGTGGTCGACCACACCGTCCAGGAATTGCTCAGAGTGAGTCCGGCGGTGTTGGCGGTAACGAAGAAAGCTATTTACGCCTGGGATGCGATGCACTTCGACAAGGGCTTGGCGCGCGCCGAAAAGATTTATTTTGAAGAGTTGATGAAGACGGCAGACGCGCGAGAGGGCATTCGCGCTTTCATGGAGAAGCGACCAGCGAAGTGGACCGGGAAGTAGGCGGCGGTAGGCTACGCATGGATTACGAAATCACTCCCGAAGAAGTGAAGGTCAAGCTCGACCAGGGCGAGGCGTTCACGCTGCTCGATGTCCGTGAGCCCTGGGAGTTTGAAGCGGCGAGCATGGCAGGAGCGAAGCTCGTGCCAATGGGAGATGTGCCGTCCCGCGCGCATCAGGAACTGGATCCGGAAAATCACATCGTAGTGGTCTGCCATCATGGCGTGCGTTCGATGAATGTGACTGCGTGGCTGCGGCAGCAAGGATTTGAGAAAGCACAATCGATGCGGGGTGGCATCGACGCCTGGTCGCGGCAGGTGGATGGGACAGTGCCAGTTTACTGAAGTAGCTCAAATGAAAAAAGAACTCGTCGAACTCAAAATAAACGGCCGGGCTCACGAGATCGGCATCGAGTCAAGCGCGCTGCTGCTGGACGTGCTGCGGCAGGAGTTGGGCCTCACTGGCTCGAAGCGTGGCTGCGATGAGTCGTCGTGCGGCGCGTGCACCGTGCTGGTGGATGGTGTTGCCATGATGTCCTGCACGCTGTTGGCGGCGAGTTGCCAGGAGCAGGAGATCACCACCGTCGAGGGCGTGAGCGAACACGGCAGTCTGGCGGCGATTCAAAAAGCATACGGCGACTGGGGCGGCGCGCAGTGCGGCTTTTGCACTCCGGGATTCATGATGACAGTGAAGTCGCTGATGGCGGAGAATCCTGATCCGTCGGAAGCCGAGTTGCGTGCCGCATTGAGCAGCAATCTCTGCCGCTGCACGGGATACAGCCAGATGTATGCGGCGATTCGGTCGGCGATTGCAGCGGAGCGGCAGGGAACTGCTAAGTGACGAAAAGCTGCCGGCGGAAAGCAGATTCCTCGCTTTGCTCGGAATGACAACGAGTGGTCGGAGTGACGATGACTAATTTCTCCATTATCGGGAAGGCCACCGCCATGGTCGACGCGGCGGAAAAGACCACCGGCGCCGGCAAGTACACTGACGACCTCAGCGTTCCCGGAATGCTGATCGGAAAGATTCTGCACTCACCGTATCCGCATGCACGCATCGAGCGCATCGATACCAGCCGCGCCGAGAAACTTGACGGCGTGGTCGCCGTCATACTCGGTAGAGACGCGCCCAATCCCTACGGAATTCTTCCTGTCGGCCATGATGAGCACGCGCTTGCTCTCGACAAGGTGCGCTACGTCGGCGATAACGTCGCGTGCGTGGTTGCCGTTTCCGAAGCGATTGCCGACAAAGCTCTGGAACTCATCGATGTGCAGTACGACGTGCTGCCGGCTTACTTCGATCCAGAAGAGTCAATGAAGGCGCAGACCGATCTCATTCACGACAACAAGCCGGGCAATCTGGAAAAGGATTATCACCACGCGTTCGGCGATCCCGACAAAGGTTTCGCCGAGGCGGACCACGTCGCCGAAGCGCGCTTCATCGCGAATGAGGTCACGCACGCCGCAATGGAGCCGCACTCCACGCTGGCGTCCTTCGAACTTGATCCGCATACGGGCAAGCTCGGGCGGTTAACGGTATGGTCGTCGACGCAGGTTCCATATTACTTGCAGCACAAGCTGTCACTCGTGCTGGAAATGCCGATGGCGCAGATCCGCGTGATCAAGCCCCTGGTGGGCGGCGGATTCGGGGGCAAGAGTGAAGTCATTCCGCTGGAGATCATTGCTGCTGTCGCAGCGCGCAAAGCCCAGGCTCCCGTGAAAATTACTTATACGCGGGAAGAGGTGTTCTGGGCGCATCGCGGGCGGCCTCGCACCATCATCGATCTCAAAACCGGGATCAAGAATGACGGCCGCATCACCAGCGTGAAAGCGCGTGTGGTGCAGGATGGCGGCGCGTACTGCTCCTATGGCGTGGTCACGATTCTTTATTCCGGAGCTCTGCTGGGCGCGCTCTATGACATTCCAAACATTCAATATGACGGTTACCGCGTGCTTACAAACAAGCCTGCGTGCGGGGCCATGCGCGGCCATGGGACTGTAAACGTGCGCTTCGCCTTCGAATCGCAACTCGACGAACTCGCTGCGCAGATTGGAATGGATCCGGCAGAGATTCGGCAACGCAATCTGCTCAAGGCTCCATGCATCACTGTGAATGGCCTGCGCGTCCAGAGTTACGGACTCCCGGAGTGCATCGAGAAAACGGTCGAGCGCTCGAGCTGGAAAGAGCGGAAGGGCAAACTGCCCAGAGGGCGCGGCCTGGGCATCGCGTGCAGCCACTACGTGAGCGGGGCGGCGAATTCAATCATTCGCTCCGACATGCCGCATTCCACCGTGAACATGAAGATCGATCGCGACGGAGGCGTGGTGGTTTACACCGGCACCTCCGAAATCGGTCAGGGATCGGACACCATGACGGCGCAGGTCGCCGCCGAAGTGCTGGGATGTTCGCTGGCACGCGTGAGAGTAATTGCCGCCGACACCGACCTTACACCGATTGACATCGGATCATATTCCAGCCGCGTGACCTTCATGGCGGGCAACGCGACACTCCGCGCCGCGGAAGACGTGAAGAAAAGAATTGCGGCTGCCGCTGCAAAGAAGATGAACTGCGCGGCTGAAGAGCTTGTGTTCCGCGACGATCTTGTCTTCAAGAAGGGAAGCCTTCCGCCCACGGTGAAGAAGGATCAAACCGAAGAAGTGGAAGTGACGCAAGCCGGCGCTTCCGTCAGCGGGCGCGTCGAAGGTCAGATTCTGCGTGGCTCATTGCAGCAGAAGCGCAAAGAAGAAGGTCCCAAGGAGTGGATGACGTTCGAGGAAGCCGTGGTCGCCGCGATAGATTTCCACGGTGCTCTAACCGGAACAGGTTCCTATGCTCCGCCCCCCGAGGCACGCGGAGGCAAACACAAGGGAGGAGGAGTGGGGCCGTCACCGGCCTATTCCTATTCCGCCCAAGTTGCCGAAGTCAGTGTGGACAAAGACACGGGCGAAGTGACGGTACACAAAGTGTGGGCCGCGCACGACTGCGGACGCGCGCTGAATCCGGTTTCAGTCGAGGGCCAGATTATCGGTTCAGTATGGATGGGCATGGGGCAGGCGCTTACGGAAGAAATGGTTTGGAAAGACGGCATGCTGATGAATGCCGGAATGCTCGAATACCGCAGTCCGTCGTCGGTGGAGTCCCCTGAGGTCGAGCCGATCATCGTTGAGAGCATCGATCCCGAAGGTCCGTTTGGGGCCAAGGAATGCAGCGAGGGATCGCTGGCCGCCACGATTCCGGCAATTTCGAATGCGATTTACGATGCGATCGGCGTGCGCTTGCATGAGTCTCCATTCACGCCGGAGCGCGTGTTGGCAGCGTTGCGGGCTAAGAGAAAGGACAAGGCTTTGAATCTTACGGAGGGCGTGGATCCTACTGCGCCCAAACGTTTCCGCGAGCATGGCGGATCACTTTGCTTCAAGGGTAAAGGGCCGGAGCGGCATGCGCTCGATCCGGCGCGCCGCGAGACCTCGGCGCCAGCGGGAGGTGCGGATTGAGCCTTCCACAATTTCGACTGCTCAGGCCGCGTGCCATAGACGAAGCCGTTGCCTTCCTCTCTAAACACGCAAGTAATATCCGCGTGCTTGCCGGTGGCACTGACCTGATTCCATCGATGAGGCAAAAACTTTTTGAGCCGGAGTACGTGCTCGACCTGCGCGGCATCGCCGAGTTGCGCGGAATCCGGCCACACGCCAGCGGAGCGGTTGAAATCGGAGCGCTCACCGCGCTCAGCGCAATCGAAAAATCCCCGTACCTGTGCCGGCATTTCCCAGTACTCACCGAAGCGGCAGCGACCGTTGCATCTCCGGTGCTGCGCAACATGGGCACCCTGGGGGGTAACATTTGCCTCGATACGCGCTGCCTTTGGTACAACCAGTCGCTGACCTGGCGCAAAGGTTGTGGATTCTGCATTAAGAAGGACGGCAATCTCTGCCACGTCGCCCCGGGCGGAACGAAGTGTTGGGCGGCCTTTTCCGGGGATACACCTCCGGCGTTACTTTGTCTAACGGCGGAAATCGAAATCGCAAGCGCGAATGGTTCGCGCCGCATGCCTTTGCAAGAGTTCTACACCGGAGACGGAGAACATTACCGCAAGCTGCAGGCGAACGAACTGGTCACACGCGTGTTTTTGCCTGCGGAATCGGCGGATTATTCCGGCGTCTACCGCAAGCTGCGGGTTCGCGGGTCGATCGACTATCCTCTGGCGGGAGTCGCGGTCGTGATGAAGCGTTCTAACGGACACGTATCAGATGCTCGCATCGCGATGACAGCGGTGAATCCCGCGCCAGTCCTAGTGCACGAGGCAGGCGAGATGCTGATCGGAAGAGTTGTGGACGAAGTCCTGGGGGAAGCGGCGGGTGACGTGGCCGCGCGAACCGCCAAGCCTCTGACCACATCGGCGCTCACGCCTGAGTACCGTCGCGAAATGATTCGAGTGTTCACTAAACGAGCGGTGTTGGCCGCAGCGAGCAATTGAGGGGAACAAGTGAGTCCCATCGAATGATCACGGATTGCCACATCCACATTCAGCCGATGGAGATGTTCAAGCCCCACGCGCTGGAACTGATGAAAAAGAAGCGGCAGAACTTCGAGCAGATCGCCGAGTTCTGCCGTTCGCCCAAGGCTTTCCTGAAATATCTAGACGCCTGCGGCATCGACCGCGCGGTACTCATCAACTACGTTGCGCCGGAGGTGATCGGCTTCACTGCCGGCGTGAATCAGTTCGTTGCGGACTACGTCAAGGAAGAGCCCAAGCGGTTGCTTTCGTGCGGCAGCCTGCATCCGCGGCACACCACAAACGTTCTAGCCGATATGGAGCAGATTCTGCGGCTGGGAATCCGCATGATCAAAATCCATCCGCCGCACCAGCTCTTGTTTCCCAACGACTACCTGAACGGCGTCAAGGAACTGGAAATTATTTATCGCGCTGCCGAGGCCAACGGCGTGCCGGTGATGTTTCACACGGGAACCTCCATCTTCCCTGGAGCGCGAAACAAGTATGGCGATCCCATGTACGTGGATGACGTCGCCGTCGATTTCCCCAAACTAAAAATCTTGCTGGCGCACGGTGGCCGTCCGCTCTGGATGCAGACGGCGTTTTTTCTGATCCGCCGCCATGCCAACGTGTATCTCGACATCAGCGGCATCCCACCGACAGCCTTGCTCAAATACTTTCCGCGGCTCGAGGAAATCGCTCACAAGACTTTGTTCGGCACGGACTGGCCGGGTCCGGGCGTGCCAGATATTAAAAGGAATCTCGACGAGTTCTGCGCGTTGCCGCTGGAGAAGAGACTTCAGCAGCAGATTCTCAGCAAGACGGCGCTGAGCATCTGGCCCGCTTGATCTTGACTTAGTTCGACCGAGCCTTATTTCGGTTTCCACAATCCGATCGTGTTGCCGTCCGGATCGGTAAACCAGGCGAAGGTTCCCATCGGAATCTCAACTGGTGGTACGAGCGTCTTGCCACCCAGTTTTCCAGCCTTGTCCAGATAACCCTGCACATCATCCACTTGCACGTAGAAAGTCGTGTAGTGATAGGGTTCGTGGCCAAGCGCAGTGATGTGGCCATGAATGCCGCTGTCGGCGCCCGTATTGATCATGGTCGCCGGGCCCATCGCTTTCATATTCCAGCCGAAAAGGCCGGAGAAGAACGTTGCGGTCTTGGCGCTGTCGCGGCAGCCGATTTCGAAGTGAACTACGGGTTGTCCCATCGCCATCTCCTTTTGCGAAATGACGGAGATAATAACACGCAAGCTAACGGAGAGAACATCAAGAGTCATGAACCCGTGGACTTCCGGTCCGGAAGCATCAAGAAAAAGCCCGCGCCGAAACGCGGGCCTGTAATCCAGTTGTCCCTATTTGCCCGCCTTCGCGGCGTCTGCTTTGGTTTCAGAGAGTTCGTCGGCCAGAGCGGTGGCGCCGTAGATCTTGCGCAGCGCTTCCTGAATTCCGCGTGAATCCACGGACACAGCGCGGCTCTGCACTTCGCTATAGGCAAAATTCGCCGACAGCGACTCGATGTTGCCGTCGAAAATGATGCCTACCACTTCGCCCTGCTTGTTGACCGTAGGCGAGCCGGAGTTGCCGCCGATGATGTCGGCAGTCGAAACGAAATTCAGCGGGGTCTTCAGGTCCAGCTTTGACTTCGCGTTCATCCAGCTTTCCGGGAGATTATACGGAGGCTGGTTATTGTGTTCAGCGGCGTGATCATAGGCGCCGCCCATAACTGTGAAATAAGGAATGTCCTTTCCATTTTCTTTGTAGCCTTTCACCGCGCCGTAACTCAGGCGGAGCGTGAAAGTCGCGTCCGGCGCCTGGCTGAAGCCGCTTTGGGCAAAGCGCGCTTTCGCAATTAGCGTTCCGTTGAAGCGCACCACGGAATCAATCTTATCGTCAAACTGCTTGCGGGCGGCCAGTGCATCAGGCTCAATCGCACGCATGGCGACGATCAGGGGATCGGTGCTCGCCTCGATGGCTGCCTCGCCACCGGCGTAGAGTTGTTTGCGTACGGCGACATCATCCAGCTTGGTGCCGGCAATCATGTCTTTCGCGGCGTCGGCAGGAGTTTTGCCGTTCAAGACCTTGCGCACGTCAGGGTTGTCCTTTCCGAGCGTAGCTTGCATTTCGGCCAGCGAATCCTCCAGAAGAGCGGTGTCGAGACTCTTATAAACAGGCGCGGCGGAGAA
Source organism: uncultured Acidobacteriaceae bacterium (assembly GCA_963771895.1). Classification (GTDB taxonomy): domain Bacteria; phylum Acidobacteriota; class Terriglobia; order Terriglobales; family Acidobacteriaceae; genus Sulfotelmatobacter. The sequence continues at coordinate 110,975 of CAVYVQ010000073.1, read as the reverse complement.
CAATTGCTGCTCCAGCGACGGCAGACCGGAATCCCGGTACTCACGCAGGCGTTCGCCGTTCGGCTTCGGTTTCTCTTCTGCTGCACGCACCAGCACCCGCGCGATCTGGGGCAGGCCGGAGGCAAATCCGCGCAGTCGCTCAAGATAGCTGAGTTGAAAATAGATTTCGTGTTGCAGCTTCATGGCTTGCGCAATCTGATCCCAGGGGTCGGCAGTACCGGCATTCTTCGCGTCCGCTTTGTACGCGGTCCGGAGCTTCGCTTCATCGGCAGCCTTGGCGTCCATGATCGACTTATCCATCAAGCCGGCTTCGTATCCGGTAATAGCCTTCTGCCCATTTTGCAGCCCGAAGATATCTTCTTTGGCGATGCGGGCATTCTCCTCCGACCGCTTGCTGAAATCCTGCAACAAGGCGATGCGCCGTTTCAGCATGGCCAGCACTGAGGGATAGTTCACGTCGCGGGTGAACTCCAGTTGATCCAGCGTCTGCATTCGGCTGGTATTGCCGGGATGGCCCGAAACAAAGATCAACTCGTCATCCTTCACGCTCGTGCGAGACCAGCGGAGATAGTTGTCGAGGTGCGCGGGGCGCCCGTCTTCGTAGACGCGGAAAAAAGTGATATCAAGATCGTAGCGGGGATAGGTAAAGTTGTCGGGGTCGCCACCAAAGAACGCGGCGTCAAACTCCGGCGCGAAGACCAGGCGCACATCGGTGTACTTTTTATATTTATACAGGTTATAAACCTGCCCAGAGTAGAAAGTGACCACATCGCAGCGCAGGCCGGTCGAAGTCGAGCAATCTTTCTCGATCTTTGACATGGCAGCGCGCTGTGCCTGTCCCGCATCGGCGGCTGACATTTCCGGCTTGACTCCGGCATTTACCTTCTCGGTTACGTCTTCGATCCCGACCAGTTGGTTCAGTTCGAGATTTGGACACTTGGCCTCTTCGGTCTGAGTCTTGGCGTAGAACCCGGTCTTGATGTAGTCGTGGCCCTCGCTCGAAAGTTGCTGCACGCACCCCGCGCCCACGTGGTGGTTGGTGAAGGTCAAGCCGTCGGCGGAAACAAACGACCCGGAGCCTCCGTTGTTAAACCGCACCGAAGACAGCCTCACATGATCCAGCCACTGCTGTGTCAGTTCGAAGCCATACTTGGCCTTGATCTTGTCTTTGGGGGCTTCGTTGTAGAGCCACATGCCCTCGTCGGCCGAAGCCATAGTGGAGAACAGAAAGGACAGGGCAAGGCAAATCGAAAACAAACGCTTCATCAAGATTCCTCCGGCAGGTTTGCGGAGCGACTACAGCTCCTCGGCACGCTATGAACGAACCTCCTACTATACCCTGCGGGCGAAGATCGTGGCAAAGGACGCAGCCGCGGTCGGGCCAGAGCCCGGCGCCAGGCCTCCCCCGATGCAGCGGTCGTCGACCATCATGCTCCGAAGTCACAGGGGCCGTCTGGAATGTGCGTCCCTTTTGGGGTATAAAAGAAAGTTGCATTCCCCGCGACTCCCTTCGCGCGGCTCCGGCAACGGTAATCAATCTAATTAAGCGAGAAACTATGTCGAGCGTCACCAGCACTCCTGCCCCGAAAGGCCTGGAAGGCATTGTTGCTACCAACTCCAGCATTTGTTACATCGATGGCGACCGTGGCGTTCTCGCCTATCGCGGCATCGACATTCACGAACTGGCTGACCACTCGAGTTTTGAAGAGACTTGCTACCTGCTTTGGTTTGGGCGGTTGCCGAAACCAGGCGAGCTGAAGGATCTGCGCGAGCGTCTCGCGCAAGAGCGTCACCTCAACCCAGCGATCATCCAGTTTCTGCGCACTGTGCCCAAGGCCGCGCTGCCCATGGATGTGCTGCGCACTGGGGTTTCGGCGCTGGCTTTCTACGACGCGGACGAGAAGAACAACGATCACGACTCTAATGTTCGCAAAGCCATCCGGCTGACTTCTCAGATCGCGATGATTGTTGCCGCCTATGACCGAATTCGCAAGGGCAAGCCGGTCATCGAAGCTGACCGCTCGCTCTCGCACTCCGCCAATTTCCTGTTGCAATTGAATGGGACCAAGCCCTCTTCCACGGCCGAGCGCGCGCTTGATATCGCCCTGATCCTTCACGCGGACCACGAGCTGAATGCGTCCACATTTGCGGCCCGCGTGACCGCCGCGACCTTGTCGGACATGCACTCGGCAATCACATCGGCGATCGGGGCGCTGAAGGGACCCCTGCATGGCGGAGCGAATGAGGCGGTTTTCCGCATCCTGGAATCGATCGACCGGCAGAAGGCGGATCCCGTCGAGTATGTCCGCAACATGCTGGCGCAAAAGAAAAAAATTCCCGGCTTCGGCCATCGTGTGTATCACACCGAAGATCCGCGAGCCACGCACCTGCGCGTCATGTCGCGGGATCTCGGGCGTTCCAGCGGCCAGCCGCAGTGGTATGAAGTGTCTGAAAAAATCGAGCAACTCGTGAAAGGGGAAAAGAAGCTGAACGCCAACGTGGATTTCTACTCCGCTTCCACCTACCACGTGCTGGGTATTGATGAAGATCTTTTTACGCCGGTGTTCGCTGTCTCCCGCATCAGCGGCTGGGCGGCGCACGTAATCGAGCAACTCGATGACAACCGTCTGATTCGCCCTCGCGCCGAATATCTTGGGCCGGAGTATCCGAACCATTACGTAGCGATGGAAAAACGCTGATCGCTTGGGCGTTTGCGGAATGATGCAATGTGGTGCCTTCCTTTTGAAAGGGCGCGGCTTCCAGCCGCGCCGTAAAACCAACCAAATTAGCTGTGGCTTTCGCCGCTTGAAGGGATCTCGGTCAGGGAAACAGATTTGGCCGAGCCTGATTCCGCCTGCCGTCCCGAGGAAAGCAGGTAGAATAGTAGAGGTTATGCCCCGCATTTATCTCGACAATAACGCCACCACGCCGGTCCTGCCGGAAGTGCTCGAAGCCATGCGTCCGTACTTTGGCGAGCGCTTTGGCAACGCGTCGTCGATCCACCATCATGGGCAGGAGACTCGTGCTGCGGTAGAGCGCGCGCGGGATTCGGTGGCATCGTTACTGGGCTGCGGACCGTCAGAAATTGTCTTCACCAGCGGAGGAACCGAGGGCGACAATCTGGCGCTTGCGGGATTGACCAGCGCGGGTGATCACGTTATTACTTCGAGCATCGAGCATCATGCCGTGTTGAATACCTGCAAGCATCTGGAGGAAACGGGCTGCGATGTGACCTGCCTCCCTGTGGATGGCCGCGGACTGGTCGACCCCGACGATGTGCGGCGGGCATTGCGGCCCAACACAACTTTGATTTCGATCATGATGGCCAACAACGAAACCGGAGTGCTGCAGCCGGTCGAGGAAATTGGAAAGATTGCGGCCGAGGCCGATGTTTATTTTCATACGGACGCGGTACAGGGCGCGGGCAAGGTTCCGCTTGATGTAAACCGCAACGGCTGTGACGCGCTGTCAATTTCCGGCCACAAGATGCACGCGCCACAAGGTGTGGGCGCGCTCTACGTGCGCAAGGGAACAAAGCTTCAGCCCTTGTTTTATGGCGGACGGCATGAACGGTCGCGCCGAGCCGGGACCGAGAATGTCCCAGGAATAGTCGCTCTCGGTAAGGCCGCAGAACTGGCGCTGCAGGGCTTCGAGCGCGGCGACGATAAGAAAATGTCCGCGTTACGCGATCGCCTGCAGCAGGGAATTCTCGCCCAGGTGGAAGAATCGCGCGTGAACGGCGAAGGGGCAACGCGAGTGCCAAATACAACGAACATCTATTTCGATCACATCGAAGGCGAGTCGATGGTTATTTCTCTCGACCTCCAGGGCCTGGCGGTTTCCACGGGTGCCGCATGTTCGTCGGGCGCGATTGAACCATCCCACGTGCTCGTGGCCATGGGGCTACGCGCCGATCGGGCGCGAGCCAGCATCCGCTTCAGTTTGGGCAAGCAAAATACCGCGGAAGAAATCGACATCGCGCTAGCGTTGGTGCCGGAGACAGTAGCGCGCTTGCGGAAGTTGTCGCCGTTGCCCAGGAAGCAAACGGTTAACTATTAGCATGAAGAATCCCAAGACCATCGCGGTAGCCATGTCGGGCGGCGTCGATTCATCCACCGTCGCGGCCATGCTGCGGGCCGAGGGACACAATATCATCGGCCTGACCATGCAGCTCTGGAACCAGCGCCGCTTGGCCGGGCACGAGGGCATGCCGGAAGCCGTAACCGGCCGCTGTTGCTCGCTCGACGACGTCTACGACGCCCGGCGCGTAGCCGAGCACGTCGGCATTCCTTATTACGTCGTCAATCATGAAGAGCGCTTCGAGCGCGACGTCGTGCGCCCGTTCGTCGCGGAGTATCTGTCGGGCCGCACGCCCATCCCTTGCAGCCTCTGCAACAATCATTTGAAGTTTGATCAACTGCTGGTTGTCGCGCAACAGATAGGCGCCGACTGCGTCGCTACCGGCCACTACGCCCGCGTGGAATATGACGACGCCCGTGGACGCTGGCTGCTCAAGCGTCCCACCGATCGGAGCAAGGATCAGACCTATTTCCTCTTCGGCCTTACTCAGGAGCAACTCAGCCGCACGCTCTTTCCTCTGGGCGGCATGACCAAGCCGGAGGTGCGCGAACTGGCCCGCAGCCAGGGACTGGCGCTCGCCGAGAAGCCCGATTCGCAGGAGATCTGCTTTGTCCCGGGCGGAGACTACAAGCGTTTCATCGATGCCTATCTAGCCGAGAGCGGCGAGGCGTTGCCCGATACCGCCGGCGAACTCGTGACTGCGAATGGGGAAGTGATCGGCGAGCACGGTGGCATTCACAACTTCACGGTTGGCCAGCGCAAGGGCCTGGGAGTGGCGACCGGGTCGCCGCTCTATGTAATTCAAATCAACCGAGCCGAGAAGCAGGTGATAGTCGGCGGCGGTGAGGCTCTCAACTCGCGAAGGCTGCGCGCCCGCCGCGTCAATCTAATCTCCGTCGACGACCTGGGCGAGCCCATGCGCGTCTCGGTGAAGATTCGCCACCGCCACGAGCCCGCTGCAGGTGTGCTCGAGAAGATTGCCAACGACGAGATTCTCGTGACTTTCGATCAGCCGCAGCGGGCCATCACCCCCGGCCAGGCCGCCGTATTTTACGACGACGACATCGTTGTCGGCGGGGCTTGGATCGCATAGATCCGCTTACGCCCGATTGGGCCACACCTCGGATAGAGCCAGCGCTACCGCGACTCCCACCGATACTTCCACAAAGCGATGCGAAGCCACGATCCACGCCGGACTTGTGTGTGCGATCAATAGAATGATGCTCAACGTAATCGCGGCGAAGCGGTAAGCGCCGCGAAATCGGAGAAGAGCGCAGAGCACTCCGCACAAGAAAATTGCGACCGCATACACCAGCGCGCTGGAGGGAAAAAACGTGGCGATCAACCCTCCCAGCACAGCGCCCAGCGCAGTTCCTGCAAAGCGCTGCCATGCCAGGGTTCTTGGATCGATGGTCGACTGAATAATCACGATGGCGGAAATCGGCGCCCAGTAAAACTCGGGAAGCTTCAGAAGGCGAGCCAGCAGCAGGGAAGCTACCGCCGCTACCGTGGTTCGTACCGCGTCCAGAAGCGTGCCAAGGGTCAGCTTGTAGGTATTTGCCATGGTAAGAGGGAATCGGGTCAGCCCCCGAGTTTAAGATGAACGCGAAGTCTTGCGGAAGTTTGGATGGGGAAGACTCGCTCGGGGATGAGCCGTCGAGGCACGAATCAGCGCCAGTTCGTAACAAATCAAGAAAAGGCGCGCCTGATGCCTTCAGCTTCTTCTCCAGTCGCGCGGTGCAGTCGCAGTCGCCACACGCCCAAGGCTCGCTCCCGTTTTCGTCATGGCACTTGCGCCGGTCATGAGCATCCTGCACTTTCGTGAGATCGAAATATTCTTCCCAGTAAGGCCGCTCTTCCTGCAGCGGCGTGGGACAGTAGCAGACTTCTACCCAGCGCACGGTCTGGTCGTCGCAGAGCTGAGCTTCATTCATGTTGCGGAGATATTCGCCTTCGGCAACCGAGCCCTGGCCGAGGGTTTCCTTCTCGATGGCCCGAAGAAGATCGTCTTCGCGGCCGGGCTTGACGCGGGCTCGAACGAGATAACGCATGGCAGGAATTGTTGGTTGTAGATTGCTGATTGTTGATTTATTGGTTGCTGGCTAAGGCAGTCGGCGGCGTTGAGGGTCTCGAAATCAACAATCAGCAAATCTAACAATCAGAAATTAAATGAACATCTCGTCCTGCGGCACGGGCCGCCGTGACTCGCGGCTGCCGCCGTTTCTGCGGCCGCGCCCGCCGAGGAGAAACTCAATGCCGGCCGTAACACCCTGGATCAAGCCGGAGAATTGGCGTACGGGCGAGATCACGGTGTTGTGCACCATATCGGAGGTCTCTTCCACGCGGTCAAGTGTGCGGCTGAGCAATTCGTCGGCGCGGATAACTTGCAGCCGCACACGATCAACCGCATCGCTCACGGTGGCATCCATGCGTTCCACCTGCGAGCGCACCGAGATCGTCGTCTCCATCAGATTGTCGGCAATCACGGCGAGCCTGGGACGAAGTTCCGTAAGCATTGCCTGCGCCGACTCTAGCGTAGGCACAGCCTTGGTTTTGACTTCGACAGCCAGCGCCTCCATGCGGGCGCTGCTCTTGCGCATCGCGAGATACAAGGCCGCAAGAATGCCCGCCTGAAGAAGCACGGCCGCAGCCGTCACGGCTATGAACACCATGGTCAGGTTTTCCATAGAGCGCTCCCCTGAGCCGCACTGCCGGCTGCAAGAGGATTACAGGTTCTTGGGTGCTGCGGTCTCCGTCGTAGCCTCTTGATAGGCCTGTCTCCCGGCCTCGTACGCAGCGCGGAACTGATCCTTCTGCTGATTCACGACTTCGCGGCCGCGATCGACCCATTCCGAAGCCTGGCCGCGAGCCTCGCGCGCGCGCGTGCGCACATAATCGCGTCCCTCTTCCGCTCGAGCGCGGAGCACGTCCCGCGTCTCGCTTCCCGACCGTGGCGCGTACAAAACTCCCGCCAGCGCGCCCAAGCCCATCCCGGCCAGGAACCATACGAAGCTGTTGCTGCTGTTGTTCTCCGACATGACAGATACCTCCCGGCCATAAGTGCCGATGACCGGATGTTAGCACCCGGATGAGGGAATTACAATTACAGCAAAACCCCTACGCAATCGTTGGTATTACTGCAGCAACGGCGTTGTAGAGATTCAGCCTACTTCTGCGTCGGGGGATTTGCCGGGATCGGCGCCGGGGCGGCGGGCGCAGGCGCTGCCGGTTGTGTCTTAGCGGGAGCCGACTTCACACCCTGCAATACGGAACCTGGTCCGCTATGCTTGATGGCGTTGATGGAGAGCGTCACCGACGTCAACATGAACAGAACCGCCGAAATCGTCGTAGCTCTGGAGAGCGTGGTGGCTGCGCCCCGCGGCCCAAACGCTGCCTGGCTGCCCTGTCCTCCGAAGGCCGCCGAGATGTCCCCAGCCTTACCGCTTTGCAGCAGAACAACGATAATCAGGAACAGACAAACGATCACGTGGACGATGGTGACAAGAATGATGAGCATAGAATCTGAAAGTCCTAAATTGTTCAGAATGAGTGCATTGGCGCGGAAGGGGGATTTGAACTAGTTCATCACGCTGATAACACGTAGCCTATTCATTTTGTATCCGGCACAAAGAGGCCCAAATACCCCACAACCCCGATTGTTATTGTACGTTTATTGTACGGCGAATGCACGGTGGAAGAGAAATGGGCGCCGCCGTCTTCACTGGCGGCCCTCCCCTTGTTCCGAGGGAGCGATTCTATATTCGCGGGATCTTCTGAATTCCTTGCGCGTGAAAAACCGCCGCCAAGAATCTCGAACGCAAGAACTGTTTTCTCTCCTCCCAGCACAGTTTGACATCCCCTCTCCCATAGGTCAAGGTCTCCGGAGCCAGTCTTCGAGAAATTCCGGGAACGGGCCCGGAAGCAATATCCAGAACTGTGTTCCCGCCGCCAATCAACCCGTGCTCGACTGGAGCTTGCGTGACTGGCGTAAACATCTGCCGGCCGATCTGACTGCAACTCAGTCGCAAACATAGCGCTCACTGGTAAGCAGACGATTTGCAATATTCCGGCGCAGCGCCACTGCATCGGTAGGATCGTAATTGGCAAGGCTCCGCAAAACCGACATACTCCGTCGCAAAGCTTCGCCGTCGAGGCAGGCACCCAAGACATTCCGGCAGGAGACCTCGACTTGATCCATCGCTTCACGCAAGAAAACGGCGCACATAGCTGCGGCGTTTCCGCCCTTTCCAGAGACTGCGCGTTTGCGACTTCGAAGCAGGCTCGACTCCATCGCCAAGACTTCAATGATGATGTCCGAAATGCTCATCAATACTTCTTGCTGTTTTTGCAATTCGGTCCCGTATTTTTGGTTTGCAATCCCGATGGTTAACAGCGCAATTTGTTTCGCGTTGCGCACCAGCCGCATCTCTTCGTCAGCGTCCCCGGAACCGGATGTCTTGGCAAAGTTCCCGCTCAAGACTGATTGAACAGCCGGGAGCAGGGCGAGTTGGCCGCGGGCCGCACGTTTCAGCAACATCCCCGGTATAAGCAGGCGGTTGATCTCGTTGGTGCCCTCAAAGATACGGTTGATGCGCGAGTCGCGATAGGCGCGTTCAACCAGATAATCCTGATGGTAGCCATAGCCGCCGTGGATCTGCACTCCTTCATCCACCACATAGTCCAGCATTTCAGAGGCACAGACTTTAATCATTGAGCATTCCGGGGCGTACTCCTCGACAGCATTGAGTTCGGTTCGAGACGCATCGGATTTTTCCTGGGAAGCGGCCCTTAGTTGATTTTCGATCAGTCCCACCACCCGCCACACCATCGATTCCACGGCATAAATGCGGATGGCCATCTCCGCCAGTTTGTGCTGGATGGCGCCAAATTCCGCGATTGCGGAGCCGAACGCCTTGCGCTCTTTGGAATATTTCAGGCTGACGGCAAGCACATTTTTTGCGGCACCGACCGCGCCCGGGCCAAGCTTCAACCGTCCGAGGTTCAGGATGTTGAAGGCGATGACGTGGCCGCGCCCGATTTCGCCCAGCACGTTCTCGACTGGTACTCGAACATTGTCGAAGTACACAGCAGTTGTCGAGCTGCCCTTGATGCCCATCTTGTGTTCTTCAGCACCGCTGCTAACTCCGGGAAAGCTGCGCTCGACCAGGAATGCCGTGAAATGTTCTCCTCCCACCTTGGCGAAAACAGTAAAGAGATCAGCGGCACCTCCGTTGGTGATCCACATCTTCTGTCCGTTCAGGACGTAGTGTTTGCCGTCCGGACTTAGATCAGCGCGCGTACGTACGGCGAGCGCGTCGGAACCTGCCAACGGCTCGGTCAACGCATAGGCCGCTAGGATCTCGGCCTTTGCCAGCCGAGGCAGATATCTCTGTTTCTGCTCTTCGTTTCCAAAGAAGAGAATGGGCAATGTGCCGATGCCGGTGTGCGCTGAGTGCCACGACCCGTAAGAAGCATCTCGTCCCATATGCTCGCCCACGATCATTGCGGAGGCCAGATCCATTTCCATTCCGCCGAATCTTTCAGGAATTGCCACGGCGGTGAGTCCCAAGTCGGCTGACTTGCGTAACACGTCGAGCGCAATGCCGGGCTTCTGCTGGCGAATGGCGTCGAGATTGGGCTCGACGTCGTTCGCCCAGAATTCATCGACTGTACGGGCAATGGCAAGGTGTTCTTCGCTCAGATCCTCTGCGGTGAAGAACTCGTTGGGCGAAAACTCCTCGATAAGAAACGCGCCGCCATTTATTCTAGGAGACGTTGCTGCCGCTGTCGTCATCGTTTACCCCGTAGTACCTGGGCCGGTTTGGTGTGAAGGAAGTTGCGAGTGCAAGCTGGTGACCTTCACAGTTGGAATTTACCGAAACTCTCCGCCTCACCATTCAAATTGTGTTAGTCTATATCATCTGTTAGTAGATAACGTCAAGTTCAAAACCGTGGAGTACAACCTCGCAGACTGGCTTCCCATCGGCATCGAGCGGTTTTGGGTGCGGTTTGTGATGGTTGCCAGCAGGATGTTAGAGTGACAGTCCGTGCTGCGGCGCGACGTGGCGGCTCCCGGTGGATTTAGGAAATGACGGAGATTATGACCCCTGCTAATGCTGACATATCACGCAGAAGCGTGCAAAATCGACGAATCTTGAGGAGCCGGAAAAAGTCAGCGCCGGCCCGCCAGATGCTCGGCCTTCGCGAGCGCAAAAAGGCTCGACTCCGCCAGCAGATTGTCGAAACCGCTGTCAGACTGTTCCGCAAACAGGGCTACGAGAAGACCCGCATTGACGATATTGTTAAGATTCTCGAGATCAGCCAGCCCACGTTCTTCCGGTATTTTCCCAGCAAAGATGCGGTTCTCCGAGATATCGGCAAACGCGGCTTCGCCTGCATAGTCGAACATTTCAAGTCGGAACTGTCGAATGAGGCTGATACTGCGGCGCGTCTGCGTCGATTATATCGCGCTATGGCGCGCGAAGTGGAAGCCGACCGTCCACTCTGGCAAGCGGTGGTTCTGTCGGGCGCAATGGATCCCGTGCGTTCTCCGGAGATGCGCGAACCCGAGGGAGTCGCGGTCGGCCTGTTGCGAGAAATCATCGCCCAGGGCCAGCGACGCGGTGAGATCACGCGCGTCTTTCCGGTCCTCCATCTCTCCGAATTCATGGAGGGGCTCTATCAGACCGTGGTTCGGCAATGGGCAGTTGACCTCACCGGGCCTCATAAACTGGGGGAACGCGTCGATAGCGCGGTAGAGTTTTTCTTGCGTGGCGTCCAGCCCTGACGATTGCCGATGCCGCACCTGTTGTCGTCCTTTCTTGAGCATTGAGGTGTAATGCATGAAGGCTGCCGTCCTGCGCGAATTCAAGAAGGCGCTCGCGATGGAAGAAGTCGGCCAGCCGCAGCCCGGCGCGGGTGAAATCCTGATACGGATCGAGGCCTGCGGTGTTTGCCATTCCGATGTTCACATCGCCGATGGAGACTGGCCGCAGTTCGCAAAGATCGTCAAGACACCGCTAATTCCCGGCCACGAAGTCGCCGGCGTGGTGGTCGAAAAGGGCGAGGCGGTCGAAGATCTGAAAATCGGCGATCGGGTCGGAATACCTTGGATTTATTGGACCTGCGGCGAATGCGAGTTCTGCCGCGAAGGAAATGAAAACCTCTGCCGGCGGCAAAAGATCACCGGAGTAACCATCGATGGCGGCTATGCCGAATTCGTGAAAGCGCCGGCAAGTCATGCCCTCAAGATTCCCGACAGTCTTTCTTCCGCCCAAGCTGCTCCTCTTTTCTGTGCCGGCGTTACCGTCTACCGTGCACTCAAACACTCCGGCATTTTGCCAGGACAGCGCCTCGCGGTCTTTGGTATCGGTGGCCTGGGACACTTGGCCGTGCAGTTTGGGCTGGCGCTGGGAGCAGAGGTAGTGGCGGTCGACATCTCCGAAGAAAAGCTGGCACTTGCCCGATCGTTAGGCTCCCCTACCACGATCAATGCTTCTATCAACAATGTCATCAAGGAACTACGCAATCGAGGCGGCGTTCACGTGGCGCTGGTGACGTCGGCAGCACGCGCCTCCTATGAAACGGCGTTCCATTGTCTACGGCCCACGGGCACTCTCCTTGTAGTGGGCCTGCCGGCTGATCCGATCTGTTTTCCCGCGATCCTGATGGCCGCTGGGGAAATCCGTATTCAAGCCTCCACGGTCGGCACTCGCCAGGATTTGCGGGAAGTTCTGGCAATGGCTGCCGCCGGCAAGGTGCGCTGTCAGGTGGCTGCGCGCCCCCTTGCGGAAGTGAATGAGGCGCTCGATCACCTCCGCCTCGGCCAAATTTCGGGCCGTGTTGTTCTCGCTCCTTCCTGAGGAATCCGCACGGCTGGTTTTACAACTTGACGTTAGTGACTATTATGTGATACTCACTCTCACAATCTAGGATGAGTGAGCCGACGTCGGCTTGCTCAGGATTGCTGTCGGCGATGTCCCATGTCTCCAGGAGGAGAATCCTATGAAGTCACTAGCGTACGTTCTTGTGTGCTTCCTGTGCGCAGCAACCTCTATGGCTCATGCGCAGGGCGTCGGCTCGTCGGGAGAGATCACTGGGGCGGTAACCGATTCTTCCGGCGCCGCCTTGCCTAAGGCTGCAGTCAATGTGGTCGATACTCAGACCGACCTGAAACGCACGGTAGTGGCGGATGGCACCGGTCAGTACCGAGTGGCAGGGCTGTCACCGGCCACTTACGACGTCAGCGCAGAACTACCGGGGTTTGCGACTGAGATTCGAAGAGGCGTCACCGTCGCCATCGGCCAGACAGTCATCTCCGATTTCAGACTGAAACCGTCAAAGGTGGCAACGGTTGTTGAGGTCACGGATCAGCCGCCCGTGGTGGAAACTGAACGTGGGAGCGAGGCGGATAGAATCTCGCAACAATACATCACCGACCTGCCCATTGACCGGCGCGATTATCTTACGTTTACATTGCTTGTGCCTGGCGTTTCCGATGCCACCCGGTTGGCCGGGGACCAGGATTTTAGAGTCAAGCAGACACCGCAAAGCGGGCTGTCGTTCTACGGCAGCAATGGCCGCGGAAATAGCATCACGGTGGACGGTGGCGAGACCTCCGGCGATAGCGGAGGGCAGCGCCTGACCGTAAGCCAGGACGCGGTGCAGGAATTCCAAATCAATCGCAGCAACTACGCAGCAGACTTGGGATCGGCCACTGGCGCTTCCATCAACATTGTGACCAAGTCCGGTACCAACAAGGCGCACGGCAGCCTCTATGGTTTTTTCCGCAACGATGCGATGGACGCCCAAAATCCGTTTTCGTTCAGCCAGGCATTGCAGACCGGGCAGACCTTCAATCCTGCCAATCCGGACTCCGTGGGGTCGCCGATCAAGGATACGTTAAGTCGCCAGCAATTCGGCGGAACCTTGGGCATCCCGATTAAGAAAGACAAGACGTTTCTGTTTGTTGCTTTCGAAGGCTTGCGACAGAACGCGCAGAACGCAGTTCCTCTGTTGACCAACACCAATGTTTTTCGTCCAACGTCAGCGCAGGATGCGATTATTGCTCAGCTGGAGGCGAACCCCTCAACCACGCCCGGACCTTGCTTGCCGGGTTTGAACGAGCCGCCGGCCATTTGCGGCTTTGCTCTCCAGAGCATTTTGACGGTTAATCCAACTCCCGGTGGGTTCGTAACGGCGGGCCAGGCTGCGTTGAATAGCTTCCTTATAAACCAGTTTGAAACCCAGGGTGGAGTCTTTCCTTATAACACGCGAGAATATCTGGCGTCAGGCCGTGTGGATCAACGCTTTGATGCGAACAACGAGATTTCTGTGACGTACAGGTATGGGCACGATTTAGAGCAGTCACCGGACGTGCAGTCCCTGACAGCTTTTTCCGCGGGCAGTTCTATCCACACCTATGACAATAATCTGCAAGCCGCCTGGTACCGTCAGTTCAGTCCGACGATCCAGAATGAGGCCCGGGCGCAGTGGGATTATGACAGCTTCAACGTGATTCCTAACGAGCCGGGAGAGGTGGGGCTTCAGATTCCCAGCTTCATCAATAATTTAGGAACGAACATTTTCATACCCAACCTCACCATCCTGCGCCGCTACGAATTCGCGGACAATTTGACTGTGATCCGCGGCCATCACACTCTCAAGTTCGGCGGCTATGAACTGCTCCGCGGAAATCACACTGAATCGCACACATTTTTCCCCGGGCGCTTTGTGTTCGGGTCGCTGCCCGGTTTTTTGATCAGCCCGTGCTTAGCGGCCACGGCGCAGAATCCGTGTGGAGTAACCAGCCCCGGAGCGGCTATAAACCCGTTGCAATCAGCATCGTTCGGGCTGCCACAGGTTTACCAGCAGGGGTTCGGAAATCCGGTATACCCGTATTACACCCGGCCGCTGACGGCGTTCTATGGGCAGGACTCCTGGAAGGTAACGCCTGAATTCACTCTGAACTACGGTCTGCGCTACGACCTCGATACGCAATTCGCCCCGTTAACCACATATAAGAAAGATTTTGCTCCGCGGGTTTCCTTCGCGTGGGATCCATTCAAGAATCACAAGACTGTGATCCGGGGTGGGTACGGAATCTTTTACGGACCTGTGGACGCCCAGATCCCCGAGGTCGACTTGAGCCTGGGGGTGGTGAACGGGAATAAATCTGCGGTTGGGAACAGAGGCTCAGCAGGGGGGCAGGTCGCCAACCTAGTCTCGACCTGCGGGATTTCTGTGGGCCCTCCACCCGGGGTGCCGATCTTTCCAGGTAACGGCTCCAGCCCGTGCAACCGGGAAATTTCTATCTATGTAGATCCGCTCGGCGGGGTTCCGGCCTTAGGTTTAGCTGGCGCGAACACTGTTTTCCAGACGCTCTTTGGCCAGGGGTTGATTCAGTGCACAACACCAGCCGCTGGGAATGCTGCCTGCATCACGCCGGCAGCTGTGGCGCCGTTGGGCATCAACGTTACGAATAGCGGTCCCGTCGGTCCGCTGCAAGTAGTTTTCGTGAATCAGCCGGGTTATCGCCCGCCAATCGCGCAACAAGCTTCATTTGGAATCGAACGCGAGATCGGACCAGGATTTTCAATTTCTCTCAGCGGGATCTACTCGCACACGCAGAGACTCCCGGTCGCAATCGATACCAATCTGGGGCCAGCGCCGTTTAGCACGGTAACCCTAGCCAATGGCCAAAGCGTTTCCTATCGGAACTGGAATACAACGGCCGGGGGGGCCGATCCGTTGGGAGGCACGGAGTTCCCAGGAGGAGTGTATCCCTGTGATACAAACCCCGCATGCTTTGTGAATCCGCTGGTGGTACAGAACAACCAATACAGCTCGGAGGCATACGCGGTTTATGAGGGTGGCATCGTAGAAGTCAAGAAGCGCTTCAGCGATCACTTCACATTGTTCGGGAACTACACCTTTAGCAAAGGCTTTGACACGTCCACGGACTTCAACTCCGACTATGGGCCGCAGGATCCGACGAACCTCAATTTAGATCGTGCTCTTTCCGAGTTCGACGAGCGGCACAAGGTGGTGATCGCAGGAGTGTTCGAAAGCCCACTGAAACAGAGCATCTTGTCGGGCTTTCAGCTGGCTCCGATTTTCTCGTACCACAGTGGGCATCCTTTCAACTTGCTTGCTGGTGGAGAGGTGAACGGCGACAATCACACCACCAATGAGCGCCCCATCGGAGCTCCGCGAGACACGGGTCTTGGACCTAATTACGTCGACTTCGACATGCGCTTGAGCTGGCGGCACAAACTGGGCGAGAGGGCTGACCTGCTGTTCACGGCGGAAGGATTCAACCTCGCGAATCGAACAAATTTTGCCAGCGTAAACAACGAGGTGAGCCCTCTTTTCGGCCTTACCCCCGGGTTCACGACTTTCAACGTGAGTGGAGTTCGACCGGGCACAGCCCTTGCGAGTGGCGGGACGGCCACGCCCAGTACGCCGCTGACTTTCACGTCCGCTTTACCCAAGCGCCAGGTCCAACTCGGCGTGCGCGTGTCGTTTTGATCGGGAGCACTCACTGGGAGCACTCAATGGCGTTCGTCGAGCATCAGGGAGCCAAGATTTATTGGGATGAACAAGGCCGGGGTGAGCCGGTTTTGCTCATCATGGGACTGGCCTACCCATCCCAAATGTGGTACCGGACGCGGCCCCTCTTGGCATCGCGGTACCGGACACTGGCCCTCGACAACCGTGGCATAGGACGCAGCGATGTGCCGCAGGGACCATATCCGATCGCGTTGATGGCGTCCGATGCTGCGGCAGTTCTGGATGCCGCCGGCGTCGAAAGCGCGCACGTCTTCGGCGTCTCAATGGGTGGCATGATTGCGCAGGAGCTCGCGCTGCAATATCCGGCGCAAGTGCGGTCGCTGATTCTAGGCTGCACTGCGGCAGGCGGGCCCACGGCCGTGCGCGCCGAACCGGAAGCGATCCAGATGCTGATCAGGCGGGAGAAGATGAGCCCGGAGCAAGCTGCCGAAGCCGCCGTGCCGTTCATCTATGATCCGGCGACTCCGCGTGAACGGATTGACGAAGACCTGGCGATTCGCAGGCCATGGTTTCCAAGCCCAGCGGGATACGCGGCACAGTTGCAGGGAATCCTCGGATGGGAGGCCTACAGCCGGATCAACCAGATCGTCGCTCCTGTACTCGTGATCCATGGCGAGTCTGACCGGTTGATTCCGCCGGCAAACGCCAACTTGATTGCAGAGCGAATCCCGGGCGCGAAGCTGGTCATGATTCCGCGCGCCAGCCATCTCTTCTTAAGCGATCAACCGAAGGTTGCTCATCGTGCGATCATGGATTTTCTAGCAGCTTACAGCGATGTCAGCGAGGCGGAGAAAGTCTCGTGTTGAAGGAGGTCGCCGACACGACGCACGAGTCCTCCCAGATTCCTTTCCGCCGTTTTGGCAATGAACATGACTTGAAAGGAGCTGCTGTCTTTCTGGCTTCCGACCCTTCCGATTACATCACCGGCCACGTTTTGGTGGTGGATAGAGGTCAGTCGGCCTGGTAGTGCTGGCTCCATCATGAATATCCCTCTCACCCCCATCCGCTTTTTGCGTTACGCCGAGCAGCAGTACCCGGGCAAGACAGCGATCGTCTGTGGAGACCAGCGGTTCACTTACGCGCAATTTGCGGAACGGGCGAGTCGTCTGGCCGGCGTTCTACGGGAAGCAGATGTGCAACCCGGCGACCGGATCGCGTTTCTCAGCCTCAACTGTCATCGACTCCTGGAAGCGTACTACGGCGTCTTAGAGGCCGGAGCGGTTTTGTTACCCCTGAACTTCCGGCTCGCACCCCTGGAATTGGCCTACATTCTGAACGATGCGGGCGCGAAAGTACTTTTCCTGCAGAGAGAGTTCCTGGAAGTCGTCAATTCTTTTCGCGAGAGCATTCCCAACATCCAAACTTTTTTCTTGCTGGATGCCCCGCCCGAGGCGCGCTGGCTTTCGGCGAAGAATTACGAGGATAGTTTGGCAGACGCCACACCCCACCGCTCCGACATCATGGAATGCGACGAAGATTCTCTGGCCGAACTCTTCTACACCAGCGGCACCAGCGCCAATCCCAAAGGAGTGATGCTGACTCACCGGAATATTTATCTTCATGCCTTGTCTGTGTCTCTCCGGTTTAATACAAACGTCGATAGCGTGGAATTGCACACCATTCCGTTGTTCCACGCGAATGGTTGGGGCGCAGCCCACTCCGTTACCTTTGCGGGCGCCCGTCACGTCATGATTTCGCGCTTCGTTCCCAACGAGGTCTTCCGTCTGATCGAACAGGAGAGAGTGCGCTCCTTAAGCCTTGTGCCCATCATGGCCCTTGCTCTGGTCAACTGCCCCGAGCGGCCAAAATACGACCTGAGCAGCCTGGAATGGATTTCCATTGGTGGCGCCGCGTCCCCTCCAACGCTGGTTCGCGAAGTCGAGGAAAAACTCGGCTGCACCTGCTTCTCTGGCTATGGCCTGACGGAAACTGCGCCCGTACTGTCCACTTCCCCGCTCAAGCCAGGATTGCAACCGGAAGGGGACCAGCGTTTTGTGTCGCAGGCCATGACCGGATTTGCCATTCCCGGCGTCGAGCTTCGTGTCGTGGACCTCGAAGATAACGATGTACCTCGCGATGGCAAAACCATGGGTGAGGTCATCGCTCGCAGTGATGGCGTCATGGCAGGCTACTGGAAACAGCCCGAAGCCAGCGCCGAGGCTCTGCGCGGAGGATGGTTTCACACCGGAGACATGGCTGTCATGAACGAGGACGGCTACATCCTGATTGTAGATCGCCGGAAAGACATCATCGTAAGTGGCGGCGAAAACATTTCCTCGCTCGAGGTGGAAAAAGCTCTCGCGGCACATCCCAGCGTCTACGAGGCTGCCGTCATTCCCGTCCCTGATGAAAAATGGGGCGAGGTGCCCAAAGGGTTGGTGGTCGTGAAACCAGGATCCGAACTGAGCGAATCGGAATTGCTCGAATTCTGCCGCGTCCGCCTGACCCATTTCAAGTGTCCGCGTTCCATCGAATTCGTGGAGGCTCTGCCAAAAACCGCAACCGGAAAAATCCTGAAGAAGAATTTGCGCAACAAGTACTGGGCCGATCAAACGATCGTTTCGCCCGAATTTGCACGGCGGAAGTGAACTTTTGAACGGAAGCGTCCGGGTTCATCCGAAGTCGGGTGTAGAACCGCATACTTCATAGAAGAGTGTCCTTGCCATGGGCGATCTAGTTCAACTCACGAAAGAGAAAGACATCGCGATCATCACAATCAACAATCCCCCGGTGAACGCTATAGGTCCTGGCGTGCCCGAAGGAATTTCGCAAGCTATCAAGGAAATCATCCAGGACGAAAGTCTAAAGGCTGCAGTGTTCATCGGTGCCGGTCGCACATTTGTCGCCGGCGCGGATATCAAGGAGTTTGGCAAGATAACTTCGGGGAAGAAGGAGCGCGGAGCCGGCCTGCTGCCTCTGTTGCGGCAGATCGAAGATTGTCCAAAGCCGGTGGTTATGGCCATTCACGGTATGGCGTTTGGCGGAGGTCTGGAGCTGGCAATGTCCGGCCACTACCGCGTGGGAGCTCCGGGTGCGCAGGTTGGCCAGCCTGAAGTGAAGCTCGGCATTATTCCGGGCGCGGGCGGGACGCAACGGCTGCCTCGTTTGGCGGGCGTTGCCAAGGCGGTCGAGATGTGTGCCCAAGGCAATCCCGTTTCCGCGCAGGAAGCATTGGAGCTTGGCATCCTCGATCGGCTGATCGCGGGCGATCTGCTGACTGGTGCCCTCGCCTTCGTCCGCACGGTTCTGGAAAAGCCGGCGCCCAAGACTCGCGAGCGCAACGAAAAGGTCAACGTCCCGGAACAGAGTTCGGCCATCTTCACCGCTGCTCGTGGAATTGCGCGCCAGAAGCAGCGCGGCATGATCGCCCCGCTGGCCGCCATCGACGCGGTTGAAGCCGCCACCCGGCTGCCCTTCGACGAAGGTTGTGAGGTCGAGAAGAAGCTATTCAACGCCTGTCTGTTCTCCGACCAGTCCAAAGCGCTCATGCATATTTTCTTTGGCGAGCGCGAAGTGGCCAAGGTCCCCGACATCCCGAAGGAGACCCCCATTCTCCCGGTGAACACGGTGGCGGTGGTGGGCGCAGGAACGATGGGCGGCGGAATCGCCATGGTGTTCGCCAATGCCAGTATCCCCGTCCTGCTCAAGGACGCCGACCAGCCCTCTCTCGACCGTGGGATGGATGTCATTCGGAAGAACTACTCAAGTTCAGTCAAACGTGGCCGCTTTACACAGCAATTTGTGGAGGAGCGCCTGCAACTGATTCAGCCGGCGCTCGACTACGACGATTTCGGCCGCATGGATATGGTGGTCGAGGCTGTGTTTGAAGGCATGCAACTCAAGAAAGAGATTTTCAGCCTGCTGGATCGCGTGTGCCGCCCGGACGCAATTCTGGCGAGTAATACTTCAACCCTCAGCATCGACGAAATAGCCTCAGCCACAGCGCGACCCGAAGCTGTGATCGGTACGCACTTCTTCAGCCCGGCGAACGTGATGCGCCTGCTTGAAATTGTGCGGGGCAAAGCCACCGGGAAAGAGGTCATCGCAACCTGCATGCAGCTTGCCAAGAAACTCGGCAAGGTCGGTGTTCTGGTGGGCAACTGCCGCGGGTTTGTAGGAAACCGCATGTTCGCTCCCTACCGTCGCGAAGCACAGTTCCTGGTGGAAGAGGGCGCAAGCATCGAAGCGGTTGACCAGGCCCTTTACGACTTCGGCATGGCAATGGGCCCGCTGGCTACCGGTGATCTGGCCGGGCTGGACGTAGGGTGGCGCATCCGCAAAGAATATCGGCATCTGGAAAAACTCGGCGTGCGGCAGCCGTTTGCCGAAGACCGCTTGTGCGAAATGGGACGTTATGGACAGAAGACCCGCGCCGGCTGGTACAAGTACGACGAGAACCGGCGCGCGATTCCCGATCCCGAAGTTGCCGACTTGGTGCGCAAGTGGGCTGCCGAAGCCGGCATTCCGCAGCGCCAGATCTCTCCTGAAGAGATCGTGGACCGCTGCATCCTGGCCCTCGTGAATGAGGGCGCGCGCATCCTCGAAGAGGGCATTGCTCTGCGAGCTGTCGACATCGACATCATTTACCTGAACGGATATGGATTTCCCGCTTATCGCGGGGGACCGATGTGGTACGCCGATACTGTAGGCTTGAACAATGTCCGCGACCGCATTTCGGAATTCCAGCGGCAGCATGGCCAACTCTGGGAACCGGCTTCTCTACTGAATCGACTAGCTCAGGAGGGCAACACCTTCGCCGAATTCCACCAGAGCCAGGGTGTGACGGCCGCGTGAAAATGAATGTCGGGTACGCAGGTCAGGAAACCCTTCGGTGACGCATGGGCCGCCTGCTTCTAATTCGGCATGCACAAGCGTCCTTTCTCGAGCAGAATTACGACAAGCTTTCCGCGATCGGGGAAAAGCAAGCCCGCCGATTGGGGCAATACTGGGCGCGACAGAAAATACTTTTCGATGGCGTCTACTCGGGGCCACGTGTCAGGCACAAGCAGACTGCAAAGATTATGGCCGCCGTCTATCGCGATGCCGGCATCCCTTTTCCCGAACCGGTGGAGATCCCAGAGTTCGACGAATACCAGGCCGAAGCAGTGCTGAAGCAAGGGCTCCCTCGGCTAATCGAGAGCGACAGCGGGGTTCGCAAACTGCATCGGGCGTTTCAGAACTCGAGCGGTTCTGACCGGGTGGAGAATTTCGAGAAGGTATTCGAGATGCTGATTACCAAGTGGGTCGACGGAGATGTCGTGTTGCCAGCCGTGGAGTCGTGGGCGGAATTCTGCGCCCGGGCCGACCGCGGTCTATCGCAATGTATCTCTACGAGTGGTCGCGGCCAACAACTAGCGGTTTTCTGTTCGGCCGGACTCATCGGGGTGGCCATGCGGCGCGCTTTGCACCTATCATCTCAAGACACGCTTCGAACGACCTGGATTGTCCGGAATAGTTCCTTCAGCGAGTTCCTGTTTTCCAACACCGGTGATCGCTTCAGTCTGAATACGTTTAATGCCTTTCCGCATCTGGACGACGTCTCGTTGCTGACTTACAGATAGCGTTCGTGGCGACACGCAAGTAAGGCGCAGTTGAAGGAAATCCGCGAGTCCGACATGCCCGACCTTCGAGACCATCCAACCGCGGTACGAGCAGGCGAAGATCTCGACCTGGCGGCGCTCGAACCATTCTTGCGCAGCCATTTTCCCGACGCCACAGGCGCTCTTAGCGTCGCACAATTCCCCAGCGGCCATTCCAACTTGACTTATCTGGTAGGTCTGGGCGATCGCCAGATGGTACTGCGTCGCCCTCCATTCGGCAGCAAGGTCAAAACCGCGCATGATATGAGTCGGGAGTACCGCGTGCTCTCGAAACTGCACCAGGTTTACCCGCAAGCTCCGAAGGCGCTCCTGTATTGCGAAGATCCGTCGGTGCTCGGTTCGCCCTTCTATCTGATGGAGCGGGTACAAGGAATCATCCTGCGTAGAGATCCGCCTGAACGACTAGGGATTACCGCCGAAACGGCCCGCCAGTTGAGCGAGGCGTTTGTCGACAATCTCGCCCGACTCCACGGCCTGGACTATGCAGCCATCAGCATGGCGGACCTGGGAAGGCCAGAAGGCTATTTGGATCGTCAAGTCGGGGGCTGGATCGAGCGCTACCACGCTTCCCGTACCCATGACTTGCCAGAAGTGGAGAGAATTTCTGCCTGGCTGAACCAGCGCAGACCTCGCGAAACCTCCTCCGCGTTGATTCACAATGATTACAAGTACGACAATATCGTGCTTGATCCAACCGATATCACCAGGATCGTAGGCGTGCTCGATTGGGAAATGTGCACCATTGGCGACCCGCTCACCGACCTCGGTACCGCCTTGGCATACTGGGTCGACCCACGAGACCCCGAAGAACTGCAGCGCATCCGCTGGGGGCCCACAACATTGCCTGGCACTTTGACCCGAGCAGAACTTGTCCACCGCTACGCTCAGATCACCGGACAGGATGTCAGCAACATGGTGTTCTACCGCGTTCTCGCTCTGTTTAAGGTGGCGGTCATCATTCAGCAGATTTATTACCGCTATTATCACGGATTGACCAAAGACGCTCGCTTCGCCTCTCTGCCGGAGGTCGTCAAGGTTGCGCTGGGTGCGGCCCTGCGATCGGTCGAGCAGAGTTCGCTTTGATCGCTGTGCGGATCGACGTTCACCAGGCTACGGATTAAACATAGTAGCGGATCACCCACTCCGCTACAGCAGGGCTTTTCTGAATTCTCACGGTCGATGACGACCGAAAACGTTGCTTCCACGCCGTCGGCAATGTTATTGAGCGATTGCAGCGTGAAACGGGCCCGGATCCTGGAGCCCGCAGGAACGGGAGACGGAAAGCGGACTCGATTCAGCCCGTAGTTGACGCTCATCCGCACGCCGTTTGCGATGTGCATTGCCTGCCGTAGAAAGTGACTCAGCAGCGCAAGCGTCAAAAAGCCGTGGGCAATCGTGGTGCCGTAGGGGGAATCCCGCTGTGCACGTTCGGGATTGACGTGAATCCACTGCCGGTCCTCCGTGGTTTCTGCAAACCGCTGAATTAGCTGCTGAGTGACAACGAACCATTCCGTTGTTTCGATTTCGCGATTCAGGAAACGCGCGAGCGAATGCAGGTTTTCCACCATCAGTGGCGGCATGAAATTCTCCTTCAGGCCAAGCGGATCAGTGTGGTGGCGTTTGCGGCTTACTCCGCTTTCCGAGTTCCAGCTTGGCAACCGCTTCCGTGTGCACTTCATCCGGACCGTCGGCCAGTCGCAGTGTGCGAACATTGGCCCAGGCGCTGGCGAGAAAAGTGTCTTGCGAAACGCCAGCGCCGCCGTGCGCTTGAATACTCCTGTCCAGCACTCGTAACACAACATTGGGCGCAACGACTTTAATCATGGCGATCTCGGCCTGCGCGGCTTTGTTGCCGGCTGTGTCCATCATGTAGGCAGCCTTCAGAGTCAAAAGACGAGCCTGCTCGATCTCCATCCGCGACGTAGCGATGTGGGCGCGCAGGACTCCCTGTTCGGCCAGCGGCTTTCCGAAGGCCACACGCGATTGCACACGTTTGCACATGATTTCGAGCGCGCGTTCGGCCACGCCGATGCACCGCATGCAGTGATGAATGCGCCCAGGTCCCAGCCGCCCCTGTGCGATCTCAAAGCCCCGCCCTTCGCCCAGCAACATATTCGAGAGCGGCACACGGACATTCTCGAACACGACTTCGCCATGGCCATGGGGCGCATGATCGTACCCGAACACAGTCAGCAATCGCTCGATCTTAACTCCCGGAGCAGACATGGGCACCAAAACCATCGACTGTTGTTGATAGCGCGGGGCCGAGGGGTTCGTTTTACCCATGAAGATTGCGAGCTCGCAGCGCGGGTCGCCCGCCCCTGAAGTCCACCACTTACGCCCGTTAAGGACATACTCGTTGCCCTCCCGAACGATGCTCGCCTGTATGTTGGTCGCATCCGACGAAGCTACCGCAGGTTCGGTCATGGCAAAGCACGAGCGGATTTCACCGGCGAGCAAGGGCTTCAACCAGCGCTCTTTCTGCTCCGCCGTGCCATAACGCGCGAGCACCTCCATGTTTCCAGTGTCAGGTGCCGAGCAGTTGAATACTTCAGGAGCTATCATGCTGCGGCCCATGATCTCGCATAAAGGTGCGTATTCGAGATTGGTGAGACCGGCTCCGTGCTCGTCATCGGACAAAAAAAGGTTCCAAAGACCCGCCGCGCGAGCCTTCCCCTTGAGTTCTTCCATCACAGCCGTCGGCGACCATCGGTTCCGCTCTATCTCATCGTGGTAGCGCTGTTCGTTCGGGTGGATGTATTCGTCCATGAAGGCCCACAAGCGGAGTTGCAGGTCTTCGACTTTCTTGCTGAATGCGAAATCCATGTGCGTTCCCTGCGTTTCCGTTCAAAACTTTCGATATGGTTCCACGCTTGGCTTCCACGGATTGAACCTGACCGGGCGTGCGACTCAATGGTCGCCATCCGATTGGTTCCGTGCCAGCGTTCGCGGGCCTGGAAGACGCGCGTGATTATATAAAAATCACATCGCCGGAGTCTCGATCACGTGATCGCGAACGATCGACGGAACTTATTGCTAGAACTCAACCCCTCATATTCCTGGGTGTCCAAGTCGCGTGCTCGTGGTACGATTCGCCGCATGACGTTCCCCGCTCCTGTCCCGGAGATCCCGCGTCCAACGTCGGCAAAGCCGCTACCTACTATGTCAACACGCTCGGCTTTACCTTCGATTGGGCGACGACCAAGGCCATCTCAAGGGGGAATTGCAGACTGTTTATCACCAACCAATCCTTCCGAGAGTCCTACGGCACGATATGGCCTATCCTTTTCTGGCTCAATCTCAATAGCAAGGCTGAGGTAGACTAACTCTTCGCACAGTGGAAGGCCGCGCACGCGAAGATCGTTTCCGAACCCGAGGACAAACCGCGGAAGCTGCGAGAGTTTATGGCCGCCGATCTTGATGGCAACCTCATTCGTGTCTTCTATGATTTCCGGGGCGACACGGAAAAGAACGACACATCGCGCAAAGTCGTCTAGCGTTTATCGATTTTCTCGGTTACGGACAAAACCAGACGCTGAAGATTCCCTGCAGTTTGCCGGCGATCCGTCCCGAGATTTTACGAGTTACCAGAACGCCGTTCTCGGGAGTCGGACGAGAAAACAGCCGGTGACCCGCAGTCGGCACCACCCAGCATCTTCTATAGTAGACTTGCCCCATGATTCGTCGGATCGCGCCGCAGTTCTTCACCCTGGACATCCCTGGCACCCTTGCTTATTACGAGGCTAAGCTTGGCTTCAAGTGCGTGGGTACGTGGCACGACCCGCCGGTTTACGCCATCGTTGCGCGCGACCAGCAGGCGATTCACTTCCGCTGTGCCGAACCCCCCACCACCAATCCCAACAAGTATTCGGACGAACTGCTCGACGCCTACATATTCATCGAAGATGCGGACGCGCTTTACGCCGAGTATGCATCGCGCGGCGTGGAATTCACGCGGGGACTTGCCAACATGCCATGGCATTCGCGTGAGTTTGTGGTGAAGGATCGCGATGGCCGACTGCTGGCCTTCGGCACGAACTTGTAGTCTTTTCTCGGTTATCCCGCCTCAAACGCGACTCCGGACTGCGCACGACAGTGAGTGTCCATCAGTGGCTTCGCAAAAGGTCGCACCCGTGTGACGACACGACACGGAGTCAGCCATTCTTTCATCGTGGCCCTCGTGGTTAAGTCTTCTTAAATGGAACCACCGCGGAAGTCGGGTCGGCAGGATGTCGGTAGCAAGTTAAAATGTCCGCTTTTTGTAGCAAGTGAAATGTCCGGTTTCAAAGTTGTACCCTCGCCGTTTGGGTTGGGTTGATTTGGGGGATGGGGTTGCAGGGGAAGGGGGCAGTTCCCCTTCCCCTGCTCGTCTCTGTAGAAGCTTTGGCCGGCAGGGGCATTCCGCCGCTGTCATAGCGACCCAGGCAGTGCGGTCCGTGGGTGAGACTCAAGGTTCCATTCAGGTGTTGGTGCACCACCACCTGGCAACCCGCCAAGGTCGCCCGCCAGCGCACCCGTTCGATCTGCAAGCTCAGATTCTGAAAGCTCACCGTATTGTCGCGGTTCACACTGCGTTCAAACTGCAGCGAGAAAATCCGTTCCAGGTCACGACTCCGGCAGGGCACAAAAGCATGGCCCTGCTGCCTGGGCGCGACCTGAAAACGGCGGTTAAACTCGGCGATATAGTCTTGCCGCAGAAACCGGTTCGCCGCCTCCAGCGTGCGAAGCTGGCGCAGCCGCAACTCCTGCGGCAAGCGGCCCTGCCAGGTCGAGAAGTTGCGCTCACTGCGCCCACGCGCTTCCGGCGAATAGGCCGGGATCATCTGCACTCCCAACTCGTGCAACGCCCGCCCTACTTGCGTGCGGCGATGGGAGTCCACCTTGCCGCCCACCTTCGGCGTCAACCAGAAATGGCTCCCCCGATCGCTGTACAGCGCGCAGAACAAGCCTTTGCGCTCGATCACTTCTTTCAATCCCGCCATCACTGTCACCGTCGATTCCTCCTCCACCAGCTGCGCGTAGTAAATCTCGCTCGTGGCGTCGTCCAGAATCACGATCAGGTCGTACCAGCGTTCGTCCTGAAACCACTGGTGGCGGCTGCCGTCGATATGCAACAGCATCCCCGGCAACTGCAGCCGCTCCCGCCGCTTGCGATGCGCCCCGCGCTTGCGTCCGCGCGCCACCAGGCCCGCTCCCTGCAGCGCCTGCTTGACCCAGGTGTAACTCAGTTTGATCCCATGCTCGGCTTGCAACTTCTCGTGAAAGTGTTGCACGTTCAGATCAAAATACTTGTCCCGGTACAGGGCGAACACCTTTTCCACCGTCGCCACCGGCACCCGCCGACGCGAGGGCTTGCCCCGCCGCCGGTCCAGCAATCCGTTGTAGCCCTGTTCGACGTAGCGCTCCCGCCACCGCCGCATGTGCCGGTCGCTGATGCCCAGAATCTCCGCCGCCTGCCACCAGGTGATCTTTTTCGCCATCGCCTGCAACATCACATCTTGTACTTTCATCGCCCGCTCCATCGCGGCCCTCGGATAAGCTTCCATGCTCCGCATGGTCTCCTATCCTCACCGCCCGCAAAGCGGACATATCACTTGCTATCTCAACCGGACATATCATGTGCTACCGACAATGTCGGGTCGGCAGGATTGAAGGACACCACGTCGTGTGGCATAATGCGGTGCACATTTCACAAGCGGAGTTCGCGCCAGTTCGAGATGCTACACCCGTTGGGCGAATTACCTGCATTCCCTGCGAGGTGGGGTCGTGAAGTTAAGATGCTACCTTGAGTCCCTCCTGAGAATCCATCGTCCGGATTGTGCACAGTGCAACACCCCTGCAACGTGGGGGCCCGACATCCGGCAACGGCTGGAAGAACTGAACTCGCGGGCGCAGCAGCATTCTCTCGACACGGGAGATCCTGAAGAGGCGGCGCAAGTCTTCGATCCCAGGCCCAGTGAAGGCGTAACAAGTCAGCCGGTATCACTGACAGAGCGGAAGAAGATTGTCTAAAGCCGAGGGGCCTGCTGTACGGAGGCTGGACTTTGCTGAGCGCGCTGACCAGAAATTTGCCAGGTTACGCCGACAATCCCTTGCGGCATCTGTGGCGCGCCGGACACGCACACGCCGGCGTGTATCTCGTCCTGTCGCTGGTCATGCTCTGCTATGCTGATGACGCGGTGCTTTCCCCTTTTTGGAAATGGTCGCCCGCACCGGAGCACCGATCGCGGCAATTCCAATTCCCGCCGCCTTCTTTCTGTCTGTAGCTTCCCCGGTGGCGACGCGGCCCAATGGCTTGGTGAATCTCGCGTACATTGGGGCGCTCTTTCTCGCAGGCACCGTTCTAAGCCTGAGAGTTGGTCTGATTCGCGCCGCCCGACTCATGCAACGATGATGCGCCACCCATACCCAAACGAACGAGGAGATTTCCATGACGCCCCCAACCGCCACTGAAGGAATCATCGATAAACCGAGCCATCACTCGGTCGGCGAAACCGTGGAAAGGCTCAAGAATATTCTGCAAGCAAAGGGAGTCACGCTGTTTGCCCTGATCCGCCCAAAACAGGCCGTTCGGATCGGCGATTACATTGTCAGGACAGCGCGGAATCGGGCCTTGCCCTGCGCTACGCGATCGTAGGCCTTCGGTGCCTCGGCCAACGGGTACGTCTCGACAATCGTTTTAACCTTCCCTTGCGCTACGAAATCAAGGGCCTCGTAAAGATATTCCGGGCCGTTTTGCTGACTGCCAATTATTCGAATGCGCTTCGAGATGAGATCTATCAGCGAGATCGAAATTGGCTCCGCGTCGGCACCCATAGTGACGAGCCGGCCGTCAGGCCGCAATCCCTGTATGCTGTCCACCATCGCCTTGGTCGAATTTGAGGTACTGAGGATGACATCTGCGCCCCCCGCAGCGGCGAGGCTCTTTCCGTCACGGACAACTTCATCGGCGCCGAGATCCCGGATCATTTTGTCTTTATCGGTGGAATGCGAAACCGCGATAGTCTCGAAGCCGGCGGCCTTCGCGTATTGCACGGCCAAGTGCCCAAGGCCGCCGATCCCGAGCACGGCCACGCGCTCATGTGGCTGAGGATCAGCCCAGCGCAGCCCACCATAGACTGTGTAACCTGCGCAAAAGATGGGTGCTGCCTGCTCATAAGAAACCTTGTCGGGGATTAAATAGGTTGCGTCGGCATTCATCAGCATGTACTCGGCGTGTCCGCCCTGTGCTTCAATTCCTGTGCCCTTCAGATAGGGACAGAACATTCTGCGGCCACGCTGGCACCATTCGCAGCGGCAGCACGTGGATTGAATCCAGGCGGTACCCACGCGGTCGCCCACCTTTCGCGTGGTGACGTCGGGGGCGACGGCAACAATCTCGCCGACCGGCTCGTGACCGAGGATTCGAGGGAACGGTCCGGGCAAGTGTCCGAGCGTTTGATGCACATCGGTGTAGCAGATGCCGCTTGCATGCATCTTCACGAGCACTTGGTTCGGTCCAGGCTGAGGTTGCGGAACGTCTTTGACCTGCCAGGAACTGCTCACAGCGGGAACGACTGCAGCTTGCATAACTTCCTCCTAGCGCGATTCGATGCGAGCGCCTTCGCGGTCGGTGCATGATTCTGGATGTTTAATTCGCCAACGGCCAATCTGAGGTTAACGTCCCCGGTCGAATTGTCGGCAACTCTTCCCTTACAGGATTGGAAGGGTTGCCCGTAAGCCGGGAGGTGACTGCGATCGATTCTGACGAGGCGACTTGCAGGTACTCACCTTAATGGCGGCAACTCTTATGAAATAGAGTCCCGCGTCCCTTCGGACTGCCTTGGCGTTCGCAGAGAAACGAAGGAGTTTTGGCTCCCGATCGGATCGGCATTCACGCGCCGCATCCTGATTGAGTACGTGTAAAGGTCGTCTGTTAGTCAGGCAATCCTCAGCGGGGCATGAGCCGGAAAAATAGGGACTGCTTGGCAACAGGTTCTACTTTTGCTTCCAAGGCAGCCATCTGGGCCTGACTTAACGGGGTAAAGGAACGGGCGAGTTCCACGCATTCCTCGACCTGCTCGACTGAGTCACATCCGATGATTGCCGTGCTGATGGGTAACGAGAGATTGTAGTAGAAGGTTTCCCGCTTCGTCAGCGTACCCGGAGTGGTGGCGATTGCGCCTCGGCCTTCCCATGAACGCTTTTGTTGTTCCACAGGAGGCGGCGTCCAAGTGGAAAGAATGCGGCCGCGTGCCATCACCTTCATCCCGATAATCCCCATCTGTTTCTCGACGGCCAGCGGAAGGAGATCCTTTTCAAAACTGTAATAGTATTTGTCGGCCGCGTTGACGCCCATCAGGACGGTGTCAAAGGGAAAGCGGCGTATGCATTCCATGAGCGCTTCGGGACGGAAGCGGCCGGTGACGCCCAAATGGCGCACTATTTTCTGATCGCGCGCTTGAACCAAGGCTTCTATCGCACCGCCTTTGCCAAAAATCTGGTCAATGTCTTCCTGAATTCCAACATCATGCAGTTGCCATGTGTCAATGTGATCGGTATCCAGCAGCTTGAGAGACACGTCGAGGTTTTTAAGCGCGGCATCGCGGGTTCGCTCTTTAGTCTTGGTGGCGATAAAAACCTGATCACGGTAGCCCTTAAGCCCCTTACCCAGATATTGTTCACTCCACCTGTCAGGTCCGCCGTAAATGGCGGAAGTATCGAAATAATTCACTCCTAACTCGAGCCCGCGTTGGATCATCTGCAGGGCCAAGCTTTCGTTACTGGCCTTCTCCAGCGCTCCTTGGCCGCCGAGGCCAAAAATTCCGACCCGAAATCCTGTTTTGCCGAGGTTACGCGTCGGCATCGTATCCTGGATGGCTTTTGCCGCAGCTTGACTGTTTTTCGTTGATATCACCCCGCCTGACGCGGACGGCGCGATTACTCCTGCAGACAGACCAACTGCTATCGATGCTGCCCCTGTCTTAAGGAACTCCCGGCGGTTCTGATTACTGTCATCCTGCGGTGTGTCATTCGTTTTCATGTCCATCGCTCCAAGTCATCCGAAATAGAATACCGATTTCCTTGGGAACTGATCGATCACGCGAGTATATTTTCCTCTTGCGAACCAGTCAATCTTTCGTCTTTGTTACTTCTCCTTCTGGTCGCGTTGTACAGTTAGTTTCACGTCTGTTGAGAGCATCCGATTGTTATTCATGGTACCGATCGGTGCTCAGGAGAGATGAAGAATGAGTCGTCGAGTGTTTTCCTTTTGCTTCGTGGCCGCATTGATGTCACCGACAATTGCGTTTTCCCAATCATTCTTGAGCCAATATAAAGGCTTGCCTTATCACGACACCCGTTATAGTGGCGGTCCACAAAAAATACCGGGAAAGGTCTTGTGCGCTTATTATGACTTGGGCGGCGAAGGAGTTGCGTATCACGACATCGATCCAAAGAATCACGGTAGCGGAGAGTTGAATCCGTCCGATGGGACCTATCTCAATGAATTTCGGATCCATGAGGGAGTGGATACTTCATACACGAAGTTTCAGCGGAAGCCAGATCCGATTGACGACAACCCCTTCGACAAGATTGTGCCTCCGGTAGACCTGCTCTACGTTGGCTGGACCGAACCCGGAGAGTGGTTCAACGTTACGGTAGATGTGGCAAAGTCGGGAACATACGCGGCCGATTTCCTTTACACATCGAATCGCGGCGGCACAATATCAGTCGATGTGAACGGAAAGGACGTAACCGGACCTCTGCAGATCACCACAACAAATGATCCTGCAGACCCGCTTGCCTGGCGTCAATGGCACCATTGGAATCTGGCTTCGCAACTTTTCAAAGTCCGTCTGAGCAAAGGGAAAAATGTTCTCACCGTACACATATTGACGAACGGAAACATGAATCTGGCTTATTTCGATTTCAAACCGGTCCGCAGATGAAATAGAACCCGTCAGCGATTTAGATCACTGATCAAGCGGACCGTTGGGGCGGCCGGCTTGCTGTCCCAACGGTGCCGCTTCCACTTCGCTAGCACGAGCGATCTTGGGAGGGAGCTAATGAGAAGCGTCGTAGTTGGAACCGGTAAAAGCCTCGACGAAGTTGGTCAGGCGGCTTGCGACGCTGCTCAGCAGGTTATTCACGTCACGCGACTTGCAGGAAAGCAAAGCCAGACTTGAAGAAGCCCAACGTGTCGCCCACGTCGGCTACTGGGTATGGAACCTCGATACGAATCGCGTGACCTGGTCGGACGAAACTTACCGCATCTATGGGCTCACGCCGCAGAAAGGTCCGGGGGCGAGCGAGAGTGGATCTCTCGCTCGCTGTGAACGACTGAAATTGTCAGCCTTCCACTCTCCAGAAGATGCTACTTTTTGCCGACGTGGCCGCGGCCATCCCGCACTTCGTTGCCTTTGAAGTGCTCAACCTTATCGAGATGCTTATTGGGATCGGGTTTCTCGCCACGGGCTGGCCTAGGGCCGTTATAGCCGTGCTCGGGATGGAAATGGTTGTTTACGTGGCCGTGGAAGCCGGAGGGGCCATGAAACCAGGGGCCAGCGCCAATGAAGACTCCGCCGGTAAACCACTCCGGGCCGTAATAGCCGTAGGGGGCGCAATCGTAGGGCGCGACGTCATAGTAGCCGTAGGGACATTCCGGTGCAACGCCGATGTCGACCTGGACTTGAGCCTGTGTTTTGGGAGTGGTTAGGGCAAAGCAGATGGCAGCAACAGCAGCTAACGCAAACAGCTTAAATCCGTTCATTCAATTATCCTCGCTATCTTGTTTCTGAACATCGTTGGGGCGTCAGGGTGCCGAGCCCGACACACCCTTATTCTGATCAGACCAGCTTCGATCTGAGCAATATTGAACAGACAAATACGATTCAACTTTCCCGTAAAGGGTTGACTTCAGAAAGAATCGCAGGCTCTCCGATCCACGCTAAGGAGCGGGCTGTTGTTGGGTCATGCAGTGCAGGGTGCCGAGTCCCCAGACCAGGTCGCCGGAATAGATTGGAACGATTTCGCGGCTGGGGAAGAGCGCTGACAGCGTGTTCAGCGCCTCGCGGTCGTTGGGGTCGTTGAACACCGGCACTAGCACGATGCCGTTTGCGATGAAGAAATTGGCGTAGCTGGCGGGGAGGCGCCTTTGCTCAAAGACGATTGGACTGGGCATTGGAAGGTCGACTATATTCAACGGCTTGCCATTTTGATCGCTGGCTGCTTGCAGGCGGCGGAGATTGTCGCGAAGCGGCTTGTGGTTCACGTCTTTCGGATTGCTTTCGACCATCGTGATAACGGTGTCGGGCGTGACGAAGCGCGTGAGGTCGTCGACGTGGCCGTGAGTGTCGTCGCCGAAGATGCCTTTGCCGAGCCAGATTACGTGCGGGGCGGCTAGATAGTTGGCGAAGAGATTTTCGTAGTCCTTGCGCTTCATGGCTGGATTGCGCTGCTGGATTTTGCTGAGGAGGCATTCTTCGGTGGTGAGGAGGGTGCCTTGTCCGTTGACGTCGATGGAGCCGCCTTCGAGGACTACGCGGGTGTTGTTGTGACGTGGGCGGATTTCGTCGACATGCGCGGCGTTCGCCATCAGGGCGCCAATTTTCTCGTCGTGGCGCCAGTTGGAGTATTTAGCCCAGGCGTTAAAGCGGAACTTTAGGGCTAGAAGGCTGGCCTCGGGGATTGAAGAGTCTGTGTCGCAACTATTCTTTCGCTCCTTCGGAGCTTGCTCGTTTCCAACCTTCCACCCACGGCTTACGCCGTGGGCTGCATTCTTTCGCCGCTTCGCGGCTAGAGGCCGGTTATCGGCACGGCTCAAATCGTGCCTTTCCCGAACTTTGTGTGGCGCGAGGAAGATGCAGCCGGAATCGCGGAGCCAGGATCGGTTGGTGGGCCAGCGGTGGAAGCGGACGTTTTTCAGTGGCGCGTTGGCCCCTTCCAGTTGCTTGCGGGCTTGGCGCTCGGATGCGGCGTTGTTGACTATCAGTTCGACGCGCTCGTGGCTCGCCAGATTGCGGATGATCTCGGTGTAGACCCAGGGTATTGGATCGAACTTGCCGGGCCAATCGCTGTGATGGTGGGGCCAGGCTAGCCAGGTTGCCGCTTGGGGTTCCCATTCGGCGGGCATGCGGTAGTGGAGGGCTGCCGGGGAAACACTTAAAGTATTACTTGAATGGTTCGATTGGGGCATGGAGGTAGTTTATTGCACCGGGTGATAAATCGCGCATTCTATCCTGAGACTGACATTAATTTTGATGAACGGACTCTTGCTCAATGAGCGTAGTGGCGATATTACGCCAGGAGCCGGACAGCCTCCGGTTAGCGGACCGTGCGCCCGGAATTGACGAATTGTCTTCCACTTGCTGCACTGGACTATAATTGCGCGCACCATGACGCTGATCCTTGGCACCAAGTTTGGCCCTTATGAGATCCAATCGCCTCTGGGAGCGGGCGGCATGGGCGAGGTATACCGCGCCCGCGATGTGCGCCTCGATCGAACGGTAGCGGTCAAGGTTCTTGCTTCCCATCTTTCCTCGTCGCCCGAACTCAAACAGCGCATGGAGCGCGAAGCCAGGGCGATTTCTGCGCTGAACCATCCCCACATCTGCCATCTCTACGATATCGGCTCGCAGGACGGAAACGACTATCTGGTGATGGAGTTTCTCGAAGGCGAAACGCTGGCGGAAAGATTGCGCAAAGGGGCGTTGCCACTCGCTGAAGTCCTGAAGATTGCGATTGCAATTGCGGAGGCGCTTACCGCTGCGCATCGGCAGGGCATTGTCCACCGCGATCTCAAACCGGGCAACATCATGCTCACGCAGGCAGGCGCCAAGCTGATGGATTTCGGTTTGGCGAAGGCCACGAGCCCGAGCCTGGGCGTCTCAGGATCCGGCCTGCCTCTCTTGTCCGCAGCCCGCACGATGACCGAGGCCAGCCCAATGTCTCCGTTGACGACGGCGGGGGCGATCATCGGCACTATCCAGTACATGGCCCCGGAACAACTCGAGGGCAAAGAGGCCGACGCCCGGTCGGATCTGTTTGCGCTGGGCGCGATTCTGTACGAGATGGTCACTGGCAACAGGCCGTTCGCGGGCCGCAGCCAGATCAGCGTTGCCAGTGCCATCCTTGAGAAAGAACCTGAGCCAATTACCGCGACTCATCCCCTCACGCCACCTATGTTCGAGCACGTCGTGGCAACCTGCCTGGCCAAGAATCCTGACGACCGGTTCCAGAGTGGGCATGACCTGAGTCTCCAACTGAAGTGGATTGCGGGAGGCAAAACCCCAACTGTCAAGCCCGCAGAGTATGGAAGAACAAAACGGGAAAGCATCCTCGCGACCGTGGCAGGCACGCTGGCACTGCTACTGATCGCATCCGTGATCTGGTGGCGCGCCAGCCGCCCGGCTGAGCGAGCCGAGTATTTTTCTGCACCCCTTCCGTTCTCGGCTCGAGACCTGGCTGTGTCTCCCAATGGCCATACTGTCGCAGTCGTTGGCCGGGATTCCGAGCGAAAAAACCTTTTGTGGATCTACGAGCCTGGCGCTCCGCAGGCGAAGGCAATTCCCAACACTGAAGGAGCCAATTTTCCGTTCTGGTCTCCCGACGGCAAGTCGCTTGGATTTTTTGCAGACGGAAGATTAAAGAGGCTGGACCTATCAGGTGGGCCGGTGCAAACCCTCTGCGAGGCCCCGACCGGACGCGGCGGCGCCTGGAACAAAGACGGAGTCATCGTGTTTACTCCGAGCGGACAGTTGGGATTTGGCGTGTATCGAATCGCTGCTTCCGGAGGCACGGCAACACAAATCACATTTCCAGATAGGAAACACCCGGAAGACAGCCACCGCTGGCCTGTTTTTCTGCCTGACGGAAACCACTTTCTATATTTGGCTATGGACCTTTCTGGCCGGAATACTCTCTCTTCCATTTATGTGGGCGCCCTGAATTCCAACGAGAAGCACTTCATAACGCAAGCCAGAGCAAACGCCGCTTATGCCGCACCTGGTTATTTGCTCTTTTACCGCGATCAAACGCTTTTTGCGCAACGGTTCGACGCCAAGAAGCTTGAACTGAGCGGAGAACCCACTCCCATTCTCACAGAAATTGAATACTTGCCGCGAATTCAGAGGGCGGTGTTCGCGAGCTCCGAGAGCGGCGTTCTGGTCGCTCAGAGATCAGCCGGCGACACGGGAGCGTCGCAACTGCTTTGGTTTGACCGCAAGGGGCAGCAAGTTGGAGTCGCAACGAAGCCGGGCGTTTACGGCAACATCTCTCTGTCGCCGAACGGTAAGTTCGTTGCTGCAGATGCCATGGATCCTGCCACTACGAATACCGATCTCTGGACTTACGATCTCGAAAAGGAGAGCGCCAAACGGCTGACGTTCGATCCCGCCATCGATTCCACGCCTCTCTGGAGCCCGGATTCAGCCCGGCTGGTGTTTACTTCGGACCGCGCCCAGAAATTCAACTTGTACGTGAAAAATGCGGACGGGTCACAAGAAGAGCAGCTAATCCCGCAGGAAGGTCCCGATCGCTATCCACTCGATTGGTCGCGCGACGGGAAATACGTGATCTATCAACGCGGCACCGAGTTGTGGTACGTGACCTTCCCGGAACTCACGGCCACTCTTTTTCTGAAAGCAGCCTCTGCCCCTAATGTGGCCCGTTTTTCACCGGATGGCAAATGGGTCGCCTATGCTTCGAATGAAAGCGGACGATGGGAGATTTACGTAAGTTCCTTTCCTGCAGCGCATGGAAAGTGGCAAGTGTCGAGCGCGGGCGGGGAACAGCCCAAATGGCGAAGCGATGGGAAAGAGTTGTTCTACCTCGCGCCGGAAGGCAAGATCATGGCCACGCCGGTTACGATCGGTGCCAACTTCGATGCGGGAAGCCCGGTGGCGCTCTTCCAGGCGAATCCCCGCGAAAACGTCGCCACCTCCGAACGGTTCGCCTACGATGTAAGCAAAGACGGCCAGAGATTCTTAATCAACACGCAACTGAAAACGTCATTGACGCCAATGTCGGTAGTGATGGATTGGACTGGCAGCCTGAACAAGTAGACCGCGCTCTCGAACTCCCAAGTTAAGAGTACTCAACTTCTGAAATCAGGCGATTCCACTTATCGACCCGATTCTAGCGTCCGTCGAGCAGACGATTGCTGATTGGGGCGTAGGCGTCGATGCGGCGGTCGCGGAGGAAGGGCCAGTTGCGGCGGATGTCTTCGAGGGCTTTCAGGTCAACGTCTCCCATTAGGATTTCTTCTTGATCGTGGGAGGCTTCGGCCAGGACCCGGCCGAAGGGATCGCAGAAGAACGATGCTCCCCAGAATTCTAATCCTTGGCCTGGGGCGGACTTGCCGCGGATGTTGCCGGTTTCGAAGCCTACGCGATTGACTACCGCCACGTAGACTCCGTTGGCGATGGCGTGGGCGCGCTGGATGGTGCGCCAGGCGTCGTGCTGGGCTACGCCGAACTCAGCCTTCTCGGCGGGATGCCAACCGATGGCAGTGGGATAGAAGAGTACTTGCGCGCCTTGCAGCGCTGTGAGACGCGCGCCTTCCGGAAACCATTGATCCCAGCAGACTAGCGTGCCGAGGCGGCCTACGGTGGTGTCGAGGGCGCGAAATCCCAGATCGCCGGGGGTGAAGTAGAACTTTTCGTAGTAGAGTGGATCGTCGGGGATGTGCATCTTGCGGTAGAGGCCGCGCAGAGTGCCGTCGGAATCGAAGATGGCGGCGGTGTTGTGATAGATGCCGGGAGCGCGCTTCTCGAATAACGATGCGATCAGCACGACTCCGTGCTGGCGCGCGGCGGCGGCTAGCTTCTCGCTGCTGGGACCGGGAATGGGTTCGGCTAAATCGAAGAGGGAATGATCTTCGCGCTGGCAGAAGTATTGCGTCTGGAACAGTTCGGGCAGGCAGATTACTTTTGCGCCGCGTCCGGCGGAGTCGGCGACGCGTTCGAGAGCCTTGTGAAGGTTCTGTTCGGGCTCTGGGCCGCAGGACATTTGCACCAGGGCCACGCGAAATTTATCAGGGGGCACGCGTTCTCCTCTGCGGAAGAATATAGCATCTAGAGGCGGGCTTAGGGCTTCGGCTGTCGGGCTTCGGCGTTACGGAGACTTTGGGCGGTGGGTTGCTAATGCGCGCGACAGGCGCTGGTTGCCAGTGACCAGTTCTTCCAGTTGCTTTGTTACTTCGGCGGAGGGCAGGGCGCGCAGCATGGCTTCGATGGCGGCTTCGGCTTGCGGGGATTCGGTGCGGACCAGATCCAGGAGGAATTCTTGACCTGCATCCTGGCGGGTTAAGGCTATGGCGGACAGGAGTACGGAACAGAACCACGGGTCGGCCTCTTTGACGAAGCGTTGCCGCAGCGTCTCGAAGGCTTGCGGAGAATGTGTGCCGGCGATGGCCAGGGCTGCTTCGGCTGCGGGATCATTGGCTGCGGCCAGGAAGCGGCTGATCCACGGGATTGCACTTGGGCCTTCGATGCGAAGGATGCCGCTGTAGCAGGCGCCGAGGACTTCGGGTTCTTCGTCCGGTTCTTTGTCGAGCGTTCTGGAGTTTAAGCCGGAACCTAGAATGGCTCTTAGACGGAGCAGGAGAGCGGCGGAAGGCGATGCAACCTGCTCGATGGCTCGAACCACTTCTGCGCGAACTGTTTTGTCTTTATCGGCGAGCAACTCGATGAGGTGGGCGAGGAGGTCGGCCTCGACCAGGCTGCGGCATTGCACGAGGGCCAGGGCGCTGGTTGCTCGCAGAGTTCCGGCGGAGTCGGAACTGCCTCCCCAGGATGGCTCGGGCTGGATGTGACGCATGCCGCGGAGAAAGACGGCGGCGTCCTGATGCTCGAAGGTGGCCAGGGCGCGGCTTAGGGCGTTTTTGGCCCAGCATTGGGGATCGGTTTTGATGGGATCTTCGAAGAAGCGGTCGTAGGAACGCAGCAATTCAGGAATTAGCTGATTCAACTGGAATTGCCGGACCAGGTCCGCCGCTTTGCCAACTACGAAATTGTTGCGATGCGCCAGCGCCCTGCGGAGAGGTTCTATGCAGGCTTCCAGCGGAAGTTGGCGGAGTGCATCCAGGGAAGCGATTTGTTCCTCGAACTTACGTTTGCCGGGCATGGGGAGAGTGTAACGCGGAGGAGGCGAGGTCAATTCCTAAGAATTCACCATTATTACCGGGCATGCTCCCATCCTGCGAGAGAAAGTCGGAGTAGACGCACGCTATAGATTTTAACCGCTAAGAGCGCGGGCACGGGGACCGAGAGGCCTTTTGACTCACTCCATTGCGTGGCATCTTTTCACACTGTTCCTGTAAAGTAATCCTCGGGAGCTTATGAGTTGGGATTGGAGGCGTCATCGTGAAACAGGGCAATCATAGCGGCGGGCATTCTGGGGAAGTCGCACGATCACGCGGGACATGCCGGTGATGGGGTGGATCGGCGTCTGCACAATCCGATTGAAGACCGGCTGATTCCTTTGGAGCCGCTGGATCTGACGAAAGTGAAGTCCATCGACGATCTGGTGCGGGCGATGTCTAAGACGGCGTTTACGGGCGGCAACTGGGCGAGGCTGCGGACGTGCTGGAGGCGATGGCTCGCGACGAAGAGTGTTTCGTTGTGATGACGCTTTCGGGCGCGATGACCGTGGCCAAGCAGGGGCTGATCGTGACGGAGCTGATTGATCGCGGCATCGTGAATGCCGTGGTTTCGACTGGGGCGCTGATGGCTCATGGGCTGGTGGAAGCTACGGGGCGCGCGCATTTTCGGTATAACCCGGAGGTGCCGGATGAGGAGCTCTATGAGCAGGGTTACAACCGCGTGTATGACACGCTTGAGCCGGAGCAGAACCTGGATGATGTGGAGGAAGTGATGTCGGCGGTGCTGGAGGGATGGGACCACAATGAAGTGATGTGCTCCTACAAGCTGAATCACGCGATTGGGGCTTATTTGGCGAAGACGGTTGGAGATCAGCGGGGGATTTTGAAATCGGCGCATGAGATGGGAGTGCCGGTATTTGTGCCGGCGTTCAGCGATTCGGAGATGGGGCTGGATACGGCGCTGAGCAATCGCCTGCGGGAATCGACCGGGAGGCACAAGATTCGGTTTGATCCGTTTGAAGATCTGGAGCATTTTGCGGCAACTTTGTTGCGGCAGAAAAAGCTGGGGATTCTAACGATTGGCGGTGGGGTGCCGCGGAACTGGTCGCAGCAGTTTGGTCCGTTCTGCGAGTTGCGGCACCGGCGTTTGGGGGAGAATATTCCGCTGAAGCGGTATCACTATGGGCTGCGGATTTGTCCGGAGCCGGTTTACTGGGGCGGGTTGTCGGGCAGCCCTTACAGCGAGGCGGTGTCTTGGGGGAAGTTTGTGCCTCCGGCGGAAGGCGGGAGGTTTGGGGAAGTTTTTGTGGATGCTACGGTTGGGCTGCCTTTGATTGTGGCTGCGGTGTTTGAGCGGTTGGATAAGAAGGGGAGCAAGGCAGGGAAGGCGAAGACCGCTGCGGCTCGGAAGTGAAAATCCAGCGCCTGAAGGCGTCTGTCATTCTGCGGCGCTAACGGCATGCCTGAAAGCAAGCTCTGATACGAATCACCATTGCGAACAGCTTAAGTCGCTCCGGTCTCTGAGTCGGAGGAATCGATCGCCGCGCCGGCCTCTCCGCGGCTCTTGCGGTAGAGCGGCGCCAGGATGCTGTTTTCGAGCACTTGAGATTCTGCTTCCACCCAGTCTTGCAGCGCAAGGCCTTCGGTCCTGGCCGCGCTGGTCGTAGAGATGCTGCGCGTGCAGGCGGATCTTCCTTTCGAGCAACTCGGTCATGAGTGCTTGCTGCTTTCGTCTTCGCGTATCGATATCCAAAACTACTCCTTGGGTCTGAATCGGTGTTTCCCCTAACAGTTTGTATGATACGGGAATGCTGTTAACGGAAGGTTACATTGGGGAGGCTTTGGGGTTACTAAAGTGCAATTATACTATCGGTTTGATGCATGCCGCCGTGCTGCTGACGCAAGAATGATCTAACTCATTGTTTTCAGAGGGGGAAAATAGGGTAAATCGATTGACCAGAGGCGAGCCAGAAAGCGCTTACGATTGCCCTGATCCGCTCCAACCTCCCCAGAGTAAGGATCATGTGGTAAAGTAAGGAATAGAGGTTTTGTCATGCAGAAGCAAGCTACGATCACCAGCAAGGGTCAGATCACGGTCCCGGTGGAGGTGCGGAGGATTCTTGGCGTCCGCGCCGGCGACAAGCTGATCTTCGAGAACGACGAAACCGGCATTCGTGTGCGCCCCGTGCGCAGCCAAAGTACCTTCTCCAAGTATCGTGGAATAGGAAATCCGGGCATCGGGCCGGGCAGGAAGGGCATCGCCCGCTGGTTACGAGAGATGCGCGGCGAATGACGCCGGGGCAACCTTGAATGATCACGGCCATTGATACGAACGTGATCGTCGCATTGTGGGCAAATGATCCCGCGCTCAGTTTGGCCGCAGAAGCGGCACTTGAAGCGGCGTTCCGTCGCGGGAGTCTGGTCGTCGCTCCGCCGGTATTTGCCGAACTCATCGCCGCTCCCGCCGCACCGAACCCTTTGTGAGTTCTCTGCTGGAAGAAAACGGAATCGTAGTCGATTGGAACTTGAATGAGGCAATTTGGAGGGCGGCAGGTCGAGCATTCCAAGCCTATGCGGAGCGGCGCCGCCAGCAACGCGATCACGGTACGCGCCGCATTCTTGCCGACTTCGTGATCGGCGCCCATGCTCACATCCGCGGCTATCGCCTGCTTTCGCTGGATGAACGGTTGTACCGCGCGGCGTTCCCGACGCTGAAAATGGAACCCGTCTAGTCGTGCCCTTCCCGATCCCACAACGCCGTTTCAGTCCAGCTGTAATCAATCGAAGATCAGCACTGCCGAGGCGATCACGGTTGTCCACAGGCCGCGCTTGTCGCCTACTGCCGATTGGGTGACATTCGCGGTGCGGACGATTTTGTTGGAGAGGCGGTAGATCTGTTTTTTTTCGTCCCAGGAGCGGTCGGGATCGAACTCGACGTTCAGGGTGGTGGCTAACATTTCGGCGGCGAGTTCTTCGGCGTATTCTCCGGCGGCGTCTTCGGTTTCGCCGAAGGAGTGGTGCTCGCTGAGATATCCGTAGGTGTTTTTGTCGGCGGGAATGGCTACGCCGATGGAGGAGGCGAGCAGGCGGTGGGCTTCGTGAGTGGAGTTTTCAGCGACCACGGCAAAGACGACTTCACCGGGGCTTAGATATTTCACGCCCTCTTTGCGGGCCAGCATCTTGCAATTTGGAGGGAAGATCGAGGAGACGCGGACCAGATTCTGCGCCGCGATACCGGCGTCGCGCAGGGCCAGCTCGAAGGACGTTAAGCGCTCGCGGTGTTTCCCGACTCCTTTGGTAAAGAACATCCGTTTGGGGACCATGTCTTTGCCCAACGCTGTATCCTCCGGCGGAAAAAAGAGATAGAAGAATGCACAATTTAACACAATGTTTTGTAAAGGGAAGATGAATTTCGCGCCCGGAGAAAGAAAATGGCGGGAAGCCGCTAGCGCGGATTCCCGCCATTACGCCCGGTGCGTGTTGGGGGAGGGCTCCGGGCAAAACCGACTTACTGTACCACAGCCTGGGGCACTGCTCGACAGAAAGGAGATGCTGTCCGGTTTTGCGAACAGAGGCCTGGCTTCGTCACTTGGCGGCGACCGAACTGACTTCGATGGTGTCGCCGTTCAAAGTTCCGGTCACGGTGGCGTTCTTGCCGGCTTGCTGGTAGAGCATGGCGAGAGCCGTCTTGTCAGTGGCGTCCAAAATATAAATCTTCTCGCCTACGACCAAGGCGAACTTGGACCCGTGTTCGACGCAGGTGCGGGTACACTCTGCGGGCGTGCCTTCCATGTGTTTTCTGCCGCACATGGCGTCGCCTACTTCTCCGGTAAACTTTTGCTTTCCGCCGGCGAGGACATATGGGCTGGAGAATACGGTCACTGATAAGAAGATTATTGCTATTGACGCGAACCTTCGCGAAGCAGCGTTCATTCGATGTTCTCCTGGGGCCGGCACCCTTTTAAGTGGCAGGCCTTGCCGACTGTCGACGAAGAGCATTTTGCGCTCGCAGTTGAGGGCGAGACGCCCCCACGACAGCCGCCGGGACGGCGGCGCTACTTTCCATCGATGATAGATCATACAGGCCGCAAAACGTTACTGCTCTGCTTTTCGGGTTAGCGGGGGGCTTTAGCCGTATATTGCAGATCGACGTCGACGGTTTTGCTGCCGGCCAGGACGGTGACGTGGGAGGCGACTTCCCAGTCGAGGCTGGGGGGGAGCAGCTTTCGGGCCTGAGGCAGAAATTCTTTGAGGTAGGTGGAATCGTAGACATCGCCGGGGCGGAGCTTCCAGGCAGCCCGCAGTCGGGCGGTGAGATTGTTGTCGATGCCGCGAAACTCCAGCTCTCCCATGTGGAAGACAGCGTCCTCGTTGACCAGAAGGTGGAAAACCACGGTTTCAGCGGCGTCGTCGAATTCGGCGTTGGCCTTGATGGTGGCGAGGACGTATCCGAGCGATCCATAAAGCTGCTGAACTGAACGCAGGTCGTTATCCAGTTGAACAGTGTTTGCTGTTTGCCCCGGTTTGATATGGAGGAACGGCTCGAGCTTATCGCTTGGGATCGCTTTGTTTCCCGACCAATCCCAGCGGGTGAGCTTGTACGGGACGCCGGGAGCGACGGGGAATATGACATCCACGAAGGTTGGTTTGGTTCTGTTATCGCTGGGGTCCGGGGCGGATGGTTTTACAACTTTGGGTTGCGCCGCTCCGCACGAGGCTCTGAGATATCC
The DNA here is from genome assembly GCA_963771895.1 of uncultured Acidobacteriaceae bacterium. Taxonomy (GTDB): domain Bacteria; phylum Acidobacteriota; class Terriglobia; order Terriglobales; family Acidobacteriaceae; genus Sulfotelmatobacter. Next base: position 67,914 of record CAVYVQ010000073.1, on the reverse strand, counting down.
GTGTTCACGGTAGATGGGGAGCAGCGTATGTTGGACGAAGTTCGCCATGAACTCGCGGGAATATTCGAGATCGATTAATTTTTCCGCGGCAATCTGGAGGAGGGGCAATTCGTCTGGTCCAGCGCCGGGGAATTCGGCCTGATGAATGCGAATGCTGACGCCAGCTACCTTGTAATCAAACGACTCAAGCTGCTCGCTTTTGCTGTTGTTGCGCAGGTAATCGACGTGGCCGGGGATGCCGTTCTCAACCAGCAGGGCTTGAAGAACATCCGAGACTTGATCGGGCAAACGTCCGTTGGCGGGTAATTCTCCTTTGAAGAGGGGAACGCGTTCGTGGATTTTCTGCAGCAGGTCTTCATCGGTGAACCAGACGAAGTCTGTGAAGCGAGCAAAAACAAATTTGTCGGCATCGGTGACTTGAAACTCGAGCCTGGTGCCGGATGAGGAGTAAGAGAAGGTATAAGCAACGTTGCTGAAGGCTCCACTCTCGCCGAGTTGGCGGGCTGCCTTCTTGAAATCTTCTTCGTGGGCGATGGTGCCAGCCGGCAATCCACTGGCGGCAGCGATTTCATCCGAGGTGAAGCGCTTGCTGCCGGTGACCTTGACCTTGAGCAGCTTGTAGGTGGGCGACGTGGGACGTGTTGTTTTGCCGGGCTGGATCTGAGCCGTGGCGGAGATGCAGAGCAGGAGGATTGAAAGGGAAGGGAGCAAGCGCGTGCGGAAAGCTGGGAGCAGTGTCTTCATCTACTTCAATCTGGACGTCCATACCGCGCTGGATTTGAGCTTTTTTGCAATCTCTATGAAGGCCTGCGCGGCACGGCTGAGAGCCTTGTCCTTGCGGAAGACTAGAGCCAGGTCGCGGCGGAGTTGGGCGTCGGCCATGGGGATCGCGACCAGGACGCCGGCGCGAACGTCTTCCTGCACGTTGGAGCGGGCGATGAAGCCGACTCCCACGCCGGCCGCCACGAAGCGCTTCAGAAGTTCGCTGGAATCAAGTTCCATACTGTAGTTCGGCTTTAACCGGCGCTCGCGAAACAGTTCATCGAGTGCGTCGCGGGTATGGCCGGCTTTGGGAAGAACCAGCGGAAACTTGGCCAGGTCTCCTACGGAAACCGACTTCATCTTACCCAGCGGGTGGTGCGGCGGGGCGATGATGACCAGCTCATCCTGATGGATGAGGACTACGGTGAGGCGGTTGTCTTTCACGGGCAGGGAAACCACGCCGAAATCGACGGAGTTGTCGGTGACCGATTCGAGAATCTTGGCATAGTCGGCGCTTTTGATGTTGACCGACACGTCCGGATACTGCTTCTTGAAATCGGCAAAAACCTCGGGAAGGATGTGCAGGCAGGTGCCTTCATTGGCGCCGACGGTGATGGCACCGCGGGGAATGTGTTCCATCTCGGCGATGGAGGTGAGCATGGTCTTGCGCGCGTCGAGAGTCTCCTGCGTGTATTTCTGGAAAGACTTGCCGGCCGCGGTGAGAGAGACCTTGCCGCCGGAGCGGTCAAAGAGCTTGGCGCCGACTTCGTCTTCGAGGGCGCGAATCTGCGAGGAGATGGCGGGCTGGGTGCGGAAACGCTTCTCCGCTGCCCGGGAGAATGAGGCGTGGCGGGCTACTTCGAGGAAGGTTTGGAGTTGGTCGAAATCCATGGGGCGTGCAGCAGTTGCCAGTTGCCAGTGACCAGTTGCCAGTTAGAACCGACGCGCAATCTGAAAACGACGCAGCATTAGCCTTTGGCTGACTTGCGAACCGAATTGTAGCAGGGCTGGCTGGCTGTCCGCGCGCGTCTGCGCTCTCTCCGTATGCCGGCAGCCAGTCTCAAAGAGCGTAATCGCTTGATAGCGTCAATTGTTGGGTACAATCGTCCAGGCATGAACGCCGCCAAAACCATCTTGCTGGCAACTTTGTTTTTGTCGGGTGGAAATGCCTTTGGGCAGCGGCAGGGTAAGGAGAGCGACGAGGAGCCTGCTGCGATTGTTGAGCTTGGGGGAGCCGCTGCTCATGGTCTCACTGGCGAAGGTGCGAGCTTCGGCCCCACAGTTGCGGTTGAGGTTACGCCGATAGAGAACCGCCTAGAACTTGAGGCCGGCGTTACTGCGCTATTCAGACGGCACTCCACAGAATGGAGTGCCGATCTTCTTTTCAAAAAGCCTTGGACGCTCTCGAGAAAGGCGGAGTTTATGGTCGGGATCGGGCCGGAGTGGATTCACGCGAGGCAATTTGGCATGACAACGGACTCACTCGGGGGTGAAGCCGTGGTGGATTTCATGTACTGGCCTTCATCCGGGAAACATAGATTCGGCTGGTATGTTGAACCGGGTTACGAATACAGCTTTGGGCGGGGGCGCGAGCAATCCCTTGGCATAAACGGCGGCCTGCTGATAGGGATCCCATGATCTTCCCCTTTTGATGTTCCATCGATCAACAACCACAAGCCTTACTGCGTATGGCCATGCCAGCCACCCGACCACAGACCGAAGGGAGGCTGACTGACCACCGCGTGAGACGCGGTTCAGGACCATTCCTTCAGACTGAGCGAGAACCCTTGCGGAGATTTCTCTCATCGAACGCAACAAGGAGTTGAGTGACCAGCTCCGTCATTCTCTTTGGATCCTGTTCCTCCTGGACCTGCTTTGCCAATTCCCGCCAATGTTTCTGAGGAGGCGTGATCTCGTTTAGCGGCTGCACTATTCTGGTCTCAGGGAGTGCTCTAGCAATCTTCTTAACCGTCTCCACCGGAATCTGCTCGAAATGTGTTTTGGACCGCATTGAATTTATCCCCTTCCACTCCCCCAACCGTAGCAGTCCAGAAGAAGTACGGGTTATATCTTTTGGGCAATCTTTGCTCTCGCTTTAACGTATTCAATAACCTCAAAACCGGGACTGGCGGACCCGGTCACTTGGACGCTGCGACCACGTTAGTGTACCCGTGTTTAACGGTGTGAATTTATACTTGCACGATGTCGTGTCGTTGTGGTACGATTACGTAACGTTAGGTTAACGATTACTTCTGGGACAGGGGATCACCATGGGCCACACTCAAAAAGCTTCAATGAACTTCAAGACAATGTCGCAGGTTGATGTTCCGCAAGGTCGCAACGGAAAGCACAAGCAGGTAATCACCGCGATCCTCTCCGATCTCGATCAACTGCCTGCGGGAGTTGCGCTCAAAGTGCCGCTGGCGGAGTTAGAGGAAAGCAAGGAAAATGTGCGATCAGCGCTAAATCGTGCCGTTCATAAAAGCGACCGCAATGTTGCTACGGCCAGCGACGAAAACTTCTTGTACGTGTGGAATGAGAGCCGGTCGTGATTTCCGGCTTTCCGGTCAATTTTAGTGCAACATCGCCACAGCACTCATTGAACCGAGAGGGTTGTGCGCAACCGCAAGGCTATCCGAAGCGGGCTTGTGGGAAGTTGGCTGTTGGCCTACTGTTAACTACCGTTTCAACTGCCTTTCGATCGCCGCGATTACCTCTTTCGAGTCCGGTGTGACTGCCGGTTCGAAACGCTGCACTACCTTTCCATTGCGATCGACCAAAAACTTGGTGAAGTTCCACTTGATCTCGCCCGTGATGCCCGGTCCCGTATCGTTGGTTAAGTAGGCGTAGAGCGGAGCCTGGTCGGCGCCTTTGACGGAAATCTTTGCGTACATGGGGAACGTTACGCTGTATTTACGGGAGCAGAAGGTCTTGATCTCTTCGTTGGTGCCGGGTTCCTGGGCGCCGAAATTGTTGGCGGGGAAGCCGAGGATGACGAAGCCCTTGTCTTTATACTTTTCGTACGTTGCTTCGAGAGCGCTGTATTGCGGAGTGTAGCCACACTGGCTGGCTACGTTGACCACGAGAACCACTTTGCCCTTGTAGTCGGCCAGCGGCGCGGGTTTGCCATCGATGGAATTGAGGGTGAAGGTGTAGATTCCAGACGCGGCGAGTAATGACCCAGCCATAGTCAACCCAGCCATAATCAGCAACGCTCCGGAGAAAAGATAGCCACGAACCGTGAAGAGGAACTTAAGATAGGATCTCATGGATGACTCCTGACGAATGTTTACGCGCATGCGCTGCGCTCGCGCCTTCGGGATCAACAGTTCAGGATACTGGGCTCGGTGAGGGCGTGCAACTGGGCAATTGTAAAATCTCTGACTGCCTCGCTCGCTCGGCTGGACGGCCGAGGCCGGCCGTCCTCACATGGGCATCTCCGTAGATTGAGCGGCTGCTTCTAACGGGGGCTTCGGTTCAGATCGGGGGGCTGAGGGCGCTCTGCCTGACCATTCTGCCCACCAACTTGAGGGCCTTGGCCGACTCGGAGGGCTGGGGCACCCCATGGTCGGTGGCTTCCATCAGGCCTTTCTCGACAGAATCGAGCGCCAGGCATGAGCGTTCCAGGACGAGGAGGAGATACTTCTTGGCGATGGGACGATCGGCAGGGTGAATGAGGTCCCACCAGCGGCGGATCGACTCCTGGACCTCGATCTCGGTCTTTTCTCCTACGACCAGGGCATCAATCAAACGGTAGACCTTGCTCTTTACAGCCTGATACGAGACAGAAACTTCCTGGGGCATTGGGGTTTCCAGACTTCGTCTTTCCGTAAGTATGCAATCTTCCATCCAAACCGTAGATGCTTGCACTGTAAGTCCTTTCGGCTCTGAAGCGTCGACTGTAATCCTACGAATGGAATAAATCAGAATTCTGGATATGGATTCTGGAAGCTATGGCCGGGCGTTGGGCTCTCGAAATTCCAAGAATTTGCGGCGGTGGTTCCAGCCACTCGATGCTGATCAGCATGCCCATCGGTGGCAGGTTACAATGTTCCGCCCCCGCGATTGCTTCGTCGTAGGCTGGGGTGCGAGTTGGGGAGGCGTGAAGGGTTGCCATCGCCTTGCGCCCTACGAAGTCTAAAGATTTGTGTAGCACACAGAACTTGGAGGCCGGATGAAAACGTTGTCGTGGATTCTTGTAATTCCTCTATTAGTCTCGGCATTGGGCAGGGCACAAACCGCACCGCCTGCGAGCAGTCCGCAGGAAGCCGAAGGTCAGCCGCGAATGTTCTTTCCGCGCGACATGTTTTGGGGGTGGGCGCAATTTGACCTGGCGCCTCCGCACAACGAGATCGATCCCAACCTCTGCGCCGGCAACGCGGGCCAGTATGGTGGGGTGAACGCGCCCTGCAGCCTGTTTGCGCGCTACATGCTGTCAGGGATGCTTGAGGTCCGTCCCTTCTGCCGCAGCCAGTTGCGGCGCTTCATGGTCTTTGGCGCGCCGGCGTTCCTGTTTGGCAAGACCATCCCGCAGACGCTCTATACGTGGTCGCCGGATGCGATTGGCATCGAGCATTCGTGGGGGGTGGGGATCTTCATTGCGAAGGGATTCGAGTTTCGCGTGACCCAGCACTTCCTGTTCGACCGGCTGGGCGCGCGCAATACTAATCTTGGTGCGGCCGACCTGGGGAACAATGGTCCCTGGGGACGCTACATGACGGTGGGCGTGCGTAAATCTTTTGGGACGAGACGATGGTGATGGCCGTCACACACGGCTGTGACGCGAGAATCAGTCAGCGTACGGCTCCGCGGGTATTCTCTGTGGGGTATTCTCTATAGAGGGTTTTTCTAGCGTTTGGAATTACATACGGAGGCGAATGATGGCGGGGTCTTATAACGGTGTGGCAGTACCGCCCGACGGAAAAAAGATCGGATATGCGAATGGAAAGTACGAGGTGCCGGATCGTCCGGTGATTCCGTTTATCGAAGGGGACGGAACTGGGCGCGACATCTGGAAGGCGTCGCTGCGCGTGTTCGACGCGGCGGTGGAGAAGGCATACAAAGGCAAGCGTCGGGTCGCGTGGTATGAGGTGTTTGCCGGGGAGAAGGCGAAGGCAAAGTTCGACAATTGGCTGCCCGATGACACGGTGGAGGCGATCCGCGAATTTCGGGTTGCGATCAAGGGTCCGCTGACTACGCCGGTGGGCGGCGGCATTCGGTCGCTGAACGTGGCGCTGCGGCAGATTCTTGATCTCTATTGCTGTGTGCGTCCAGTGAAGTACTACAAGGGCGTGCCGTCGCCGGTGAAGAATCCTGAGCGCATGGACGTGGTGATTTATCGAGAGAATACGGAGGACGTTTACGCCGGCATTGAGTGGGAAGAGGGAACTGCGGAGTGCGCGAAGCTGATTGAGTTTCTCAACAAAGACATGTTGAAGGGCGGCAAGAAGCAGGTTCGGCTGGACTCGGGCGTCGGCATCAAGCCGATGTCGATCACCGGAACCAAGCGCCTGGTGCGCATGGCGATTCTTCATGCGCTCGAGACCGGGCGCAAGAGTGTGACGCTGGTGCACAAAGGCAACATCCAGAAATTTACCGAGGGCGCATTCCGCAAGTGGGGATACGAGCTGGCCACCGAGGAGTTTCGCGACAAGGTGATCACGGAGCGCGAGAGCTGGATCGTTGGCAATAAAGACAAGAATCCGAATTCGACGGTGGCACAGAACGCTGAGCTGGTGGAGCCGGGGATGGAGTTTGCTCCGCCGGCGTTTCGGCAGGCAGTGGAAAGGGAAGTAAAAGAAGTGCTCGACCGCATCTATGCTACGCACGGCGACGGACAATGGAAAAAGAAAATCATGGTCAACGACCGCATCGCCGATTCAATCTTTCAACAAGTCGTGACGCGGGCGGATGAGTATTCGGTGCTGGCGACTCCGAATCTGAATGGCGATTACATTTCCGACGCCTGCGCGGCGCAGGTTGGCGGGCTCGGTATCGCTCCGGGGGCGAACATCGGCGATGGCTACGCGATCTTCGAGGCGACGCACGGCACGGCTCCGAAGTATGCGGACAAAGATGTGATCAATCCTGGGTCGGTGATGCTTTCGGGCGTGATGATGTTTCGGTTTCTGGGATGGAATGAGGCCGCCGATCTGATTGAGAGCGGGATCGAGCGGACGATTCTCCAGAAGAAAGTCACGTACGATTTCGAGCGGCTGATGGAAGGCGCTACCAAGGTGAAGACGAGCGAATTTGCCGATTGCATTGTTGAGAATATGGGTGCGGCTGTTTTCGCTGAGGCTAGATAGACATTGTGCGATTGGGCGATCAGGCCATTGAGCGATTGCCATTGCGCTCGCTGCGTTGGCGCGATCTTGATATTCAATCGCTAAATCGCCAAACCAATCAATGGCTCAATTTTCCTGAAAGGACTCATTCATGCGCAAGAAAGTAACGATCGTCGGTTCCGGCAACGTGGGAGCAACGGCGGCTCACTGGATTGCTTCGAAGGAACTGGCCGACGTGGTGCTGATCGACATCATTGAAGGCGTGCCGCAGGGCAAAGGGCTGGATCTGCTTGAAGCCATGCCCATCGAGAAGCGCGATTCTCATATTGCCGGCACGAACGACTACAAAGACACGGCGAATTCCGACATCGTCGTGATCACGGCGGGCATTCCGCGCAAGCCGGGGATGAGCCGCGACGATCTGCTTAACACTAATTACAAGATCATGAAGGCGGTGGTAGGCGAGGCGGTGAAGTATTCGCCAAATTGCATTCTGATTATTGTGTCGAACCCGCTGGACGCGATGGCGCAGGCCGCTTACAAGCTGAGCGGGTTTCCGCGCGAGCGCGTCGTTGGCATGGCAGGCGTGCTCGATTCAGCACGCTTTCGCGCCTTTATCGCCGACGAACTGAAGGTCAGCGTAGAGAACGTCACTGCGTTCGTGCTCGGCGGACACGGCGACACGATGGTTCCGCTGCCGCGCTATTCCACGGTTGCGGGGATTCCAATCACGGAGTTGATTGAGAAATCGCGGCTCGAAGCTTTGGTGCAGCGCACGCGCGACGGAGGAGCTGAGATCGTGAAGTACCTGAAGACTGGCTCGGCTTATTACGCGCCTTCGGCAGCGGCGACGGAGATGGTGGAGGCAATCCTCAAGGACAAGAAAAAGATTCTGCCTTGCGCCGCTTATTTGCAGGGTGAGTACGGGATCAGCGGGCTTTATGTTGGCGTGCCGGTTAAGCTGGGCGCGAAGGGGATTGAGCAGATTATCGAGATCAAACTTACGGCGGACGAGAAGGCTGGGCTGGATAAGAGCGCGGCTGCGGTTAAGGAGTTGTGTGGGGTGATTGGGGTGTAACGTCGATCTTTCGGCGGACCATTCGTCTGATCGAGGTCAAATGGCGGCAAGTCGGGCGGATGACTGCTTCACCTGTTCAATACCTTCCGTGAGAATGGAGCGCGATTCGAAACTCGAGGCCACCGATCCGGCGGCCATCCGAGTCACCACCGCGGCGGGCAATCCAAGGATGGTCTTACCCGTGGCCGCCACCACGACCCAGCCGATCGTCGTCGCCGTCAGCGCCATTAGAGAGCGTTTGCCCATTCGCTGAATTGCCTGTGGCAGGCTTTGTCGGCCTTTACGGTAGCGTTGTAGCTCCATGACGACGGCGATGCCAACGGCCAGCAGCGGGAGGTGGAAAGCTAAGTGGCTGCCCGCATCCGCGTGCTCGACAGCGCTCGCCGTGTGGTCAGTTAGCGCTGCATTGCTGATTCCAGAGTCAATCAAGTGTGCCAGGTCGGACTGATGATCTGAAAGCCGATTGAAAACCTCATGCGTAGCCACCAAGTCAATGTGGGGGTGGAGGTCTAATGCCTGGCGGACGTAGTCCGCGCTTTCGGTAGCCTTGAGCTGTAACAGGTTGTCCACGTGACCGTGCGAGTCTCTAATTACGATGTCCCACCCCGGATTGTTAGCATGGCGGGCAAGCTCGGCGTGATAGCCGGCAGGGAGGTGCCCGTGGTCAAGCCAGCTCACGTACTGATCCTCAAAGAGCTTTCCCTTGATACCGCTAATCAAGCCGCGCAATTGTTCGGGATCGCCACTCAGTCGGCGTACTGCGCCGACGAAACCCTCGTTCAAGTTTGGATACTGTTCGTGGAAAGCACGCACAACGTCGTGAGGTATTCGCGACTCGGCAACCTTGCCGGCGATTATGTCCTTCAATTCAAGACCGCCGACCACCGCGGCGTCGAGGTACTCAGAATCCGAGAGCGAGCGGTTCAGTAGGTCCGCTGGTTTCCTAAGAGGTTTTTCAATTAGCGCCTCCTGCGCCGCCCACCAGGCCCGGATTTCGTCCCTCACAGGAGTCCTCTCAGCGAGACTACGAGTGCACTGAGAGCAAGGAGCAACGCCGCGATAGAGCACGCCCAAATCCACCGCTGCCGGAGTCGCGGGCCCGCACGCGCGGCCTCCAGGGCAGCAACTCGTTCCGCGAGTTCAAGGCCTACGCGTTTCACTTCGTCCTCTAGCTCAGCGAACTTCTCGGTACATTCAAGCCGAAGCCGTTTTTCCCCTTCATCTAACGTTGCAACTTTTTCTAGGGCCTCGATCAGCTTGGTAGAGAACAGATCGTTCCAGCGTGCCTGCTCGGCCACCATTTGTTTGACAAGGGTCTGAGGAGGCGGCCCTGGCTTAACAAGCGCCTTGGCTTTACCCACGACATTCCTTGATGCACTGAGAACTCGATCTAGATGTTATTCATCAAGAATCGCCGCCTTGATTATGACTCACACCTTCTCGATCGTCACCTTCTTCACCACCACATCCTTGTTCGGTTTATCCTGCCGGCTGCGTGGGACTCCAGAAATTTTCGTGACCACATCCTGACCTTCGACGACCTCGCCGAAGATTGTGTGCTTTCCCGTGAGCCACGTCGTGGGTGCGACCGTAATGAAGAACTGCGAGCCGTTTGTGTTGGGGCCGGCGTTGGCCATGGCGAGCTTGCCCGGCTTGTCGAGCTTGTGGGGCGAGCCTTTGGTTTCGTCTTCGAACTGGTAGCCGGGGCCTCCCATGCCGGTGCCTTGCGGGTCGCCGCCCTGGATCATGAAATCGGGGATCACGCGATGAAAAATTGTTCCATCATACAGGCGTTCATTGGATTTCTTGTGGGTCGAGGGATGCGTCCACTCGCGCTTGCCTTCGGCCAGTTCCACAAAGTTGGCTACGGTTTTGGGCGCGTCGTTATCGAAGAGGCGGCAGACGATGTTGCCTTCGCTGGTTTCAAAGGTGGCGTAGAGTCCGGGTTGGCGGGTCATGAGTTCCTTTCGGGAATCGGTCGTTGGCCGTTCGTCGTTGGTCGTTCGCCAGTACAATCGCCTGGCGGATAGCGGAGGGGCTGTCCCCACATGAATCTAGTTCGAAGGCGGCTGCTTCGTGGGCGCTGCAGGCGCCGGCTTCTTTGCCGGAGTTGCGGGTTTGGCCGCCGCAGGGGCCGCGTCACCGGTGACAATCTTGATGTGAACAATTTTCACTGGGCGAAAAGGTTTGTCGTTGCTGGGGTCCGTGGCCTTGTGCGCGATGACCTTAACCAGAGCCACGCTGGCCTCGTCGCACTGGCCGAAGATGGTGTAGTTGCCGTTGAGGTGCGGCACGGCGACCTCGGTGATGAAGAATTGCGATCCGTTGGTGTCAGGGCCGGAGTTGGCGTAGGCGAGGCGACCCGGCTTATCGAACAATAAGTCGGAAGACACTTCATTCTTGAATTTGTATCCCGGATCGCCGGTGCCGTTGCCCGCGGGGTCGCCGCCCTGAATCATGAAGTTGGGGATGACGCGATGAAAAATCGTTCCGTCGTAGAGTGGTACGCCGTGCTTGGTCGATCCGCTGACCGGATTCTTCCAGTCTTTGGTGCCTTTGGCGAGGCCGATGAAGTTCTCGACTCCGATCGGGGCTTTGTCGGGGAAGAGCGTGCAGGTCAAATTTCCCACGGAGGTCTCGATGATGGCCGTGGGTTTGCCCGTTGCCACGTGGTGAACGGGCGGCTTGTCCGCGGTGGCTGGTTTGGCCGCGGTACTGGGCTTGGCCGGAGGCGCGGTCTGGGTGCTCGTTTGCGCTCCAACCCCAATCGCGCCCACAAGCAGCAGAGAAAATAGGAAGACATTACGCATAATTTCTCCTTACACGGGCGCATCACGCCGGGTGTTTTACTCGCAACGTTGCATTGTGACGTTACATTGTACGACAGCGGCTGCGATCAATGGGGCTGGGCCTGCATTCCGCGGCTGACGGCCTCGACCTGGTGGAAGATGCGCAGGATGTTGCCTCCGAGAATTTTCTTAATGTCGTCAGCGCTGTAGCCGCGATCGAGCAGAGCCTGCGTGATCTTGGGCAGGTCGGCGGCGGAATCGATGCCGGCGGGGGTTGCTCCGGAGACACCGTCGAAATCCGAGCCCAAGCCCACGTGGTCGATGCCGGCGACCTTGGCGATATGGTCAATGTGATCGATCAGCGACGTCAGCGGCGGGCGCGGAATCTTGGCTGCCCACTCGCGTTCGATGTGGTCAAGTTCGATGTAGGAGACAGGTTTGCCATCTGCTTTCTGCTTCTCTTCAAAAATGCGGATTGCTTCCGCAGCCTGCTTGCCGATGGGCTCGCTCGCCTTGCGATAGTTCTCGTCCACAAAGCCTGAGTAAAACTTGACCTGCACGACGCCGCCGTTCTTCGCCACTGCCTGCAGCATTTCGTCGGTCATGTTGCGAGGCGCATTGGTGAGCGCCCGTGCGGAAGAATGCGACGCGATCACCGGAGCTTTCGTGGTTGCGATCGCATCCCAAAAAGTTTTGTCGGCCACGTGCGAGATGTCGACCATCATGCCCAGGCGGTTCATCTCAAGCACCACCTGCTTGCCGAAATCGGTGAGGCCGTTGTGATGTTGAATTTTGGGATCGTTGATGTCGCCCGACGAGTCGGCCCACTCGTTCGTGTTCGACCAGGAGAGCGTCATGTAACGTACGCCGAGGCGGTAGTAGTCGCGCAGCAAATGGATGTCGTTCTCGATGGAATGGCCGCCTTCGATGCCCATGAGCGCTGCGAGTTTGTGTTCTTTGTGCGCGCGCTCGATGTCGGCCACGGAAAAAGCCATCCTCATGCGGTTGGGATGCCGAGCGGCCTGCTCGTAGACAGAGTCGATCAGATCGAATGTGTGCCTGGCATAGTGGCCCTGGTTAGTCTCAGGCTCCACCCAGATGGAAAAGAACTCCGCGCCAAGATTGCCGCGGCGGACTTTGTCGAGGCTGATGTGCCCGATGTCGTTGGGGTCGGTCGATCCGATATCGAAGCCCTCGTCCAGAAAGCGCTGGGGCGTGTCCGCATGGGTATCGATGATGAGCGTGGAGTCGTGAATTGCGTGAGCCTTGGCGCTGATCGGCGTATCCGGCGAGTTCGCGGACTGAGCAGCCGCCGAAGAAGCCGCAAGAACCAAAAAGGAGAGCAAGAAAATTCTGAAGTGAATCATAAAGAGTTTGCTGGCGGCGACCGCCGGAGCAAGTCAACGATTGTATAGGCTCGGAGTGGAAGGAAGAAAGGACGATCAAGGAAAGCATGACCAGCGTATTGCAATTTGAGCGGCGCGATAAACGAGAGGTGACTATTCGGCGCGGCTGTCGGCGGTAATGCTCGTCGGTTCTGGGCGCTCCAACGGAACGATGTCCTGGGTTTCGCGCCAATCCGCGTAACGGCCCGAAACCATGATGTGGAAGACCCACTGGCGGCGTTCTTCCTCGGGCTCAACCAGGCCGAGAGACTTCATGTAAAAGAGGTAGCGCTCCACCCAGCGAACCTGCTCCTGGGTCATGCCGCGGCGCTGCAGGTCGACGGTAAGTCCGGCGAGATGCGACGAAGCGGTTTCGCCTTCCGCGGGAGCCGCATTGCGATTGTGCCGGCGAAGTTTTTTCTGGACCTTCACCGTGCGCACCGCGGAATTCACCTGAATCTGTTCATGAAAGCGGTGGTAATAAGCCTGCGCGATGTCCTGTACAAAATCGCGGGTCCAGGGACGGCAGTAGCGGCGCGAAGGGTCGAGCCGCGGATCAAAGCGCAGCGTCTCTCCTGCGATGATGGGCTGCAGCGCTCCACTGGCTTTCAGCGCTTCGAGTTCGTCGTCATCCTGAATCCGAGGCAATTCCAGGCGGTCGACTTCGGCGTTCTGTATTAGAAGGGACTCGTGGGAGGGCCGGAACATCGGATTCCATCGCGTCCAGTGCAGCAGACGGTGGCGCGCATGGTGAACGGGCTTATGCGGCGTCGTGGTCGTCGCCGCAAAAAGCGGGCAACATACGCATGCCAGCAAGGAAGCTAGAATCATCCGGCGCTGTAGTTTTAATCTCAAATGAGTTCCGTAGTTTTCCGTTGCGGTTAAACCCGCAACCGTCCGAACATTCTAAGCCATGCTGTCAAGCGGTCACGATTACGAAGGGGTTACAGGCCTCTAATCAAGATGCTGATTACTCTTGGTTACCCCCGCATTAGAAAGCGCTTAACCATGGCTAGAAGGGGCATGCCGAAGGCCATTGGGCGGGGTGTTTGGCGACATGCCTATGTATGGCTCTGGCAATGAGTTAGGACGGTCGAGACAAAACGCCCCTGTCGGGTTGTGGCAGGAGTGACAAAAATCAGCGCCGAAAAAGGTCACCGATGGCTTGCTTCATGACCGCGCCGCTCACCTCGGAGATGGAGCGGGTCAGCGGGATGTCCTTGGGGCAAACCTCTACGCAGTTCTGCGCATAACCGCATTCCTGGATGCCGCCATCGCCCATCAGCGCCGTGAGTCGGTCGCGCTGCAGCTCTTTACCCGTGGGATGTGTGTTGAACAATAGGACCTGCGCAATAGTGGCCGCGCCCACGAAGCCCGTGTCTTCGTTGAATTGTGGGCAGGCCTCCATACAGCAGCAGCAGGAGATGCAGCGGGAGATGGGATAAGCCTGTTCCTGCTCTTCCGGCGTGACGCGCGGACCGGGGCCGAGGTCGTAGGTGCCGTCGATCGGAACCCAGGCTTTGACGGCTTTGAGATTCTCGAAGATGACGCTACGGTCGGTGGCCAGATCGCGAACGACAGGGAACTTGGAAAACGGTTCAAGTCTGACAGGCTGCTCGAGGTTGTCGATCAAGGCGGAGCAGGCCATGCGGGCGCGTCCATTGATCAGCATAGCGCAGGAGCCGCAGACTTCTTCGAGGCAATTTGAGTCGTAGGTGATGGGCGTGGTCGCCTTGCCTTCGCGGGTGACGGGGTTGGCAGCAATCTCCATCAGCGAGGAGATCACGTTCATACCGGGATGGTGGGCGAGTTCGAACTCTTCCCAGTACGGCTTGGAAGTCGGGGTGTTCTGGCGCTTGATTTTTAGGATGACGGATTTATTAGGCATTAGCTGTTAGCCTTTAGCAATTAGCTTCGGTTTCTTAAGAAGCAGGTACACTCGCCACGCGCCGTTGTTGACATGAGGCTCGCCGGGCACCGCCCACGAAGTAACGGCTTCCCATCCGCCGGAGCCGAGCTAAGCTAGCTTATCTTCAACGGATTCAATGGTCCCATCTGCTGCTAGTTCTTCGACCAGATACTGCCATTCCATAGTACTTCGCCCTTCCTGCGGAGCTGGCGATCGCTTATTGCGTTGCCTCAACGATCGCGCGGTTTTCAACCATCTGTTTGTACTGTTCCGGGCAGGCCTTGGCCCAGCTTTGCCAGGCCGCCGCTTGTTGGTTATGGCAATATCGCGCAGCCTGAGGGAACGTTTGACCCTTCGTTGTCAGCTCAGAGGCGCAACTCATCTCTGCTGTGCGCATGCTTGCTTGGCCCTCCCCGCATTTCGCCTCTCTACTTAGACGATCAAGCTGGCGAAGTATCTCCTGCCTGCTCCTCCACGACTGCCAGACTCTGACCGCTCCCAAGAGCAGCGCGACAACTGCCACCGCCACTATCAAACGCTTCATGTTCACTTCCCAAAATGAAAACGCTCACAACAAAAATAACCGGGAAGGGCACGAGTTCCACTCGTGCCAGTTTAGAGTCTGAAGAGACGTGCGGCTTTCAGCCGCTGAGGTTTGCTCTTGAAGCCTGGACGGCTCATCTCCCCGCCTGGAACGTATTTCGTAACCTTCTCTACGTGGCAGCGTCGGGAATTGTTCGTTGTCGAATCGTACGTTCGACTCTTCCTGCAAACCCTTTATCGGCATCGACGCGAGGGCCGATATGAGTTGCATGCGTTTGTCGTAATGCCCGATCATGTTCATCTCCTGCTGACTCCGGAGATCGACGTAACAATCGAGAGGGCTGTTCAGTTGATTAAAGGCGCGTACTCTCATGATCTCGGCGGTATCATCGGTCGAAAGCGCGGGGTCTGGCAGCGCGGATTCACCGATCATCGGATTCGCAGCGAGATTGATTTCATGCATCATCACAATTACATACATCGAAATCCCGTGGAACAAAAAATGGTTGATGATCCCAGCGCCTACCGCTATTGCTCCGCGTTCCCGGGCTTCAAGCTAGATTCGTGGCCCCCAGCGGCTAAAGCCGCGATTTCTAAAGCCATCTCAACCGGCACGAGTGGAACTCGTGCCCTTCCCGATTCGCGTGCTTCGTAACGTAACGCCTACGCCTCACTTCGCCGCATCATACTTCCTCGGCCTTGGCGGAATCAGCGATACATCCACCGGTTCGAATTCAAACTTCGGCTCGTCCGCGTCCGGTGCGAAATAGGCCTTCGTCGTCTTCAGGAAATTCTTGTCGTCGCGATCGGGGAAGTCCGGTTTGTAGTGCGCACCGCGTGATTCATCTCTCAAGCGGGCGCCCTGCGCGATCACTCTCGCCAGTTGCAGCATGTTGTAAAGCTGGCGGGTGAAGGCCACACTGGTGTTCGCCCACTGCGTGCGGTCGCTCAGGTTTACCTTACGGAAGCGTTCCAGCATCTCCACCAGCTTCGCATCGGTCTGCTGCAGATTTTTGTTGTAGCGGATGACCGTGCAATCTTTCGTCATCAGCTCGCCCAGTTCCTGCCACAACCGGAACGGATTCTCCGTACCCTGATTGTTCATGAGCAGGGAATTGCTCTCTTCCTGCTTCTTCTTCTCGGCTTCGAAAACTCCGTTGCCATCGGGAAGCGCTTGCAAACCGCGCGCATACTTCACCGCATTCGGCCCGGCAATGCCTCCGCCGTAAATGCACGACACCAGCGAGTTCGCTCCCAGCCGGTTCGCGCCATGATACTGATACTCACACTCGCCCGCGGCGTAAATGCCGGGGATGTTCGTGGCCTGCTTGAAGTCCACCCACATGCCTCCCATGGTGTAATGCATGCCGGGAAAAATCTTCATCGGCGTATCGCGCGGATCGTCGCCCACAAACTTCTCGTATATCTCGAGAATACCTTCCAGCTTGCGGTCTAGAATCTTGCGGTCGATGTGAGTGAGATCGAGATAAACCATCGGCTTGCCGTCGATGCCGAGGTTGAGTTCGTAGACAACTTTGAAAATCGCGCGCGTGGCCACATCGCGCGGGACAAGGTTGCCGTACTTGGGATACCACTCTTCGAGGAAGTACCAGCGATCTTTTTCTGGGATCGCCTTCGGCTCTCTTTTGTCGCCAGGCGTCTTCGGAACCCAGACGCGTCCACCCTCGCCACGCGCAGATTCCGACATCAGGCGCAGCTTGTCGTTGCCGGGGATCGACGTAGGATGCACTTGAATGAATTCTCCGTTGGCGTAGTAGCAGCCCTGCTGATAGAGCGCCGATTGCGCCGACCCGGTACAGACAACTGAGTTAGTGGACTTGCCGAAGATGGCGCCAATGCCGCCGGTGGCAATGATGATGGCGTCGGCAGGGAAGGTGCGAACTTCCATGCTGCGCAAGTCCATGGCGCAGATGCCGCGGCAGACGCGGTTTCCGTCGAGCACGGCGGATAGAAATTCCCAGTGCTCGTACTTCTTTACTTTGCCTTCGGATTCATATCGGCGAACCTGCTCGTCGAGCGCATAGAGAAGTTGCTGCCCAGTGGTCGCGCCCGCAAACGCCGTACGGTTATATAAAGTCCCACCGAAGCGGCGAAAGTCGAGCAAGCCTTCCGGCGTGCGGTTGAAGGGAACACCCATGCGGTCGAGCAGATCGATGATGCCGGGCGCGGCCTCGCACATGTCCTTCACGGGCGGCTGGTTGGCGAGAAAATCTCCACCGTAAACGGTGTCGTCAAAATGCTGCCAGGTCGAATCGCCCTCGCCCTTCAGGTTCTTCGCCGCATTGATGCCGCCCTGCGCGCACACGGAGTGCGACCGTTTTACCGGAACAATGGAAAAGAGATCGACGTTCGCGCCCATCTCGGCAATCTTGATGACCGCGGAAAGTCCGGCGAGACCTCCGCCTATGACAATAATTTTGGGAGCGGCCATCGTTCAGTGCACCGGCTTTCCGTAAACTGCTGTGGCATGGTTCGCGCGGGTCGCGGCGATACCGGGTTCCGTTGGCTGCTGCGGGCGCGACCGGAACGAAGTAAGGCTGGCCAGTCCCACGCCGCTCAAGACAAAAAAGAATGCTATACAAACGACCAGAAACCGCTTCTGTGCCCGGTCTCCGGAAACGATGCCCCACTTCGCCGAGAACAGCCAGATGCCGTATGCGAAGTGCCACGAAGCCGCGATCAAGCCCGCAACATAAAACAGGAAGAGCGGAGTCTGCAAAACTTCACTCTGCACTTTGCCGAACGATGCAGCCGGGTTAGCGTGCAGATCGACTCCGGTAAAGCGCATCGTCCACGTATGCCAGACGATGTAAGTGAACGCGATGCCGCCCGTCCAGCGCTGCGCGGTGTACATCCAGTTTCCGGTCCAGGGATATTCCCCAACGTTTCCCTCGCCGCGGTACCAGATGTAGAAACCGTAAAGCGCGTGGAATGCGATCGGCAGCCAAATCCCGAACAGCTCAAGCAAGAAGACCAGCGGAAGGTTGGCCAGAAAGCTTACTTGCCGGGCATAGGCGTCAGGCCCGCTGATCGCGGTGGAGTTTGAAATCAGAATGTGTTCGAACAAAAACGCGCCCACGGGAACGATGCCGGAAAGCGAATGCAGGCGCCGCAACAGAAAGGAAATACCGTGCCCGGCGCGCAGAGGCGCCACGCCATGCGTTACAGTTTGATTCACAGCGGGAGCAGTAGAACTGGCTGCTGAAGCCACGAATCGCTCCTTATGAGTTCGGATACGTTGTTCTTAACGGCTCAAGAATGACAAAAGAACTTTTTATTATCCGGCGGCGGGAGAAGTGAAGTCAAGAAAGCAGGGGTCAGGGTAGTGGGCAGTTTTCAAAACAGCCCACTACCGTGGTCAGTGATCAGTGATTAGTGGTCAGGATCAGAGGAATGCTCGCACCAATCGAGGAACTGACGGAACGCTTCGCCACGGTGGCTGTGTTTGGACTTTTCTTCTGCCGTCAGCTCTGCAAATGTTTTCTTGGTCTGCGGGAAATAAAACAGCGGATCGTAGCCGAAGCCGTTTGTGCCGCGCGGAGCGTCGAGGAGTATTCCCTCGGCCGTGCCGCGAAAAGTAGCCAGAGTCTTGCCGTCGTGTGCGGCAGCCAGCACGCAGATAAATCTACCTGTTCGTTGCTCCTGCGGAACGCTCCGCAGTTCGCGAAGAACACGGGCGTTGTTGGCCGCGTCATCGGTGTTCGCGTCCGCCTGATGCGGCTGTTTGTTTTGCAGGTCGGAAGCTGCGTAGCGCGCTGAGTGGACGCCGGGAGCGCCGTTCAGGGCATCGACCTCCAGCCCGGAGTCGTCGGCCACGACAATTTCTCCTGGCGCATATCGGCTGTACTCCTCGGCCTTCTTGCGAGCGTTGGCCTCGAAGGTGAGGCCGTCCTCGACCACGGCCGGCAGGGAAGAGAAGCCAGGGATGCCAGCGATTTCGACTCCGTGTTGCAGAGCGGCTCCGGCAAAGTCGCGCAGCTTGCCAGAATTGGAAGTAGCGATGAGGATTTTTCGCATCACCGAGTTCGTCTTATGCGGTTAAACCTAACAGAGGAGCAGCAATTAGCAATTAGCCATGAAGGTTCTTGCAGAGATCGGGAAGGCTCAAGATGGCCAAAAGCTAATTGTTAATTTGCTAATTGCCAATGGGTCAAGCGCACGTTTCAGTTTAATCGAGATTTAATATTCCTGAAATGTTCGCGCAATAACGATGAGCTACCGTATTCGCATTGGGGTAGTACAGACCACGGAGAGTTCAAGAACCCGTGTCGGAGACGGGCCACGGGTTCTTGGCCCTCCGGAAACAACCCCCCCACTGGCCTCTCGCATACTCCGCTACTCTCGCTGCTTGGAGTTTCCCGCCCTAGCGCTAGTCCCTAAAGTCTGCCAGCAAATGCCGCGAGAGGCCTGTTTAGAGTAAGGGTTGAAGGAATCAAGGATGGACGAAAACGGCGGGGAGGCAAGAGCAAGAGAAGCAAGCTACGTGGCAACACTCTCGCCGGAGCGCTGGCGGCGAAGTTCCGCGAAGAAATCTTCCTGTTGCAGCGTCGTCCCTTGACGCAGCAGTTCGAGCAAAGGATCTTCCAGCTCTTCCGCGGTCGGATTCTGCTCGGCTTGCTCAGTTGGCGCGCGCTCAAACTGGCTCAAGTCCGCTGTCAGGGCGCGCGGAGAGACGCTCAATGCGAGCATGGATTCGGGACAACTGCGGAGAAGGCTGATCAGATTGCCAACCTCGGCGCGCTGTTCCGGCGTGCGGGAAGGGAACTCCACTCCCATGCCGTGGCCTGGATGCGCGACCCGCACCATGCCTTCGGTGTGGACGGCCATCTCGTCGGCTCTCAGGCAGAGGTCGACCAGCGCCTGCTCCGGGAACGGCGAATCGGTTTCCACATAACAGCCGCCCAGGCTTAGATCGGTGAGCTTGCAATGCGAAACCGTTTCCTCCGGGCCAGCCTTGGTCGTCCCCGCAGCAGCTTTCAGCCAGAGTTGCAGTTGAGCCTTGATGCCCGGGTCTAAATCGAGAAAACGGACTCCCGTTTGCCCGTTCGGGCTCGCCCATGCCACTTCCCCTTGAGCGTGGACTTCAAGATTTCCATCGGGCAATTGAAAGCGAAAATTCAGCAGCGCTCCCTGAACTTGAGGCTCGGCCGTGAGAACATCCATTCCAGTTTCGCTCAGGTCGAGAAGAATTCCCTCGGTCTTACAAGTATCGGGCAGCGTGAGTTCCACTGGAGCCTGCACGGGGACACGGTAAGCGCGGCGGCGTTCACGGTTTAACAAGGCGGCCACCGCACGCAAGCCCGCCTTGGCTTTGTCATCGGAGAGCGGTTTGTACAGCACGAAATGCGCGCCGCAGTTGAGAATGTCGCGCGCCCTGGCTGGTTCCGCAACCAGGGCCACGGTGACAGGTGGGTTTCCGGAATTCAGTCGGCGGGCCTCTTCGAGCAGCTCGGCCGCGAACTCGGGGTCTTCGAAATCAACGATGAGTGCGTCGAACTTTTGCTGCTGAAGACGTTCGACAGCCTCGGCGAAAACGGCGAAACGCTCCACCGCGATCCCGGAAACCGGCAGAACCCGGCTCAGGATCTCGAGAGAGCTATCGTCAGTAGAAACCAGCAATGCCAGCAAGGTCATAACCAGATTTCCCGCCTAACCGCGGCAGGACTACGGCCCGATTTATGGCCGGTTTTATGGCCAACGAGGCGCCGCGGACCGACCAGGTTTGGACGCTCCGGTGCCTGCATTCGCCGCACCCGCCTTCGCCGCCATGGCGTCGGATTGGGGCAACGTTTCGTCGACTTCCATCAAGACCGCGTTGTCTTCGTCATCATTTTCGGCGAGCAAGGGAGCCACTTCACGCAGCTTCTCTGCCGCCTGCTGGAGCATCTCGATCTGCTTGCCCAGCTGGGCGTACTTGGTCTGCTTCTGCCGCAACACCTCATGAATATCCTTCATACGACCCCCTGTGGTGAATGTAAGGAGCCGGGCCGACGGGGTCAACGGTAATCCCGGATTCCCGGTTACTGCGGTAATCGTGAGGCGCGGGGGATTTGCTGCCATCGCGTGCCATCACATCGCACCGAAGTGGAATTCACAACCGTCGCAAACAGCACTTAATCTAATCCCGAGCAGTTCTGGGGGAGGGCTGTTCGGGCGTCTCGACACTAGAAAGAGTTTCGAGACGCTTCTTATTTTTTGGGACAGTTTGATCGTGCCTGCACGCTGCTCCTGGTTGCCCGAAAAGCCTGTCAGGATGAAGGCTTCTGTACCGCGGGCGGCGGACCGGAACTCGACTCGATCAGATCTCTGAGACGGCGCGAGAGATTCCACGCCAACGACCGGTAAAAACGGGAGGCCAGGTGAGGAAACAGCTCAAACAGGCTCTCCAATGTGGGACGGTCCAGGTGATAAGCTTCAACATCTCCCTCGGCAACCACGGTGGCGCTGGCCGGTATTTCTTCCAGGAACGACATTTCTCCGCAGATCTCGCCGGGCCCGATCGTTGGCATTACAGGTTGCGGGGGAATCTTCACGCGCGCGCTTCCTTTGAGCAACAGGTAAATCCCATCCGTCTCCTTGCCTCGTTCAATCAGCGCTTCGCCCTTCTTGAAATGCACACGGCTGGCCTTATCGCTGACCAGGGCCCAGTCGTTAGCCGTGAGATAGACCAGCCCGTGTTTCGACGACGATAGTACAGACACATCCCGTTCAATAGCCTTCGACATGGCGCGCGACCCGATTTCCGAAGAGGCTCCGGTCAATAACTGAAACAACGTGAAAGAAACAACAGGGCACGCCTAGACTAGCAGAAAAGGTGGCGAACACAACCATCCCGCACCGCATAGCGTGTCTTCCGGGGTTCATCGGCGTTTTCTGGAGCATGGCGGGAGCACGACGCAAAAAGCCTCACTGCGATTCACTAGACATGTGCGGATGGGATACCCAGACCTGTCTGATTCCGGACAGTCCAGTCCACCAGCGGACGATTCCCTCGATCCCCGCGAAACCGCCTCGTTGCAGGCACAGGACTTTTCTTCGCCTCGTCTGGAACTTCAGATGCTGCGCTTTTCCCCAGGCTTCGAAGGCGAGGTGTCGCGACATGAAGAAAACAGAGCGGGTGCGTCAGGTGGTCTCGGGTCCGTTGGGAGTGGCGGATCTCAAACAGCAGACCGAGAAAGGCTGGAAGCTAGTGGCCATCGAGTGGGAGCGGGAAGTCGAAACCGCTGAGGACCAGTTGCCAGCCGATGTGCCATTCGGACTACAGATCGGGGCGGAGACCCAGCGGTTGGAAGAGAATCCGGCGGAGCGGGAACTCCTGTTCCAGTTGATGGAGCTCGTCGTTCAGGAAGGCTCCTACGCACGCATCGCCGATGAAATCAATCGTCGCGGATTCCGCACGCGCCAGGGTGCGGAGTGGAGTCAAGTGTCAGTCTTCGAAATGCTACCGCGGCTGATCGAGGTCGGGCCGCACGTGTTTCAAGGCTCTGAGTGGCAAAAGCGCAGACAGCATCTCACCGAAGGCGCGTTGAGCCAGGATCGGAGCGACGGATGAAACGCGATGGTAGATTAGCTGTTGCAAAATCGCATTAACACTCACTGACCAGCAGTCAAAACGTGAAATCGCGTGTTTACGACAGTCTGTTCAGCGAAATGGCTTTGCGCCCATATAATGTCTCCGTTTTCGAAGTCGAAGAGGACATTCCGGCCTGATACAACATCGAGTGCGAGTGAGGCACAGGATGAAAACGCGCCGACAATTCCTGACCCAATCCGTAATCCTGACCGCTGGTGCGCTGCTATCTTCTTTGGACGCCACAGCGTGTCCAACTCAACCGAACATCACCTTTCCCGCCAACCCGCGCGACCGTCTGGCCGTGGCTTCTTATCCCTTTCGCGACTTCATTCTCCCAGCGGAGTCTGTGAGTGCTTCGGCCTCCCCTACCGCGCCAAGAATAGAGCTCACCGAATTCGCCGCGCACGTAGAGTCCCGGTTCAACATCAACAAGATCGAACCCTGGAGCAGTCATTTCCGCTCGCTCGAACCGAAGTACCTGGATGATCTCTGCAAGGCACTCGACAGGGCAAAATCTGCGATCGTCAACATCGCGTTCGATGGACGGCACAGCTTCTACGCCACCGACCGCGTCGAGCGCGAGCGGGCCGTCGCCGACAACAAGCGGTGGATTGATGCCGCCGCCACCCTTGGCTCTCCCAGCCTCCGTACACACATCGCCTCGGCTGATAACCAACCACCCGATCTCAACCGGTCCACTGATACGCTCCTCCGGATCGTGGAACACGCCGCCACGCGCAACGTCGTCATCCATCTCGAAAACGACGACGGAATCACCGAAGACCCCGTGTTTCTGGTGAAGCTGATTGAAAAGGTGAACAGTCCGTGGCTGCATGGCCTGCCTGATTTTGGAAATTCGCTGATGCACAAGGCTCCCGAAGATGCCTACGCCTGCCTCGAGGCCATGTTCAATCACTCCTACGGTATCTGCCATGTCAAACAATCGGAAGCAACCGAAAAAGGCGCAAACGTCCAGGTGGACCTGGCGTACGTTTTCGCAATCCTCAAGAGGACCGGATTTCGCGGCTACCTTTCGATGGAGTATGACAACTCCGGCGACCCTTACAGGGAAACCGAGGAACTGATTGCCAAGTCGCTGAAGTTTCTGTCTTAGATCTGAACGAGGTTGCGGTACTCGCGACTGTGTTGATCCCTGTTTTGGGGTTCCGGCCCCAAAATTGGCGCGGTAGGGGTGCAGCTTCAATGAGTGGGCAATCTGTTTACACTCATTGATACGGAATCAGCCACTCCTCGATGAGTGCTATGGCCTGTGGGTGTTGAAAAAGTCCGTGATCGGAATGACTTTTCGGCTGCGATGATTGCGGCGGCCGAGTTTTTTGTTCTCACCTCAGCTAAGAGGCAGCTTCCACAGCGGGTGTTGTCGATAGGCTGAGGAAGCGGACCAGTCGCTTGATATTCTGGGCCGCCGCTGCTAGGAAGAACTGCTCCCGCACGAACTTCAGCCTCCGCAGGCGCAAGCGACGCAGTCCGATCTGATTCTTGAGTTCCGCGAACAAGGCTTCCACCTTCTTTCTTTGCCGCTGTGCCTTCGCGAACTCTGGTGTGTTCGCCAACTCCCGTGCGCGTTGCCGGGCTGGTTCATCCATGTGGATGGCAAGATAGCGAAACGCTCCGCTGGTGCATTGGGCTTTTAGCGCACACGCACCGCAACGTTTGCGGGTCCCGATGTAGGCATAGGTGCGGTTCCGCTGGTTGCGACCACCGTAGTTGAGTTGCTGCCCCGCAGGACAGCAATAGCTATTGCTTTCGGGTTGATATGTGAACCGCTCGGGACCATAGAAGGGGCTGTTCTTTCTGTGGATACTGTCACGGGTTCGCATATACGGAGTGATGTTACGATCCGCCAACCAGTGCAAGAACTCCCCGTTCCCGTAGGTCGTGTCGGCCGCTACCGATTCTGGCCCTTGTCCTTGCCATTGCGCGAAACGGGTGAGCATGTCTTGCGCGGCTACCGTTTCCTGGCTCATGCGCGCCGCCGTGGCCTGCACTCCCACGATCACGCAACTGTGGTTGTCCACCAGGTAGTTGTCGTAATACCCCAGCCGGGCTGGCGTGCCGCCCTTGGTCGCATAGGTGGAATCTGGATCCGTGGTCGACACTTGGTCTTGCTGATGCACCAGCTCTTCGGTTGGGTTCTGCTGCTCCAGTTCGACCAAGTACTGGCGCACGGTTTGGTTCACCTGCGCCGCTTCCGCTAACTGCTCGCGCGGGATGCGGCTTTCCTGGCTGGCATTCGCCTCCACGAAACTGCCATCGACCGAAGGTGCTTGCCCTGCACCAATCCCACTTCCATACACTGCCGCACGATCTGCACAAACAGCTCCTCGAACAGCTTCGATTCCTGAAACCGTCCATGCCGGTTTTTCGAGAACGTGGAGTGGTGCGGGATCTCCTGATCGAAGCCCAGTCCCGTGAACCAGCGCCACGCCAGATGCATGCGCAGTTCCTCCACCAGCTTCCGTTCGCTGGTGATGCCGTAGAGATAGCCGATCAGCAGAATGCGCAACAGCAGCTCGGGATCAATGGAAGGCCGGCCGTTCTCGCTGTAGCTGTCCTTCAGCTTTTCGCGCACGAAGGCAAAGCTGATGTGTTTTTCGATGAGCCGCAGCAGGTGGGTCTCTGGAACTTGATCTTCCAGGCGGAAGTAATAGAACAGCGCTTCGGAGCGGTCGTGTTGCCCCATCATGATTAGCAGGCCTCCGACGATCAAAATCAAACAGAGCATGGGCAGATGCTTTCTTCTAACATGCTTCTGCTGATTCTCATCCCGCTAATCGGCGTGACTTTTTCAACACCCACGCCTGATGTCGACAGTTATTTCCGGTTAGCCCGTCACTCGGGTACGATCGCAAGGACCGAAGGGGGCCGTGGAACCGGCCGGCTTGCTGAGGATAACCGAACCCCGGGCGCACACTTCGGTTACCGCGCGCGCGGTGAAGTGATGGACTCTCGTGCTAAGCGTCTGCGATTCTCGAGCCGGCTTCATCGCGCTCCCACGCCTGTGCAGGCTCGCTCTCGGGGACCGGTCTGATCTCCGGGTTCTGCATGATCACGCGCGCACAGGTGTTCCATCGCAGAATGGCATCGTCGTTTCCAGGTTTCGCAAAATTCATGGCCTTCTCATAATGATCCATTGCTTCCCGCAGCGCGTGATATGCGGATGCGCCGGCTCCAGTACCGCCGTGGCGAATGCGCGCATTTCCGAAACGCTCCCAGATGATGCCCTGGTAGTAGGCCCGCTCGTAGTCGCCCTTGATCTGTGCAAGAACCTCTTGTGCGGCTTTCACATGCACATCAGAATCGAATTGGTCGGTTCGCGCGAGCAGAAGCGAAATCAGCGCCTGTTGGTGATTGGGCGCGATGGCCAGAATATCGAGGCAAATACTTTCCGCTAGGCTGGGTTCATTCAATAGTCTGTACCGCTCGACCTTCGCTAGCGCTTCGGGAATACTCTGCTCGGAAATGGATCTTAGTTCGAAATGCATAACATCTCCTAGTCTTTATCTTTTCGAATTGCTGAACGCCCGGAACAGTTTCGACAGCGGATCGAAGAAGCGATCCACAACTCGTTCCTTGAGCGGGATGATGGCATTGTCGGTGATCGTGATGTTTTCAGGACAAACTTTGGTACAGCACTTGGTGATGTTGCACAGACCTATGCCGAATTGCTTTCTCAGATCTTCGACGCGATCGCCTACGTCCAACGGATGCATTTCGAGCGCGGCCGCATACACCAGAAATCGCGGACCGATGAATTGCTCGTGCATGTGATGGTCGCGCAAGACGTGGCAGACATCCTGACAGAGATAGCACTCGATGCACTTGCGAAATTCCTGCACCCGTTCGACATCCTCCTGGGCAATGCGCCAGGTGCCATCGGGCGCGTCGGGCTGACGCGGCTGGAACTTGGGGATGCGCTTCTTTACCTCGTAATTCCACGATACGTCCGTGACCAGATCCCTCATGTGCGGAAATGCCTTCATGGGTTCGACGGTCACAGGCCTATCCAGTGAGAGCGTGTTAAGCCGCGTCATGCACATCAATTTCGGCATGCCATTGATTTCGGCCGAGCACGAACCGCATTTTCCCGCCTTGCAGTTCCATCGAACCGCGAGATCGCCAGCCTGTTCCGCTTGTATTTGATGCACGGCATCGAGGACCACCATGCCCGCTGAGACTTCTGTAGTGTAGTCTTGGAACTTCCCCTGGCCTTTTCCCCCACGCCATATCCGAAACGTGGCCGTCGCCATTACTTCATCTCCTGGATGATTTGCTGCAGATCCTCTCGCATCGGGGGAATGGGCTCGCGTGTAAGCTGCATTTCTCCACCGGGACCTTTTCGCACCACGATGTTGAAGCCGTCATACTGCTTGTCCTTGGTGGGAAAATCATCGCGGAAATGCGCCCCACGGCTCTCTTTCCGTTCCAGCGCCGCCCGGGTAACAATTTCCGAAACGGTCACCAGGCTGTGCAAGTCGAGCGCCGTGTGCCAGCCTGCATTGTATTCCCGGTTTCCATCCACGCTGACCCGCTCGCTGGCGCCTTTCAACTCTCGAAGGCGCTCGAGCGCTTGCAGCATCTCCTGTTCCTGACGTACGATCCCCACCAGTTCCTGCATCACGTCCTGCAATGTGTGTTGGACGGCGTACGGATTGTCGGCCCCCTTGTGCTCGAAGGCCTGCAGCGCCCATTTTTCGGCTGATCCGAGTTCATCCGTTTTCACCGCGCCCAGCGAGTTCTGTTTTGCGTAGGCCGCGGCGTACTCACCGGCCCGCTTACCGAAGACTAATAAATCGGAAAGTGAATTCCCACCGAGCCGGTTCGCGCCATGCAGACCAGCCGCGCACTCTCCCGCTGCAAACAGGCCTGGCACGTCCGACATTTGGGAATCAGCGTCCACCTTGACGCCTCCCATCATGTAGTGGGTCGTAGGACCAACTTCCATCGGCTCCTGGGTAATGTCAATGTCGGCAAGCTGCTTGAACTGGTGATACATACTGGGCAGCTTCTTCTTTATATGCTCGGCCGCGTTCGGAATTCTCTCCTTGATCCACGCAATGTCCAGCAACACACCGCCGTGAGGACTGCCCCGCCCTTCTCGAACCTCCTGCCGGATGCAGCGGGCCACGTGGTCGCGGGTCAGCAGTTCGGGCGGGCGTTTCGCGTTCTTGTCCCCCTGCGTGTACCGCCAGCCTTCTTCTTCCGTATCGGCGGTCTGGTTGGTGTACAACGGCGGAATATCTTTGAACATGAATCTCTCGCCATTCCGATTACGCAGCACCCCTCCCTCGCCGCGCACTCCTTCCGTGACCAGAATGCCGCGCACGCTGGGTGGCCAAATCATTCCTGTAGGGTGGAACTGCACAAATTCCATGTCCATCAGCGCCGCACCGGCATGGTAGGCGAGCGCATGGCCATCGCCCGTATATTCCCAACTGTTGCTGGTGATTTTGTAAGCCCTTCCAATTCCTCCCGTCGCCAGCACTACGGCTTTGGCGCGGAACAGGTGAAATCGGCCACGCTCGCGATCGTATCCAAACGCGCCCGCGATGCGATCGCCGTCCTTCAGCAGCGTGACGACTGTGTGTTCCATGAAAACGTCGAGACCGAGATGGATTCCATGGTCTTGAAGAGTGCGGATCATCTCCAGTCCCGTGCGATCGCCCACGTGCGCCAGGCGAGGATACCGATGGCCGCCGAAGTTTCGCTGCAGAATTCGGCCGTCGCCCGTGCGATCAAAAAGCGCGCCCCAGGCCTCCAGTTCGCGCACGCATGCCGGAGCTTCCTTGGCATGCAGTTCCGCCATCCGCCAGTTACTCAGGTATTGACCGCCGCGCATCGTGTCGGCAAAGTGAACGCGCCAGCTGTCCCGGTCGTCCACATTTCCCATCGCCGCGGCTATGCCGCCCTCGGCCATGACGGTGTGGGCCTTGCCAAGAAGAGATTTCGAAATGACCGCGACCTTTCCGCCAGCGGCCGACACCTCGATGGCAGCTCGCAGGCCAGCGCCCCCGGCTCCAATGATCAGAACGTCGTGCTCATGCGTGATGTACTCGCCCACTAGACGATCCTCCAATCCGTCCAGATACCCATCGAGCACATCCGCACATACAAATCGGAAAACGCTACCGAGAAGAGGCTGCACCAGGCAAACAGCATGTGGCGCCGGTTCAGGCAACTCACGCAATCGTAAACTCGCTTGCGGGCCGGCGCCCCCGCCAACCGATCGCGAATACCGCCAATCAGATGACGGAGGGAGTGGCACCCCAGAGTGTAGGAGGTCAGCAGCACGAGGTTCGTCAACAAAACGAGAGTGCCGACGCCGATACCGAACCGGCCGTCGAACCAGAACGCATCCCACACGTCCCGTCCCAGAATGAGGAGAAACACCAGGGCCAGATAAAGAAAATACCGGTGAACGTTTTGCAGGATCAAAGGAAACGATCGTTCGCCGAGATATGTCTTGCGCGGCTCGCCCACGGTGCACGAAGGCGGATCGGCCCAAAAAGCCTTGTAATACGCTCCCCGATAGTAGTAGCACGTCACTCGAAAGCCGCCCGGCGCCCACAGGATCAGCACCGCTCCTGTAACCCAAACAGGCATCCACCTTGGGCTTGGACCAAACCAACCCTCATGGGCGGGGCCGAACAATTCGGGCGAATAAAACGGTGAGAGATATGGTCCGAACCTGAAATGCTGTCCCTGCAGAGCAGCCCAAGTGGAGTAAACGATGAATGCCGACAAACCAAGAAACACAACCAGCGGCTGTATCCACCAATTGTCGGCTCGCTGCGTCTGTCCGAAACCCGCGCGCGACAATGGGACGTCAATCTGAGACATCGAGCCTCCTCACGCGTTTGTGCCGACCTTGCATCCGGTATCAAGCGCTAGCCTGATCGCGATGAAAAACGGGCGGTAGCCATGATACAGCGAAATTCATTGCGTTGTTTTCGGAAACGATGCCCCGAGTAGACGGTGGGCAAGAATGCGCCCGAGAGCACGGATACCGCACGCAATCAATCTTCGGTACGGAGGCGCAATGATACGGTTTTTGTCACTCTCAGTTTGATGACTGGCCGTCCATCTGGACGCAACGATGCGTACCGGACGTGAGATTCGCAGCTACGACTATGTGAGCCGTCCCCACGAGTGCGTCCGCGATGCGTTGAGGCAGAACGCACTCACGGTGTTCCAGTGCCACGTTATACCATGGGGTGTGAACCTTCCAGTAAATCCGCCGATCCTGCCGATGCTCGCGAAACGGGTGGATGAATTGCCCGCAGAGGGCAATTGGGTTTTCGAGCCGAAGTGGGACGGTTTTCGCGCCCTGGTGTTTCGCGATGGAGATGAAATATTCATCCAAAGCCGCGACGAAAAACCACTTAATCGTTACTTTCCTGAGTTGCTGGAACCACTGCGCGCAGCGCTGCCCGCACGGTGTGTCCTCGATGGAGAGATGGTCATCGTCAAAAATGATGGACTCGATTTTGATGCGCTGCAATTACGCTTGCATCCCGCTGCGTCACGCGTAAAGCTTTTATCCGGGCAGATTCCCGCGTCATTTGTCTTCTTCGACCTGCTTTGCCTTGGAGATCGCGATCTCCAAGGTGAGGCGTTTCAAAAGCGGCGACGCGAACTGGAATCGTTGCTCGCTTCAGCTTCACCGCCGATTCATCTAACACCTGCAACCAGCGATCGGAGTATTGCCGCCGATTGGTTTCGCCGCTTTGAAGGCGCAGGCCTGGACGGTGTGATGGCCAAAGATCCTGCGGGAGTTTACGAGTCGAACAAGCGAGTGATGCTTAAAGTGAAACACGAACGCGACTGCGATTGCGTGGTGGCTGGATTCCGCTGGCATAAAAAGGGTGAGCACTCAATGGTCGGCTCGCTGCTGCTCGGTTTGATCGACGATGCCGGCGCTTTGCAACACGTCGGAGTCTGTGCGAGTTTCAGCACGGCAAAACGAAAAGAGCTGGTGGAGTTTCTCAAGCCTTATCGAAAAGATGCGCTGGTGAACCATCCGTGGAAGGCTTGGGCTGAGTACGCGACCGAGAATGATGAAGGTGTCAAGCGAATGCCCGGCGGACAGAGTCGCTGGAGCCAAGGTAAAGATTTGTCGTGGGAACCGCTGCGGCCCGAATTAATTGTAGAAGTTGCGTACGATCACATGCAGGGAGATCGCTTCCGGCACACGGCACAGTTCCGCAGATGGCGAACAGACAAAAGGCCCAGCGACTGTACCTACGCCCAGCTTGAAGTTGTTGCTCCGCAGGAACTGGCGGCAATTTTTCCGCAGGGAAGGTGAGTCTTACTCGCTTCCCTTTTTCTTCTTCCAACGCTCTCGCCACTCACGTGTGGGATCATCGTCTGGCTCTGGAGTTTCCTGCAGCGGCCGTTGCTCCTCAGGAACATGACGCAGGTTGATGCGGATGCGGGTCCACGTGGATGAGCGGCCGCGCATGGAGTCGACCAGCACATCGTCCACAGCAAGCAAACTTGCGGTATCCGCATGTTTGGCCTTCCATCGCTCAAGACCCGCCAGTGCGGCCGCCTTATCAGGCGAATTCGCGACTGTAATCAATGGCATCTTCACGCGCGGCTTCTTTATTGCTGGCTTCTTCGCGGCAGATTTCGCGCGGGAAGGCATCACGCGCGCAGCCTCGCCTTCCATCTTGCGGAAGTGCGGAGGCCATGGTGCATCGGCAATACCGGCCGCTTCGTCTTTATCGGCGAGTTCCAGTAATTTTTCCAGCGAGCCAGACGATGCATCCATCTCGGCATGCGGATTGCCGGTTTTCGCGAAGCGCTCAGGAACTGTGAAAATGGTAAAGTCCGCCGGATCGCAATCGGGCACTTCTTCCCAATCAAGAGGAGTCGAAACGCGAGCATCTGGGAGCGGGCGCACCGAATAGGCAGAGCATGTCGTGCGATCCTTCGCGTTCTGGTTGTAGTCAAGAAAGACGCCATGACGCTCTTCCTTCCACCATTTCGAACTGGCCAGGCTGGGGGCCCGGCGCTCGACCGCTCGCGATAAGGCCACAGCCGCACGTCGAACTTCCGTGAACGTCCAACGCGGTTCGATGCGTACATTCACGTGCATACCGCGCGAGCCGCTGGTTTTTGGCCAGCCGCGGAGGCCGGCCTCTTCGAGAAAGTCTCGCACTTCGAGTGCGACGCGGCGCACATCATCCCAACTAACGCCGGGAATCGGATCCAGATCGACGCGTAACTCATCGGGATGATCGAGATCTCTGGAGCGCACCGGATGCGGGTGCAGTTCGATGCAGCCAAGGTTCGCGATCCAGGCAAGCCCGGCTGCGTCATCGACTACGATTTCTTCAGCAGTTCGGCCGGAAGGGAACGACAAAGTGACCGTACGCAACCAGGCTGGCCGTTTCTCTGGCGCGCGCTTTTGATAAAACGCCTCCGCCTCAGCGCCCTTGACGAAACGCTTGAGAACAATTGGCCGGTCGCGAATTCCAGCGAGCGCGCCCGGCGCGACGGAGAGATAGTATTCAACAAGTTCGAGCTTGGTGACTTTTGTCTGTGAAGAGAAATAGAACTTCGCAGGATTCGTGACCTGGACTTCGCGCCCTTCAATCGAGAGCACCTTGTTGTCTGATTCCTTTGCCACTAGACAAGGCTACCACTCCCGCGGGTCTGGTGGCGGCGACCTATTCGAGACAGCAACTTTCAGCAGCAAATTCCCAGTGCGACTACCTCTTCCACCAGAGAAAATTTCGCTTTCACGACTGCGCGCCCGAGCAAGTAGTCATTGCGCACCCAATGTGTCGGCCCTAGCCAAGGCACAGAGGTGACCACTTTCAGCCACACTATCGTATCCGTTCGCCTTAATGAGCGGACGAAAAGTTGGACTCTTTCATGTTGATCGGGCGGGGCGGGAGCAGGTTAAGCTGCCGCAAGTTACCGACATCGCTCGGTTGGCAAAGCGCTCGGCAATCTTGCCTTCGAGCATCCGAAAGAACGCCCATTGGGTCGCACGCCCACCCTCCTTGCGTGGGAGAATCTCTTTCGGAGACCCTGTGTATAACACTGATCTGGTGCGGCGACTCTGCGCAGACATAGCCGCAGAGAAAGACTCTCGGAAGATTCAAGACCTCCTTTCTCTCCTGCACCCGGTCCTGAAGGAAGATCAGGAAGAAATCCGAATCAGAATGGCATTCGTCGCAAAGAAATAAAGAAATACGGAATAGTCGGGAGTTCTACAGCCGCAGCCTAAACGATGGCTGGAAGGCAAGCGCCCTCAGCGATTTGACTCTAGGTATGAGCCACAACGATTAGACACAGAAAAAGCGGTCGTGATGGTCGCAATGAGTACCCATAAAGCACTCGCTAACCCATGACCGCTTCCAGGATCGTGATCTATCCGCAATAGACTATGCGAGCGGCGACTTGAGCCATACAGTGGAATCCGTATCAACAAAACCCGAAATGCAAATGGTATTGGAGAGTCTTTCGTGGGGGATTGACTCGGTTCTTGCCGATCTACGATTCGCAACTTGTAGCATTGCCGGAAGCCACCGCTTCTATCGCCTCCATGACCGCACCGATCCCATTTACGTCCTTGGAGAGAACGGCGCGAACGCCAGCAGCGGTAGCCAGTTCCGACAGTTGTGGAGTAGCAAACATTGTATACATAAGTATGGCGCACTCGGGAGCGAGGCCGCTCATTATTCGCGCCGCTTCAAGCCCGTTCATCACAGGCATTGCGTAATCGAGCAAGACCACATCTGGCTTTGCAGTTCGAACCAACTCTATGGCGGCGTCTCCGTCTTCCGCTTCTCCGCAAACGACCCAATCTTCTTTCATCTTTAAACACAGCCGAAGCGCGGCTCGTACCCTTGCATTGTCATCGACTATAAGGATTCTCGTCACGACTTGACTCTGGCCTGGAATTCAGCACCTTGAACGGAAAAGTCCCTGATGCCGCGGCCCATAGCTGCACACAATTTTCTTTCGTGGACGTCGTGGCGTTGTAACGGTAGTTGGTGCCGCTTCCGTGATTTGAACTCTATCCACCACGGAAGTAAATGGCCCGAGGGTGGAACGGAGCAACCCCAATGAGGTAAGGTACTTTTTGTAGTTGGCACAAGGCTTCTTCGATCTAAGCGTATCGCGACAGGTGAGACGGGAACTGCGATTCGAGCAAGGCGCACGCGTACTCACTATCGATACGTCCCAGCAGACTCATCATCTGTTCCAGAGTGGCAATTTCAAAATCCACGTGCTTTAGCTTTTCCCGCACGAGTTCGGAAGGGTTGAACAGCTTGAGTCGAATCTCGTGCTCCTGAGCCCACCTCTGCAGAAGCACCAGCACACCTAGACCGCCACCGCCTATCGCGTGCATTTCTGTCAAATCCAAAACGACCACGCGAGCCTGTATCTGGGAGGTAACGGCATCCTGTAATTTGGACGCTGCGGCGGTTCGGACAAACTTTCCCGCGCATTCAATGATTGCCATTTCACCTAGGTTGTCAACATGTACGCTTGGCATGAGCCCTCCAAGTTGATTCTTGTCTGTTTGTCGTATTTAGATCACGAACCGTGCCGTACTGTATTTTGTGCGAGATGCGAAAGGTAACTTCGGCCTTGTGCCCGGAACTTCCTGCATGGAGGAAGAAAATCTGACCTACAGGAAATGCTGTACGACCCGTTCACACCGGATCGGCATTGGTTTCTGGCGTATTGCGAGGCATCGCTGTCGTCTCTCCCTCGCCGCCTCGGGCGATGTTCTTACCCGTTCGCTGTCACCTTTAACAAGCAATGTTTATATTCTAATTTCCTTGCAGAGCGAAACTAGAGCTGCGTTGGTTGTGCTTGGCGAGTTTGGTACAGATCGTGCTTAGGGCATGGAGGCGCTGCTCCGCGAACACCGCAAAGGCAAGTTCATGTGCTTGCCCAGCGAAAAATCGGAGGAGAGTCATGCCAAGAAAACCTGTAGTTCTATGTGTCGATGACGAATGGAATGGCCTTGAAGGTCGCAAGATGTTGTTGGAGGAAGCAGCGTGCAAGGTTTTGATCGCTACCAGCGGAGCAGACGCTTTGCAACTGTTTGCCTCCCATCCCGTCGATTTGGTGCTACTCGACTATCACATGCCTGGAATGAATGGGGGCGTCGTGGCAGAGCACATGAAAGCCCTCCAACCGGACGTTCCACTCGCTCTGCTGTCCGCAGACGATGGGCTACCAGACGGGGCTCTGAAATGGGTAGATGCGTTTGTGTCCAAGAGCGAGTCGCCCGCGAACCTGATACAGATTGTCGAGCATTTACTCGATCTGCGTTTTCTATTTGCCCCTCTCGATCTAACCCGCGGGCGAGGAAGACGCGTGGCGTAAATACATAAGAATTAATAGCGAGGCTGAGCTGTGTCGAGTTCCCAACATCAAATCGAAGAAGGTCACCGTTGCGAGCGTGAATTCAGAATCGAGCATGGCAGGTATTTAAGTCGGCACGCGAGGACTTTTGTCGTTCGAAGGAGTCAAATTTTCGCGCTCCATATCCCTTCGGGATCATGCATCAGTCGGAAAACAGAGGGCTTTCATAAAGTGGCACGGTTCTTGCAGTAACAAAGTGGTTCTCTGCTCAGTATTTGGCAAGAGCGGGTGAGAGAGGTGCGACGAATGAAAAGTGAATACGACATACATTCTGCGATCACGTTCCTTTTGGTTGGCCTGGGTATCGGGTCAGTTTTGGCTACTGTCTTCAAGCCGAAACAAAGAGTCCCGCGCGAGGACGAAGAAAAATGAAGTCGTTCGCGGGGCCATGGAGAAAGCCCCTGCGGGACCGCTTCCTGATGTGACAGCGACCGGGAAGACCGTGGTCAACCCTTCGAGTCCTGAGAGAATTAAGCCTCTGAGCCTCTGCCTTGGCATGGTCAAGAATCGGCGCTCGCTCAACCTTGAAAAGCGCGTGACCGCCCGTTCGGTGAGAACACACTAGAACACTTTTCGCGCCCATGCATCTAAAACGCCATGACATGGCCAGGGCTAAAGCGCGCTCTTAGCTCCACTTATTGCGGCATAGTGGAGAATCGCACGCTTCAGATGGCGGCAGCGCTTTCCTATTATCTTGTTTTGTCTGTATTTCCCGCGCTGATTCTCTTTTTCGCAGCACTGGCATCGCTTCCATTCCCCAGCCTCTACACTAGCGTCTTCACCTTGATCTTTACCCTGCTTCCGGCTCAAACCGCACCCATCGTACGAGCTGTGCTGCTGGATGTGCTCGGCACAAATCACCGGGCCTGGCTCTCATTGGGGACGATAGGAACGATTTGGACTGTGTCCAGCGCTTTTGATGCGGTGATTGAAGCGCTCGACGTCGCTTACGAAGTAAAGGATCTTCGCCCTCTCTGGAAGACTCGGCTTCTCGCCCTCGGACTGGCCGCCACTGGTGGAGGTCTGTTGCTCTGCGGGCTGACGATCATGATCCTGGGACCGCAGTTCGGAGTGTGGCTTGCCGGCAGAATCGCTCTTCCTCCACACTTCGCAGCCCTATGGCCCGTATTTCATTGGACGGCCGCCATCAGTATTGCGTTGCTGGCGGTGGAGTTGATGTACTTCCTGGCACCGAATGTGAAACAACGCTTCCTGGCGACATTACCGGGAGGAGTGCTCGCGGTTCTCTGCTGGATTGGGTTTTCCTACTTATTGGGCTTTTATTTTCGTGAAGTCGCCAACTTCAGCCGTATCTACGGTACGCTCGGGGGATTCATTGCCTTCATGACCTGGTTTTACTGGAATTCATTTGCGTTACTCGTGGGGGCCGAACTCAACGCAGAACTTGCGAGGGAGAGTGTCAAAGGCTCCCTGACGCAGAAAGAAAGGTCGACGCCGCCGGATATTGTCAGCCGTGCCGCCTGAATAGATTCTCTCACATGGATCTGATCGCCTTCCGGGCTATCGTTCAGAATCTGGTGTGGAAGCGGCCGTCCACTGAAACCCCTCCGAGTTGATCGCGGGCAACGCTGACTGACCAACGCTTGTTGATCTGGTAGTCGCCCTGAACAATTTCCTCGCCGGGTTGTGAAACATCGGTAGAAAACGTGAAAAGGAAATTCTTGGTGACGCGTTGCTGTACCGCCAGGCGGGTTGCTGGATTCTGATTGCTTCCGCCGAACATTGGATCGATCTGCAGGCTGGAAATTCCGGCCAGTTTCTGCAGGCTGCCACTGACCTGGCTTGCGGCTTGGGAGGCGATCATTGAATCTGTGCTCTGGCTCGACGCCGCCAATTCAGAGCTGGTCTTGCCGCGGGCAATTAGATTGATGATGTCGGCCGTGGCCAGCGGAGGATCCGAGGAGTACGAAGTCGTCAGCTTGTCAAACGGACCGCGCAAATTCAGCGTGAGATTGTATTGCTCGATGGTTGTGGTTGCTGAAACGTTGAGCTCGGGCTTGGTTTCGTTCGGATCAGCAAGAATGATAATGCCGCGCTGCAATTGGTAGCGGACATTGCGATAGAACAGCTCTCCGTTGGTGAGGTCGGTTCTGCCGGTAATCACGGGATTCGCAGCCGTGCCGGTTACATTCAGCGCGGCGCTGCCTTCCAGACTGATCTGCGAACTCGTAGCGCTGAGATTGTCTTTCGACTGGAGCGCGATCCGCAGGTTGATGGTATCAGCGAAACCTGGTACGGCCGGCGCGGCGGCATTGCTGCTGAATTGGTCGCCAAATGTAGCGAGATCGAAATCAGGAGTGAAGGATAGCGAGTCCAGCAGAACGCGGCCGCGTAACGACGATGCGCTCGTCGTCCCGACCCAGGCGAGGTTGCCTTCCAGAACTGTTCGCAGACCATCGGGATAACGCAGGCGAACCGAATCAGCCTTCATTGCGATGTCGAATTGCGGGTTGGGACGATAGGTGATCGATCCGCCCACTGAAACCTGGCCTCCACCGACTTGGGCGGTGACATTGGAAATCTGAACGCGCTCGCTATCAAGATTGAGAGTTCCATTGAGCTTATCGACTCCAAGAGGGGCGCCTGCGGTTACGAACGCGATATCCTGCAGACGCGCCTGGCCCGCAACCTGGGGACT
This sequence comes from uncultured Acidobacteriaceae bacterium, assembly GCA_963771895.1. Taxonomy (GTDB): domain Bacteria; phylum Acidobacteriota; class Terriglobia; order Terriglobales; family Acidobacteriaceae; genus Sulfotelmatobacter. The sequence goes on along the minus strand of CAVYVQ010000073.1, from coordinate 30,491 downwards.
CGCCGCTGATCCCGTGGCGCGAATGTTCAGCGCGATGGTCCCAGAGCTTTTCAGGTCGGGGGAAATAATCCGAAAGATGTGCGCGTCGATGGACCCTTCGGCCGTGAGGCTGGGAGCAGTCGTGCCGCTGATTGGAACGCTGCCCTGTACGCGCAACGAAGTTCCCGTCCCGCGGATTTCGGAAGGCTGCAGGGTGACTACGGAATGAGCGTAGTCGGCACGAATTGGGCTGGCAGCGCCGATCTGCAGCGACTGGTAGCTGGCAGTCAGCGTGGGAATGACGATGTGCGCCTCCAACTGGCTCTCGTTTTTGATTGGGCCCTTTAGCGTGGCATGAACTTCCGTTTGCCCCGAGAAGCCCTGAGGAACGCTGCTGGAGAACGTTGCCCACAACACGTCGAGGGGAAGTGCACTGGTGTCGATCGATGCGTCCGTTTGATAATCGCCGGCGAGGGCGATGTGGCCACGTGCGCGGAGAGATGCTTCTGCAACTTGTGAATCAACCGTCAGGTCGGCTTGTTTGTTAGCCACACGAACATCCGCTTTCACTCCGAGAATCGACCTCTGTTGAACTTCCAGCTTGGGCAACTGAATGCTGGCGTTGAGTTGAGGATTATCGAGCGTCCCTTCGCCATTTGCGGAGATCGCAACGGTTCCCTGCATCGCAAGATTCCTATTTTCCACCGTGCGCAACTTTTGCAGAACGATGGCAGGCGCGTTGAGTCGAACCTTATAGGCTTCTGTTTTGGGCGCGTAGGTCAGGTTTGCCTCGACTGAACCGGCATCGGCGCTGAGGTGGAAGTCAGAAATGATGGAACCCTTGTCTCCATGAAAGGTCAGCGTCAGAACCTTCAGCGGCTCATCATAAGCCTGCGCATTCGAGATCTCGATGGATCCGGATCCGCGAGGATCGAGTTGTGATCCGTTGACTGAGACCTTTGCGGACAATTCTCCGCTCACTCGGTACTGCACGTTCGCCAGATGCTGCAAGTCAGCAATCTGCATTTGCCGTAGCGACAGATGCGCCTGGATCGGACTGGACGGAAGATAGGACCAGTCCCGCAGGTTTATGGCTGCATCGAAAGAGGCTTGGCCACGGTGGGCATTCGTCAGGCTGCCATTCGACACAACAATTCGCGATGGATCCGCCTGAAGCGATAGATCAGCACTTTTCCACTCGCTGCCGTGCACTTGAAGATTCTGCGCGCTTAAATGGGCGGAAATCTCAGGCTTCTGCAGCGACCCTTGCACCGTGGCTTTCATCGTCGCTGAACCTGACACGAGCGCCATACCTGCCTCCATTGGATGAAAGGTCGAGAGCAGATCGACAAGTTGACGGAGGTCGCTGCTGCTGGCCTGGACTTCGAGACGGGAATGGTTGCTGATTTGGCCTTCCGCGGAGAGATTGGTGGCAGGAATCCGCAGAGTAGTTTGATGAAGGGTCAGCGCTTTTCGCGGCGCGTCGTAAACCGCGTGGATTGCCCCGTTGACTGGGATAGATTTCGTCGAAGAGTTGCCGGTATTTTTCTTTTCGGCGCTGTGCAATACCAGGTCGGCGTGGGCACGGGCGTTGCTGGGGCTTCCTGTCCACGAAGCTTCGGTTCTGCCGTCGAGCGTTCCCACAATTGCAACGGACTTCAGCTCGGATTTGCGGAAGGCACGTTGTAGCGCGCCTAGCGCGATCCCGCGCACGGTGGCTCGCACGCGAGATGCGGGAGTGCTGTCGAGATGATCCACATTCAGATTTGCATTCACGCGGCCGCCGAAAGTCTCCGCTTCAATCCCGCTAGCCTGCAACGAGCCCTCCGCAATTTGATACTGCCCACGAAAGTTTCTGACTTCGAGACGCACGCTCGAAACCATCGCCGCCAGAACTTCGGAACCCATCTGTCCGTCTATTCGCACGCTTCTCAGAAACGGTTGGTCGGCTGCGCTCTGATAGTGGAATGTTCCCTTGAGGGCTAGGTCGCCGGCGGGACGGGCTGTAGGTATTAATTCGGCGACATCCTGTGCATGGAAGAGGACGTCGTATCTTCCATGAGCTATCGGTATGCTGTAGTTCGTCACGTCGCCGGCGATCTTGATGGCGGAAGAAGCTACCGTGAAAACGGCTGACTCAATATGAAAGAGCGAAGGGGTAGCCGTGAAGCTTGCGTTGAAGCCGTGTGGCAGGGGAGCGTACTTGTCGTATCGGATACGGCCATTCTCGTATGAGATCGAGCCTCGATAACGTTTCGCCAGTAACTCAAACCGGATGTCCGTTCTGAGATCGTGAACGTCCGCATCCAGAGGAGTCTTTCGGTCGTTGTAATCGATCTCCCCATTGCTAAGTGCCACATGCCCAACCGCCAATTCGAAGGCGTTTGTAGAGCTGCTCGACTTTTGTGCCGGCGCTTGTGGAAGGTTGCTGTTGCCACTGCGATCAACCTGGAAGAGTACCACCGGATGTTCGATCAGCAATTCGCTGAGGCTGATTTGCCGGCGGATCACTGACTGAATCTTAAGCCCGACCGTGAGTTTGTCGATCTGCAGAAGCGGCGGAGCTTCCGGCCTCTCTTTGCCGCGAACGACAATACCATACAGATGCGCCGTGAGTGTTGGCAGATTAAAATCGAAGGTGCGTATCTGCGTGCGCCCCCCAGTGGATTGGTCGGCTTGTGCGATGATCTTGCGCAGCGCGAATTCCCGAAAGCTCGTGCTTCTGAGATAGAAATATCCGCCCAAAGCTCCGATTACGATTAAAGCCGCCAGGCTTGCCAGCGTCCAGCCAACGATTTTCCTCCACTTCATCGCCGCTCCTAAAAAGCTTGGCCCAGAGTAATGTAGTACTGGGTCGCGCTAATGCCCGAGACTGGATTCAAGTTGCGTCCGACGTCGACACGGATTGGCCCGATGGGCGTCGAGTAGCGCAGGCCTATGCCAACCGTGTTGCTGTAGTTGTTGGCGAAGTTTTGCAGGTTAATCGCGCTGTAGACGTTTCCACCGTCGTAAAAGACTACGCCTCCAAGCGCCTTGTTGATGTGAAGCGGAAATCGAGCTTCGGAGTTGAAAATAAACAGTTGGCGCCCGCCCACCGGGACCGTGACATTCACGCATCCAGTCTGCTGCGACAATACGTTGCAGAAAGGGACAATGCGCTGTGGTCCCGCCTCGTCGATAGGAAACCCGCGAAGGGAAGACCCACCGCCGGAAAAATACAGTTGGCTGGTAGGAACAAAGCTGTTGGCGAACGATTTCGCCAGCCCCAACCGAATGCTGTTGGCAAAAACAACTGAATGAAGCTGCTTGTAGTAGGCATATTGGCCAGTTAGCTTGGCAAAGTTTGCGCTGGAGCCAAGCGCCGTCGGAGTGATGCCGAGGTTCAGCGTGCTGAAGCTGCCGCGATGTGCATCGAGGGGCTTGTCTCTGGTATCGCGCAGCAGCGTACCTGAAAAAGTAGACAAATAAACGTTGAGATCCTGCGGCAAAACAAGTTCTGGCACCAGCAAATGCGATAGCACAGTTTTATTAAGATCATAGCGAAACTGCAGGCGGGTATTGTTCTTGCGGTTCAGCAAGCGTTCGACCTGGAATGATAGGTCTCCCAGGCTTGCGGCGAACAGGGGATTTTCGCTGGTGCGCTCCAGCGAAAAGCTGGAGAGGGAACTCCACTGCGAGCCTATGAAGTGGGGTTGAGCGTAGGTGGTCAGCGCCCGCTGGTCGAGCCGTGAGAGGACGAGAGATGCGCTCCATGTTTCTGCCAGTCCGCGCATGTTGTGACGGGAAAATTCGACTGATCCAAGCGGGCTGGCAAAGGTGGATTGGCTGGGAGCGATTTGATTGTTTCCCAGTCCGACGGCAGGACCGCCCGGCACGGCCACGGTCCCGGAGGGAACATTGCCGCCGCGGTGGGAAACTTCGAAGCCAAATCCGTAGATAACCTCATTGCGCTTGGCCTCATGGTCTTTCACCAGAATCAACTCCTCGGTTTGATCCTCGATCGGTTTTCTTGGCCCAACACTCGACCAGTCGAAAACGTTAAGGTCATATAGGCGGCTCTCCGCTTGCAGCAGGTCTCCTCTTTTGATGGGCGTCTCGCTACGGAGTTTCGCAGTCTTCTCAATCAAAGAAACACGGGTTCGCTCTTGCCCGAGATAAATCACTTCGTCGGCGCGCACCATCTGGTGCTCGTTAATGTTGTACGTGATTTCCACGCGTTGAGGGTTTTGCGGGTCGCGCTTCACGGCAGCCTTGACCTCCGCGTTCAAATAGCCGCGGTTGAGATAGGTTGCTGAAATGCGATTGCGATCCTCTGCCAGCTTTCGGGGTGAGAAGGGTACCCCAGAATGGAGTTCCAATCCTCCGGGACGGGCCAGTTGCTCGATGGGTACGCTGTCATTTCCAACGACCTGGAGGTTCTGCACTAGCGTCTGACTACCCTCTTGAATGTTGAAGACGACATCGATCTTGGGTTCTCGTACCACGATCTGGGGGGTTATTTTGGCGCCTTCATATCCACGATCGCGGTACAGCGCCTGCAAATTGCTCGCACTTTGATTCGCAAGTGTTTGACTCACGCTTCCGTGAGACCAGAAGTGAGACTTCTTGACCAGTACTACCGCCAGCAAATCCTGCTTGTTGATCTCGTGATTTCCCTGAAAGGCGATGCGGTCAACTTTGCGCTTCTTGCCTTTGTCGATCTCATAGGCCAGCGAAATCTTTTCGGGCTGGCGGTCGAATGTTGTTTTGACCTGAACGTTGAAGTATCCTTTCTTCTGGAAGTAATCGATCAGATTTTGCTGACCTTCCTGCACCAGATCGCGATCGATTGTCCCCTCGGAATAGATTGGGATCAACTTTTTGATCTCCCGCCCTGACATGAAAGGCAGCACTGAAAGTCGGGCTCCGGTAACACGCACAACCACTAACGGCCCCACTTCCACTCTGAACGAAACATCTACGCGATTGGTTTTTTGATCATACTGCGGCGGATCCTCATGTACATTGCTGGCTAGCCTGTGCTGCTGCCCGAGCTTCCGCTTGATCAAATTCGTGGCTGCAGTAATACGTTCGGGGGAGTAGGTCTTCCCAGGCTTAAGCAGCGCTCCCGTGAGCCGGGCTCGGAGTGAGCGGAGGGAATGAAGCAGTTGTGAGGTCTCGCTCGCATCCGCGCCATGTAGGGTTACGCGTGCTACCTTGGCTTGCTTCCCAAGGGCGATCGAGAAGGTGAGATTCACGAGTTGGTGGCCGTCATCGATCTGTACGTCAGTATGGATTGTGGCCCGGAAATATCCGTTTCGCCGCAATAAATCCTGCAAGGCTTTCTCGGACGCTCCGACATGGGCGGTGTCATAGGGATCTTCATCGTGAAGATCTGCAACTTGCAGAAGCCGGGTATAGGAGAACAATTTCGTGGCACCCGGGAAATTCACCATGCCGAGGTAATAGGCGGGTTCCAGCAGAAAATTCAACCGTAGTCCCAAAGGATTGGGAACAACATTTACTTCAACCTTGGGAAACTGGCCAGTGCGCTCAAGCGCGGCGATGCTGGCTTCTACTTTAGGCTGCGAGTAGGGTTCGCCGGCTTTCTGCTCGATCAGAGTCCGAAGGGGTTCCATGTCCCGATGAGGATTGCCGATAAGACCGATTGCGGCGACGGTCTGCCCATCATAAATCGATTGTGGACCCTGCACCGCAAGCTGTGCCGATGCTCCGACCGCAAATAGAAATAAGAAGATCCCCCACGGACGCACAGTCCACGATCCATTCAGGCAAGCTTTCGCCGACGTGCGTCAGATGCCCGTGGCGTCCTGCCGGGTTGCTGGCCGAGTACGCGAAGTTGAGGTGATTTCGGCAATCAGAAATGTAATGTCAGAATCTAGTTTTGCCATAATCCTTCGCATCTAGTTTGCCACTTCCAGCCCCAGGTATCCAATACGTTCGCCTACCAGAAACAAGACCTTAGGCTAATTTTCTAAAATCTCAATGTATTGTTGCCAAAATCACATCGTCGGTCGCGCCGGTATGAAATTCCACCGCTGAATCATCGGGAATACCGGAAAAATCGGTAGAGAATCCGACCTCCACAAGCGGCCCGTATTCAAGCTAACGATACTCTAAGTTGGCAAACTCTCACTGGGTGTCGATCTTAATGGTAGGGCGTTGCGCCGCTGTTCTTCGTGGTTCTCCAAAACCTGGAGCGGAGATGATGATCCGTCAAAGGATGGACAGATTCCCAACCCAGTATTGGACGATCTCATTGACGGGGCGAAGGGTTTCCGGGCACAAGACGGATTCGATGTTCCGGCGCTATGCCCATCGTATCCGAGACGGACCTACGGACGGCTCTCCGTGCGACGCAGGCGTACCTCGGGGCGTCGAAGGATAACGTAGTGGCGATGGCTTCAGACGGCTAGGAATTTTCCACTTCTCGGACAAAAGCCAAAGGGCACCTTTCGCGGGGTGCCTAAGTTATTGAAAGGATGGTGCGCCCTGAGAGATTCGAACTCCCGACCTTCTGGTTCGTAGCCAGACGCTCTATCCAGCTGAGCTAAGGGCGCAGGTCTTGCTTTGGCAGGAGAACTTCCTCAAGAATTATAGCGGAAGTCGTCGCTCGCCGTGAACCTTGACAGTTAGCTTGTCGCGGACGTTATTGGCGAATCACGAGCACTCAATCATCGCCGCGCTTGCGCCATAACCCGTAAGGTCTTCCCCTTACCGAGTTCGGCAGACGGCGCAGAAGGTCGAAACGTTTGTCCCTTTCCACAACCGTTAGGCCCCTTCGTTGCTTAGGTTCCGCGTCCGAAGTAAATCTTTCCCGGCTCAGAGCAATTCCTACAAAGCAGGTTCCGGCGGCGGCTTGCATTTTGAATGGCTTACGGACGGCACGCCAGGTGCTTATGAAAGGCCAGACGAAGTGGCGCGCAACGGGGCGCTCCAAGAAGGACTTCGGCCAGAGGTTTTCTTGGGCGCCCCTTGCATTTTGTTTAGTGGCGCGAAACTCCCCTCCCCGCTCTTGTCCCGCACGCTCAATCTTTCTCATTCCGAATCGGGCCGAAGACCCGGTGAGGAATCTGCTTTTGGGTCGTGAGTTCTTTTTGCTGATGCGACCCTACGCCAACGCCAACCGCTCCCGCGCATCTACTCCAGCCTGACGCAAGAGTCCAGCCACCGCCTCCGCTTTCATCCGCGAAGCGTCGAACTCCACGCGCACCGTGCGCTCTTGATCGTTGAATTGCACCCGCCGTACTCCGTAGACCTCGCGCATGCCGTCGATGGCCCGCAATTCGTTCTCGCCGGGTGCCGCGCCGTATCGAAAAACCACTTCCAGATAAGTCATGGGATAACCCTTCGCCGATGAATGCTCAAGCCCGGGCGGTCACCCGGGCTGAATCCAATATAAAGCATTCTCCATCGAAGAAGACAGGCATGAAGAAGACAGGCACCGGGGATTCGTATCAGGGCACGACTTCCAGCCGTGCCGCTCCGGTATCGTTCCATGGGATTTCGGCTTTTAGCCCCTCGGAACCTTCACGGATTCCGGCCAACCGAACCTAATGTCCACGAAACCATCCAACCCGGCGCCTACGCTCGAACGCGACCCGGTTTGCGGGATGAACGTAAATCCCGCGACCACCAAACATGTCTACGATCACGGCGGGAAGAATTACTATTTCTGCTGCGCGCCGTGCGTGGAGAAGTTCAAAGCCGACCCGGCGAAATATCTGCACGGGCCTGCACCTCAGCGAGCGGCCGGCCTGGTGATGCTGGGCAGCCCAAAGCCAGCCACATTGCAGACTCACGCCTCACCCGCGGCGGCCGAAACCGTGGCTTACGTGTGTCCCATGTGCCCCGAGGTCCGCGAAAAAAAGCCGGGGGCTTGCCCGTCCTGCGGAATGGCCCTTGAACCGGACGTCCCCATCGCCTCAACTCGCACCGAATACACCTGCCCCATGCATCCGGAGATTGTGCGGCCTGGGCCGGGTTCGTGTCCGATCTGCGGCATGGCATTGGAACCGCGCACGGTCACTTCCGGCACTGAAGACAATCCCGAATTGAGCGACATGACGCGGCGCTTCTGGATCAGCCTGGCGTTAACCGCGCCGCTGCTGGCGATTGCCATGGGTGGAATGCTCTGGGAGATGCCGCTGCGCCACCTTCTGCCCAGCGCCACGCTGCCCTGGCTGGAGTTCGCCCTTGCTACGCCCGTGGTGCTCTGGGCCGGCTGGCCTTTCTTTCAGCGCTTCTGGGCTTCCCTCGTCAATCGCAGTCCAAACATGTTCACGCTGATCGGCATGGGCACCGGCGTCGCCTACGGATACAGCGCCGTCGCCACGCTTGCGCCGCAGATTTTTCCCGAATCGCTGCGTGTTATGGGAGGCTACCCCGACGTTTACTTCGAATCGGCGGCCGCGATCACAACTCTGGTCTTGCTCGGCCAGGTCATGGAATTGCGCGCGCGCAGCCGCACCAGCGCCGCCATTCGCGCTCTGCTCGATCTCAGCCCCAGAACCGCCCACCTGCTCAACCCCGACGGCAGTGAGAAAGATATTTCTCTCGAACAGGTCAAGCCCGGAGACCGTCTGCGCGTTCGCCCGGGCGAGAAAGTTCCGGTCGATGGCATGCTGCTCGAAGGCCGCAGCACCGTTGATGAGTCCATGATTACCGGCGAATCCACGCCGGTCGAGAAATCGCCGGAGAGCAGCGTCATCGGTGCAACTATCAACGGCACCGGCTCATTCGTAATGCGCGCCGAGCGCGTGGGCAGCGAAACCTTGCTGGCGCGCATCGTGCAACTCGTCGGCCAGGCGCAGCGCAGCCGCGCTCCCATCCAGCGGCTCGCCGACCGCGTCGCCAAGTGGTTCGTCCCCGTCGTTGTAGCAATTTCGGTGATCACGTTTCTCGCGTGGTTTTTCCTGGGCCCGCAACCGCGCTTTGGGCATGCGCTAATCAATGCGATTGCGGTACTCATCATCGCCTGCCCGTGCGCGCTGGGTCTCGCTACGCCGATGGCGATCATGGTCGGTGTGGGCCGGGGCGCGCGGGCCGGCGTGCTGATCAAAAATGCCGAAGCGCTTGAGATTCTCGAAAAAGTCGACACCATGGTCCTCGACAAAACCGGGACCCTGACCGAAGGCAAGCCGCAACTTATAAATTATTCTCAGGCGCTTGCGGACGATCCCGAACTGCTGCGCCTGGCCGCCAGCCTTGAGCATGCCAGCGAACATCCCCTGGGTCCTGTGGTCGTCGATGCCGCCGTCAAGCGCGGGCTCCAGCTTTCCCAGCCGGAAGAATTCCACTCCGTCACCGGTAAAGGAATTGTTGGCGTAGTCGACGGAAGAAAGGTCGCAGTCGGCAGTCCCGCTCTTATGGTGGAGGTAGGAGCTTTGCAGGAGCCTCGCCGTTCTCTCCATCACGCCGGAGCGCTCAATTCTTTGCGTCGCGGTTGACGGCAAATATGTCGGCAACTTCGCCGTCGCGGATCGCCTGAAGCCTTCCACACCCGAAGCCATTCGCGCGCTGAAGAGTCAGGGCATTCGCATCGTCATGCTCACCGGCGACAATCGCATCGTCGCGGCGGCGCTCGCCAAAACACTCGGCATCGAAGAATTCGAAGCCGAAGTCTTGCCGGAAGAGAAGTTGGAAATCATCCGCAAACTGCAAGGGCAGGGAAGAGTACTCGCCATGGCGGGCGATGGCATCAACGATGCCCCCGCCCTCGCGCAGGCCGACGTAGGCATCGCCATGGGCACCGGCACCGACATCGCCATGGAAAGCGGCGGACTCACGCTGCTGAAAGGCGACCTCACCGGCATCGTGCGCGCCCGCAAGCTGAGCCAGGCCACCATGCGCAACATCCGGCAAAATCTATTCTTCGCATTTATCTACAACGCGATCGGTGTGCCGATAGCGGCGGGAGTGCTCTATCCCTTCTTCGGCCTGCTGCTTAGCCCCATCTTCGCCGCAGTAGCCATGAGCTTCAGCTCAGTGTCGGTAATCACCAACGCTCTGCGCCTGCGGAACGTGAAGTTGTGAGGGTTTGCTGCCGAGCCATGGGCAATTGTCGATTGATGATTGTTGATCGCTGATTGAAAAGTCAAGGGTTTCAATCAACAATCAGCAACTCCGCTACAGTTTTCCCAGAAAATCAATAACCTCCGGCTCCGTCCAATCCACCGCACCAATAAACTTGCGGCGCACAACGCCATTGCGGTCGACAATATAAGTCTCAGGAAACTTGAATGTTCCATAGAGTCCAGCGCTCTTCTGGTCCGGATCCCGCACCGACAGCAGGTTTACATTGTGGTCTTTCAGGAACCGCCGATAGGCATTCTCATCAGCATCCACGCTCACGGCCAGCACGGTAACGCCTCTCGCCTTCATGCGCTGTTGCATCTGCACCAGCGACGGAAGTTCCTCCACGCACGGAGGACACCATGTCGCCCAGAAGTTCAGCACCACCACCTGGCCTTTCAGTTGGCTCAGCGTGACCGAGCGATCGGAATCCTGCACCGTGAAACCCGGAGCCGCCATTCCGATCCGCGACGGACGGCTCCCGCTGTAGCACCCGGAGAGCGCCGCCAGAATTACGACCAGAAAGAGCACCGGGGCAATTGCGCCGGCAAAACGAAGCAAACCTCGCACCCAGCTATAATAATGGATTCGACCTATGCCTGCGACCCCTACCGTTTCCGGGCAGCCCACAGTGTCGGTAATCGTGCCGGCGCGCAACGAAGAAGCCTGCTTGGGCGCATGCCTTCAGTCCATTCTCGCTCAAGACGGCGTGGTCTTCGAAGTCATCGTGGTCGACGATCACTCCACCGACCACACCCGCGAGATAGCTTCGTCCTGCGCCGGCGATCAAGTGCGAATCATTGAAGCCGGCCCACTCCCCGCAGGTTGGACCGGCAAGAACAACGCCGTGACTGCCGGATCCAAAGCCGCCACCGGCCAATGGCTCCTCTTCACCGACGCCGACACCATACATCTGCCAGGATCTCTCGCCCGCAGCCTTGAAGAAGCAAGACGTCAAGGCGCAGCCCTGCTCTCCTATTCTCCCGAGCAGATCGTGAAAACTCTTTGGGAGAAAGCCGTAATGCCGGTGATCTTCGCCGACCTGGCCGCGAGCTATCGTCCTTCTCAGGTGAGCGATCCAAAATCTCCCGCGGCCGCCGCCAACGGCCAGTACATCCTGATCACGCGCGAGGCCTATGACGCGGTCGGCGGACACGCCGCCATCGCCGGAGATCTCCTGGAAGATGTTGCCCTCGCCCGCGCCGTGAAGCGCTCCGACCGCAAGATTTTCTTCCGTTACGCGGGCGACGCCGTTCGTACCCGCATGTACCGCAGCTTCGCCCAACTTCGCGAAGGCTGGACCAAGAACCTGGCACTGTTATTTCCCTCACCCGCGCGCCTGGCCGCGCTGCGGACACTTGAGTTTGTGCTGATAATAGCCAGCGCAGCAATCAGCCTGGTCACAGCCCTCCGCGGACGCTGGCAGCCCGCAGCTGCAGCGGCGATGCTGAGCATGATCCTCTACGCGGTCTTTCTAGCCAGAATCCGGCGCGCGAATTTTTCCTGGGACGCAAACACCCTGGCCCTGCTGGGCCTCCCGCTGTTCGCATATCTCTTGCTGCGCTCAAAAAGCGCGCACGCAAAAGGCAGCGTCCCATGGAAGGGCCGCAATTATTCGGACGAAAAGTTTTTACTGGCAACTGGCCACTGACAACTGGCAACTGCTCTTATGGTCTATCTAACCCGCAAAGCCGAATTTTCCGCCTCGCATTACTACCACAACCCCGATTTCACTCCCGAGGAGAATCGCCGCATCTTCGGCAAGTGCAATAGCCCAAACGGCCACGGCCACAACTACACCCTCGAAGTCACCGTGAAAGGCGAAGTCGACCCGCGCTCGGGCTTCGTGGTCGATCTCAAACAGCTCAAAGAAATCATGCACCGCGAAGTGCTCGATGCCATGGATCACCGCTTCCTCAACAAAGAAGTCCCCGAATTCCTTCATCAAATTCCGACCACGGAAAACATAGCCATAGCCATCTGGCAGCGCCTCGCCACCAAGCTGGAACGCGCCAAACTGCACCGCGTCCGGGTCTACGAAACCCCAGACCTGTTCGTGGATTTCTACGGAGAAGCTTAATGAAGAGAAGAAGCTCTACCCCGCGTACCTCTGTGCCCTCTGTGTCAAAGGTTTTTCGAGAGGCAACTGGATGAAAGCTCACCTCTCACGCCGTTACTTGTTCTCCGCCTCGCACCGCCTGCACAGCGAAGCCATGTCAGAAAAAGAAAACCAGGCAACCTACGGCAAATGCAATAACCCCTTCGGACACGGCCACAACTACACGGTCGAGATAACCGTAAGCGGCCCAGTCGACGAAAAAACCGGCATGGTCTGCAACCTCACCGATCTCGATGGCTTCATAGAACGCGAAGTGCTGAGCCGTTACGGCCACGAGAATTTGAATACGATGAAAGAATTCGTCCGGGAAGTGCCCACCACCGAAAATCTCTGCATCCAGATCTACGAAATAGTGCAGCGCGGCTTCCACCTGGCGCATCTTGAAAGAGTAAGGCTGGAAGAAACGATGATGAACTCGTTCGAATATGCAGGCTAATTGGTTTTCCAAATTACAAAATTACTAAATTACCCAATTACAAAATGGCCCTATGAAACCGTCAACCGAACACCCTACTATCACCAGCGCCAGCTTCGAAGACCTGGTCCAGGAAATGCTGGTGCGCCTGGGCGAAGATCCGCAACGCGAAGGTCTTCTGCAAACTCCCCAGCGCGTTCGCAAGTCTCTGCAATTCCTAACCCGCGGCTACACCGAAGATCCCGAGGCCCTGCTTAAGGGCGCGCTCTTCACCGTCTCCTACGACGAGATGGTCATCGTCAAAGACATAGAAATGTTCAGCCTCTGCGAGCACCACCTGCTGCCATTCTTTGGCAAAGTGCACGTAGCCTACATCCCCAACGGCAAAGTGATCGGACTCAGCAAAGTCCCGCGCCTGATTGAGCTCTTCTCCCGCCGCCTCCAGATTCAGGAGCGCCTGACCACGCAGATCGCCGAAACGATTCAGAAAGTGATCGAACCGCAAGGCGTAGCCGTCGTCATCGAGGCCCGCCATCTCTGCATGATGATGCGCGGCGTAGAGAAGCAGCATTCCGCCGCCGTAACGTCGTCTATGCTGGGCTGCTTCCGCAACGAGAACGAAACGCGCCAGGAGTTTCTATCCCTGATCCGCCAGCGCGCCAACGGCATCTAGGTCGGCTCGTGTGGGGCGGACACTCCCTTCGGCTGCTTTTGACGTTTGTGTTGACCTCGCCGGAAGCGCGCGATAAGCGGTTACCCCATTTCTCGCATCTTTTGCGAGAAAGCCTGCCCTGAGCGAACTCGAATCGTGGGGATTTGTTATGTAAGATGGCACCTCGTACTCGGAGCCTTGACGTTTGTCAATATCCGTTTCCAGCAAATCACGCTCAATGCATAACCAGGTCGCCTTGGTAACCGGCGCCACCCGAGGCATCGGACTAGCCATAGCCCAAGCCCTCGCCGCCCAAGGCTGCAATTTGGTCCTATCCGCGCGCGACGAAAAAGCTCTGTACAACATCAGCAGGGAACTGGCCTCTGCAAAAATTAAAATCCTGGCCCAGCCTTGCGACCTGCGCGACCCGCAATCGGTCGACAATCTATTTCGTGCCATCCGCCAGCAGTGCAAGCGTCTGGATATCGTCGTCAACAACGCCGGCATCGCCCATGCCAATCTCACCGTAGACAAGCTGCCCCTGCCGCTCTGGCAGGACGTAATCGATACCAACTTGACCGGTACGTTCCTGATAACGCAAGCCGCGCTCGCCATCATCAAGCGCGGCGGCACCATCGTGAACAATCTTTCCATCGTCGCCAATCGCGTTTTCGCCGGATCGGCCGCCTACATTGCCTCCAAACACGGTGCGCTAGGTTTCACAAACACTCTGCGCGACGAATTGCGTCCGAAAGGAATTCGTGTAATCGCACTCCTGCCAGGAGCCACCAACACCGAAATCTGGAACACCTTCTGGCCGCAAGCTCCGCGCAAAAAGATGATGTCGCCCGCCACCGTAGCCGCCGCAGTAGTCAACGCGATCCTGCTGCCGCCCAACGCCACCGTAGAAACTCTGGAGATCCTCCCCACCGCCGGCCTTCTGTAATGCGTTCTTCTTTAGCGTCCTTCGCGGGCTCTTCGCGATCTTTGCGGTTAAAGGCTTTGACGCCAGCCTAAGTTCATCATTATCAGTGTGGGATGAAGATTCCAACTGCGACTGCGGCTGAGACTTGTCTTCACAGTGCCGGAACCAGTGTTTACACGAAAGGAATTTCCCGCTAAGATTGCGCTCGCCCATCAGACATCCCCGGAGGAACACCATGAGCAAAGCACCATTGTTCGCGGCAGCAATGCTGGCCGCAGCCATTCTCACCCTTCCCGCGCAAGCGCAAGACAAGAAAGAACCCGCCATCAAGCCGCCCGACAGTGAGTCGAAAGTAGTGCTCGACTCCTGGAACGACATCGGCCGCAAGCTCATCGCCATGGCCGAAGATTTCCCCGAAGACAAATACGATTTCAAGCCCACGCCCGCCCAGCGCAGCTTCGCCGAACAACTGCTCCATGCCGCCAACGCGAATTATTTTTTCACCGATCCCGCCATGGGCAAGAAGATGCCCGCCGAAGAAGATCCCAAGCGGGCTGACTTCAAAACCAAGGCCGACATCGTGGCCTTCGTAAAGAAATCGTTTGCCGACGGAGCCGCCGCCATCAAAGCCAAGGGCGATAAAGGAATGAACGACTTGATGGTCGATCCTTTCGCTCACCAGCAGATACGCGTCGTGGACATGGCCTACGGTCTCATCGAGCACTCCGGAGAACACTACGGCCAGCTAGCCGTCTACTACCGCATAGCAGGCCTGGTCCCCCCAGAATCGCGTCCCAAGAAGTAATTAACGAGTTTCCCTCAATCGGGAAAGCCCTGTCATCCTGAGGCCCGCGTACTTTGCGGGCCGAAGGACCTATGCAACTTGCCGGTAGCGCCACCGCTGCCGGCGCCTACTCCACCGCATACGGATACCGCATCTTCCGCTCCCCAAAAACCTTCACCAGCAACGCTCCAGAAACAAATCCGCCCACGTGCGCCCAGAAGGCCACTCCACCCATGTTCTGCCGCTGTACCGCAAGCGCGGTAGCAGTCCCGCTAAGAAAATTCAACACAAACCAGTAGCCCAGAATAATCCACGCCGGCACCCAAAGCACGAATACGAAGAACCAGGTAAGCACGCGCGCTCTGGGATACAGAACGAAATAAGCTCCCAGCACGCCCGCGATCGCTCCGCTAGCTCCCAGCGCTGGCGCCGTCGACTGCGGATTCATGGCGACATGCGTGCCCATCGCGAGCACCCCGGTTAGCAGGTAAAACACCAGATACTTGAAGTGACCCAGGTAGTCCTCCACGTTATCCCCAAAAATGAAGAGGAACCACATGTTGCCGATCACGTGCATCCAGCCGCCGTGCAAAAACAACGACGTGAAGAAGGGAAGCACGATCGCCGGCAGAGGATAGTCGGGCGAGCCCGATAAAAACGCCGCCAGATGCGACGGCACCACTCCAAACTGGCGAACCAGCAACTCCAGGCTCTTCGGGTCGATGGCCGACTCGAACAAATAAATCAGCAGATTCAACCCAATCAAAAAGTAGGTCACCCATGGAGTGCTATACCGCGGCTGGTCATCGCGAATAGGAAGCATAAGGAATCTGTTAAGTTGGTAATTGAGTAATTTTGTAAGTGAAAACAGCCGAAAGCCAGCCGGAGGCTTTCAAATTACCCAATTACTAGATTACCAAATTACCAAATTCTCCCTATGAACGGCGTCATCATCGTCGACAAGCCCGCCGGTTGGACCTCGCACGACGTGGTTAACCGCATGCGCCGCATCCTCGGACAGCGAGCCGTCGGCCACCTCGGTACGCTCGACCCGCTCGCCACCGGAGTCCTCCCGCTAGTCACCGGCAGTCTAACCCGCCTGGCGCAGTTCTACACCGCGTCCGAGAAAACCTATGAAGGCGTGATCCGCTTCGGCTTCGCCACCGATACCTATGACGCCGATGGTGAACCACTCGGCGAACCGCAACCCGCGAATCCGAGCCTACAGCGGCTCCACGAACTGGCAGCCAGATTTCAAGGCCTGATCGAGCAGGTCCCTCCACCGTTCTCGGCCAAGAAAATCCACGGCATCCCCGCCTACAAGCTCGCAAGAAAACAAAAAGAAGTAGTCCTGAAGCCTGTGCAAGTCGAGATCAAGGAATTCGTAATCGTGAAAGTCGAGGGCGACCGCGCCACTTTCCGCGCCCGAGTAGCCTCGGGAACCTACATGCGTTGCGTAGCCCACGAAATGGGCCAGCTGTTCGGCTCAGGCGCCCATCTGGAATCCCTGCGTCGCGCCGCTGTAGCCGAGTTCGACATCACCCAGGCCCACACCCTCGAAGAAATTGAAAGACAAATAAACGATTGTTATTCCGAACCGGGCGGAAAGCCCGGTGAGGCATGCCCTGAGCGAAGCCGAAGGGAACCTGCTTTTTCCCGCCAGCAAAGGATAGCCGCCGTCTTCGTCCACCCACGCCAACTCCTGCCCCAATTTCCCTCGATAACTGCCGACGATGCCACCGCCGCCCGCATCCGCGCCGGCCGCCCCATCAATCTTCCCGAACTCTCCCGTGCCCGCCAGGTCAAAGTCTTCCAAGGCCAAAGGGAACTGATAGCCATAGCCACCCGGGTAGCCGGCACTCTATTCCATCCCAAGATAGTCTTCCCAAGTGATTAGCGGTTGTCGATAAACAATGTGGGGAAAGCCGTCCTCGGCTGTCCAGAAGGCCGAAGGTCCCAATTCCGACCACTGCCCATGGGGGACGGAGGTCGATGCAATGTCCGATAAGAAGTATTATGTAAAGTAAGCGAGATGGGCGCGCGGTAATCGCCCTAATGCGTTGCGGTTGGTGTTGACTTTACTGAAAGCTGGCAATTGAGGCTGGCAGCCGCCTACATCTTATACTTCCCCAGATCCTCGTCGTTCAGCCCTTCCAGATACTTCCGCAGTTCTTCGGCAGTCACGCGATCCGACCCGTTCGCCGCCTGTTTCGAATTCTTCAGCACCAATTCATCCACGAATATCGGACAATCCACCCGCAGCGCCAGCGCCAGCGCATCCGACGGTCGCGAGTCAATGCTGATCACCTCTCCACTCCGCTCCAGCCAGATCACCGCAAAAAAAGTATCCTCGCGCAACTCCGTCACCACCACCTTGTGCACATGTGTCTCCAGCCCAGTCAGCACATTCTTGATCAAATCATGCGTCATGGGCCGAGGCGTGCTCACTTTCTCCATCTCCAGCGCAATCGCGTTCGCCTCATAAACCCCCACCCAGATCGGCAGCACACTCTCCCCCGCCACATCCTTAAGGATCACAATCGGCATATTGCTAACCGGATCCATCAAAAGACCACGGATGGTCATCTCTACTTCCATAGTCGACTCCTCCAACGTCCTGCCTGCGCTGCCTTTCTTTGCTTCTTATATCACCAATTCGCCTAAAAGACAGTTGGGAAGGCTAGCTGTCGCTCTTACCGGGACGTAGGTTCCCACCTTGGGCCTGGACGCCTCCGGAGCCGTAAAGTTTAGCGTCTTGTTCTGCGAGGTCCGGCCTATCCACTGGGCTCGCGCTTCGTTTCTCCCTTCAACCATTACTTCTGAGATTGTTCCTATATATTTCTTATAGCGGGCGATCTGGATTTCTTTCTGCTTTGCCATCAGAACTTCGAGACGGCGGGATTTCTCTGGATCCGGAATCGCGTCCTCGAGCGCCAACGACGGCGTGTTTGGACGCGGAGAATATTTGAACGTGAAGACGCTGTCATAGCCAACTTCCTCGAGCAAGCTCAGAGTTTCGGCGAAGTCCTCTTCTCTTTCTCCCGGGAAGCCTACGATGATGTCGCTGGTGATGCTGATCTCGCGCTTCGCTGCCTTCATCCAGGCAATGCGTTCGAGATATTGTTCGCGGGTGTAGAGGCGCTGCATGGCATTCAGCACGCGGTCTGACCCGCTTTGTACTGGAAGGTGTACGTGGTCGCAGAGGGTGGGCACGGCGTCGATGGCCTCCACGATGTCCCGTCCAAAGTCGCGGGGATGCGAGGTCGTGAACCGCACTCTGCGAATTCCCGGCACTTCGCCCACGGCCGCGAGCAATTCCGCGAAGCTCTTCTTTTTCTCGGAAGGTCCGCCTGCCGGATCTTTATACGAATTCACGTTCTGGCCCAGGAGTTGGATTTCCGTGTAGCCCAGATCGGCCATCGCGCGCGCTTCGGCGAGCACTGACTCCGAAGTGCGGCTGCGCTCCTTGCCGCGCGTGAACGGCACCACACAGTAGGCGCAAAACTTGTCGCAGCCTTCGATGATGGTGATGTATCCGCGATGGGGATTGGTCCGCGCCGTAAACTCCGTCTCAAAGCACTCGTCGGTTTCGCGATCGTCGAGTCCGGTGATGCGGAGCGGGCTTCGGGCTTCGGGCTTCGGGTCTCCGGACTTCCCTGCTTCGAGTTGGCCGCTTTCCAGTTGCGCGTTTTCGAGTTGCACCAGCATTTGCGGCAGATTGCGGTACGATGCCGATCCGCATACTAGCGAGACATGCGGCGCGCGCTCGAAAATCTTTTCGCCTTCCTGCTGCGCCACGCAGCCCAGCACGCCGAACTTCTTGCCTTGGGCCACGAGCTTCTTGTAGTCCGCCAGGCGGTGGAAGACTTTCTGCTCCGCCTTGTCCCGGATGGAGCACGTGTTGTACAGAATCAAGTCGGCTTGCTCGACCGTCTCCACCTGCCGGTAGCCCTCGTGCACCAGCGTGCCGATGACCTTTTCCGAGTCATGCACGTTCATCTGGCAGCCGAAGGTTTCGAGGTAGAAGGTCTTGTGTGGGGCGGCGGACATAAGCCCAGTATAAGCGATGCTCGTGTGGGTCGGACACTTTTGTCCGACGCTTTTGACGTTGGGTTTGAACTTGGGTTTGGGATTGACTTGGATTCTGGAACTTAGGCATGCGGCGATATTCATATTTTCTTTCCAGAGTTTGCTTGGGCATAGAGTTCCCCATCAAGTCCAGATCAGCAAAAGCAAGAGCAAAAGCAAAGTCAGAAACAAAGTCAAAAGCAGTCGGACAGGAGTGTCCGACCCACACGGTCGCAGGCGAGCAATGCATTTGTCTGTGACGAATGGACTTCTGCTTCCACAGTTCGTCAGCCGCGGAGGGGGCAGACGGCGCAGCGGACTTCCAGATTTTTGCTGCGGCAGCGGCGGGGTAGGCCTTTACGCAGGCGGACGCTTAGGCAGGAATCGAGGAGGCACCAGGCTTCGCGGTATTTTTCGAACATCGCTTTTGACTGGCGGCGGGTGGTGGGATAGAAGCGGATTCCCTTCCGGTGTCCGATGGCCTGGATGGGGATGATGTACCAGATGTTTTCGGGGACTACGTAGGCCACGAAGAAGTCTATCTCTTTACTCGTATAGACTTTTCCGTTGGCTCCGGTGGTTTTGACGCGGTAGCGATTTTCGGCGTAGGCAGTGGCGGATTTGACCTGGACGCGGAATAGGCCCCGGCCGAAATCGACCACGGTGTCGTAGCGCTCGCTGTCTCCCCTGGGAATGCAGACGCCGCTGTTCAGGGCGGTGGCGCGGGCGAGGAAGGCGGCTTGGGCGGCTTCTCCGCGGCGCTTGCGGGTGGGGACGCCTACTGCGTGGAGGGTGATTATTTCCAGAGTTACGGGTTGTTGTTCCGAATTGTTGGTCTTTTTCCGCATAAACAAGAATGGCGCAGCCACTGGGCTGCGCCTTGGACGCTCCTTTTTGGGATGTTGTGGACCAAAGTCAAAGGCAAAGTCAAAAGTGACGGACTCTTCGGCGGCGCTCAGGGCAAGCAGGAGTGTCCGTCCCACACGAACCGTTGAAAACACGAACGGCGCAGACGGAGGGTCCGCGCCGCTGTTTCGATTCTATAATTGCATTATATCATACTGCATAGGGTAAATGGGACATGTTAGCCGACTTTATTTCTCCAAACGAATCAATGAGTTAGTCCAAAACGGTTGCCTTTGGGGGCTTGACAGGATTTTGGGGGCTTCTCGCAAAGTGCATAGGTCCCTCACGGGCAACTCAAAAATTGGCTGCTTTGGGGCTGTTGGCTGAGGCGTAGTAGCCTTTGCGGGCGTAGATGCGGAGTTTGTGGCCGTCTTTTTCGGCTTTGATGTCGATGGCGCGGTATTGGCCATCGCGCTTGAAGAGAGCCGGTTTGTAGGAGATGAGATAACGGCTGCGAATGACCTGCTGCAGTTCGATAAGACTGCCGTTGAGACTGCGAACGGAGCCCGGAGTGAAGGCAGCGCCTCCGGTAAGATCGGCCAAGGTGGACAGCGCGTGCTCGCCCACTGCGGAATCTTCGCTGGGCTGGTCGAGGATTTCGCGGCTGCTGACCGTGTAGATGGCGACTTCTCCGCGTTGGGCGCGGCTGATCGCCTGTTTGAGGGTGACGGTGCTGGAGTTATCCTGGCCATCGCTGATAACGACCAGAACTCTGGCGACGGGCTGGGCCTCGGGGCGGCTGGTAAGTCTATCGGCGGCGAAGGCGACAGCATCCCAAAGGGCGGTGCCGCCGGAGGGGACGAGTTGGCCTACGGCATGAGAAATGAGTTTCTGGTCGCCGGTGAAATCCTGGACGAGCAGGACCGAGTTGGCGAAGCCGATCACGAAAGCAAGATCATCCGGGCCGGTGACGACCTTCTGCATGAAATTGGCGGCAGCCTCCTGCTCGAACTTGAACCGGTCCTTGATGGATGCGCTGGTATCAATGACGAGGCCGAGGCGAAGCGGCAACTCAGACTGGCTGCGGAATCCTGTAACGGCGGCGGGACGATCCCCTTTGTCGCGGACGTCTACATCTCCACGGGCAAGGTTAGTCACGGGCTTGCCATGATCGGTGGCGGAGAAGAATATGGCGACCTCGTCGGTCGACGCGTGCAGAGTGAAAC
This sequence comes from uncultured Acidobacteriaceae bacterium, assembly GCA_963771895.1. GTDB lineage: Bacteria > Acidobacteriota > Terriglobia > Terriglobales > Acidobacteriaceae > Sulfotelmatobacter. The sequence continues at coordinate 9,403 of CAVYVQ010000073.1, read as the reverse complement.
CGGCGTAGCTGGAGGGGGGAACGCTGGGATGGGGAACCGGGCCGGGCGCCACATCGGGTTCAGCGGGAGCGGCAGGGTCGGTGGCCGCGCAGCCGGGGCACTCCGCTTCCGCTTCGGCCTCGGCGATCTGGGTGTTTTCTTTTGCATCCTGCAAAAGCTTTCGGATGCGTTCGGGCAACTGCACCGGCCCGGTGGGGGCTTCCGCGGGAACGTCGGTGATGGAAACTTTCAAACCGGCGTCGGGAGCGGGAGGGGGGCGGTTCTGATCCTTCTTGAGGTCCTCGATGATCTGGACCGCCTGCAATGCGGCGGGCGACTTGGGATCTTCGCGCAACAAGGTCAACAACTCCTTTTGCGCCAGCGGACGTTTGTCCTGCGCGTCCCAGGCAGCAGCGGCAAAGAAATGAACCATGGCGGCGCCGTCGTGTTTGCGCTCATGTACCTGGCGGGCGGTCGCGACTACGCCCGGGTAGTCATGGTTCATCAGTTGTCCGTAGGCGAGCGCGGTGAGTAGTTGAAGATCGAGGGGAGCGATGGTGGAAGCTTTTTGAATAGCATCCTGCGCGGCGGGAAAGTGACCAAGGGCGAGTTCGGCGCAGCCTAGATTCAAGTAGGACGTGGGCAGGTGGTCGTCGAGCGCGACGGCCTGGGCGAACTCGGCGCGGGCCTGATCATTTTGCTTCAAGCCCAGGTAAGCGGACCCCAGGGCATTGTGAGCTGCCACGTAGCTGGGATACACGGAAGTAGCGGTGGTGAGGTGCTCGACGGCAGCTTGGAGATCCTTGCGCTGCAGCAACTGGTAGCCCTTGTCGTACTCGTGGCGCGCCTTTCCGGGAGCTTTCAGGTCGAGCTTGGATAGGGAGCCGTTGGGGCTCTCCAGCGGGCTAGAGCTCTGACCATTGATCAGCCACAGATTGGCGTCCATCTGCATGCCCGAGAGCGACGTCGACACCATGTTATTGATCGACCCCGGCATATTTAGCACTTGAGCGGACAAAGCATGCGACAGGAGTAAAAGGAGAATCCCCCGAAGCGACGCGCGACTGACCATGGCTCTGTGCCCCCGAACAGAACAATCTGGGAAGGAACTACCCCAATTATCCGGCGAAAAGAGTTTAGTCCGACCGGGGGGTTGGAGCAAGAGAGAAGATCGACTCCAGAAGTGTCCCGACAGATTACTTCTCGGCGAAGTTCTTGAGCATCTCCAGCACGCCAGGCCAGCCGCCGCTGTAATCTTTGCGGGCGACGTTCTCCTGAGCGAGGCCGCTGTGCGAGACCTTGACGCGCGTGCCGCCGGAGTCGGGGGTCAGCTCCCAACGCACGATGGTGCGGCAGGATTTGTCATCGTGCCAGTTGGCGATCCAGGTGTAAGCGAGAAAACGCGGAGGGTCCAGTTCGAGGATTTCGCCGTGACACTCGAACTCGCTGACGCCGTTGACGACGAGTGTGCCCTTTTCGGTGGCGTAGCGGTAGGTGCCGCCGGGGCGGGCGTCCATCTCCCAGAGTTTGGCCGGACACTCGGGGCTGGTAAACCAGCGCATGAGTTCCTGAGAATCGGTCAGGGCTTTGAAAACACGCTCGGGTGGCGCGGCAATGTGGATTGCTGTGACCAGGGCGTCGTTGTCAGCGGTGGATGTGGTTGCCATCGTTCTCCTTGCGGTAGTGAGATTCGAGTCGGAATGTAAATCAAAAGCTACGGTCAGAATCAACATCAAAATTAAGATCAGAGCCGGCGGACAGACCCAGCCCTGAGCTTGCCGAAGGGAGTGTCCGTCCTGCACGAGTTGATTAGTTCCAGGAACGCTTGGTGGATGCGGGTGTCTTCGGAGAGTTCCGGGTGGAAGGTTGCGGCCATCACTCTTCCCTGCCGGACGGCGACGGCATCCTTGCCTTCGGTGGCGATTACCTCCACGGATGCACCTACGCGCTCGATCTTGGGGGCGCGGATGAAGACCATTTCGAGCGGCGACCCTGGCTTCGAGTTGAGGGAGCTTTGCAGGAGGCTGCCTTCACGGATGGAGCTGTCGAGCTGGCGTCCATAGGCGTTGCGGCGGATACTGATATCGATTGCGCCGAGGCCGTCCTGCTTGGGGTTTTCGACTTCGCTGGCCAGCAGAATCGCGCCGGCGCAGGTGCCGAACGTCGGCTTCAGGCGAACGAACTGTCTTAGTTTTTCGAAGCCGTCCTCTCCCAACAATTTCAGGAATGTGCCCGACTCGCCGCCGGGGATTATGAGGCCGTCAATTTCGTCTAACTGCGCGGGCTTTTTTACGAGCACAACTCCTGCTCCCAACTCTTCGAGCCGGCGGCGGTGAGCGTCGAAATCGCCCTGTAGGGCCAGGACACCGATTTTCATGGCGGTAGTTCGTCGTTTGTCGTTGGTCGTGGGCACGTCGTTTCCCGTTCCACTTGAGTTTAAAGGATGTCGGGACTGAGGAGATCAAAAAGCCTCACCTCTGGCAGTGAACGCGAGAATCTGCTTGACACAGAAGACGGGTGCGCTGTATATTTCCATCAGGTTATGGAACCGTATGGTTATCCACCTTCGGCCCGGCTGGACGCAATCTTTGCGGCGTTGGCGGATCCTACGCGGCGAACGATCCTGGCTCGACTGGCGAAGGGCGAGGCTTCCGTCACCGATCTGGCGGAACCGTTCGCGATCAGCCAGCCGGCGGTTTCCAAGCACCTAAGAGTGCTGGAGCGGGCGGGATTGATTTCGCGCGGACGCGATGCCCAAAGGCGTCCGCGCCGATTGGAAGCCCGGGCGCTTCGCGACGCGAGCGCATGGCTGGAGAACTACCGCCAATTCTGGGAGGCGCAGTTTCAGCGCCTGGATGCCCTTCTGCAGGATCTGCAGGCGGGCGGGATGAAGAAGCGGGCGAAGCGCCCGGGACGGAAAGCAAAAGCAGGCTCCTCGCCGGGCTTGCCGCCCGGTTCGGAATGACAAGTGTCAGGTCAGCGATTCACGATAACAAGGAGACAGAAGTGAAAAACAGTGGAACTTTCAACATTACGGCACATGGTGACCGCGAGATCGTGGTGATGCGCGTGTTCGATGCGCCTCGCCAGCTTGTATTTGACGCTTACACAAAACCGGAACTGGTGAAGACCTGGCTGCTTGGACCAGACGGCTGGTCGATGCCGGTTTGCGAGATCGACTTGAGAGCCGGCGGCAAGTATCGCTACGTCTGGAAAAACGACAGCGACGGGCGTGAAATGGGGATGCGCGGCATCTATCGCGAAGTCGTGGCGCCGGAGCGCATCGTTGCCACGGAGAAGTTCGACGAGGCGTGGTATCCGGGCGAGGCTCTGGACACGATCCTCCTTGTGGAGCGGGGCGGCCAGACTACGCTTACGCAAACGATTCTGTATAACTCCCGGGAGACGCGCGATGCGGTGCTTAAGTCCCCGATGCAGACCGGCATGGCCGCCAGCTACGACAAGCTGGAGAAAGTTTTGCCTGCGCTGGGGCGTGAAGCACTGAGCGCGTAAGAAGGCGCAGCGCAGGAAAATCTATAAGGGAGAATTGTATATGCCGAAGATTACGCCGTTCTTGTGGTTCGACAGTAACGCTGAGGAGGCGATGAATTTTTATACCTCCATTTTCAAGAATTCGAAGATTGGAAAGGTGCGGCGATATGGAGAATCCGGGCCTGGTCCGAAGGGATCGGTGATGACCGCGACGTTTCAGATCGAGGGACAGGAATTCATGGCGCTGAACGGAGGCCCGCACTATAAGATCACGCCGGCGATCTCGTTCCTTGTGAGCTGCGAAACGCAAAAAGAAGTGGACGATTTGTGGGAGAAGCTTTCCGCGGGCGGGGAAACCCTCCAGTGCGGCTGGCTGACAGACAAATTCGGCGTGTCGTGGCAGATCATTCCGAAAGCTCTGGGCGAGTTGTTGGGAGATAAAGATCCTCAGAAGTCGCAAAGAGTGATGAAGGCCATGATGAAGATGATCAAGATAGATGTGGAGGGGTTGAAGAGAGCTTATGAGGGGAAACAGTAGCGCCCCTAAAGTCGTTCGACAACCCCGGTGGCAAGATCCTTTAGCTGCTTGTCTGTCGCTGACCCGGAAAGAAAGAAACGAACCTTGCCCCTGCGGACATGAAGCCCATGGCTAACGTCAAGGTAAGCCTCGTCCCCAAGACCGGGCACCGAGGTCGATCCGCGCCCGAAAAAGCTTTTCAATCTGGCGAATAGATCCGTTGCCTCGGTGGGCGAGGAATCAACGTAGGCTCTGAACAGCAAGTTGCCGCTCTTCGATTGATAGGTACAGTCAGTTCCCTCGGCGGTATTCTTGTAGGGCCGGGGAGCGATCGTCTTTAGCGGCGAATCGTAGGGGTGTCCTACGGTCTTGCTCGCCACAGCTGCCGGCAGCAGCGAACAAAGGTCAGCCGGAGGTTCAGCCGCGGCCGCCAACTGGACCGAACAGATGACCAGGACGAAAGTTGCGAGAGTCCACGACGCTCTACTCAAGTTAGCCATCTGAGCCGCCTTTCTTTACCCTAAGGGCCAAGATTATAGGAGGGGACCTTCTGAGGCACAAGTGAAACCCTGAGCGTCACTTCCTCGGACACACCACACAGCGCACCGGCATCTCCTCGCATCGGCATCCCTCGGGAATATCGCCTCGGCCCCGCGCCCTCGTGGATAAGCCAGGAGGCACCAAGTCTCCCGGTAGATTTCAAACATCCCCTGGCTCTTCGGCCCGTGGTTGAAATGAACCGTCGCTCTCGGAACAAATGCATCCGCCAACAAGTTGATCAAAAACCCCACCTCCAGGGCCTTGACAAGATTTCGCCGAAAACGGGTTTCCTCTAAGTTCTTCTGAAAAGGGCCCCCGCTCAACGGGCGACTTTGGGTTGACTGTTGTTCCTAATCCTGCCGCCGAGCAACAGAATTCCAAGCAAGCATCCCACCACCTCGAGCGCTAGAAGGACGAAGACACTTGCGTCGAACCGAGCAGTCCAATCACCGGCTGCCACCATGAAAACATTATTGGCCGATGCATGCAGGAAGTGCTCATAAAGATCGGCACTGAAAGCAGCCAAAAAGAAAATCAACGACACCAGCCCAGCGAGTTTATCGCTGAGCTTCCATAACGCAATGGATACGGCCAAATGCCCGAAGGTTATCAAAGTTATGGCCAGCCAACTAACGTCGTTTGGGGCCGGCAGAACCTTTGCCGCAAGGAACAGATGCCCGACCGCGACGATCCAGTGTGCGCCAACCGCTAGTAGAATGAGGAGGCGTCGTCTTGTCATAGTTGGATGGTTTTCCCTACTTGACGGGTCCTGCTCCCTTGTTATAGCAAGAGTGTAATCAGCAATTTCCTTGCCCGCGTGCCGAATTGGGAAGGCGATGATATCGGCAGCAGAGATGCACACCCTTCGAAACCGCGAAGAGTGCGGCAGACTCAGTTTTGGTGAAACCTGACAAGTGCCAAAGTAAAGTGGGCCAGCTGTGATCTTTCAATAGGTTGTCCATTCGACCGGAACCAGAGAAGCTGATTGTAGCGAGCAATCACCTCTGAGGAGAGATCGAATGGACATTCACAAGAATGCCCGACTTAGCCTGCGCCGTCGAGAGGATTTAGTTGAGTATGTAGCCCGGGGAGTGACGCTGAAGTTGGCCGCGGCCAACTTCAGCGTCACTCCCAAAACCGTCGCCAAGTGGGTGCACCGTTTTCGCCGGGAGGGGCCGCTCGGTCTGTGGGATCGTTCTTCCCGCCCCCGGCGCAGCCCGCGCCGGACTTCCTTCGCGCTGACCGAAGAAGTGATCGCCCTGCGCCGTCAACTGCATCCCGCTTATCGCGTCGCCCAGGCCACCCAGCTCAGTGCCGCCACCGTCAGCCGCATCCTGCAGCGCGCTCATCTCAACCGCTGGCGTCATCTCCATCCTGCGCCGCCGGTGGTGCGTTATGAACACGCCGCTCCCGGAGACCTGCTCCATCTTGATATCAAAGCCATGACCCGCTATCAGAGCGTCTCCATCCGCGGCGACGGCCGCCGTCGCGGTCGCCCTCAGTTCGCCGGCTGGCAGGCCCTACACATTGCCATCGACGATCACTCCCGCCTCGCCTTCTCCCGCCTGCTGCCCAACCAGACCGTTGACTCCGCCCTGGCCTTCTTACGTGCCGCCCTCGCCTTCTATGCCGAGCACGGCATTTCCATTCGCCGCCTGCTCACCGACAACGGATCTTGCTATCGCTCCCATCGCTTTCGCGCCGCCTGCGAAGAACTCGGCATCCGCCATCGCTTCACCCGCCCTTACACTCCCCGCACCAACGGCAAAGCCGAACGTTTCATTCAAACCGCTCTGCGCGAGTGGGCCTATGTCCGCCACTACACCAACTCCGAAGAACGGGATCAGCAACTTCCCCCTTGGCTCCACTACTACAACTTTGCCCGCCCGCATGGTAGCCTCGGATACGCTCCACCCATCAGCCGCTCTCCCACGAACGGTACAACCTCTTGAGGGATCACACCCAGCCCCCTCAGAAGTTCTTGCTTAAGGCCGGCTCATCCCAAGCCGTCGTGTACTGTTCTCCTAGCGTCAAGAGGGCTTCGTACGCGTTGCGGTCGTGTTCCTTCAGAACTAGAAAAGTATAAAGCCGATCCACTGCGGCCTTCATGATCTGCCGCATCTCTGGTTGGGTGATATGAGAATATTCTGCTTTACCATGACACCTCGGACAGTTCCTTCCCGCATGCAAATTCTCGATTGGTCCATTGCGGAAGCCAACGCCACAAGTGCCTTTGCCTCTCTCGCCACTCGGGACGAGTTCTCGAGAACCATACTGGACTTTTTCATAGAAGTATTGTAGAAGCCGGGGTGCACAATGTCTCGCCGTTCTTGCGAGACATGTGAGTAAGCGCCTGAGACCTTGGCCACCCTCGTGGGCTGCGGTGAATGCAAGGGTGCGCTGCCCCGAAGCATGGCACAGCCACCTGCCTCAGATCAGACCGAGGAGTTGTTTCTCGGCCTGATACCAATCGTCCTCCGCATCCCCATCACTACCATGGCGCTCTAACCACAGAAAGTATGCAGCTTCCGCCACACGCGGGGGTGGTGGGGACGTCCTCGTCTCTCGCAGAATCGTTGAGGCCTCTTGGTTCTGCATCATCCAGCACGCCGTTTCCTTATTGCGATGCTCAATAAGAACCTTGATTCTATGCAGGTCGTCGTTCAGGTTTCGGGCGAAAATCGGCTCGTGGTGGGCTATTCGATTGCGCAGAAACCGAACTTGATCCAGCTCGTCATAAATCATCTGGCGGAGCTGACTAATCGACTTGGTGGTGTCAAGATTTGGTAGGATCAGCCGGAGATGGGGTGCCCATAGTCGTGCGTCGTGACGACTAGTGAACATTTTTTGCCAGAATACGAATTTTAATTCTGGAATCGCTTTTCCGGTGGTCGACGCGTGGCTGCGGGCGTTCTGCAGATCCCGTTGCGGATTGTAGCCTGTCCTCGGACTCGGGAGGCTTTGCTCGAAGCCAATCTGCCATGGCCAGCGAGGGCCGTATACCTTGTCAATTGCGTCGGAAACAGCGTTGCGTATGACGACCTCGCATACGTGCAGAGGAGCTAGGAAAGCCGCCGAAATCCGGGCATTCCATGCGTAGAGCGCCAGAGCCCTGCAATGAATGTCTTGTGCGGAGCCGACAGCCGTTTCAAAGGTACTGATCCGGGCGAACGAAAGCGTACGTCGGATCGTTGCCACAGTTGTGGTGTCGGTAGCAAGTTAAAATGTCCGCTTTTTGTAGCAAGTGAAATGTCCGGTTTCAAAGTTGTACCCTCGCCGTTTGGGTTGGGTTGATTTGGGGGATGGGGTTGCAGGGGAAGGGGGCAGTTCCCCTTCCCCTGCTCGTCTCTGTAGAAGCTTTGGCCGGCAGGGGCATTCCGCCGCTGTCATAGCGACCCAGGCAGTGCGGTCCGTGGGTGAGACTCAAGGTTCCATTCAGGTGTTGGTGCACCACCACCTGGCAACCCGCCAAGGTCGCCCGCCAGCGCACCCGTTCGATCTGCAAGCTCAGATTCTGAAAGCTCACCGTATTGTCGCGGTTCACACTGCGTTCAAACTGCAGCGAGAAAATCCGTTCCAGGTCACGACTCCGGCAGGGCACAAAAGCATGGCCCTGCTGCCTGGGCGCGACCTGAAAACGGCGGTTAAACTCGGCGATATAGTCTTGCCGCAGAAACCGGTTCGCCGCCTCCAGCGTGCGAAGCTGGCGCAGCCGCAACTCCTGCGGCAAGCGGCCCTGCCAGGTCGAGAAGTTGCGCTCACTGCGCCCACGCGCTTCCGGCGAATAGGCCGGGATCATCTGCACTCCCAACTCGTGCAACGCCCGCCCTACTTGCGTGCGGCGATGGGAGTCCACCTTGCCGCCCACCTTCGGCGTCAACCAGAAATGGCTCCCCCGATCGCTGTACAGCGCGCAGAACAAGCCTTTGCGCTCGATCACTTCTTTCAATCCCGCCATCACTGTCACCGTCGATTCCTCCTCCACCAGCTGCGCGTAGTAAATCTCGCTCGTGGCGTCGTCCAGAATCACGATCAGGTCGTACCAGCGTTCGTCCTGAAACCACTGGTGGCGGCTGCCGTCGATATGCAACAGCATCCCCGGCAACGCGCCGCTCCCGCCGCTTGCGATGCGCCCCGCGCTTGCGTCCGCGCGCCACCAGGCCCGCTCCCTGCAGCGCCTGCTTGACCCAGGTGTAACTCAGTTTGATCCCATGCTCGGCTTGCAACTTCTCGTGAAAGTGTTGCACGTTCAGATCAAAATACTTGTCCCGGTACAGGGCGAACACCTTTTCCACCGTCGCCACCGGCACCCGCCGACGCGAGGGCTTGCCCCGCCGCCGGTCCAGCAATCCGTTGTAGCCCTGTTCGACGTAGCGCTCCCGCCACCGCCGCATGTGCCGGTCGCTGATGCCCAGAATCTCCGCCGCCTGCCACCAGGTGATCTTTTTCGCCATCGCCTGCAACATCACATCTTGTACTTTCATCGCCCGCTCCATCGCGGCCCTCGGATAAGCTTCCATGCTCCGCATGGTCTCCTATCCTCACCGCCCGCAAAGCGGACATATCACTTGCTATCTCAACCGGACATATCATGTGCTACCGACAGTTGCCACAGTTGTGGTTGACATCACGATGATTCCGTCTTAGACTATTACCACTAGCCGTGGGGCTTTGTTGGCGAATAGCCTCCTCCCGCGGACAGACGATAGTGCTAGAGCCCGCTTAATTGGCGGGCTTTCCTTTTTGGGTGAGGAAGCTTTCCCCTTTTTTCCCGAGACTATTCTCACCATCCCCTGGTCTGCAACATTTGCGCTTCATCCAGTCCCGCAACAGCCAGGCCTTTCATCGCTCCCGCAAGATCTTCGCTTACTTCGA
>CAVYVQ010000072.1:0-39085 GCA_963771895.1 uncultured Acidobacteriaceae bacterium | reverse complement strand
GTGATGAGTTCCGGCGCGCAAATGCTCGTCGGAGGAATCCTGCTCATGGTTGTGGCGGCCATGTTCGGCGAGTTCCGGGGCTTTCATCCGCGGACTGTGTCTACCGGCGCATGGCTCGCACTGGCTTACTTAGTCGTCGCGGGCTCGATTATTGCTTTCACGGCCTACGTCTGGCTCATCCACCATGAATCCCCGACGAAGGTTGGCACGTACGCGTATGTGAATCCCGTGATCGCTGTGGTGCTCGGGTATTTTCTAGGGGGAGAAACGCTGGGCGCCCGCACTGTTGCCGGCACGTCTTTGGTTTTGGTGAGTGTAGTTCTGATTACGACTACACCAAAGCAGGCGAAGTCCGCAGGGCTGACTCAGGAACCCGAACTGGCCGAGCCGTAGTATGCGGGGGGATGAGACGGAGCGGGCTCGGGAAGGGCACGAATTTTATTCGTGCCGTTAAGTCGCTGAAAACGTCTCCGCGCTTCAGCGCCTGAGGTCCTCCCGCATTTCCACCTGGCATGAGGACAACCTAGTTTGTTCGCCGGACTAAGTCTGTGGCACGTGAACATCCCCCTCAAGCCAAAACCGGGCTTGAGCGGGCCACCCGCCGACTCCTCGCGATAAAATGTGATAGGTAGGCCAAGCGGGCCGCCCCAAATGTGAAGACGATCGTCGAAAGGATAGAGGCCCTCACAAGAGAGCCAGGATTCATTTATACCCTGGCCTTCATACTGATGAGGGACCTCTTTTTGACTCCCCAAGACATTGCGGACATCAATCCTCGCGAGCACCTCAATATCCAAGAACTAACTTTTCTCCTTGGGCTGCTCGTTAAAACTGAAATTGACTTCACCGTTCCTACGGAAGACGAATCCGCCAGGCGTTTCGAAACCGCCTACCAGCTATTTGAAGAACTACATATGAAATACCATGAGCCTTTCCAAGAGCAACTCACACGCAACGTCCAGAACGGTCTGGGGAACGAAACGCGTGAAGAGAACTATAGGCGAATTTTTGGCTCGGGCCTCACAGCCTCTGAGCCAATCTTCTACGGGGCGTCTGGTGCATACGACTTCCAATACCTGAAATTCGCCATCGACAAATATCGGAATGACGCATCTTGGATCCAGCAACACATTGGTACTGATATTGGCGACATGGCGAAAATTGCCCGAGAACTAAAGAACCTGCACGAGCTCAAATTCAACGCTCTTGCAGGTCTGCCGACCACTGAGTTTGCGGCAATGTGCACAGCGGGACTATCGGTGTTCTGTTTTGAAGAAAAAGACCTCCAGCAATTCGGAGCAGCGGTTGAACCCTTTCTCAGAGCATTTTCACTAGCACCCGGAGCAGTCAATGCGAAACTTCAACTACCCGGACAATATAACGAGCTTCAATCCAAGCCAATCGTCCGATTGACCGACGGCCGATACTTCTTGCCGATCGGTTTCAACCTCTCGGAGGCGATCTACGAGGGCCCTTTCTACTGGATGAATGCCGATCCGCCTTATTCAGCCACAGCACTACTGAATCGCGGGAAGTTTGCGGAGTCAAAAACGGCTGAGCTTTTGAGAAGCGTCTTTGGGGCCGATAGCGTCTACACAGACATCGAGGTGAGGGAGCGAAAAGGCCACACCAAAACCGATATCGACGTTCTTGCGATTGTTGGAAACAAAGCTGTCATTGCGCAAGTGAAGTCGAAGCGCCTAACCGAACTGGCGAAGCTCGGCGACGAGAAGCGCCTGATGGCCGATTTCGAACTGGCCGTGCAGGACGCTTACGATCAGGGCCTGCTCTGCAGGAAGGCATTAATCGATCGCAAAAACAAGTTGTTCGCAAATGGGATCGAGCTAGACCTGACCGAAGAGATAAATGAAGCCTACATTTTGTGCGTCACGGTGGATTACTATCCCGCAGTCACGCATCAGGTTGACGTATACCTCAAGAAAGAATCTAAGGATCCGTTTCCCGTAGCCCTCAGCATATTTGATCTGGATGTCATTGCTTTCTATCTCCCCGATCCGTTTGAATTCGCCTACTACTTGCGGCAGAGGACTGCTTTAAGCGACTACTTCAAGGCGGATTCTGAGATGACCCTCCTAGGCCGCCATCTAAGAAATAAGCTGTTCAAGAGCGGCGAGGCTACGTTAGAAATCTTAGACGGCAGTTTCGGGCAGCTGATAGACGCTAATTTCCAAGTTGAGCGTGGGTCTGTTCCACGGACCGATGCCGCAGGCAAGCTGCACTCCCAGTGGAAAAACGATGAATTTACAAGACTAGTCGACCGCGCGAAGTCTACGGGTGACCCTGGATTCACGGACGTCGTTTTTTTTCTATACGATCTGGCGGGCAAAGGAGCTGACGACCTCGTCGAACTGTTGAAGCTTACCAAGCGAAAAGCAGCGACCGATCACGGGAGCCACGACGCTAGGCTGCTTTTCTCGGGAATCCGCAGCGGCATAACGATCCTAGCTGAGCCCAGCTCCCCAGCGGCCCTTAGACGAAAATTGTTGCCCCTCGCTAAAATTGCCAAGTATAAATCCCGCGCAGATGTCTGGCTGGCCCTCGGCTGCGTCGCAACAAGTGACAACTTGGTAGACGCGATGGCATTCGCCAAGTTTGAGTGGACGCCAGACACTGAGCTTGAGGAGCTAGCTGGACACCTTCGTGGCAAAATGATGTCACTATCAGGCCGGAAAATAGGAAGAAACGAACCGTGCCCCTGCGGCAGCGGTAAGAAGTTCAAGCGTTGTCACGGAAGGTAAGTTCTCGTGGGCCGGGCGGACGAATTATTCGACTACGGCACCCAAGGCGAGAGCATCGCTCGCTCTCAAGAAATTTCCACAACCCCATTGTGACATCTGACCTTGCGCCCAGCCCATCACTTGCGCAATCATGGTCGAGGCAATGACGGTTGGCCCAGGCCAATTCGTCGCGCCCGAAGTCCTTTGTTCTCTAGATTTTGACCTCTAAGTTCTTGGTAATTATCCCTTGACCTCAAGTACACTTTATGCCATACTGTACTTGCCATGAAGCCCAAGCAAAGCATTCCAAAACACTTGAGACTGACCGTAGAGACTTTTCTGGAGCGCTTCCCAGATGACGAAGCCTGCCTTGAATATCTGAAGGAAAAACGCTATCCCGGCGGCGTCACCTATTGCGCGAAGTGCGAACAGGAGCGCAAACACCACCGCGTGACCGGGCGTCCGGCCTACGCCTGCGACTACTGCGGTTCCATGATTTCCCCGATGGCCGGGACTATCTTCGAGCACAGCAGCACTTCGCTGCGAAAGTGGTTCTACGCGATGTATCTCATGGGATCTACTCGTTGCGGCATCTCCGCGAAACAGATTCAGCGCGAGACTGGTGTGACCTACAAGACCGCATGGCGCATGTTCAAGCAGATTCGCTCGTTGCTGTCCGAACCTGACATGCAACTGGAGGGATCGACGGTGGAGATGGACGAAACCTACATGGGTGGTCCGCGTCGCGGTCGGCGCGGGCGTCCGCCTGCTGGCGACAAACAGAAAACTTGCGTGATCGGAATCGCTGAGCGTGGCAGCGCGGATCGCAAAGGCCGCGTAATCGCCGTAACCGCAGATGCCGCTACCCGCGCCAATCTCCACGGGCTTGCGAAAGAGCGCGTTCTGCCTGAGTCCATCATCTTCACTGATGAATTGCACTCTTACGATGGGTTGGACAAGATCAACGGCTACCAGCACCACCGCATCAATCACAGCGCGGGCGTGTACGTCGTGGGAAATGTGCACACCAACACTATCGAAGGGTTCTGGAGTTTGGTAAAGCGGGGAATCGGCGGCGTTTATCACGCCGTTTCGCAGAAGTATTTGCAGACCTACTTGGATGAGTACAGCTTTCGATACAACAGGCGGGATCAGGGCAACCTGATTTTTACTTCGATTTTGGAGCGGGTTTTCGAGCGGGCGTCGTAATCGCCCGCTCCACCATCCGGTCGAAGTCGCCCATCGTGAAAGGTTTCTTCCGCGTCCCACCCTCTGTAGTCTTGGCCGACGATTTAGGGTGGTTCGCCATTTCGGTGTGCCTTGCGGCGCGTCCAATCTTAGTGTGCCCGAAGGCGTACCGAAATGCAAACCGTTTCCATAATGGAGTTGGCTCCGTTCGTGTTTGGTCAACGGAGAGGAGTGTTTTGCGTGTTCGGTTGCTACATGGACGATAGCGCGGACGAACAACGAAAGACCGTGTTCTCCGTTGGAGGGTTTGTCGCAGAAAGCGAAGAATGGTTTGAGGTTGAGCGGCACTGGAATAGGAGACTGGAACGCGAAGGATTGGATTATTTTCGCACCTACGACTGCATCAACCTTGAGGGCGAGTTCCGAAAGAAATTGGTGGATCGTCATGGACTGACTACTGCGCGGGTTATTGCGGACGCTGTCCTCTGTGATCTTAAGCAGATCGTCGCGACCTCCAACCTGTTCGCTTATTGTCTGGGCGTATGGATGGACGACTACCGCATGGTCGCCGATGAGCCGGACGGAAGAATCGTGCTCAACAAAGACCCCTACGTGTTCGCGCATCATCAATTGATCGGCCTTGTCCTAAAGGAGTGTATCGACTTCCCGAGGAGGGAAGTGATTGCCTTCCTCTACGACGAACACAGTAAGGCGGCGCTTCTGCAAAGTTCGTGGACTAACTTCAAAGAGTGCAATCCGACCTTGGCTGAATACGCCGGAACCCTCGCTCCCATGGATGATAGGAAGACCATTGCAATCCAGGTTGCGGACTTACTCGCTAATACCACTACCAAAGTCTTTCTGGAACTGCCAAATAGTCCTGAAGTGGCAGAGGCGAGACTCAAAGGCTGGCTAAAGAGAAACATCATGCTGGTAGCGTATGCAGACGCAAAATATCTACGAGAGGTCGTTGCTGAAAACATAGAACGAGCAAGAGCCATGGGCGCAATGGGCGGACTTGTCTACCTAGAAAGGCGCGTATAATTCGCGGCGCTATGAAATTCGCTTTCTGGGTTGCCCGCTGCAAAAGCAATGGCTGTTTTGCTTGCCACGTCGCAAAGCTCATTGGCCCGCACGATGGCCGTCCGGTCTACCTTCTTCCAGATGAGATGCCGGGATGGTTTGACTTTGAATGCGGGGAGTGTCGCAAAATACACAGGTACACTCGCGATGATCTTCAGGCGACAACCCTAGACTTTTTACCGCCACCGGGATTCCCGGAGTGGTGGTGAGTGGGCCGACTGCGATAAGCCTTCCTGTTTTGAAAACGTCTTGTCCTGTCACGGTGCCCTCCATTGTATACTTGACGCTAGGGGATACTTGCCAAGTTCTTTGACATCTGGATTTTGCGGGGAATTTCTTGCTAACACGATGATTCCAGAGATTGAGGGGGGAGGGGGGATACCCCGCTTTTCAGCCCGGAAGGAGACAATCCAACGCTCGCGGCAACAACGCACCAAACTTTATTTTCGGGCCGAAATCCACTACGGTCGTGTCATTCTCTCCGGCCGTACTAACTGATCAAACTCCTCGCCCGTAAGATACCCCAGCTTCAGCGCCGCCTCGCGCAGGCTGCTGTGCTCCACATGCGCCGTGTGGGCGATCTGAGCGGCCTTGTCGTATCCCACCTTCGGCGCCAGCGCCGTCACCAGCATCAGCGAGTTCTTCACGTACCAGTCGACTTTGGCGCGATCGACCTCGATGCCCTTGATCATGTATCCCACATATCCGTGGCAGGCGTCGGCGATCAGCGTAACCGAATGCAGAAAGTTGTAAATGATTACCGGCTTATACACGTTGAGTTCGAAGTTGCCCTGCGACCCGGCAAACCCCACCGCGGCGGTCGCGCCGTGAACCTGCACGCACACCATGGTCATCGCCTCACACTGCGTCGGATTCACCTTGCCCGGCATGATGGAAGATCCCGGCTCGTTCTCAGGGATGGTAATCTCGCCCAGCCCGCAGCGCGGCCCCGAAGCCAGCCAGCGGATATCGTTCGAGATCTTCATCAGCGAGGCAGCCAGCGTCTCCATCGCGCCCTGTGCAAAGACGATCTCGTCATGCGCCGAGAGCGCCGCGAACTTGTTGCCGTGCGAGCGGAAGGGAAGCCCGGTAAGTTCGGCGATCTTCTTCGCGGCACGCTCTGCGAATTCGGGATGCGTGTTCAATCCCGTCCCCACGGCAGTTCCGCCGATCGCGAGATCGTAAAGCCCTTCCAGCGCCTGTTCCAGGCGTTTAATGTCGCGTTCCAGCAGACTGGCCCAGCCGCCGAATTCCTGGCCAAAGGTCAGCGGCACCGCGTCTTGCAAATGCGTGCGGCCGATCTTTACCACATCATGAAATTCCTTCGCCTTGGCCGCAATAGCATCATGGACGCTCTTGATCGCCGGAATCAGCGCATTCTTAACCCGATCCGCCGCCGCAATGTGCATCGCCGCGGGAAACGTGTCGTTCGACGACTGCGACATATTCACGTCGTCGTTGGGATGGACCGGTTTCTTCGATCCAAACTCGCCACCGGCAATCTCAATGGCGCGGTTCGCGATGACCTCATTCACGTTCATGTTGGTTTGCGTGCCGCTGCCGGTCTGCCATACGCGCAGCGGAAACTGGTCGTCCAGCTTGCCCGAAACCACTTCGTCGGCAGCCTGCACGATCAGCTTCGCCTTGTCCGCCGGCAGCTTGCCCAGGTCCTGGTTCACCAGCGCGCACGCCTTCTTGAGGATGCCGAACGCGCGGATCAACTCCGGCGGCATGGTATCGCGCCCAATGTTGAAGTGCAGCAGCGAGCGCTGCGTCTGCGCGCCCCAGTACACGTTAGCCGGGACCTCGATCTTTCCCATGCTGTCGGATTCAATGCGGGTCGGCGTCTTGTCGCCGGAGGTTGACATAGGTGTCCTGATTAGAGCGCGATGGATAAAGCAACCGGGAATTATAGCGCGTACCAAGCGCTTCGCTGTGGCGGAGCACGCCAACCTGAGATGTGCACAATGTCCCCGCCAGGCGCGTGCTAGAATCATCGGTCTCTGACCTGGCCTCGCGCGCCGTGCGGGCACAGCGCTCACGGAATCCAATGCCCGACTTCCTTACTGCCGAAGACGTCGAAACCCTGCCCAAGGTTAAGACGGCTTCGCATCCCGAGGTGCACACCGACGTCCTCGTTATCGGAGCCGGCCCCACCGGCTTGGCCTGCGCCCTCGAAGCTCAGAAACTCGGGCTGCGGGTGATCGTTATCGACAAGGGCTGTCTGGTGAACTCGCTTTTTCACTATCCTGCAGGAATGGTGTTTTTTACTACGCCCGAACTGCTCGAAATCGGCGAAATTCCGTTCACCACGGCCAACCAGAAGCCCACCCGCGAGGAGGCTCTCGAGTACTATCGCAAAGTCACCGAGCGCTATCATCTCGACATCCGCCAGTACGAGTGGGTCAAGACGGTCATGGGCGAAGACGGAAACTTCAGCATCACCGCCACTGATCGCGCCGGCCGCCCCCACGACTATCACACGCGCAAGGTGATCGTCTCCACCGGATACTACGATCTCGCCAATCAACTCTGCCTGCCCGGCGAACATTTGCCCAAGGTCTCGCACTATTACGCCGAGGCTCATCCTTACTACGACACCGATGTGCTGGTGATCGGCGGCAAGAATTCCGCAGCCATCGCCGCTCTCGACCTGTGGCGGCATGGCGCGCGCGTCACCCTGGTCTATCGCGGCTCGCGCCTCCACCACCACGTTAAGTACTGGATCAAGCCTGACCTCGAGAATCGCATCAAGGCCGGAGAGATTGAAGCCCATTTCGAGAGCCACGTGCAGGAAATCGGCATAGACTATGTCGTCATCGTCACGCCCCGCGGCCCCATCCGGCTGAAGAATGACTTCGTGCTGGCTTTGATTGGCTACCACCCCGACTACGACTTCCTGCGCAGCATGGGCATTGAGTTGTCGGACGAACAATGCCGTCCGGTCTGCGATCCAGTGTCGTTGGAAAGCAATGTTCCTGGGATTTACGTGGCGGGTGTGATTGTCGCCGGATCGCGCACGAACGAAATCTTCATCGAGAACGGACGCTTCCACGGCAAGCAGATAGCCGCGGACCTGAAGCTCAAACTGCAGCCAGAAAGCGGCGATCACGCGATCGGCGACCGTTGATCAACGGTAAGTCTGATTACAGGTAAATTCCAGCGCTTTATGATCCCGAGCGAAGCGAGGGATCTCGGTTTCTGCCTGGAGCGACGCCGCCCGTGGCGCAGGCAAGAACCAATATCCTAACTTCGTTCGGGATGACTCGTACCTGGAAGGCAGGAATCGAAGACACCTACTTCAGCAAGTATTCCTTCACGAACATCACCGTGGCGTAGAACTGGTAGTCGCGGTTCTTCTTCTTGGCGAAGCCGTGCCCTTCGTCTTTGCCAAGCAGCCACCACACCGGCGTCCCGTTTTTCCGAACTACCGCGACCATCTGCGCCGACTCGCTGGCCGGAACGCGCGGATCGTTCTGCCCCGCAATCACGAATAGCGGCTTGGTAATGTTTTTAGCATTCTTCGCGGGCGCGATGCGTTCCAGGAATTCGCGCATCTTCGGATCGCGTTCGTCGCCATACTCCACGCGCCGCAAGTCCTGCCGGTAGCCGGAAGTGTGCTCCAGAAAGGTGACCAGATTCGAGGGTCCCACTACATCCACTGAGCAGCAGATGCGGCTGTTGTAGTTTGTCGCCACGGCCAGTGTCATGAATCCGCCATAGCTGCCGCCCGTGATCATGACCTTCTCGGCATCCAAATCAGGCTGCGTATGAATCCAGTCCAGCAGGGAACTAATGTCCTTGTACGATCCTTCGCGCAAAAATCCGTTGTCGAGTTTCTGAAATGACTTGCCATATCCGGTCGAACCGCGCACGTTGGGGTAAATCATCGCGATGCCCAGCTCATTGATGTAATAGTTGTCACGACCGAGAAAGTCCGGACGGACCTGACCTTCGGGTCCACCGTGAATGTCGACGATCACAGGCCGCTTGCCGGCAAACTTTGCCGGAGGCTTGTAGAGAAACGCGGAGATGGAACGGTCATCCCACGATTTCCAGTGGATCAGCTTCGGCTCGGCGAATCCAGAAGTGTTCAACCCGCCGGTTTCGCTGAACGTCCAGCGCTCCATTTTGCCCGTAACCATATCGAGCGAATAGGCATCGTAATCCTGGCTCGCGGTGCTGAGCGAGAAGGCAATCTCCCGGCTGTTGTTGCGCCAATTGATGCCATACAGAACCCCGACTGGTAACTTGGGTACGGGGATCTCTTTGTTCGTCTTGGTGTCGAGAACGTGTAACACGCTGATTCCGTCCTCGTTCGCTTCGAACGCGATCCAGCGCCCGTCTTTGGAAAGATCGAATTCGTCCACATCCCAGTTCAGCGTGGGAGTCAGAATGGTTACCTTTCGGCTGCCCAGGTCCATGTAGACCAGGCGTTGAAATTCCGCGTCCTGGTCACTGGTCAAGTAAACGCCTTTGCCATCCTTGGCAAACCGCGCGTTGCTGTAGGCCACAGTCTCGGCTGCTTTCGCAGTCAACAATTCTTTCTTGCCCGAAGCCACGTCCACCAGCCACACATAACTCTCCGCAGCCGACACGCCATTGGTGGCCAGCAACTGCTTGCCATCGGGCGACCAGTCGGAAACCTCCCAGCCGCCTCCTTCCATTTGCGCGATCATGTGCGCGCTGGCGGGATCATTTGCCTTCACCACCCAAAGGTCCACATCATTTCCTGTGCGCTTGGTGGAACCGTACGCCACGCGGTCGCCCTGATATGACCAGCGCGGGCCGGTGTTGCGGGATTTTCCATCGGTCAGCAGCGTGATGGCGCCGGTGGCAAAATCGTAGCGGTATAACTGGAAGAACTCGCCGCCGCCCACATCCTTCACAAACAAGAAGGACTCGCCGTTAACTGGTTGGTAAATAGCGCCCGCGACTCGATCGGGGAAGAAGGTAAGCTGCGTGCGTGCTCCGCCGGGGAACTTCACGTGATGCACCTGGGCAGTGTCGGCGAAGCGGGTCTCGATCAGCATCTCGCGTTTCATCGGGTGCCAGCTGGTAAAGTCGGCAGAGCGGAACTCGCTGTAGCGCCCCACCTCTTCGGCGAGGGAACCGGGAATCCTGGGTATGCCCTCGACGACGAGATTTTCGTTGGGAGCCACTTCGTCGCTTTGCGACAAGGCGAGTGTAGCGAAGAGAACGACGGCGATTGCGCGCAAAGATAAAGATAGTGACAACAATGAAGATCGTTTCATCGATCAACTCCTCTGTCCCTCGGACGGACGTGGCCGGGTTCCGTTAGCGGAATTGCAGCGTGCATCTTAGGCTGGCGATGAAACCGGAGTCAACCGAAGAAACTTCCAACTTCTGACTGGCGCCGAATTCAAAACCCGATCTTTGCTACCCTAGCCATTCGCATGGAACCCCAACCAGAGCAAGCGGCTCCGTCGGTTTCGCTCGGTTCGTATCTGCGGCTGCTGCGCGGCAATCGCAATTTCCGACGCCTCTGGCTGGCACAGATTGTCAGCGAGATTGGCGACTGGTTCTACACGCTCTCCATCTATACGCTGCTGCTGCAGTTGACCGGACACGCCAGCTCGGTTGCCCTGGCCCTGGTTCTACAGGTTCTGCCGCAAACCTTCGTAGGTCCCACGGCCGGTGTTGTGAATGACCGCTTGCGCCGCCGGCATGTCATGATCGCCGCCGATCTGGTCCGCTTCGCAGTGGTGCTGGCCATGCTCCTGGTGCGCTCGCGCTCCATGGTATGGCTCGTCTATCCGCTGCTTCTTGCGGAAACTATCACGGCAGCGTTCTTCGAACCGGCCCGCGGTGCGGTGATCCCGAACATCGCTGCTCAGGGCGACGTGCTCATTGCCAATACTCTTTCCTCGGCGACGTGGTCGGTGAATCTGTTGATTGGCGCTTCGGTGGGTGGAGTGGTCGCCGCCTTCTTCGGACGAGACGCCGTATTCATCCTCAATGCCTTGTCGTTCCTGGCTTCTGCCATTCTCATTGGAGGAATGCGGTTTGCCGAACCCCATGCCGAATCCGCGGCTCCACTGCGTCCGCGCGATCTGGTGGATTTCTCTCCCGTGCTGGAAGGGATCCGCTATGTGCGTAATCACCGCACTCTCCTGCCAACGGTCTTCGCGAAAGCCGGCGAACTTATGATCGGCCCGAGCTGGGTCATCTTCACCGTGCTGGGCGCGCATGAGTTCGCGGTGCATTGGCGCAATGTCGATGCTGCGCGCGGATCGATGCTGGGAATGAGCATCTTGCTCGGCGGACGCGGGTTGGGAGCGCTGGTCGGTCCGCTGGTCTCGGCGCGATGGGCAGGCCGCCGCGACCGTAGGCTGCAACTAGGAATCCTCTTCGGTTATCTCACCATCGCGGTTGGATATGGAACTCTCGGCGTCAGCCACACAGTCTGGATGGCCGCGGCGTGCGCCATGTTCGCGCACATGGGAGGATCAACGGTCTGGGTCTTCTCCACGACGCTGCTGCAGCTTCATACCGACGACCGATTCCGCGGCCGCGTATTCTCTGCGGATCTGGGTTTCTCAATGCTGACGATAGCGGCGGGGGCTTATCTGTGCGGACACTTGCTCGATTCGGGGGTTTCCGCGCGCACGGTCGCAACCTGGACGGGATTAGTCATGTTAATTCCCGCTGGGTTGTGGGCGCTGGCGATGCGTGTTGGTAGGGGAACCTAAAGGCGGCATCCAGCCTCCGGCTACGGGCGTCCGGGTATAAAAGGCGCCGCATTAGATCCAGAAAGCCGGAAGCCGGAGGCCGCTCTATGCCACAAGAATCCGATCGATCTTGGCGGCCATGATGAAATCGCTCTCTGTAAGGCCGTCGATCTTGTGGGTCCAGAGCGTGATCCCAGCTTTGCCCCAGGCCAGCAGAATGTCAGGATGATGGCCTTGCTCCTCGGCCAGTGCTCCCACGCGATTCACGAAATCGAGTGCCTCCTTGAAGTCGGGAAAGGTGAAGGCGCGGGTGAGGTGGTGCTCGTCAACTACGCTCCACTGGGGGACGATCCTGTGCAGCGCCTCAAGCTCCTTGCCCTTGAGCGGAGGCACGCCACCGCGGCAAGGGACGCATTTCTTGTCGGCAAGTTGTTCCGTCATGGTGAATTCTCCGCGCCCGTCGGTTCCGCCTGGGACCCAGGCTTGAGCCTATGGAGCGCCCACGGTCTGTGTCGCAACTGGCGCCGTTGCAAAGCTGTCGGCAAACGCGTCGGCAATCGTGTAACGCATCACCTTCTCATACTCCGCGCCCAGAAAACTCCGCAGCCGGTCCGTATTCATGATGTACTCGCCGGTCATGTAGGGCAAGGCCTCCGGCGGAATTGCCGAGATCTGCCGTTTCCATAGAAATTCCAGCACCAGCTTCATCGCCCACCGTCCCGGAACCCGCACCAGTTTCGCTTGTGCCATCTCAATGCATCGGCCAAACGTTAGCGGCTCGCCCCGTCCGGCCACATTCAGAATCGTCAGCCGTTGCGCCTCCGGATCACGGTGTAGTATCTGCGCGATCAGCCGCGCCATATCGTCAACATGTACAAACTGAATCCTGTTGTCAAGATATTGTTGCCCGCGCGGCAGCATGCAGGGCAGCCGTTTGCCCTCGCTCCGCATCTTCTCTGCTTTCGCGCCTTTCCCGTTGGGTGTGCCCCGAAACGCTCCCAGCAGGTAATTCTCCACGCTGGCCCCGGCAAAAATATGAGGGCGCAGAATGTACACGCTGCACCCTCGCAGCGCCGGCGCACGCTGCTGTACCACCTCGTCGGATTGCTTCTTGTGAATCGCGTAGGGCAGCGTGTGCGCCGCCAATACGGAGTCTTCCGTCGCCGGCCCGGGCAAGCTCGGTCCATAGGCGGAAACGCTGCTGGGAAAGATGAATCGCCTGACTCCGAAGTCCGCCGTGCGATTCGCCTCGGTGACGGCCTCCATTACACGCGCGGTGCCGGCCACATTGATTTGCCACATGCGCTCGGTATCGGGCACGCCCGTGCGGACAGGGTCGATGACGAACGCAAGATGCACCACCGAAACCGGCCGCGTGTCGTGCAGCAGTTCGTAAAACGCACGCGTGGCGGACTCTTCGCCCAGATCTATGTGCTCAAACCGTAGCGGCAAATCGGTTTGGGGTGGACTCAGGTCCACCCCAATCACCGAGAAGTCCCCCAGTAGCGGGAGCAGTCGGCGTCCCAGGTTTCCCGCAATGCCGGTCACCACGACGACAGGTTTCGCGCTCTCCATTTTGCCCAGCCTGACTTAGTTCGGCTTCGCGGGAGGAGGTGCCGCCGCCGGAGGCTGCGCTGGCGCGTTCGCGGCCGGTGGTGCGGCCTGAGGCTGGGCTTGGCCCTGCGGCTGCGGCGTTGCAGGCGGAGTCACTCGCGGACGACGCGGCGGGCCGGGCGCCGATGCCGGTCCAAAATACGCATCGTTCATCTCCGTCTGGTATGAGTTTGTGTAGCTGTCCATCATTTCCTTCAAGCGCTCGCCCTTCAGCTTGTTATGGATCTCTTCTTTCACCTGGTCCAGCGGGAGCACTTCTTTGCTCACTACTTTGTAGATGTAGTGACCGCCATTGTCGCTGATGACCGCCGACACCTCGCTCACTTTTAGCTCGAACACTGCGCCATGCGCTGCCGGCAGCCCCGTGCGCCGCACTTTCGGCAGGTTCACCGTGGGGTTCTCCACCTTTGTGCCCGCCGCTTCAAACGCTTCCTTTTGCAGCTTGGCGAAATCCTCGCCCGCTATTGCCCGTTGCCGCAGGCTTTCGGCCAGCTCGTTCAACTCTTGCTCGCCTTTTTCCTGCTTGGCTTTCTCCGCGGCTTCCTTGGCCTTCTGCTGCTCTTCGGTGAGCTTCTCCGCATCTTTAGCCTCTTCCCTGTCCTCCGCCAAGGGCTGCTTGTTCTTGGGGATAAACAAACGGTCCAGAGAGAACTGCTCGTAGGCCTCGGGATTCTCCTTGTAGTAGGCCGCAATCTTCTCCTGCGGAACCTTATCCGCATCTTCGCGGATGCTATCCTGCATTTTTTGCGTCAGGATCCGCATCTTGACGAATTTCAGCGTCTCTACATAGCCTTCAGTCTTATCCAGGCCCTTCTTTTTCGCCGCCTCCGACATGGCGATGACTCCGGGAAGCTGGGTAGCCAGCGTGCGCTTTTGCTGCGCATTCAACGGATTCGGTCCTTGTTGCAGCGCCTTGATAAGTTTGTCGAACTGCGCCCGCGTGATGACGCAATCCGCAGGTTTCTTCGCGGAGGCAGCAGTCTTTCCCGCGGTGGCGGTTGACCCCGCTGGCGTCTTCGTGAACTCCGGGCAACTAACACCCTTAACCGTCAGCACAGCCGCAGTCAACGACACTTCCTCCGGAGCCGCCGCTTCCGGCTTGGCAGCTGCGTTCCCAGCCGGAGCCTGCGCCGGCGGCGTTGTCGGCTGTGCCTGTCCCCAGGCCAGCGCTCCCAACAACACACACACCAACCAACTCTTACGCATACAAGATTCCTCCAGGATTGGTAGATCAGGAAGTTAAACAACCGAACCTAGCATCCTAGCATAGAGGCCGTTTCCCGCAGTAGCCCGGCGTGTGGGCGCCTTCTTCGCGGCCTTCGCCGCCGTACTTTGCGATCTTGGCAGTCAAAAGCTTTTGATCTCGCTGCGCAAAACAAATTCGCGTTGGCGCATTTTCGCCCAATCGCCGATAATCCCATCATGTCCGGGACGCCGGCCCTCTACTCGTCCAACGCCATGCGCGCCGAAAAACGCGCGGTCGCTGGAAACTCCGTGATCGCCGCGCTCCTCATCACCAGCGGAAAAATCGTAGTCGGCCTCACCACCGGCAGCCTGGGCATCCTCTCCGAGGCGGCGCACTCGGCCCTCGATCTAATCGCAGCCCTGCTCACGTATTTCTCCGTCGGAGTCTCCGACAAGCCCGCCGACGCCGACCATCAATATGGTCACGGCAAAGTCGAGAATTTCTCCGCCTTCGTAGAAACCGGATTGCTTCTGCTGACCTGCGTCTGGGTCATCTACGAAGCGGTCATGCGCCTGTTCTTCCGCCGCGTGGAGGTCGAGCCATCCGTCTGGGCCTTCGCCGTGATGCTGATCTCGATGGCCGTCGACTGGTGGCGCTCCCGCGCTCTCGGCCGCATCGCCACCAAGTACGATAGTCAGGCTCTGGAGGCCGACGCGCTGCACTTCTCCACCGACGTCTGGTCCGCTGGAGTGGTTGTGCTTGGTCTCGTGCTAATCCTGCTTGGCCGCATCTACCATCTGGATTGGCTTCGCCTGGCCGATCCCGTTGCAGCCCTGTTCGTGGCTGGCGTTATCGTTTCCGTCAGTTGGAGACTCGCGCGGCGCACCACCGACGCTTTGCTCGACGCCGCTCCCGCCGGAGTCCGCGCTCAGATTATCGCCGCCGTCTCGCGCGTGGATGGCGTGCTCGAAATCGGACGCGTCCGCATCCGCCGCGCCGGCAACCGCTACTTCGCCGATCTAACCGTCGGCTTTGCCCGCACCGTAACCTTCCAGCGCTCCGAGCAATTGGTAGCCGCGGTAACGGCCGCTGTCCACAGCATTCTCCCCGATGCCGACGTCACGGTACAACCGCTGCCCCGCGCCCAGCGTTCGGAAAACATTTTCGACCGCATCCGCGCCGTGGCGACCCGCCACAATCTCAACGTCCACGATATCAGCGTCCAGGATCTCCACGGCCACCTCCACGTCGAGCAGCATGTCGAACTCGACGAGAACCTGACCTTGAAGGCCGCTCACGACCTGGTCACCGAACTCGAGGCCGACATGAGCCATGACGTACCCGAGATCGCCGACATCCTTACGCACATCGAAAGCGAGCCCGCCACCATCGAAACTGGCGACGAGTTAGTCCGCGACGCCGGCCTCGAGCGGCAACTGAAGCTGGTCGCCGGCCGGTTTTCCGAGATCGTCGATCTGCACGACGTCCAGATCAAGAAGGTCCGCGGACGCCTCTACGTCTCCTGCCACTGCACCATGTCCGACGATCTGCCGCTCGCCCGCGTCCACGACATCCAGACCGAACTCGAAATCCACCTCAAGCAGGCCGCGCCCGAACTGTTCCGCGTCCTGATTCATCCCGAACCCAGCACGGATAACCGGAGATGAAGCAGCATGGAGATAACCTAGTGGAGCCACAAAAGCCCAAGATCCTCTTCCTGAGCCATGCCGCAGTGGACGAGGAGATCGCCATTCGGCTGAAAGTGGCTCTCGCCAGCGCCTTTCCTGGGCTCGACGTCTTTGTATCGAGCGATCCAGAGGATCTGCCGCCCGGCAACCCGTGGGTCGAAACCGTGCTCGCAAATCTTCGCGAAGCGTTTGCTATCTGGGTCTTGACCTCGGAGCGTGGCCTGAGCCGGAAGTGGGTGTGGTTTGAGTCAGGAGCGGGCTGGGCCAAGAGGAATGAATTTATTCCATGTTGCGTCGGCACGATTAGGAAGGGCCAACTCCCCGCACCGTATTCCCAGTACATGGCGGTCAACATAGACGAAGAGCAGGATCTGCGCGCCACGTTTGAGAAACTGGCGAATGAGCTGGGTACGGCGCCTCGCCAGACCGACTATCTTGCCATTGCGAAAGACCTGGTGCGTCTCGACATTCGTGCCGAGGAAAGGACTAAGGCTCAGTCGTCGCTGCTTTTTGCCGCCGAGGTGTCCTCAAGAGTCACGGACGGCATGGCAAAGCTCCAACCTCACGAGGCGGAAGCAGTGCGGCAACTTCTCATTGAAGGGGAACTGACGGACAAACGTGCCATCGGGTTGGTCCAGGGCAAGGGCCTCGTGAAAACCACTATGGTGTGGATTTTTCCTGCGATCGAAACGCAAACCGGGTTCGTTCGGAGGCGCTTCCCGCCATCTTCCGACGAAAGAGCCCACGGCTACACAGGGCCATGGGAACTCAACCCCAGTCTACGATCAGAGATTGACGCGTACTTCAGGAAGGGCCGAGCCAGATAATCCTATGACCAAAGCCAAGACCACCTGGATCGAGAAGCAACGTTTCGATGGCATCGCCGATAGCGGCCACGAGATCGTCGTCGATGGCGACAAGAAGGCAGGGAACAGTCCCATGGAACTTGTGCTCATCGCCCTCTGCGGCTGCACGGGCTACGACGTCGTCTCCATCCTGCAGAAGAAGCGCGAGCCCTTCACCAGCCTCGAAGTCAGCGCTGAAGCCGAGCGCGCCCCAGACCCGCCAATGGTCTACACGCAAATCAAGCTGCTCTACCGCGTCGGCGGTAAAGTGTCTCGCAAGGCGGTTGAAGATGCAGTGCGCCTCTCGAAAGAAAAATACTGTTCGGTATCAGCCATGCTAGCCAAAACCGCGAAGATCACCGCCGAGATCGAATATCTGGATGAGCGCAGCGCCTAGAGTTTGGGTCGCGCAACGCTTTCCACGCTGCGGTTCGAAGATTCAGAACCATGTGGCTTTAGCCTGTGAGTACTTGGTGCGAATTTCTGCTTCTCAGCATCAATAGCCTATGAACACCCGCATCTTGCTCTTCACCCAATCCGGCTGCCTCAACTGCGAAGTAATGAAGATCTTCCTTGAGGCCAAGGGCCTCGCCTTCGAAGAGCGCAACATGAGCAACGACCCGGCCGCCCGCGCCGAGTTGCTCGAAACCTACCACTGCCGCACTGCTCCCACCCTGGTGATTCTCGCCCCTGCCGGCGCCGAAGTAATCGAAGGCTTCGATCCCGATCGCCTTGACCACTTCCTCTCCGCTGCCTGATCATCGAAACCATTCGCGAGGATCAATATCCCGAACTCAAATCAGCCGGACTCAAATCAGAGAAGCTCGCGCCCGCATCCTCTGCGCGGCTATTTCTTCATCGCCTCGGCGGCGTTTCTCTGGGCCGTCTCCGCCGCCCTGGGCCGCGCCGTCTTTACCGGCAAGCTCCCACTGAGCGCCACCGCTCTGCGTCCTATCGATCCGCTCATCCTGTCGCAAACACGCACGACGTTCTCTCTGTTGGTGCTGCTGCCTCTTCTCGTCGCTTTCCAAGGATGGCGGCGCATCAAGATCCCCGCGCGCGATCTCGCCTACTGCTTCCTGCTGGGGACAGTTGGCGTGGCGGTCTCGAATTACTTCTATTACGTCGCGATCCAGAGAACGAACGTCGCCACCGCGATCATCGTGCAGTACACGGCTCCAGTGTGGGTTCTGTTCTATGTGGTAGCTCGCCGCCAGCAAAAGCTCTCGCTGCAGAAAGTGGTTGCCGTAGCGCTCGCGGTTGCAGGCATTGCCCTTGTCATCGGCATCGTAGGAGCAACAACCAACGGACGATCCCTCCGCCTCGACTCCTATGGCATCGTCGCCGCGCTGCTGGCCTCGTTCTCCTTCGCCTTCTACAATGTCGCCGGACATCGCATCCTTGCCCGTTACGACCGTTGGCGCGTCCTCGTCTGGACGCTCGCGGCAGCTGCCGCTTTCTGGCTGTTCGTCAACCCTCCATGGAAAGTCGTCGCCGCCCACTATGCGCCCGCGCAATGGCTGTTCCTTTTTGTTTTCTCGATGATCTCGGTGCTCGGAGCCTTCTCTCTCTACTTCCTCGGCTTGCAGCATCTCGAACCCACCCGCGCCATCATCGCCAGTTGCCTGGAGCCGGTCTTCTCCATTCTTCTCGCCGCTCTGTTGTTAGGCGAAATGCTGCGCCCGGTTCAAACGCTGGGAATTATCTTTGTGCTCGCCGCCATCGTGATCGTGCAGCGCCCAGCCCGGAGCATCGCCGCGGAGTCAGTAGTGGTCGAGCCCATCGAGTAAAATTCCCAAGTCGGGATTTGCAGCACACGCTTCCGATGGACAGGCATCCCGTACCTGAAGGGCCGCATCTATCCCTAGCATTCGCGGGGCTGCGTTTCAGTTCATTTTCATCGATTAGATCTTTTGCCGGAGGTCTAGAATGGTCGTGAACATGATTCGGCTGAGAACCATCGCGCTCAGCTTTTCGTGCCTCTTCGTAGTTCCACTCCAGTCTTTCGCGCAAACCTCTGACCCAGCGCCTTCCAGTTCCCAGGACGCCCAGAAGCCAGCCGCGTCTCAGGATCAGAAACCGACGCCAGATTCGCAGGACAAACCGCAGCCCGGATCACAACAGCCAACGACAAAGCCTTCCAGCGACCTGCCCAATGCGCCCTCCAGCACCAAGACCGAACCTTCGCTGGATGATCTGGGGTTTTCCGCTTCGCAAGCGCAAGGAGATGCCAAGCGACAGGCGTTGCTCGATAAGCGCACCCGCATGCTGAAGACCCATCAACGGCTGGGCTTGATCACGACCATTCCGCTGATCGCCACTGTCGCTACGTCTATCAACGCCGGGGGCAAGAACACGAGCACGGCCTCCCGCGATCTGCACACGGCTCTCGGGGGCGTCACGGGAGATTTGTATTTCCTCACCGCTTACTATGCAATCCGCGCGCCCCGGGTTCCCGGAACCGAGACTCGCGGCCCCATCCGTTTCCACAAGATCATGGCATGGATCCACGGCCCCGGAATGATTGCGACGCCCATCCTGGGTATCATGGCCTTCGATCAAAAGAACAAAGGGGAAAAAGTCCATGGCATCGCCCAGGCGCACGGGCCGGTGGCCATCGTTACCGCCGGAGCGTTTGGCGCGGCTCTGTTGTCTGTTTCTGTGAAGTTCTGACAGCGAGGTTCAAGACCTCTAATGATGAAAACGGTCTCCGCAATCCTATTTCTCTTGCTGCCGCAGTTTGCCACCGCTGCTGACACCCAATGGGTTCTGCAACAAGGCACTCTGACTTACCATGTGTCTCACCGATTGCACGAGTCCGAAGGCGTCAGCCATGAGGTGCGTGGCAAGGGCATTTGCCACGCCGGACAATGCGATTTCCTGATCGCCGTGCCGGTCAAGTCATTCGACTCCGGCGACAGCAACCGCGATCTCCACATGATTCAGGTAACGCGCGGCGCGCAATTTCCCATGGTAACCGTGCGCACCCACCTGCCCGAATCCGCATCCACCTCTACAACTGTTCAGGCCGATCTCGAAATCCAATTCGCAGGCCAGACCGCCCAGTACAAACAGGTTTCGTTCCAACTGGTAACGCAAGGCAATCAGATCCGCATCACCGGAACCATCCCAACGACGCTCACCGATTTCAAGATCGACCCGCCCTCGCTCCTGACGATGCCCGTGAAAAATGAAATTCCGGTGCGCGTGGATCTGACCTGGCATTCTCAGTAAACCGAGAACCGAAGATCCGGCCGACTTTCCCATTCCCGCACGCATCCGGATGTTTTCTCATTCGGCACCCCGGCTCCGATTTGACAATGTTTTTTAATGTACAACCCTGCATTCTGGGTTAGCCTCGTGGTATCACCTTCGGGTTACGACTGACGTGCTTATGAGATTTCACCGGCTTGCCGTGCTTCCTGTTTTTCTCCTGACATTCCTCACCCCATGTTTTGCTCACCACATGGCGGTCGTGGTCAACAAAGACAACAAAGCTGAAAATATTACCACTGTTCACCTGGGCAAACTCGTTCGCTCAGAGATCAAGCAGTGGCCGGATGGCAAGGCCGTTTTCTTGGTGCTGCACAAGAACTCAGAGGGCGAAACCGAAACGCTGGAGCGCTTGATCAAAATGAGTCCCGCTGAATTGAAGGCGTTGATCGCCTCTCACAAGGATTCCATCATGATCGCCGACTCAGACGCGGAGGTTCTCAAGATTGTTCAATCCACCCCCGGCGCGGTGGGCTTAGTGGAAATCCACTCCATCGACAACACCGTCAAAGTCGTGAAAGTGGATGGAAAACTGCCCATGGAATCAGGCTATCTGCCCCATTAGCTTGCAGCCTGATTTTCGATTCTCATCGTTCCAGAATATCTTTGTACGCATTCAGGGCGACTTTCTTCGGCTGGGCAGGCAGCGTGAGATCGACGCTGCGGGTGCTGTTGCCAACGATTCCGGTTTGGCCGAGACGCACCATCCCCTTGCCAAAGTCGGCGAATACCGGAACCAGCATGGCAAAGCGCTCGTCGACCTCGCTCTGCGTAATGGTCATATGCACCTTCGCCTTGCCGCCCTCCACCGGCGTGACCTGATATTCGAAGTGGTATCGCGGCACTTGCGTTCCGTAGACCCACTCATTGAAAAACCAGTCCAGCCGTCCGTTTCCCCCAAGGTCCATTTGTTTGGTCATGTGTTTCTCTGCAATGGCCTTGAAGGATTCCGTGCTCGCCGCCTTCTCGCGATGACTCTCTACAAAGTCATGCATCATGGCGATGAAGGCCTTGTCCTGATCGTGGTCTTCCGTGCTGCGCATCATCGAACGCAGCATTTGCAGCACGTAGGCGCCCTTGGGATACACCACGTTTTGGTAGGCGTCTCCGGTGCGGGGAGAAACCAGGCGCAGGCCCATCCACAGCGGGCCGGCGTCGTTGGGGGCTACATCGAACTTATTCTTTTCCAGAACGCGCCGGCGCAGGCGATCCCAAAATTCGATGTAGTCTTTGCGCCAGTCTCCCGCCACGCCCTGCTGCAGAAACAGCCCCGCGGAGAATTCCGCGAAGCCTTCCGACAGCCACTGGTCGTGGTAAGACGCCCAGCCCACGCCATGGCCCCACCATTGATGGGAGACTTCGTGCGGAGTTACCTCCTGCACGAAGCCGGCGAATTTGTTGTCGATGTGCCCGAAAAACAGCCATCTCTCGGTAGAATCCGTATAGGCGGAGATGGGAAGGTAAACCAGGTTGGGCCAGGATTGCCCAAAATTAAAATTCGGCTGCTCCGTGATATAGATTTGGTCATAAGGACTCTTACCGAAATAGTAAGTGCACAGCTGCAACTGCCCGCGCGTCTGTTCCAGCGCGTACATCGTCATGCTGCGAACCCCCAGATGCGCAAGCGCGGTGCCGCGAAGATTATCGGGCACCTCCCTTAAGTAGTAGCCGGAGATCTTGTATCCTGTTATCTCATCCGGGAGTTCCAGTTTCTCGTATGCGCCATAGTTGAATCCTGCCACCGCCACCGGGATGGGCGTGATCCAGCGGCTGACCGCCAGGTCCTGCTCAATTGCTTCTTCCTTTAGATGTCCCACGCTGACCACCTTGTATTTCCGCGGGACTTTGAAGGTGAGATCATAGAGTGATTTCTCGCCAAACCCATTCAAGTTTGGATACCAGGACGTGCGGGCAGCGACGTAGTAACTTCCTTCTCCGGCTTCTTCCAGCACTTTGTCGCCCGCGTATTCGACATTGATCGACTGTTCCTTGCCGAGCGGTGGAGCCTGGGGAAGTATCGCGTAGAAAGAACCATCTTCTTTGCGGCTTTCCTGAATAAAATAAAGATCCTGACCCTGCTCGTCCGTAACCCGCGTGACTCGCAGATTCGGCAGCAAGCCAAACTTCATCACCCTCTCCCCGCCGAGCAGAGTCTCGAAGCTGATGGTAGCCCTGCTGAACAAATGCCCGTTCTTGGCAATGACGGTTTCGATCTTGTAGCGGTGCGTGGCAAACAGGCGGCGGTCTTCGCTGGAGCTTGCAGCGCGGCTCAAGTATTCCGCCTTCAAGTGGGCCAGGTACCAGACACCGTCGTCCAGGCCCATGCCCTCTGGATCGAAGTTGATCAGCGCCACCTCCTCCGGCGAGTCCAGCTGGGGCAACGCTCCCACGCGTGTCCTCATGAAAAAACGGAGGTCCTTATGCTTCTTGCCGCGGACGTATGCATTGAAGAATTCCGGATGCGCGCGATTGTAGACGGCAGCCAACAGGTCGGCATCCACGTTGTCCATGGTTTCGCCCTGCAGCAAGAATTCGCTAAAGCCCAGGGCGCGCTCGTGCCGCTGCCGCATCTTCTCCCTCCAGTGCTTGAGGACGGCGGCCGCCTCTGGTCCCGCGTCTGTCCGATCCCCCAATCCAGGAAGAAATTTCATGCGGCCTTCGCCAGTAAACCGGAAAACCGCCTCAGTGAACTCTTCGTCGACCTCGGCTGCGCCCGTGCGCCGGCTCAGTTCGCGGGCATCGAGAGGAATCACCGGCTTCAGATTGAAATGTCCTTCCCCAATGAAAATTGCGCCTGTTACAACGCCATCCACCGGACTTAGGAACGTCAGCGTTCCTTTCTCAAGCTGAAAGGTTGCAACGTCGGACGTGAACGTGAAATTCTCGACGCGAAACGATTCGCCAAGTCCGAGATCGCGGAATTGCCGGTAGACGCGATCGGAATTGGCAAACGCCAGATTCCTTCCTGGAACCGAAATGACCTCCTGCTGTTTAGCAATTCTGAGCGTCAGTAGCAGTTGGCCGGCGCCCGGCAAAGTCACAGCCTTTACCAGAGGCTCGAAACCCTCCCGCGCAACCCGCAGCGAATAAGTTCCGGGCTTCAGATCGGGCGACGCGAATTTGCCCAGCGGGTCGGACTCCAGCACAATCGGTTGCGCCAGGTTTCCGCCGGTGATCTCGATCCGCGCCCCGGCAATGACGGCGCCCGATGGATCTTGAACGGTTCCATCGATCGTCTCTGCCAGCAGCCGTGTCGGGCCCATCAGGCAAAGCAGCAGGCAAACAAGAAAGAACGCCATCTTCGGCAGAGAAGGGAACCGCAGCCGCTGGCGCGCCTCCGCCATGCGATCAACAAATTGGCAAAGGGTGTCCTGCACTTTTTGAGTCTAAGCCTGCTCCGGCTGCGTTGCTATTAACCGGGGTGGCGCTCCAGTCGAAGCAGATGAAAATACCTCCGCGCCTTCTTCACGTCTCTCGCGATCTGCTCGCGCAAGGCCTCGACCGAAGGAAACTTGATTTCATCGCGCACCCGGTTGAGAAAACAGATTTCGACTTCGCTCTCGGGCGTCAGCTCAATGGGGTGAAAGTTCAGCAGGTGGGTCTCGATGGCGAAAGAATCCGCCCCGAACGTGGGACGATTGCCCACGTTCGTGACGGAATCAAAGCACTCGGTGCCGACGCGCGTCCACGTGATGTAGACGCCATCCTTGGGCACAAGTTCCTCATAGCGCGCCATATTGATGGTGGGAACTGTGTACTTCGATCCCAGTCCGCGTCCGCGCCCCGGTGCGCCTAGAATGCAGAACGGACGCGCCAGCAGATGCCGCGCCCGGCTCACCCGCCCCTCGCCGATCAGCTTTCGAATTTGACTGCTGGAAACGGGCTCGCCGCGCAATCTTTCTTCCGAGTACACCTTCACGTCAAAGCCCATCTCCTCGCCCAATTGTGCCAGGAGATTAACGTCGCCCGCAGCCTTGTGCCCGAAGCGGAAGTTGTAGCCTTCATGTACCTCACGGGCGTGAAGCTTCTTTTTCAAAATGCGT
This sequence comes from uncultured Acidobacteriaceae bacterium, assembly GCA_963771895.1. Lineage (GTDB taxonomy): Bacteria > Acidobacteriota > Terriglobia > Terriglobales > Acidobacteriaceae > Sulfotelmatobacter. Next base: position 14,735 of record CAVYVQ010000072.1, on the reverse strand, counting down.
TCGGCGAACTGCCGCGCCGTCATCAGCGAAAGATCGCGCCCGAAGGGCAGCATCAGCACCGCATCGATGCCCGTGGCTTCGAGCAATCGAAGTTTTTCCGGCGCTGGAGTGAGCAGCTTCAGTCCTGAGTCCGGCCGCAGGATGCGTGACGGATGCGGCTCAAAGGTCACCGCCACACCCTTCGCTCCGCTCGACCGCGCCCGCCGCACAATCTCGCCCAGCACATGAGTGTGCGCCCGGTGCACTCCGTCGAAATTGCCAACGCTCACCAGCGAAGGCCCAAATCCCGCCGGAACGTCCTCGAGTTTGTGGAAGATCTGCATGGCAGTGAAGAGTGATCAGTGGTCAGTGATCAGAAAAGGCGGTATCCCGAGCGCGATCTCACTGACCACTGACCACTAGCCACTGACCACTGTTCTTCGTTCTTTCAAATCTCGAATTCCAGGCTCATCCCGTCATAAGCCAGCCGCACATTCGCCGGCAACGTTGCATTCGTCGCTTCGTGCCCCAGATCGTGGCAAATGTGGGTAAAGAATGTCCGCTTCGCCTTTATGCGCTCGGCGATCCGCAGGGAATTCTCCACTGTCGAGTGCGTGGGATGCGGCTTGTGCCGCAGCGCGTCCAGAAAAAGTATGTTCAGCCCTTCCAGTTGATGGAACGACGTCTCGGGAATCTCACTGTGATCGGTGAGATACGCCGCGCTCCCAAAGCGGAAGCCATAGATCTCCTTCTCGCCATGGATCAGCCGCACCGGCTCGAAGCGCGCCCCGAAAAGCTCGATTGGACCATCAATTGGCTGCAACTTGAGTTGCGGCAAGCTGCCATATTTGTAATCGGCGTTAAAGATGTAGCTGAACATCTTGCGCAGAAAGGCCGCGGCGTCCGGACGCGCGTAGAGCGGCAGTTTCCCCGGCTTGTGGCGAAAGCTAAGCGGACGCAGATCGTCGATGCCTAGAATATGGTCGGCGTGCGTGTGAGTATAAAAAACCGCGTCCACGCGTGTGATCCTCTCGCGGATGGCCTGCGCGTAAAAATCGGGCGAAGTATCGATAAGGACAATCTTGCCCGCATACTCAATCATCACAGAGGGACGAGTGCGCCGGTCGCGCGGGTCTTTGGAACTGCAGACCGCGCAGTCGCAGCCGAGCGTAGGCACGCCCATCGACGTGCCGCTGCCCAGCACGGTAAGCGTAGCCTTCATCCGTGAACCTTCATGATTTGCTCTTCAAGAACAGTGGCCAGTGGGTAGTAGTCAGTGATCAGTTCGCGAAAGGTTTCACTGATCACTGACCACTGATCACTGGCCCCTGATTTAAATTCCGCTGGTCCCGGTGGCAGTCCCAGGTTTCGGCGGGCGCGACAGTGCATTCGTCACCTCCACGTAGGCCATGCGCACTTCGTAGAGGCTGTTTTGCAGAAAGGCTTCTTCCGTGGGAGTCAGATTGCCTTTCGTCTTTTCCGCGATGAGGGTGAGTGTGTCGATGGTCTGGCGCGCGCCCAGAATGTCAATGCGAGGCTGGCCGCCCTGCTCCTGCATCAATCCCAACTGCAGCATCGCCGTCATATACAAAGACGCTAGGAAGCGCTCGAATGTCATCTCAAATTCTTTGGCGGAGCTGCCGCTGAGTTCCACGCGTGAATCGATTTCCTTCGATGATTCGCGGTAGGCATCGGCCTGGACCTGCTGTTCGGCTGCGGTAGGAGCCGCGGGCATGCCCGCAATTCCGTCCACCGCCCCAGGAAACGCCGTCACAGCGTTTGCGGCGGGCGCAGCTTCCCTAGGCGCGGTTTGGCTTGATGCCGCAACCGGGACGGGAGGCGTCGCAGCCTTCGGTGGCTCCACTTCCTCGCGAACATCTTTTCGCAACTCCCCGTCCTCGGTAAACAAGCGACGGTCGGTCACAGTGAACCCTGATTCTTGTCTTTTCTCAGCCATAACGTCTGTCCTTATAAATCTATCTTGCCAGAATCGAGATGAAGCTCTTCTTTACGCATTTAGCGCGTCCTTAGCGACCTTTGCTGTCGAAAAGCCTTGCTTCTAAGCCTAGCTCTTCTCTAAGCTTGGTGGAGCTCAGCCTGATGCAACAGTGAGGCCTCACTCCGCTCTAGAGTGACGCCCGCCATCGGCAACTGCACCACGCTAGCCTTAACCGACCCAATCGTCACCTCGCAGCCCGGCACTCCCACTTCGCGCCGAATGTACCCCATAGCGACCGTCCGCTGGCCGGATGGGGCGTTCAGAACGGCAACGCTCGTGACTTCGCCCACTTCCTTTTCGCCGGCGACAATCTTGTCCCCCGCCGCGATCGGCGCCGTGCCTTCCACCTGGAAGCCTGTCAACTTGCGGTGCACGTTGCCGCGCGAGCGAATACGCTCCACAATCTCTTGTCCAACATAGCAGCCCTTGTTGAAGTTGAGAGCACGCATCTGCTCGGTCTCCTGCGGCAGGTCGCGCTCGCGGATGTCGACCCCGTAGAGCGGAACCCCAGCCACGATGCGCTGCATCTCCAACGCTTCGCTGCCCACCGGCGTTGCTCCGGCGGCGATCAGCGCCTGCCAGGTCTTGTAAACATCCTGGGGCGCGAGCCACACTTCATACGATTCCTGCGGCGCATCTTCGCCGTACACCACCGTGCACTGCGCACAGCCGCAATCGCAGTCACATTTCGGAGTCATCATCTGCAACTTCTCCAGATTCGGAACTTCAATCCCGGCCCGATTCAAGATGGCGCGCGATCTCGGTCCCGCCAAGCCGATGGCAGTCTGCCTGTCGCTGATGTTGGTCACTTCGACGTTGTCCATGATGATGTAATGGTCGAACGTGGCGATGATCTTCTCCACCTGGCTGCGATCCGTTTCGACAATCAACGCCTTCCCCTGGTTATAGACGAACATATCGCCGAGGATGCGTCCTTGCGGATTAAGCAGGAATGCATAAAGGCCGTGGCCGACGGCGAGATCGCGAATGTTGTTCGTAACCATGCCGTTCAGCCAGCGCACATGGTCGCTGCCCGTGAGCGAAATCCAGGCGCGGAAGCCCAGGTCATAGATTCCACAACCTCCGGTCATGGCTGCGAATTCCGCCTGAGGATCGGCAAAGCGCGCAGCCACCGTCGCTCCGCGGTAGTCGATCTCGCGGAGCGGCTGTGCTTGGTTACCGACTTGCGCGCGAAGTGCTTCCTGGAGTGGAGTTCGGGACATGGAACTATTGATTATAACGAACGGCCTTATGATTCATTGCCGAGGGCCAATTGCCCAACAGACCCATTTGTCAATTTGGAGGTCGGCAGTTGAAAATCGCCCGCGGTCGCGATCACGGGACAAGGCCCACCATAGAATCAATAAGTTCCACCAAGACTCAACAACTTCCACCGGAAATCAACAACTTAGCCGTAAGTTAACGCTACGGCAGGTTCCAGCCGTTTGTAGAGGCTCGGGCATTCGGGAGGATATCAGGGTTCACCCGGAACACAACGGTCGATGTACGAGGTTCCTATGGGCCCTAGCTTCGATTTGACAGATCGGTCTGACCGCCGAAGGGAGACGCCGCCGTTCGTTTCGGGCTCACTGGCCTATAGCTGGCAGTGAATACCAACGACAACCTACTCATTCTGCTTGGCTTGTGTTAGCTTTTCTGCCGTGAACCCGCACAAGCCTTCCAAGAAACGCATTGCCGTCATTCCCGGAGACGGGATTGGTCAAGAGGTCATCCCGCAAGCTCTCAAGGTTATCCGTAGCTCGGGAGCCGATGTCGACCTGACCGAATTCGACTGGGGCGCCGACCGCTACCTTCGAGACGGAGTGACTCTCCCACCCGACGGCTTCGCCATGCTCGGCCGTGACTTCGACGCCATTCTCGCCGGCGCTTTCGGCGATCCTCGGGTCAAAACCAACATTCACGCCAAAGAGATCCTGCTTGGCATGCGCTTCAAGATGGACCTCTACGCCAACGTCCGCCCCGTGCGGCTGCTGGATGCGGCCCTGTGCCCGCTGAAAGGTGTCGAGCCCAAGGATGTGGACTTCGTTGTCATCCGCGAAAACACCGAGGGCGCCTACACCGATGCCGGAGGAGTGTTCAAGCAGGGCACGGCGGATGAGATCGCGATTCAGGAAGACATCAATACGCGTAAGGGAGTCGAGCGGATTATCCGCTATGCCTTTGAGTACTGCGAATGCAACGTGAAATTCGATGGCTCCCGGCGCGGTCGAGTGCTCATGTGCGACAAATCGAATGCGCTGACACATGCCGGCGGCTTGTGGCAGCGCGTGTTTAAAGAAGTAAGCGCCGACTATCCGCAGATTGCAACCCAGCACATGTATGTGGACGCGCTGTGCATGCAGATGGTGCGCGATCCGCGCGGCTTCAATGTCGTCGTGACCAATAATATGTTCGGCGACATCATTACCGACCTTGCCGCCGGACTGCAGGGCGGGCTGGGCATGGCCGCCAGCGGGAATATTCATCCCGGAAAAACATCGATGTTCGAGCCGGTACACGGCTCGGCGCCGCCGATCGCGGGCAAGAACGTGGCGAATCCGTTTGGCGCGATTCTGACTACGGCCATGATGCTGGGGCACTTGGGATTTTTCGACGAAGCTGAAAAGATCGAAGCGGCGGTGCTCGAAGCGGTGCGGCAGAAGAAAACCACGCAGGATATTGGCGGGACGCTGGGGACGCGGGAAGCAGGGGAGTGGGTGGCGGAGAAACTCAGCAAGTAGGCGGTCCTTATAGGTCTGTCATCCCGAGCAAAGCGAACCGATTCGCATTCGCCCCGCAGGATGACAGCGCCCTTGAGGAAAGTACGAGGAAACAGGGTAGACTCGTTCTTGATGGATACCGTTACGCGGCGTTGCTGGAGATCTCTGAGCCATTGGGCCGTTGTGCTGCTCATAAGCCTCGGCGGTGCTGCTTGGGGACTGGCGCAGGATCAGGCTGCTACTCCTGCACAACAGACGCAAGAACAAACCCAAGATCAAAGTCAAAAGCAGTCGGACAAGAGTGTCCGACCCACACAGACACCCACCACACAAGAACCTTCTGCGCAGGATCAGAAACCTGCCGGGGAGGACGCCAGCGCTACAAAGCCAGAGAAGGAAGTCAAGATCACGCCGCGGGAGGCGGAGGAGTTGTTTCACTCCGTCGACGAGATTCTCGCGTTCGATAGCAAGCAGACTGGACTGCCGATCAAGAAGCAGGTCAAGCGCCGGCTCACCAGCCGTGACGAAGTGGTCTCATACCTGACCAAGCACATGAAGGACGAGGACGTAAAGAAGCTACAGCGGTCGGAGCTCGTGCTGAAGAAATTCGGCTTGCTGCCGCGCGACTTTGATCTGGAGAAGCTGCTGGTGGCTTTGCTGCGCGAGCAGGTGGCTGGCTACTACGATCCGAAGACAAAGACGGTGAACCTGCTCGACTGGGTTCCGATGGAGGAGCAGGAGCCCGTGATGGCTCACGAACTAACGCACGCGCTGCAGGACCAGACGATCGGTCTCGACAAGTGGATGAAGAAGGGCGACAAAGATTTGGGTGAGATCAAGCATGACCCCACGCCTGAGGATATCGAGAACGACGAAGCGGATGATGCGCGCGAAGCTGTGGTCGAGGGCCAGGCAGAGACCGTCATGCTGGAGTACGAACTGGCACCGTTGGGGCGGTCGATTGCGGATTCTCCGGACCTGGTGGAGACGATGGAAGCGCAGATGGCCAACGGGACCGACGACTCGAAGGTCTTCAAGGATGCTCCAATCTTTCTCCGGGAGTCGCTCACGTTCCCCTACAGGTACGGCTTGAAGTTCGTGATCTGGCTGATGGAGAAGGGCGGTAAGGAGAAGGCGTTCGCCGGCTTGCTGGCGAATCCTCCCCACACCACGCGGCAGATCATGCAGCCTGAAGCCTACCTATCGGGGGAGAAGATCGATCCTATGCGCGTGCCTGAATTCAAGCGCGACTTCAAGGGTTACTTGAAGTTTGATATCGGAGCAATGGGGGAGTTCGATGTTGCGGTGCTGATCGAGCAGTATGCGGGGAAGAAGCTTTCAGACCGGCTGTATCCGGAGTGGCGGGGGGGATATTACTACGCGGCGCGTCCGAAAAACGACGCGGCGGCGCCATTGGGCCTGTTGTATGTATCGCGGTGGTCGAGCGCCGAGAAAGCATCTGAATTTGCGGGGATTTACGCGCGGTCGCTGACGCAGCGGTACAAGAAAGCCGAAGAGGTCGGGAATCATTCTGAATCGTCTCAGGTACATCCGGAATACAAGATTGATATTCTGAAAGGGCGCCACGCCTGGACAACCGAGGAAGGCACGGTGGTGATTGAGGAGCAGGGCGATACCGTGCTGGTAAGCGAGAGCCTGGATGCGGGTACGACGGAGACGATGGAAAAAGAAGTGTTCGGGGTGAAGTGAAAAGGCAGTTCTCGGTTCTCAGTTCTCAGTCCCAGGTTCAAACAGCCGATTTGCCACCTTTTTTATTGCTTGCGCGATTTTCCTTTCGCGCTTCCATCTTCCTTTGTGTCACCCAAGAAGTGCTGCACTTTCGCGACGACCGTGAACTGCATCCCGCTGCGCTCAATCGTCAGCTTGCGTTCCTTGCCGAGTTCGCCCCCGAGCATCGACCACACTTGTCCCATGGTTGATCCGGCGACGGGGATGCCGTCGACCGCTACCAGGTGGTCCCCTGGCTGAACGCCATCCGGGCCCTCGGTCACCGAGGGTTTGCCATCGAAATCGGCGATGCTGAGGATGGTGAAGCGTCCATCGTCTTCGGGGCGCAGGATGAGGCCGATGACATCGAACTCGGGGAAGTTGAACAATCGGCCGACGTCGAAATAGACGGCGGAGTGGGCGTAGTCGAGGCCGACTCGATAGTTTTGCAAGGCGTTCGCGCCGAGTAGCCCAGCGGTGGGGATGCCGGCCCGCTTTTCGAAGTAGGCCAGACGATCTTTCGGAAAGTCAACTATCGCTACGTTGGTAAAGAAGAGCGGACCGTATTGCAGGCGGTCGATGCGCGTGAATTTCCACTTTGGCTCATCGTCGAGTCCCCCCAGGTTGGCGGGCCCGACGGCGCCGGTCATGTGCGGCCAGTCGGGGTGAGTGGCCGAAAGTTTGTCGAAGAGGTCTTCGGCGAGGAAGCTGATGGACGAGCCCAAATCGAGGGCGAGATTGTATTTTTTGTTTTCAATCTGGCTGGGAACCTGGACGAGGCCGTTTTCGGCATTCACGATTACCTTTGCCGTAACGCCTTTGAACTTCAGAGTGCCGGGTGGGGCGAGGGTGAATTCGCGGCCGGGATAATTGATAAGCACGTCGTAGTTGCGCAAAACGGTGGAGGGAAGGCTGATTTCGGCGTTTATGCCGGGTTCCATGACAGCTGCGGCCGCCACCGGCTTAAGTGGAATCTTCGCTTCCTTCACTGCGGCAAGAGAGATTTTCATGCCGCCGAGGGTGATCTCATGAGGCGGCGGCGCGGAGCATTCGCGCTCTCCGCAGGCGACGTTGAGTCCCATCAGCGTAGCTGCGCGGCGGGAGAGATGGAGATCCGAATCGCCGTTGTTGACCCAGGCGCGGACGCGACCGGTCGAGCCGTCTGGGAGTGGAAGGTCTACGTCGATGATGATGCGGTTATGGTCGAGCGTGATGGGAACGGTTACGGATTTCGATTCAGGCGCAGGGTTGGATGAGGTTTGTGCGAGGGCTGCGGTGGCGAGAATGAAGACGACCAGGGCTCGGCATCGCATTGGACGATTGTAGCGGGTTGGAAAATCTTGAACCACAAGTCTCCTCAGTTTGCCGGCTTTCATGAAACGAGCGGCTCGCTTTGCTGGCGGACATCCGAGGCGGCTGTCTCTATATGAGCATGTATAATCACGGGTTTGACTTGCGCTCGGGAGTTTCTGTAGGGCGCTTGAAGTTTGGAGGACGGGTGGCACAGGCGGAGATTGGGATCATCGGCGGCAGCGGGCTTTATTCGATGCCGGGGCTGAGCCAGGTGAAGGGAGTGCGCGTGAAAACCCCGTTTGGCGCGCCTTCCGACGCTTACGTCTGCGGCACGCTGGAGGGGCGCAAGGTTGCTTTCCTGGCGCGGCATGGGCGCGGGCATCGCATCTTGCCGAGCGAACTGAATTTCCGCGCGAATATTCACGGGTTCAAGCAGTTGGGAGTCGAGAGGATTGTTTCCGTTTCGGCCGTGGGGTCGTTGAAGGAAGAGCACAAGCCACTGGAGTTTGTGATCCCAGACCAGTTCTTCGATCGCACGAGGCACCGCGTGGATACGTTTTTCGGCGGCGGAGTGGTGGCGCACATTGCGTTCGCCGATCCCGTATGTGGAGAACTGGCGGGCGTGGTGGAGAGTGCATGCAAGACAGCAGGCGTGACCAGCAAACGCGGCGGAACGTACTTGTGCATGGAAGGTCCGCAATTTTCGACGAAGGCAGAATCGAATGTGTACCGCAGTTTGGGCATGGATGTGATCGGCATGACCAACCTGCAGGAGGCGAAGCTGGCGCGCGAGGCCGAGCTTTGCTATGTCACGGTCGCGATGGTGACCGATTACGATTGCTGGCATCCGCATCACGATTCGGTGACGGTGGATCAGATTGTCGCGGTGCTGGTGAAGAACGCGGAGAACGCGACGAAAGTGGTGCGCGAGACGGTGGCGGCGATGCCGCGGCAGCGGTCCTGCAAATGCGGGTCGGCGCTGGCGCACGCGATTTTGACGGACCTCAAAAAGATTCCGGCGGCAACGAAGAGGAAGCTGAAGCTGATTATTGGGAAGTATGTAAAAAGCAGTGGTCAGTGATCAGTGGTCGGTGGTCAGTGAAAGCCTTCGTATGAGAGATTTTACTGGCCACTGATCACTGGCCACTGACCACTTGACCGAGGAAAGACGAGTTCACGATGAGCATTGTCGTTGTCGGTTCGGTTGCGTTTGATGACATCACGTCGCCTTCTGGCAGCGTGAAGGGGATTTTGGGCGGGGCGGCTACTTACTTTTCGCTGGCAGCCAGCTATTTCACTCAGGTGCGCATGGTTGCGGTGGTCGGCGAAGATTTTGGCCCCGAGCATGAAAACGTCCTGAAGAAGCGCGGTGTGGATACGCGCGGCATCGAGCGCGCCTCGGGCAAGACATTTCGGTGGGGCGGGACGTACGGCGAGAACCTCAGCGAGGCCAAGACTACTTTCACCGATCTGAATGTCTTTGAGAAGTTTCAGCCGCGGATTCCGAAGGAGTATGACGACACGGAGTTCTTGTTTCTGGCGAATATTCAGCCGACGCTGCAGGCCAATGTGCGGCGGAAGATGAAGGGAGTGCGGCTGACGGGATGCGACACCATGAATTACTGGATTAACGGCGCACGCCAGGAGTTGGCCGAAACTCTTAAGCTGGTGAATGTGCTGCTGATTAACGACACCGAGACGAAGATGCTGGCGCGGGAAACGAATCTGCCGCGCGCGGCGCAGAAGGTGCTAGCCATGGGGCCGCAGGCGCTGGTGATCAAGCACGGCGAATATGGGGCGACGATTTTCTTTCGCGAGGGCGCGTTCGGGATTGGGCGGCATCCGTTCCGCGCGCCGACGCTGCCGCTCGATGAAGTTAAGGATCCTACGGGAGCGGGCGATTCGTTCGCGGGAGGATTCATGGGCTATTTGGCGTCGCAGGAAGAGTTGAATCGCGAAGTACTCAAGCGGGCGTTGTTCTACGGAGGAGTGATGGGATCGTTCGCCGTGGAAAGTTTTGGCACAGAGCGGCTGCAGGCATTGACACGCGAAGAGATTGACGCCCGCTTTCAGATTTTTCGCGAACTTACGCACCTCGAATGAAGCCGCAATCTCCGCCGCCGAAGGCGTATTCCGATATTGAGGTCGTGCGGCTGCTGTGGCTGGCGACCTTCGTTTCGGTATTTTCCTTTCTTTATTACAGCCGGAGTGGACATGTGCTGCTGTATGGCGATGCCGTGGCACACATCAACATTGCGCGCCGTGTCTTCGACTCGAAAACTCCTGGGCTGCTGCAGTTGGGGACCGTGTGGTTGCCGCTTCCGCACCTGCTGATTATGCCGTTTATCCTGTCGAAGCAGATGTGGCAGAGCGGCTCGGGAGGCTCGATTCCGTCGATGGCAGGGTACGTGTTTGGAGTGCTTGGAATATTCCGGCTGGTGCGGGCGGCGTTCTGCCGCGACGGGGACGGCGTGGTGAAAGTCGGGGCTTGGGTCGCCGCGATCTTGTATGCGGCGAATCCTAATCTGATTTACATGCAGGCCACGGCAATGGGAGAGTCGCTGTATCTGGCCTTCTTCATCTGGGCTGTGGTGTATTTCGCCGAGTTCGCGCGGGGCGGGGTAAAGGCGGAGCGAGCGCTGACTAAATGCGGGTTGTGTTTGTTTGGCGCGTGTTTGACACGGTATGACGGGTGGTTTCTGGCTGTCGTTTTGGTGGTTTGCGTTGTGATAGCTTCCCCACCCTTGGACTCCGCTCAGGGCAAGCTTCTCGCAAAAGACGCGAGAAATGGGGCACCCAGGTCTTCGCTTACTTCGTCTCGGATGGTGCTTGCGAAGTTTATTTTGCTGGCGGCCGCCGCTCCGATACTTTGGCTTGCTTACAACGCCGTCGTGTATCGCAATCCGCTGGAGTTTGCAAACGGACCTTACTCCGCAAAAGCGATCGAGCTAAAGACTGCGACGGTAAATCCCGCGAAAGGGAATCTGTTTGCTGCCGGCTCGTATTTTCTGAAGGCAGCAGAACTGAATGTGGCCGAGGCGAACTGGCAGGGACGGCTGTGGCTTTTCCTGGCGCTGGTGGGAAGTCTGGTGGCGGGATTCAGCGGGCGTGGGCGGGTTGCGCTGTTGCTGTGGGTGCCGCTGCCGTTTTACGCGCTATCCGTGGCATACGGGAGCGTGCCGATTTTCGTGCCGGTGTGGTGGCCATTCTCCCACTACAACTTACGCTACGGATTGCAACTACTTCCGGCGTTCGCGGTGTTTGTGCCGGTGGGGATTTTGTTCCTTGTGCAATTAGCTGCCCGGATTCCTCACATTGCCGTTTTCCGCGACAGGTGGGCACACGCGGCGGCGATTGCGGGCGTGTTGGCGCTGCTGATTGCAAGCTACGCCGCAATCTGGCGCGCGGACCCGATTTGCTATCGCGAAGCCGCGATCAACATGCGCGGGCGCATGGCGCTGGATAAGCAACTGGCGGGCTGGATTAAATCTTTGCCGTCAGAGTCAACGCTCCTGATGTACCTGGGCGAGCACGCCGGCGCGCTGGAGCAGGCGGGGATTCCGTTGCGGCGTGTGATCAACGAGGGCAATCATCGGGTATGGAAGCGCCTGCTCGATCCTGATGGGTTGTGGGAGCGAGCGCTGGCGGATCCGGCGCAGTACGCGGATTATGCCGTCGGGTTTGACGGTGACGCGGTGTGGAAGGCAGCGCAAGACGGGCATTTGAAGGCGCTGGTCGAGATCCACACGACTGGGCAGCCGCCGGCCGTGATCTTTCAAGGGCGTTCTCGGGCGAACGGACAAAAGCCGACGCAGTAATCAGGCGGGTTAACGCTGGAACTCGCTGGGCGCGGGCGCTCCGATGATAAAATTCGGCCATCCCAAGCCTTTCCCGGATAAAGAGTCCAATCAATGAACTGGCAACACATTTCCGATTTGCTGCAGCGAGAGATGGCGAGCGGAATTGTCGCGACCTCTCTGGTGCGTCTGGTGCTGGCGGCGATCCTGGGTGGGATCATCGGGCTGGAGCGGGAACTGAGACACAGGCCGGCGGGGCTGCGGACCAACATGTTCATCTGTTTTGGCGCAGCGCTGTTCACCATTCTTTCGGATGCGCTCGCGGTGAAATACCTTGGCGATCACACTCGCATTTCGGCGCAGATCATCCCGGGCATCGGTTTCATCGGCGCGGGATCGATTCTGCACACGCGGGGGCTGACGACTGGCTTGACGACGGCTTCGACTTTGTTTGTAGTGGCGTCGGTGGGTATGGCCACGGGTGGAGGCCTTTACCTGACCGCGATTTTTGCCACGGTCGTGGTGTTGATCGTGCTGTTTGCGCTGGGCCACCTGGAACTCACCTTCAACCTGAAGAAGCTCTTGACCAGCTACGAAGTGACGGGAGCGAGCGTGGAAGAGATCACGCAGGAAGTCAACCGCATCCTGGAACACAAGCATCGCATGATGCAAAACGTTGTGAGCGGCAGCACGAGCCAGCATATCCGGCTGCAGTTTGACGTGGCCGGTTGCAACCGCGATCAGAAGGAATTGTTTCGCGAACTTAAGGCGTCGCCGGTGCTGGGCAGCGTGACTTGGTTGGGACCGGTGGAATTGGAGTGAGCACACCGCCTGGGGTGATTCCGTTTGTGAAGGTCAGCGCTTGCGGAAATGATTTTCTGCTGATTGATGCTGGGACCGCGAAAGGCGATCAGGCTCCTGAGGACCTGGCGACGCTTACGCGACGCCTGTGCGACCGGCACGAGGGCGTGGGCGCGGATGGGGTGGAATGGATGTATCCTCACGCTTCGGCGGACGTGGAGATTCGGCTGATTAACGCCGACGGTTCCGAGGCGGAGATTTCCGGCAACGGCACGCGCTGTGTGGCCGCTTATGTTTGCGCGGAGCGCGGGATCAAGAAGATTACGATCAAGACCGGGGCTGGTCTAAAGTTTTGCATGTTGACGGGACGAAGCGAATCCGAATACGAGTTCGAGATCGAAATGGGCGAGGCTGCCGTGGGAGTCGAGCTGGCGGTGATGCAGGGTGCACACGAGGTGCGTGGGATTCCGGTTTCGATGGGGAATCCGCACTATGTGGTGTTCGTGCCGGAGTTTGCCGACGACTGGCGGACGAAAGCGGAAGAAATTCAGCGCAGTCGTCAGTTTAAGCAGGGTGTGAACGTCGAAATGGTTGTTGTCGATGGAAAGCATGATGTGAGGGCTCGTTTCTTTGAGCGTGGAGTGGGAGAGACGCGCTCGTCGGGGACGGGTTCTTGCGCAACGGCAGTGGCGGCGATCGCGATCGGCAAGGCGGAATCGCCGGTTCGGGTGCATGCTCCGGGCGGGACGCAGACGGTCCGCCGGGAGGGGAAATCGGTGTTTCTTCGTGGGCCAGCGCGGTTGGTCTGCCGGGGAGAGTTTTTTCTGAGTTAGGCCGCTGATTCTGGAGAGCGGTTCGGTTGCAGTTCCACCGTACGCGGATCGCATTTATTTCATCACAGGCGTCTTGCCCCATGTTTTGTTCAACTACCCCCCGTATCAAGCCGCCTGCCCTTCGGCCGGGAGATACGATCGGCATCGTGGCGCCAGCCAGCAACATTAAGCGCAGCGATCTGGAGGCGGGGTGCGATGGTTTGCGGCGTGCGGGCTATCGGCCGTTTTATTTCGATTCCATCCTCGATCGGGATATTTACTTTGCAGGATCGGTCGAGCGCCGCGCGGGTGAGTTGCAGGAGATGTTCGCGCGCGAGGAAGTGCGGGCGATCGTTTGCGCACGCGGCGGGTACGGCGCAAACTATCTGCTCGAAGCGCTCGACCTGGAAAAGATCAAGGTTCATCCCAAGATATTTGTTGGCTACAGCGATGCGACCACGCTGCTTACTTATTTTTCAGATGCGGCGGGCTTCGTGGCATTCCATGGAGCGATGGTGGCGAAAGATTGGCTGCATGAGGACGGTGTGGATCTGACGTCGTGGCAGGCTGCGCTGGCGGGTACGGTGGCGTGGGAACCCGACCTGGGCGCCGGTTCCGAAGCCAGAGGATTGGTGGAAGGCGCGGCCGAAGGAGTCCTTTACGGAGGATGCCTTTCGATTCTGGTGGCTTCGCTCGGCACTCCGTATGAGATTCACACGGACGGAACGATCTTGTTTGTTGAGGACGTAGCGGCGAAACCTTATCAGATTGATCGCATGCTGATGCAGTTGAAGCTGGCTGGCAAGCTGGACGGAGTCCGCGGAATTGTCTTCGGCGAGATGCGGGATTGCCTGCAGAATGCGAATCAGGGATACACGCTGGAAGAAGTGGTGCTGCGCATCGTGGGATCCTTGGGAGTGCCGGTCGCGTATGGAGTGCGGTCTGGGCATGTGACGGCAGGAAACATTACGTTACCGATCGGCGTGCGGGCAGGGTTGACGGTGCGCGGCGGGAAGGTGAGCTTGAGAATTTTGGAAGCGGCGGTCACGGCTGAGTCGCGCTAGAACTGGACCTCTGGGGCTAAAGCCCATTTGTCAGTGCAGGATGAATCGCAGCGCTGGAAGCGCTGCGCCATCCAAAGTCATGCGCTAACCGCAAAAGACGCGAAGGAATCCGCGAAGGATGCGAAGAAAAGGGCCGACGAAGAAAAGCATGGACAAGAAAAACTACATTCATCTGATTGGCATCTGCGGGACGGCGATGGCGGCGCTGGCGGGGATGCTGAAGCAGCGCGGGTTTCGCGTGACTGGATCGGACGCGGCGGCATATCCACCGATGTCAGAGTTTCTGGCGGAACTCGGCATTCCGCTAGCGCAACCTTTTGATCCGCGGAATCTGGAGGCGCGCCCTGATCTGGTTGTGGTCGGCAATGCGATTTCGCGGGGGAATGTCGAACTGGAAGAGGCGCTCGATCAGCGCATTCCGTTTTGCTCGCTGCCGCAATTGCTGCACGAGGAATTCCTGCGCGGCAAGGATGTGCTGGTGGTCGCTGGAACCCACGGAAAGACCACGACAACCTCGATGCTGGCGTGGATTTTTCATACGG
>CAVYVQ010000071.1:0-52557 GCA_963771895.1 uncultured Acidobacteriaceae bacterium | reverse complement strand
GTAATACTTTAGGGTCGTTGAAGTGCGTGGCGGCTTTGACTATGGCGCGGGCACGCTTTTCGGCTTCTACTGGGTCGGCGAAAGTCGTGCTGTCTTTCATGAAGATGCCGCTGCCTACGAAGACGGCTTCGGCGCCTAGCTGCATTACCAGGCTTGCGTCGGCGGGGGTGGCTATGCCTCCGGCGGAAAAATTCGGCACCGGCAGCTTCCCTGTTTTCGCGACCAGCTTTATTAGTTCGTAGGGCGCTCCGTGCTCTTTGGCTTTGGCGTAGAGTTCTTCTTCGCCGAGCACGGTCAGGATTTTCATCTCCTGCACGATCTGGCGGATGTGTTTGACGGCGTGGACGACGTCGCCAGTTCCAGCTTCGCCTTTGGTGCGGATCATGGCTGCGCCTTCGGCAATGCGCCGCAGGGCTTCTCCGAGATTGCGCGCGCCGCAGACGAATGGGACTGTGAAGGCGTGCTTGTCGACGTGGTGAGCTTCGTCAGCGGGCGTGAGCACTTCGGATTCGTCAATGTAGTCGACGCCCAGTTCCTGCAGAATCTGAGCCTCAGCAAAATGCCCGATGCGGCACTTGGCCATTACCGGGATCGATACCGTAGCCATGATTTCGCGAATCTTCTTGGGCGAGGCCATGCGGGCCACGCCGCCTTCGGCGCGGATTTGCGCGGGGACTCGCTCTAGGGCCATTACGGCTACCGCTCCGGCTTTCTCGGCTATGGAGGCTTGCTCGGCGTTGGTCACGTCCATGATTACGCCGCCCTTTAGCATTTCGGCGAGGCCGGTCTTGAGGCGGAGACTGGTGTTGCTACCGTTGTTTTGCGACATGGTGGACTCTTTTCTGCGGGCTTCGGGCTTCGGCTTTCGGGCTTCGGCGAAGCTTTAGTTATTTTACAGCGTGGGTGGGATTCGCGGTACCCCTGTGAAGCAGTTGCCGGTTGTCAACAAAACCCCTTCAACCCCAGGGCGGCACGGGGTCACACAGGGTAAATCTGGTTCGCTTAGCGCTCTACGTGCTTGGCGAACATTTTTTCGGGGTCGATGGCGATGAAGATGCCGCGGCTGCGGGCCAGGACCTCATTCTCTTCGTTTAGGATTTCGGCGGCGTTTATGTGGGTGCGGCCTTCTACTTTGATCTCGCGTCCTTCTACGCGCAGGGGTTTTTGCAAGGGGACTGGCTTTAGATATTCGACGGTCATCTCGCGGGTTAGCGCTATTACGTGACGCAGCTTGTTTACCTTGCCCATGGCGTCGTCGAGGATGCTGGCGATTATGCCGCCATGGCAGTGGCCGGGAGGTCCGGTGTAGCGCTTGCCGAGGCGGAATTGGCAGACGAAGGTTTGGCGCGGTTCGTCGAGGATGAACTTGAGGCGCATGCCTTCGGGGTTGTCCTGGCCGCAGACGAAGCAGTTGTTTTTTGGGAGTTTGACGTCGCGGGTGTCGTGGCCTTGGGCGCGAGGAGGCATGGGATGATTTTAACCTGCGAGACTTCTCTGGGATAAGCTTGACCAACACCCCGTCAGCAAGAGCTAGAAACGCCAGGCAGTAATAGAAATGCCTTGCGAAGCTAGTGCCGGCGCAGGCGCAAAAGGGATCCTTCGACTGCGGCTGGTGCTTCGCTAACGCGAAGCGCAGCCTCCGCTCACGATGACAGAGTTGAGGATTGCGGCAATCCTGCTTCTAACTCTGGCGGGAATCCTGTATACATATCGGTTTTGGAAATCTTTCAATTGGAGCCGCTTGTGAAATCGCCCATCGCTGTTGCTCTTGCCGCAGTGTTTTTGACGGTGTCTTTGTTGATCGCAGCCCCGCAGGATAGGAATTCGGACAAGGCGGGGCAGGCTGTGGTCAAGAAAGATCAGAAGAAAGATAAAAAGAAGAATGAGAAGAAGGACGAGTCCGAGGAGAATGACAAGGGTAAGGAGGAGAAGAAGCCCGGCATGAATGCCGACACTTTCTCCGCGCTGAGGTTCCGGTCGATTGGGCCGGCTGTGGCTTCGGGACGGGTGATGGCGATTGCGGTGAATCCCAGGAACAAGTTTGAGTATTACGTGGGGGTGGCTTCGGGCGGGGTTTGGAAAACCGTTAACGACGGTACGACTTGGACTCCGGTGTTCGATAAGGAAGGGTCTTATTCGATTGGATGGGTGGCGCTTGATCCGAATGATTCGGCGGTAGTGTGGGTGGGCGCGGGCGAGAGCAACTCGCAGCGCAGTGTGGCTTATGGAGATGGAATTTACCGGTCGGATGATGGCGGGAAGAATTGGCAGAATCTGGGATTGAAGAAGTCGGAGCATATTGGGCGGGTGGTGGTCGATCCGCGGGACTCGAAAGTTGTTTATGTTGCGGCGGAGGGGCCGCTGTGGGGGCCGGGCGGGGATCGAGGGCTTTATAAGTCGGGGGACGGAGGAAAGACGTGGAAGGCTGTGTTGACCATCAGCGAGAACACTGGCGTGGTGGATGTGGCGATCGATCCGACGAATCCTGACGTTGTTTATGCCGCGGCTTACCAGCGGCGGCGGCATGTGTTCACTCTGATCGATGGCGGGCCGGAGAGCGCGATTTATAAATCGACCGATGCCGGGGTAAGCTGGAACAAGTTAAAGTCTGGTTTGCCTACCGTGGATATGGGACGGATCGGGCTGGCGGTTTCCGCGGTTGATCCCAGTGTGGTGTATGCCACGATCGAGGCGGCCGACGGCAAAGGCGGAATTTTCCGGTCGAACGACCGGGGCGCGACCTGGGAGCGGCAGAATGAATTCGATGCGGGGGCGCAGTACTACGCGCGGATTTTCACCGACCCGAAGAATGTGGACCGCATCTTCGTGATGAATGTTAGCCTGCGCGAATCGCTCGATGGCGGGAAAACTTTGCGTAAGGTGAACGAGACAAATCATCATGGGGACAATCACGCCATCTGGATCGATCCGGAGAACGCCAAGCATTGGCTACTGGGGTCGGATGGAGGGATGGCTGAGACCTGGGATGATGCCAAGAGCTGGCAATTCAAGGCGAACCTGCCGACCGTGCAGTTTTACGACGTGGCCGTGGACAACGCGCTTCCCTTCTACAACGTATGCGGCGGAACGCAGGATTATTTCTCGTGGTGCGGGCCGGCGCGCACGCGCAACATCAACGGCATTATGAATTCGGACTGGTTCGTGACAACCGGAGGGGACGGTTTCCGGTCGCAGGTGGATCCGGTGGATGCGAATACGATCTATTCGGAATCGCAGTATGGCGTGCTGGTTCGCTATGACAAGCCTACCGGACAGGAGCTTGTCTTGCAGCCGCGGGAAGGTAAGGGCGAGCCTCCGCTACGGTGGAATTGGGATTCGCCGGTGATCATCAGCCCGCATTCGCACACTCGGCTTTATTTTGCGGCCAACAAACTGTTTCGCAGCGATGACCGGGGCGACACATGGAAGGCGATCAGCGGCGACCTTACGCGGCAGATTGACCGCAACAAATTGCCGGTGATGGGGAAAGTGTGGGACCCGGACGCGGTGGCGAAGAACGTTTCGACTTCGTTCTACGGAAACATTGTGGCTTTGTCGGAGTCTCCGAAAAAAGAAGGGCTGATTTACGCAGGCACCGACGATGGGCTGATCCAGGTGACCAGCGATGGTGGGCAGAGTTGGACGAAGTACGAGAAGTTTGGCGGCGTTCCGGATACTACGTATGTGAGCCGGCTGGCCGCTTCGCGATATGAGGCTAATACGGTTTATGCCGCGTTCGACAATCACAAGAATGAGGACTTCAAACCTTACCTGCTGAAATCGACGGACGCGGGCAAGACGTGGACTTCGATTGCGGGGGGCTTACCAGGAAATGGAACGGTGCTGGCTTTTGCGGAAGACACGATGAATCCGAACCTGCTGTTTGCCGGCACTGAGATTGGCGCGTTCTTTACGGTTGATGGCGGGCAGAAGTGGGTGCAACTCAAGGGCGGGCTGCCGACGATTGCCGTGCGCGATATGGTGATGCAAGCGCGCGAAGGCGACCTGGTGATTGCTACTTTTGGGCGCGGATTCTATGTGCTGGACGATATTTCTGCTTTGCGGCAGATCAAGGCGGAGTCTGCGGAGCAGGCGGCTGCGCTGTTTCCGGTGAAGGATTCGCTGCTTTACATCGAGCGGCATCCGCTGGGTGGTCCGAAGAAAGGGTATCAGGGAGATGCCTTTTATACGGCGGACAATCCTCCGTATGGGGCCGTGTTCACGGCTTACCTAAAAGAGAAGCTGAAGACTAAGAAGGAGAAACGTCAGGAGGCCGAGAAGGAAGCGGCTAAGAAAAATCAGACGCTGCCTTATCCGACTCACGATGAGTTGCGGGTCGAGGCGGAAGAAGCGAAGCCTGAAGTGTACTTTGTGGTTTATGACGAATCGGGCGCGGCGATTCGGCGGGTGGAAGGCAGCATCGAGTCGGGATTTCAGCGGGCTGCCTGGGACTTGCGGTATCCCGCGGTTTCTTTGCGTGAGCATACCGAGGAAGGCGAGGATTTTGCGCCCGCTGGAGCGCAAGGGCCGCTGGTGATTTCTGGAGCTTATTCGGTGCGCATGTTCCAGAAGATGGATGGAGTGGTTACGGAATTGGCGGGAGTGCAGAACTTCAAAGTGGTCACCGACGGCGCGGCTTCCATGAGTGCGGCGGATCGGGCGGCACAGGAGGAGTTTCAGCGGAAGGTGGCGCGGCTTTACCGGGCAGTTTCGGGGGCTCTGCACACGTCGGACGAAGTGGAGGCGCGGCTTAAAGCGATTCGCGGGGCTTTGCGGGAAACGCCTGCCGTGGAAAAGCAACTGGGCGCTGCGGCGGATTCGATCGAGCAGCGCAATCGTGGAATCCTGCGGGCGCTGCGCGGGGACACGGAAATGCAGAAGCGCAACGAGCCAGTTCCTACGTCGATTAACGAACGAGTGAATGCGATTCTGGAGGGCGAACGTTTCGCACTCACCAAGCCTACTCAGACTCATCTTGACGATTACAACATTGCGGCTGCGGAGTTTGCCGAGGAGTTGAGCAAGCTTCATGCTTTGGTTGAGGTTGATTTGGCTAAGCTGGAGAAGGATATGGAGGCTGCCGGGGCGCCTTGGACTCCGGGGCGGGTGCCGGAGTGGACGGAGAAATAATGGAAGAAGCGAGCAGAAACCTAGATCCCTCGCTTTGCTCGGGATGACAAGTTGACCTAGACCTCTCGCTTTGCTCCGGGATGACAAGTCGGTAGTGAGATCCTTTTCAAAGTAGCCCACTATGACAAGCTGCGATCGCGCGAGGCCGTTGGCACTCAGCTATGAAGCGGATTCTTTTATCTTGGAGCAGCGGGAAGGACAGCGCCTGGAGTCTGCATGTGCTGCGCCGGCGCGCGGAGTATGAAGTCGTCGGGCTGTTGACTACTTTCAACGGAGAGGCGGACCGGGTCGCTATGCACGCGGTCAGGCGTGAGTTGGTCGAGCGGCAGGCTGCGGCGGCCGGGCTTCCGTTGTGGCCGGTTGCGCTGCCTTGGCCTTGCTCGAATGAGCAGTATGAATTGCTGATGGCTCAAACTTGCGCCAAGGCCGTCGCCGAAGGGATTGAAGGCATCGCGTTCGGCGATTTGTTTCTTGAGGACGTGCGCGCTTACCGGGAGAAGCAGATGAAAGATACCGGGCTGGAGCTGGTGTTTCCGGTGTGGGGGCTGTCCACGGATGCTTTGGCGCGGGAGATGATTGCTGCGGGCATCCGGGCGAAGTTGACTTGCGTCGATACTACCAAGCTTGCATCAGTCGTTTGCCGGCCGCGAGTTTGATGAAGAGCTGCTTGCTGCTTTGCCGGAGGATGTGGATCCCTGCGGCGAACGAGGGGAATTCCATTCGTTTGTTTATGCCGGGCCCATGCTCGATGCCGTGGTGCCGGTTTCGGTCGGCGCGGCTGTGGCGCGCGATCAGTTTGTCTTTGCCGATCTGATTTCGAGGTAGGTGCGCGGATGGAGGACGCGAAAATCCTTAACACAGGGGACACATAGGTGCCACAGGGTGGTTCAATAAGACATTACCGTGTTTTATTCTGCAAACTTTGGCCGACTTTTTCTTGCTTCTTCGGAAGCTCGATTGCATTATCCTCAAGGGGCTGTGGTAAACTCGCCGCCGACTGTTGACTTGCGCTGTGGGGCGCGGCAAATATCGTCGGGGAAAATCGTTTCGTACGTTTTTGTTCCGGGGAGGACTGGGGAATGGGCCTCGCGTTACTGGTTGTGATCTGGCTGATTACCCTCGCCAGCACGTACTTCTTTGTCGCCAAGACCTGGTGGCTGCCGGTTGGGGCTGCGGAAGCTGCGGGATTTATTGATGGGCAATTCACCCTCACTCTAATTCTGATGGGAATTGTTTTCCTGGCGGCACAGCTCTCGCTCGGCTACTTTGCGTGGAGATACCGGGAGCAGCCTTCGTCGCCGCCAGTGGATTATTCGCACGGCAACGTGAAGCTGGAAGTGGTGTGGACCTTGCTGACCACGGTTCTGTTCGTCGGGTTGAACCTGATGGGCAGCAGCGTGTGGGCGGCCCAACGCTTTGAGCAAGCGGGACCGGGCGCGGTGCAGGTTGAGGTCACAGGCATGCAGTTTGCCTGGTACTTTCGCTATCCGGGGCCGGACGGAACGTACGGTGCGACCAGCGTCAAGCTGATGGATCCGTCGGCTGGTGGCGAGGCCGCGGTGGGGCTTAATACTTCCGATCCTGCTGCGAAAGATGATGTGGTGACGGGCACGATGTATCTGCCGGTGGACCGCGAGGTTGACGTGAGCCTGCGGTCCGTGGATGTGATCCACAGCTTCTTTGTGCCCAACCTGCGCTTCAAGCAGGATGCGGTGCCTGGACTCAACATTCATATGCACTTCAAGCCGACGGCGATTGGGGAGTATGAAATCGCTTGCGCCGAACTTTGCGGCTTAGGTCATTACAAAATGCACGGCATGGTACACGTCGTCAGCCAGGAAGATTTCGACAAGTGGCTGGCGGCACGGGAGGCGGAGAAACAATAAATGGCAACCTCGGCTACCGCTCACGCGCATGCGGCTCCTCAGGGCTTCATTCGAAAATATATTTTCAGCCTCGATCACAAAGTCATTGGTCTGCAGTATTTCTTTCTGGCACTCACGGCGGTATGGGTCGGGATGTTTCTGTCGCTGCTGATGCGGATTCACCTGATCGCGCCATTGGCCAGCCTGCCGCTGGTGGGCGAGATTAAGCCGGAAACTTATCTCAGCCTGTTGACCATGCACGGAACGATCATGGTGTTCTTCGTGCTGACTACGGCGCCGCAGGGCGGCTTTGGGAATTACTTCCTGCCGATTCAGATCGGAGCGCCGGATATGGCGTTTCCGGTCCTGAATATGCTTTCGTTCTGGACTACGTTCGTCGCTTTCGTGGTGATGATCGCGGCCTTCTTTGTCACGGGCGGAGCGCCGCTGCATGGATGGACGGGATATCCGCCGCTGAGTGCGCTGCAGTCCGCAGGGCCGGGTGAAGGACTTGGGGCCGATTTGTGGATTACGAGCATTGCGATCTTTTGCTTAGCATCGCTGATGGGCGCGTTGAATTTCCTCACGACTACTCTCGATATGCGGGCCAAAGGCATGACGATGATGCGCATGCCGTTGACCTGCTGGTCGTGGTTCATCACGGCGATTCTTGGGCTGCTGGCGTTCGGCGTGCTGCTCTCGGCGGGAATCCTTTTGCTGATGGACCGCAACCTCGGCACCAGTTTTTATGTGCCGCTGGTGGTGGTGAACGGACAGGTTATGGGGCACAAGGGCGGATCGCCTTTGCTGTGGCAGCATCTGTTCTGGTTCTTCGGGCATCCCGAGGTTTACATCGCGATTCTGCCGGGCATGGGCGTGACCTCGCAGATTTTGTCGACGTTCTCGCGCAAGCCGATCTTCGGCTACAAGGCCATGGTCTACGCCATGCTTGCCATCGGATTTTTCGGGTTCATGGTGTGGGGCCACCACATGTTCATGAGCGGGATGAGCCCTTATTCGGCGTTTGCCTTCTCGCTGCTGACCATGTGCATCGGCGTGCCCTCGGCGATCAAGACGTTTAATTGGCTGGGGACGATGTATAAGGCGCGCATCCGGTTCCAGACGCCGATGCTGTATGCGATCGGGTTCGTTTCCCTGTTCGTCTCCGGCGGACTGAGCGGGCCGTTCCTGGCGCAACCCGTGCTCGACATTCAATTGCACGATACTTATTTCGTGGTCGGTCACTTTCACCTGATCATGGGCGTGGCCGCGATCTTCGGAATGTTTGCGGCTACTTATTACTGGTTCCCAAAGATGTTTGGGCGGATGATGAACGAGACGTGGGGCAGAGTGCACTTCTTCATCACGCTTCTTGGAACCTACGCCATCTTCATGCCGATGCACTATCTGGGCATCGCCGGCGGGACGCGGCGGTACTCGCAATATACGGAAGTAGCGTACCTGACGAAGTTGATGCCGATTCATCAGTTCATGACCTACGCGGCGATTATCACGATTGCGGCGCAGTTCATTTTTGTGATCAATCTGTTCTGGAGCATGTTCAAAGGGCCGAAGGCGAGCGACAATCCGTGGGAATCGACTACTTTGGAATGGACTACCGCGACGCCTCCGCCGCATGACAATTTTGGCGGCGTCACGCCGGTGGTGCATAACGGTCCTTATGAGTATGGAGTTCCGGGTGCGGCTCGGGATTATGTGATGCAGACGGATCTGCCGGTGGGGTCGGGGCATTGAAGCGTAGGCAGCGCCTGAAGGCGCGATCAAGGTTATGCCGTGTAGCGCTATGCCTGAAGGCATACCCTGATACGAATCGAGTACGAAGCGGACGAGCAGCGACAGACACTGAATTTTTGTGGCGACTTATACACCAAGCACTCCGATGAATCAGTTGGGCCGCGGCGGAGACCGTGCCCGCGCCTCCGAGTGGGGGCGGGGATGATGGCGGCTTTCCGGATTCAGCGGAGCCTAACTATGGCGCGCGACTGCGGCGGGCGCGGTTGGGACTGATCTGCGCCATCGTAACGGTCGGCATGGTATTTATTTCGCTGACCAGCGCTCTGGTTGTGCGGCGGGGCTTGCCCACCTTCGATGACTCGACCCGTACATACCTTCGCGACTGGGGCGGAGTGCAGTTGCCATGGGCGCTGCTGGCCATCAATACGGCGATACTTTTGGTGAGCAGCTTGACCATGGAAGGCGCGCGGCGCGACATTGCGCGGCGGGCGGCGCTGGCGCCGGTGCGGTCGATTCCTGGGGTTTCGCTTGGCGAGGAGAAGAGTTTTCCGTGGCTGGGCGTGACGGTGGTCCTTGGGCTGGGATTTCTCGTCGGACAGTGGATCGCGTGGGGCGAACTGAAGGCCAGAGGATTCCTTGTCAGCACTAATCCTGACAGCTCTTTCGTTTACTTACTCACGGCGGCGCATGCGGTGCATCTGACGGGTGGCATTATTGCTTTGCTTTGGGCAGGCATCACTTCCCTGCAACACAAGCCTGTCGAAGGCCGTCGGATCGTGGTTGACGTTGCGGCATGGTACTGGCATTTCATGGCTGTGCTTTGGATTTATGTCTTTGCTCTTTTAGCATTTGCGCGATAACGGAAAGGGAGATTCGCGAATGGCTGACGCCACGCTGCAACATAGCGCCGCTGCCGGACACGGAGCGGCGGGCGAGTACGAAGCTCCGCTGTTTGGAGCTTATTCGAAGAAAGTTGGCATGTGGCTGTTCCTGGCCTCGGACTCGCTGACGTTCGGGGCGCTGCTGTTCGCATTCAGCTACAACCGCATCTACACCGCGTGGCCCACGCCGTTTGGCAAGGACAGCATCATCAACGCGACGGTGATGACGGCTTGCCTGCTTTCGAGTTCGCTGACCATGGTGCTCGGCGTGTTTGCGGCGCAGCGGGGCGACCGGCTCTGGACGCGGCTTTGGCTGCTGGCTACGATGGCTTTCGGGACTGCGTTTATCGTACTGCACGGCAAGGAGTGGACCCACTTGATCCATGAAGGGTTAACTTTGCCGGGATTCCCGAAGTCGGTCGATGTTGGGGCTGGGGACTACGCGAAGATCTCATCCGGCGTGCCTCAGTTTGCGGCGACGTTCTTCGGGCTGACGGCGATGCACATGCTGCACGTCACGATTGGTGTGATTTACCTGGGCGTGGTGGCGTTGCGCAAGTGGTTCCTGCCGATTCTGGGCGTGATCTGGCTGGCGGGATATTTTCTGATTCCGTCGGATAATGTTTTTCATTACGGGGTCCACGTGCTGCTGGTTGGTCTGATTGTTTCCGCCGTCATTCTTTTTCTGAAGCCGAAAGATTATGACGCGCATGATGTCGAAGTTGCTGGATTGTATTGGCACTTTGTGGACCTGGTGTGGATGTTTATTTTCCCGCTGGTTTATTTGATGTCGACCAAGGTTTAGCGCAGCGTTTGACAGTGGCTGATGGAAGCCTTCCATTTGGCGGCTCGTTACGGCGCGGCTGGAAGCTGCATAGGTCCTTTGCGCAAAGAACGCGCTCAGGATCGACTAGAGTGAACTTGAGCGAGGGAATACTCGATGCACGATGTGGCGAAGCACGACGATAGTAAAGGGCAGTATTTCTGGGTGTGGGGCGCATTGCTGGTTCTGACCGGGATTGAGGTATGGCTCGGTTACCGGCAGATATTCGAGCCGGTGCGCATGCTGGAAGTGCTGCTGGTGCTGTCGGTGATAAAGTCGGCGTTGATCATTGGCTACTTCATGCACTTGAAGTTTGAAAGCGCTCTGATGCGCTGGATGCTGGTGATCGCGGTGACAGGCTGTTTTGTGATTATGTACTTCTTCTTTTTTCCGGACGCGGGGCGGATTCTGCGCCTGGGCGTGAAGTAGGGCTATGAAGTTTTCTTGCAACAAAGTTCGTGCCCTTGCGCTGCTGGCGGTGCTTTGTGTTTGCGCTGTGCCCAGCTTTGGGCAAGGGTGCGCTATGTGCAACGCGAATGCCCGCAGTACGCCCAAAGAAGGCCAGCAGGCCCTGAATCGGGCTGTGCTGGTGCTGCTGCTTCCTCCTGTTGGGATTATGGTGGTCGGCGTTGCGCTGGCTTTCCGGTATGGAAAGCGGCGCGATCAGGATCCGGACTAGGCTTCCAAATCCAAAGTAGTCGCTCTCGCTGAGTCTCGCGTGGATATCTACATGAAACCCCTGAGGTCATGGTTCTTTGGAGTGCGGTTCCGGCAAGAGTTTCTCGCTCGCTGGTGGAAATTTCACAGTTGGGAGCCGCCAGCTTTCTCCAATGTGCCTGTTTGCAGTCCGTTCCCTGCCCTGGTTGATTGGCAAGCCCTTTGCATTAAGAAAGTGGAGGGCTTATGCGATTTAGATCCTACGACTTTCCTACAGCAGTCACCTTTCTGATGGCAGGGCTGGGCATTGGCTCTCTGCTGGCGATTGTGTTTTCTCCTCGCTCCCCGCGACTCGATCTGTTGTCGTCTAGAGACACGCACCGCGCGTCCGCGTAAAGGTCTGCTTTATAATAAAGGATTCGGCAGTGCGTTCTTAGGCGGCTGGGAAAGCTCCCGGCGAGCGATGAGCGGCTGCCGAGCCCTTACCCGATGTCTGGCTCACTACCCACGGAAAGCATTGTTGTTCGCGGCGCTCGCGTTCATAACCTCAAGAACATCGATTTTGAGGTTCCGCACAATACTTTGACGGTGGTGACCGGGGTCTCGGGCTCGGGCAAGTCTTCCCTTGCCTTCGACACTATTTATGCGGAAGGCCAGCGGCGGTATGTGGAGTCGCTGTCGGCTTATGCGCGGCAGTTTCTGGAACGCATTGAGAAGCCTGACGTGGATTCGATCGACGGAATCGCTCCGGCGGTGGCGATCCGGCAGAAAAATACTACGCGCAATCCAAGGTCGACGGTAGCCACGGCAACCGAGATTTACGATTATCTGCGGTTGCTGTTTGCCCGCGTCGGCCGCACGTACTGCGTGAACTGCGGGCGCGAAGTGAAAAAAGACACCGTGGACGAAATCGCGGACGCGGTGCTGGCGCTCGATCCCGACACGCGGGTGCAGATTGTTTTTCCTCTGCAGGCCGCTGCGGCTGCGCCACAGGAGGCGGAGAAGAAGGTTCCCCCCGCGCGCAAATCCAAGAAAACTTCTGCTGCTGACTCAGGACTCACCGATCAGCTCAAGGCTCGCCTGTTCGATTTGCGCAAGGCGGGCTTCAACCGGCTGTATCAATCGGGGCAGGTGTTTGAGTTTTCCACGCCGGAATCGCTGCTGGATATTCGCTTCGACCAGCCGGTGTTTATGCTTGTGGACCGCCTTACCGTTTCCGCGGAGGCGCGCACGCGGATCGTCGATGCGGTGGAGACCGCGTACCGGGAAGCGGGCGAAGTTATTTTTGAGCTTCCGGCGCATTGACGGCTTCCGCGGGCAGCGCGGCAGCGCTACACGCCAGTTACGCTTTGCCCAGCGCTTCGAGTGCAAGAACTGTAATCTGCGTTACGAAGAGCCGGAGCCGCGACTGTTCTCGTTCAACAATCCTTACGGAGCGTGTGCGCGGTGCCAGGGATTCGGCAACACGATTGACTTCGACCTCGATCGCGTCATCCCCGATCCGATGAAGTCTTTGGGCGAGGGCGCGATTGATCCGTGGAACAAGCCCAAGTACCGGCCGGTGTTCACGGACATGAAGCGCTTTGCCAAGCAGAATGACATTCCACTCGACGTGCCTTGGGCGGAGCTTGATGCTGAGCAGCGGGAACTCATTCAGGACGGGGACGGAAAGTTCCTGGGTATACGCGGGTTCTTTCAGTATCTGGAGCGGAAGAAATACAAGCTGCACATCCGCGTCTTCTTGAGCCGGTATCGCGGGTATTCGACTTGTCCCGAATGCCGGGGCACGCGGCTGCGCCTGGAAGCCCGGCAAGTGAAGATCGACGGCAAAAACATTTGCGACGTCTGCGCCATGACGGTGGAGGATGCGGCTAAGTTTTTCGCTGGAGTGCAGTTGAGCCCGGAGGAAGCCGACATTGCGGAGCGGCTGCTGCAGGAAATCCGCGAGCGGTTGCGGTTTCTCAACGATGTGGGCCTGGAGTATCTGACGCTCGACCGGTTGTCATCCACGCTGTCGGGAGGCGAGGCGCAGCGCATTCAACTCGCTACATCGCTCGGATCGCGGCTGGTGGGCACGCTCTATGTGCTCGACGAGCCCTCGATCGGACTGCACAGCCGCGACACGCACCGGCTGATCAAGATATTGCAAGACCTGCGCGATCTGGGAAATACGATTCTGGTGGTGGAGCACGATCCTGACATCATGCGCACGGCGGACCGGATTCTCGATCTTGGTCCGGGGGCGGGAGAAAACGGCGGCAAGCTGGTGGCGGCGGGAAGTTATGAAGAGATTCTGCGAAATCCCGCTTCCCTTACGGGGCGCTATCTGGCCGACGATTTGCGTATTCAAGTGCCGGCGGTGCGGCGCCAGCCGGGAGTGCAGCAGATCAGGATCAAGGGCGTGCGAGCCAACAATCTCAAGGGCATCGACGTTTGCATTCCGTTGGGGATGCTGGTCGCGATTACGGGAGTGTCGGGCTCCGGTAAATCCACGTTGTTGCACCAGGTTCTTTATCAAGCGCTGGGAGAAGCGAAGAAGCAGCAAACTACGGGACCGGCGCGGGGAGCGGCTACATGGGAAAGTCTGGAGGGCGACCAGTTCATTGATGAAGTTGTGCTGGTCGATCAGTCGCCCATCGGGCGGACGCCGCGGTCGAACCCGGTGACGTATATCAAGGCGTTTGATGCGATCCGCGATCTTTTTGCCTCGCTGCCTGAGGCCAAGAAACGCGGCTTCACTTCGGGGCATTTCTCTTTCAACATTCCCGGCGGGCGCTGCGAGACTTGTCAGGGCGACGGCACGGTTACGGTAGAGATGCAGTTCCTTGCCGACGTTGAACTGATCTGCGAAGAGTGCAAAGGCACACGCTACAAGGCGCAGGTGCTCGAAGTCCGCTACCACGGCAAGAATATTCATGAAGTGTTGAACCTGACGGTGAAAGAGGCGCTCAGGTTTTTCGCGGAAGTGCCCAAGATCACGGAAAAGCTGCGCGTGCTGGAGGAGGTTGGCCTGGGATATTTGCGGCTGGGGCAATCGGCGACAACTTTATCCGGAGGAGAAGCGCAGCGCATGAAGCTGGCGGCGCATCTGCAGCCCGCAACTCGTGAGATTGGGCGGCCTAGCGTGGCGCGGCAGGATGAAGGCCGGCGCCGGAGGCGTGTGCTTTATATCTTTGATGAGCCCACGACGGGGCTGCATTTCGACGACGTCAGCAAACTGTTGGCGGCCTTCCGCCGTCTTATTGATGCGGGGGGTTCCATCCTGGTGATCGAACACAATCTGGAAGTGATCAAGACCGCGGACTGGGTGATCGACCTGGGGCCGGAAGGTGGAGCGCGTGGCGGCAAGATTGTGGGAGTGGGTCCGCCGGAGGCGATCGCAAGGATCCCTGGGTCTTACACGGGTAAATATCTGGCCCGGCTGCTGAACGGCAATAGCAACGGAGCGGCGCGTTCCAATGCGAGCGACTAAAGTTTTCGCGAGGGTGATGCTGGCTCTGGCAGCGGGCGTCTGCTCACTCGCGCAGGAGGTGAACCCGCCGGCGGGAACGTCTTCGTCACAAACGTCATCACAAACCCAGGGTCACCGGTCGGTTCATCGCATTCAGGTTCCGGATGAGGATTCTCCAACTCAACCAGCCGAACTGACTGCAGCGGAAGCGGCGATTGAGAAGAAGAACTACTCCGGCGCAGAGTCTCTACTCCGCAACTTTGTTGAGCACGATCCTGCGAGCTACGTGGGATGGTTTGATCTTGGTTTTGTCGAAAATGCTTTGGGCAAGGTTGACGACTCGATCGCCGCTTATCGCAAGTCGGTTGCGGCCAAGCCGGATGTTTTCGAATCGAACCTGAATCTTGGGCTGCAACTGGCGAAGACCGGGCAGCCTGATGCCGAAGAGTTCCTGCGCGCGGCGACTCATCTTAAACCTACCAGTCATCCTGCCGAGGGGCAGTACCGGGCCTGGCTGTCACTGGCGGAGACGATTGAAAAGTCGAAGCCGGAAGAGGCGCTTGCGGCTTACCAGCAGGCGGCGACTCTTCAGCCCAAAGAGGCTGAGCCGCATGTTTCTGCGGGCCACCTTCTCGAACAGGAAAATAAATTTGCCGACGCTGAGCGGGAATATAAGCAGGCGCTGGCGCTCGATTCGCATTCGACCGACGCCGTCATCGGGCTGGCCAACATTTACATGCGGGGACGCCGTTTTCCCGAGGCTGAAGATTATCTGCGAAAGCTGCTTGCCGTAGATGCGAACTCTGCACCAGTTCACATTCAGTTGGGGCGAGTGCTGGCCGCCGAGGGCAAGACGGATGCGGCCATCGCTGAACTGCAGGCGGGGATCAAACTCTCTCCGGGAGACGATGCGCCCAGCGACGATGCCGCCCAGCGTGATCTGGCGGAGCTCTACACTACCGCCGGAAAGAACGATTTGGCCGAGGCTGCGTACCGCAGTCTGCTGGCGCCTCACCCTACGGAGGCGGAGCTTCATCGCCGGCTTGGCCAGGCTCTGCTGCGGCAGAAGAAATTTCCAGAAGCCCAGCAGGAATTTATCAATGCGCTGAAAATCAAGCCCGATCTGGGCGAAGCCTATGGCGACCTGGCCTTCGCCGCCGGTGAGAACCAGCAATACCCGCTGGTGATTCGTGCGCTCGATGCACGGGCTAAGTTGCTGCCGGAAAATCCCGTTACTTATTTCCTGCGGGCGTCGGCGTACGATCATCTGCGCGACTTCAAGAACGCCGCCGCAAACTATCACCTCTTCCTCAAGACCGCCCATGGGCAGTATCCTGATTATGAGTGGAAGGCGACGCATCGGCTTATTGCCATTGAGCCGAAGAAATAGCTGCGATGAACCTATGGCGTGCGCGATGGAACATTTGCGAATCTGGCGGGCTGCGGCGCTGGGCCTTGTGCTGGCGATCCTGGCCGTGCCCTCGGCCGTGACTGGCGGCGAACAGCCTACGATCGAAGAACTGAAGGAGCGCGTCGCCAATGCCCCGATCTCCGATCGTCCGGTTTTATGTATTCATATATCCGAGCGGCAAGTGGATGCGGCCAACAGGTTTTACACCGCCGGCGACACCGAAAAAGCGCAGGCTGCGCTGGCCGACGTGATTGCGTTTTCCGAAAAGGCCCGCGACTATGCCATCGAGTCGCACAAGCACGAAAAACAGAGCGAGATTGCGATCCGCAAGATGGCCCACAAGCTGGCTGACATGAAGCACACGGTCTCGCATGAAGATCAGGAGCAGGTGCAGACCACGGTCGACCGCCTGCAGCGGATCCGCGACGATCTGCTGGCTGCGATGTTTCCGAAAGGCGTTAAGAAATGACGGCTTCTTGGTTTCGAGCATCGCATTTGTCTCGGGCTGGTATTGCTAGCCGCGGGGCGGCCTCGGCCCAGCGTCACCGGGATCCCTTCACTCAGTCGGAGATTGACGAGATCCGCGACGCCAGTTGGGATCCCCAGCAGCGGCTCTCTCTTTATGTGCAGTTTGCGCGGGCTCGTCTGGTTGCGCTCGAGCAGATGCGCAGCGATCCGAAGACCAAGGACCGGCCTCGACAAACTCATGACAAGCTGGATGATTTTCTGCTGATCTACGACGAACTGAACGACAACATCGATACCTACGTTGATCGCAAGGACGACATTCGCAAACCGTTAAAAGTGATCCTTGACGCCGATACTGAATTCCAGGCCAAGCTGCGCGCGTTGAAAGACGCGCCCGACGTTTCGCCGGAAGAGACGAATCGGTACGAATTCATTCTGACC
Source organism: uncultured Acidobacteriaceae bacterium (assembly GCA_963771895.1). Lineage (GTDB taxonomy): Bacteria > Acidobacteriota > Terriglobia > Terriglobales > Acidobacteriaceae > Sulfotelmatobacter. The sequence goes on along the minus strand of CAVYVQ010000071.1, from coordinate 35,675 downwards.
AACGCTCTCGAGACGCTCGATAGTTCCAGCGAGGACCACCGCAAACTTCTGGCTGAGCAGATGGCCGCCAAGCATCGGAAGAAATCTGACGCAAAGACTTCCGGTAGCAGGTCAGAGTGAGAGACTTCCGGCTGCCGTTTCTCAGCATGACATAATCGTCCGAACTACGCTCGAGATCCTGTTCTGAGCTTGGCCGAAAGGCCGGCAGTCCCCACATGAGCACTTTACGCTATCCCGAGCGTGTTAATCTGGGCTCATTGTGCGTGAGGGACTGCTCGACATTTTCCATGAGGAACACCGGCAATTGCGTCCCGGCAGTGCGCCGCCTGAGTTGAAGATCGAGTTTTTTGCCTTCGCCAACGTCAACAACACTATTCGGCTGCGCGAGGGCAGGCTGCTGGTGCGGCTTTCCGATCTGCTGGAAGGCGCGCCGGAGGCAGTGGTGCGGGCCATTGCCCACATCCTACTGGCCAAGATGTACCGCAAGCCCATTGATCGCAGCCATGCGGCCCGCTATCGAAAATATGTGGCCAGCCATGAAGTTGTGCGCAAGGCGCACCTGGTGCGGCAGATGCGGGGACGCAAGCGACTGCATTCCCCGCAGGGCCACGTCTACGATCTCGAGGCAGTGTTCGAAGATCTGAACTGGCGGTTCTTCCATGGACTGCTAGGCCGCCCGCGCATGAGTTGGAGCCCGACGAAGACCCGCCGCATCCTCGGCCACTACGATCCGGCGCATAATGCGATCGTGATCAGCAGGATCTTTGACCAGTTCTCTGTTCCCCGATACGCCTTGGAATACATCGTGTACCACGAGATGCTGCACCTCAAGCATCCCGTCAGGTTGCGGGGCAGCCGGCGGTGCGTGCACTCGGCTGAGTTCCATGCCGAGGAGAAGTTGTTCCCGCAATTGGAGCAGGCGGAGGCGTTCTTGAAGAGGCTGTGAGTGAGTGCTCTGTTCTTGACAATATGGTGGAAAGTCAATCCGCGTAATCGTTCGCCGCTTACTTCCAGTGTCTGCCGGGTTGGTCGAACATGCTTATCGGCAGGTCAAAGCCGACGGCTTTGAGTCTTTCGGCGAATTTGGGCCTGATGCCCGTGGCATTGAAACTTCCGAGCACGCGCCCCTCGGGTGAAATTCCTTGCTTCTCAAAGACAAATAGATCCTGCATGCTGACTACGTCAGCTTCCATGCCCGTGATTTCGGTGACATTTACGAGACGCCGCGTTCCGTCACTGAAGCGTTCAATCTGAAGAACCAAGGAAACCGCCGACGCGATCTGCTTTCGAATGGCCTTTTCGGCCAGGTTCAGGTTCGCCATCATGGCCATGGTCTCCATGCGGGAGAGAGCGTCGCGAGGGCTATTGGCGTGGACCGTGGTCATGGATCCGTCGTGGCCGGTGTTCATGGCTTGGAGCATGTCGAGAGCTTCCTCGCCGCGCACCTCGCCGACTACGATGCGGTTGGGACGCATTCTCAGGCTGTTGATCACAAGTTGCCGCGCTTGAACTGCGCCCTTGCCATCCGCATCGACGGGCCGGCATTCCAGGCGGACGACGTGGCGTTGCTTCAGTTGCAGCTCCGCCGAGTCTTCAATCGTGACGATACGTTCCTTGGACGAAATGTAGCCGGAGAGTACATTCAGCAACGTGGTCTTCCCGGCGCCCGTCCCGCCAGAGATTACGATGTTAAGACGTGCCGCCACCGCCGCCTTCAACAACCCAAGCATCGGCGCAGTCAGGGTCTGGTTTGCCAAGAGGTTCTCTTCGGTGATGGGAGTGTGGCCAAAACGTCGGATGGAAAGATGCGGACCGTCGATCGCCAGGGGCGGAATGATCACGTTGACGCGGGATCCATCGGCGAGCCGAGCGTCCACCATGGGCGACGATTCATCCACGTGCCGGCCGATCGCCGCAACAATCTTGTTGATGATGCGCATCAGGTGCGCGTCATCCTTGAAGATGATCTTGGTTTCTTCGAGAATTCCGGCGCGTTCAACGTAAACTTCCCTGGCGCCGTTTACCAAAATGTCATTAATGGTCGGGTCTTGCAGCAATGGTGCGAGAGGCCCCAAGTCCGAAGATCTCATCCAGGATCTCGAGCGATAAATGCTCTTTTTCAGGACCGCTGAGAGGGGCCTTGACTTGCGACACGGCATCCTGGATCACAGCCAGCACCTGCTCGCGGGTTCGGGCGTCGGGGGTGGCAGCCAGTCTTTCCAGGTCCACTTTATTTAGCAGGTAGCGATGGATGGCGTTCTTCAGATCCAGATAGACGCGAAAGTCCATCCCGCCATACTTTTTGGTCTCGCGTGAGGTTGGGTTGATCACGGTCGAAGGAACTCGGTTAGAGACAGCCGTATTGAACCCTCCCCATGTTGAGGCGAGAATTATAGGACTCAATGTAACGGAAAACAATCGAGTGCCGCCGGCAAGTAACAGCATAACCGTGCGAGACGTCGCCATCACGCCGCTGACCGCGGCCCGAATCCCGTTTAATCCCAGATTTCCCCGTGCGATGCCGATCAGCGCACGTTTGTGAGACGCCGGATTGACGGCTTTGGGGCTCCCAGCATATCCTTGAAGTTGAAATTGAAATTCATTTTCAAGATCATTTTCAGAATCCCATTCAGAAACTCAGGTCACTATAAATGCTTCAGGCTTTCATCATTACGTTGCGCGAGGGGGTCGAGGCCGCCCTGATCGTTGGGATCACGCTGGCCTATCTGGCCAAGATTGGCCGGAATGACCTGCGCAAGGCGGTCTACGCGGCGCTGGGCTGCGCCTTCGTGGGCAGCATTGGGATCGCCGTAGTGATTTCACGGCTGAACTGGAACGAAGACGTTTTCGAAGGCTGGATCATGCTGGTGGCTGCCTTCTTCGTCATCACCATGGTTATTTTCATGATGAAGACGGGGCGCAAGCTGAAGGGCGAAATTGAAGGCAAAGTTGGACTGCTGGCCGGCAACGATGCATGGATCGGCCTGTTCTTCTTTGTGTTCCTGATGGTGCTGCGCGAAGGCGCGGAGACTGTGCTGATTCTTTCCGCCGTGTCGCTGAACTCCACGGAACTGATGAGCTTTCTGGGCACGCTGCTTGGGCGTGGTGGCTTCCATCGCCTTCGGCGTGATGTTCGTCAAGGGCAGCGTGCGAATTAACCTGCAAAAATTCTTTCGGGTTACGACTGCGATTCTGTTTCTGGTGGCGTTGCAGTTGGTGGTCGCCGGGCTGCATGAACTGTCGGAAAGCGGCGTGATTGCCTCCTCCAAGCGCGAGATGGCGATCATTGGGCCGATCGTGCGCAACGATCTTTTCTTCTTCGTCACAATTATTGCTTTGGCGGCGCTGATGGTGTTGTTCGATGCCAAGCGACGCGAGCCTGCGCTTGAGTCGGCGTCGGCGGCAGAACGCCGCAAGGCGGCGTGGTCTGCTCGCAAGGAACGCTTGTGGATGGCTTCGGTCTACGGCTTCTCCTTTGTCTTCATCGCGCTGGTCACGGCTGAGTTCATCTACACCAAGAGCGTGAGCGCGCTGTCGCCGGCCACGGAAGTTAGTTTCACGAACGGGCAGATAAAGATACCGTTGACCCAGGTTTCCGATGGAGATTTGCACCGCTTTCAGGCACAGGAGAATGGCACGGCGATTCGCTTCTGGCTCTATCAAAAACCCGACGGCAAAATCGCCACGGTTTTCGACGCCTGTGAAATCTGCGGCGCGGTCGGCTTCTACAAGTCAGCCAATGGAGTGGTTTGCAAGAACTGCGCCGCTCCGATCAATCCGCAGTCGGTGGGCGCGGCGGGCGGATGCAACCCGATTCCGCTGAAGGCCACGCAGACCGCCGACTCCGTGATTATTCAGGAGGCGGACATTGCGGCCGGTACCCGCGTGTTCGAGAGACAGTAACCGATGTTCGCGCGCCTAGTCTACGAATCCTTCCGCCGCCAGAAGAGGCGCAAACTGCTGGCCGGCGCAGCCATCGCGCTGGGCGTCACCGTGGCCACTGCGATGATCGCGGTTGCCACCGACATTGGGGACAAGATCAATCGTGAACTGCGCACGATCGGCGCAAACCTGATTGTGACTCCGCAGGAAGACACGCTGGACGTGGAAATTGGCGGCGTCAACCTGAAGCCGCCGAGCGACGGCGCTTTCCTGAACGAGGCTGACCTGCCCAAAATCAAGGGGACTTTCTGGCACAACAACATCACCGGGTTCGCACCTATGCTGCCCGTAAGCGTTATGCTGCAGCGCGACGGGAAGACGGAAAAGCTCACTTTGCTCGGCACTTACTTCGCCAAGAAAGTTTCTTTTGGTAAGGAACAGTTCAACACGGGCGTGCGCTCCACTCACCACTGGTGGAAGGTTTCGGGAGCCTGGCCTGACGATGATTCCCGGGACGTTTTGCTTGGAGAACGGCTGGCGGCGCGGCTTTCGGCGAAGCCTGGCGATGAGCTTACGTTTTCCGGCCGCCTGTTGCATGTCACGGGAATCCTTTCCACCGGAGGCAGCGAAGACGAGCAGATTGTCGCGCCGCTCGCCCTGGCTCAAGAGATTCTCGGCAAACCGGGCGCGGTTCGGCGCGTCTATGTCAGTGCCCTCACCAAGCCTGAAGATGCGCTCGCCCGCCGCGACCCCAGGAGCATGTCTGGCGCTATCTATGACCGCTGGTATTGCTCGCCGTATCCTCAGTCGATTGCCTTCCAGTTGCAGGAGGCGATTCCGCACTCTCACGCCGAGCAGATTCGCCAAGTCGCGCAGAACGAGGGCGCAGTGCTCGACGCGCATCGAGGGCCTGATCTTTCTAATCACGCTGGCGGCGCTCTTTGCTTCAGCTCTGGCAGTCTCGGCCGCGATGGCTACGGCCATTTTCGAGCGTGGTGCGGAAGTGGGATTGATGAAGGCTCTGGGCGCCGGGAGGGCTGCGGTCGCGTCTATCTTTTTTGTCGAAGCTACCCTGCTTGCTTTGATCGGAGGTTTGTTGGGTTTCGCCGCCGGTGGGTTGCTGGCGCGCCAGATTGGCCGCTCGATCTTCAATTCGGAGATCGCAATTTCGCCTGTGCTCTTGCCCGTGATCCTCGTGATCGCGGTGATCGTTACTTTTGCGGGAAGCGCCGCCGCTATTCGCAATGCGGTGCGTCTCGATCCTGTGTTTGCCCTGCGAGGTCAACTGTGAACGCGGGCTTTTCTAATATGGAGCAGTCGCATACCGCGGAGGACGTTTCTGCCGGCCGCGCGCACTCTCCGCATACGTCCATGTTTTTGCGGATGTTGGTGCGTGCTGCCCTGCTCCGCCGTGGCCGCGCTGCCGCCGCGCTGTTTGCCATGGTTGTGGCGGCTGCTGTCGCCACCGCGATGCTCAATCTCTACGTCGACGTGCAGGCGAAGCTGCGGCGCGAGTTTCGCAACTATGGGGCGAATATCCTCGTTGTCGGCAAAGACGGCGCTTCCCTTCCCGCTGATGCTCTCGCGCACGTAGAAGGTACACTCGCTGGACGCGGTGTGGCTGCACCATTCGCACTGGTGGTTGCGCGGACCAGCGACGGCCAGCCATTGGTTGTGGCAGGTGCGGATTTCGATCGCGTCAAGCAACTCGACCGCTGGTGGTCGGTGAGCAACTGGCCTTCGTCCGTTTATTTCTCGCGCAAAAGACGCGCGAAATGCAACAGGCGCTGATCGGCGTGCGCGCCGCGTCAGTCGTCTCGCCGAAGAACCAGCCCTTCGACCTTAGTTTTCAAGGACACACCATCCACCTCACGCCGGGCGGAACGGTGCAGACGGGCGCAGCTGAAGACAGCCGCGTGTATGTTGCGCTGCCGGATTTTATTTCCTGGACTGGAGTTCAGCCTTCCACGATCGAAGTCGCTGCGACCGGGTCGCCGGAGGAGATCGAAGCCATCATGCACCAGCTTGAGCAGGCGATCCCGGACGCCGAGGTTCGACCGGTGCGCCAGATCATGGAAGGTGAAGCTCGCGTTCTGGGCAAGACTCGCGCCACGCTGCTGGCCGCGGCTGCGCTCATCATTCTAACCGCGGCGCTGTGCGTGCTCTCCACGCTGATGGGGTGGGTCTTCGACCGCCGCCGCGATTTCGCTATCATGAAGGCGCTGGGCGCTTCCGACCGCTTGTTGAATGGATTCTTCGCGGCGGAGGCTGCGGCTCTCGGCGCGGCCGGTGCGGTGATCGGATTTCTTTTTGGGCATCGGCATTGCCGCCTGGATTGGCCGGGTTAACTTCCACGCTCCCGTCGTTCCGCGCTTCGGTGTCCTGCCCTTGGTTCTGGCTGGTAGCATAGTGGTAACGCTGCTTTCGGCGATCCTGCCGATTTCGTTGCTGCGCCGGGTGCAGCCCGCCGTCATTCTGAGGGGAGAGTGAAATGATCCAGATCAACGACGTCACCAAACTCTACCCCTCGCAGGGCGCAGGACAGGAAAGAGTGAATGGCAAGGAGAGTCAGAGGGACGCCATTCACGCGCTGGATCACATCTCCCTGCACGTCGCGCCTGGGGAATGGCTTTCTATCATGGGTCCGTCCGGGTCGGGTAAATCGACGCTGGTAAATCTGATTGGCTGCCTTGACCGCCCCACGTCCGGCGAAATCTGGCTCGACGGCCAGAACGTTGCCGGTCTCAGCGCCCCCGAATTGAATCGCGTGCGCGCCGAAAAGATTGGATTCATCTTCCAGCAATTCCACCTGATTCCGTTTCTTACCGCGGTCGAGAACGTCATGCTGGCGCAGTACTTTCACAGCATGACCGATGAAAAAGAGGCGATTGAAGCTCTCACCCGCGTAGGTCTAGGAGACCGCGCACACCACCTGCCGTCGCAGCTTTCGGGAGGCGAGCAGCAGCGCGTCTGCATCGCGCGGGCGTTGATTAATGACCCGAAGATTATTCTGGCCGATGAACCCACCGGCAACCTCGACGCACAGAACGAAGAAGTTGTCCTGCGCCTGCTGCGCGAGTTTCATCAGCAGGGGCGCACGATCGTGATGGTCACGCACGATCCCGTGGTGGCGCGCCTCGCCGACCGGCGTGTCGAGTTCCATCACGGCAAGATCGAATCGCAGGAAGTGTTTGCGATGGCCGATGAGGAGCAGTTCGACGAGGTGCTCGAGGAACTCTGGGTGCTGGCCGAGCATGGCGAGATCGCCGAGGTCGAGCGCATGGAAGTCCACGGCGCGCTGCCGGTTAGCCTCGCGATTGAGAAGATGATTCAGATGGGTCTGGTGGTTTCCGCGCCGCATCCGCCTCATCCCCACGATCACAAGCCTTTCGTGAATCCCTGCCACGATGCGCTTAAGCCCGTGGCCGCGTCGCTCGGCGATGGCACTCTGATCGTGGAACTCACGCCGCGCGGCCGCGAACGCGCCGGCAGCATCATCCGCCGCCACCGCCTGGCCGAGCGTCTGTTTACCGATAGCCTTGCCATGGACAGCGAATCCGAGATCGAGCAGCAAGCCTGCAAGTTCGAGCACATCCTTTCGCCCGAAGCCACCGATAAGATCTGCGCTTTCCTTGGGCACCCGCGGACCTGCCCGCATGGCGCGCCGATCCCGCCGGGGGCTTGCTGCGGAAGGAGTTCCGAGCTTGCCGGGACCACGGTGTCGAGTTCAACTTCCCGAACGCGCTCGTAGCTTCCTCGGGGGAACAAGTCTGTATCTCTTGAATATCATTCAGACGGTCACGCGCTGCTATCATCAGGATAGGTTTCGGCGATCATGACCACGCGGCGGCCCACCATCGGCGTATTCGATTCCGGCTTCGGAGGGCTTACCGTCCTTAAAGCTTTACTTGAACTTATCCCTGACGCCGACTATCTCTACTTTGGTGACACCGCGCGCCTTCCCTACGGCTCCAAGTCAGTGGAAACTGTGGCGCGCTACGCCGTCGAGGCTGCCCACTACCTTGAAGCCCATGGAACGAAATTGTTGGTCATTGCCTGCAACACCGCTACAGCACTCGCGCTTGACCGCATCACGGCGGCGGCGCATGTGCCCGTCGTTGGTGTGGTCGAACCCGGCGCTGAAGCCGCCGCTTTCGTCAGCAAGAATAAGAAAGTTGTTGTTATCGGGACTGAGGCCACGGTCGGTAGCCACGCTTATCTTAAAGCTCTTGAGGCACGTGGTCTCGAGGCGGGGGAGAAAGCTTGCCCGCTGCTGGTCCCGCTGGTTGAAGAGGGATGGGTCGAGCACGCCGTCACTGAGCAGGTCGCCCGGATTTACTTGAGTGAGGCGTTTGCCGATGGCCTCCGCGACGCGGATGTTTTGTTGCTCGGTTGCACGCACTATCCGCTGCTCAAGCCGTTGCTGCATCGCGTGGCACCGTCGCATGTAAGCATTGTGGACTCTGCCGAATCTACCGCTCGCGCCGTTGCCGATCATCTGGAGAAGCTCTTGCCGCTCACACGGGCCGTCCACGAGGAACGCCGGGCTCTGCCGCGGCTGAAATTTTTTGCTACCGACTCGGTGGAGAAGTTCCGGCGCTTGGGTGAACGCTTCCTCGGCCATGCGATCGAAGATGTCCAGCACGTGGACTTGAAGGAATAGAGAATCGCTCAAACTCAGCCTGGAAGGCCTGCTCCACCCCGGCGACCAATCCTCTGCTTCGCGCCTTTCTGCTTTGGGCGCAAGGTTCGGATAGCACGCAGAGGCATCGCAGAATTACTGTGTCGGAACGGCCACCCGATCACTCAAATCTGAAAACGGTTCTCCGGCTAAAGCATGCATCCTCTCGACGACGTCATCTGGAAAGCGCTTACAACCAGGCAGGCTGAGTATGCCGAGTCTTTAAACCAGGCTCGCAGGTTTATGCCGGAGATTACGCCTCTTGCGGCTTTTCGTGAGCCCACGCCGGAAGGCTATGAGTCGCTTGCGGGATTGCTGGGCGCTCGCGGGACGGTCGGGTTGTTCCTGGAAGCGCCCTACCAGGCGCGCACCGGTTGGAGCCTCGTAGCTGGCGCGCCAATGCCCGAGATGGTGTATGAGAGTGCCGGCGCCCCGCTCTCCCAGTCTTCCTCGGATCCGGAAATCGTCGAACTTGGCGCTGCGGACTCGTCTGAGATGATGGCGCTCACGGCACTCACCAAGCCCGGTCCCTTCAACAAACGCACTCACGAACTGGGAGGGTACTTGGGAATCCGTCGCGAGGGAAAACTTGTCGCCATGGCGGGTGAGCGATTGAAGGTTCCCGGCTACGCCGAAGTGAGCGCGATCTGCACGCATCCTGAACATACCGGCCACGGCTACGCCCGCATCCTGACGACCGAAGTGATGCAACGCATCCGCAGTCGTGGGGAAACGCCGTTCCTGCACGTCCGGGAAGATAATGTGCGCGCTATCGAGCTGTATCAGAGGCTGGGGTTTAGACAACGGGTGCTGCTGCACTTTGCTGTGCTGCGGAAGGTTTGAGTTTCAAGTGGGAACTGAGAACTGTGTGTCTCAGTACAGGTGGAAGTCAACTTCCACGGCAATTTCCACCGCTACGTCGTGGCCGTCTTTCTTGCCGGGCTCAAACTTCCAGTTCTTGACCGACTCGATGGCCTTCTCGTCGAGGCCCATGCCAAGCGCGCTCAGCACGCGGATCGCCGTCGGATGTCCGTTCGCGTCCACCACCAGTCCCAGCACGCAGGTCCCTTGATACTTCGCCTTGCGCGCTTCTTCGGAAAACTCAGGATCGGTTTGATAAATCACGCGCGGCGGGGTTACTCCCTTGCCGATGCGGAAAACACCACCGCCAATGCCGCCGCCTGAACCCGGTCCTACGCCGGGCCCGCTGCCCGAACCGACGCCGCCGCCGGAGCCGCTGCCGATACCTGCGCCCGACCCCGTCCCGTTCGACGGAATGACGGCACTGGATTTCGGGTCGCCAAGATTCGGCATGTTGAGCTGCGCGACCTTGATATCGGGCGGCACAACCACCGTGGGCTCAACCGCCAGCTTGGGGTTCATATTTCGGATCACAGCTGCTGGCGGCGTGATCTGCTCCATCGAGAACTTCGGCAACCGTCCTTGCGAGGCCTTCAGCACATCGCGGTCGCCGCCGCCTCCTCCGCCGCCGGCCTGGGTCTTCGCAGGCTTCAGGGAGTAATCACCGGGATCGATCAATGAAATGGCGACCTGCGGTTTGGCCTCCACCTTGGTGACAAGCCGCCGCGCGAAAATCGTGCCGCCGATGATCAATGCGATCAGAACGACGTGGAATACAGTCGAGGTCAGAGCCCCATTCTTCTTGTAGTTGTAAAAGCCCCAAATATCCTTTACCGGGATTGGCTTCGATTCGAGCTTGAGTGGCGGAAGTTTCTTGGGAAAGAAGAATTCGTCCAGACCCTGGAAGAGCGACTTCCATAACGGCTCAAAGGTGTCAGGAGCGAGCAGAAGATGTAGCTCCGGCTCATTGCCGGAATTTGGATTGACGTTCGGATTAACTTCTGTCGATGCCATCGTTCCCCGGTTCGGTCTCGCTGGTGGAATAGTGAACAGGCTATCTTCTTGGCAAAGCCCCGTTTACACAGATGAGCCGGCTTTCCAACAAGTTGCCTCTCGGAATTCTTCTCTGGTTCTTCTCTAGTTTCTCAGAATCAGGCCTGCCCGCCCCCACGGGCGGCGCTCCCACACCTCGACGCCGGTAAGCGCAGGCTTCTACCAAAATTGTACCCTTTTTTCACCTCTTACGAGGTGTATTTCAAGTTTCCGCGGGAATACATTTCTTGGTGTCACGATGACGACAAGATCGTCAATTAGACGTTCTCAGTGCCTCTCCCTATAATGAAGAGATTCAATCATTTGGGAGAGTCCAACCGGGTGCCGTTCGAACTGAAAGCCACCATCAATCTGCCTAAGACCGCCTTCCCGATGAAGGCCAACCTGCCGCAGAACGAGCCTAAAATGCTGGCACGCTGGGAGCAGGCGCGGATCTACGACCGCATCCGGGAGGAGCGCAAAGGGTCCGATAAAGGCACCTACATTCTGCACGACGGCCCGCCTTACACCAGCGGCCCCATCCACTTGGGAACGGCGCTCAACAAGTGCCTCAAGGACTTCATCGTCAAATCGAAGACCATGGCAGGATATGACGCGCCCTACGTGCCCGGGTGGGATTGCCACGGCTTGCCGATCGAGATCAAAGTGGATAAGGAACTCGGCGGCAAGAAGCTGCAGATGCGCCCCACCGACGTGCGCGCGGAGTGCCGCAAGTACGCGCAGAAGTTTCTTGACTTGCAGCGGCAGCAGTTCAAACGGATCGGCGTCTTCGGTCGCTTCGACCGCCCTTACGCCACGATGAACCCGCAGTACGAATCGGTGGTGCTCTCGACTTTCTTTTCGTTTTACGAGAATGGCTTCGTTTACAAGGGCTTGCGCGCCGTCTACTGGTGCATGCACGACGAAACCGCTTTGGCCGAAGCCGAGGTCGAGTATGAAAACCACACCAGCCCCACCGTTTGGGTGAAGTACAGATTGCTCGACGATCCCACGAAGATTGATCCGGCTCTGGCCGGGAAGAAAGTTTCAACCATTATCTGGACCACCACTCCCTGGACTCTTCCTGCGTCAATGGCGGTGGCCTTTCATCCGGACGAAGAATATGTGGCATTGGAATCCGGCGGTGAAGTCTACATTGTGGCTTGGAAGCTGGCGAAGGATGTGGCGGATAGATGTACTCTGGCCGATCCGCGTGAACTAGCCCACTTCCCTGGCCGCAAGATGGAACACCTGTACTTTCAGCATCCTTTTCTCGACCGCAAAATCCTCGGGGTGCTGGCCGAATACGTCACTATGGACACTGGAACCGGCGTAGTCCACACCGCGCCGTCGCATGGCGCGGAGGACTTCCTCACCGGGGTCAAGTATGGTCTCGACGCTACCAGCAACGTCGACGAAAAAGGCATCCTGCGCAACGGCCTGCCGGAATATACCGGCAAACGAGTCTGGGAAGCGAATCAGCCGATCATCGACCTGCTCAAGAGCCGCGGGGCTCTGCTGCATGCGGAGAAGACCGAGCACTCTTATCCGCACTGCTGGCGCTGCCATAATCCTGTGATCTTCCGTGCTACCGAGCAGTGGTTCATCTCGATGGAAACGCCTATGCCGGACGGCAGGGGGAAAGATGACACGCTGCGGACGCGGACGCTCGAAGAAATCAAGCATGTGAAGTGGGATCCGTCGTGGGGCGAAGAGCGGCTCTCGAACATGATTGCTACGCGTCCCGACTGGTGCATCTCACGGCAGCGGGTGTGGGGCGTTCCCATCGCCGTCTTTCTCTGTGAGGGTTGCGGCAAGCCGCTCAACGACCCGGCCGTCAATCGCAAAGTCGGTGAACTGTTCGCCCGCTCCGGCGCCGACGCCTGGTTTACATCGGAGTCAGACACAATTTTGCCGGCATCCGCGAAATGCCCGCACTGCGGCGGTACCAAGTTCGAGAAAGAAACCGACATCTTCGACGTCTGGCTGGAATCCGGCGCGAGCTATCTTGCGCTCGTCGCCGACGAGCCGACTTATCCCTGGCCGTCCGATCTTTATCTGGAAGGCGGCGACCAATACCGCGGCTGGTTCCAGTCGTCTCTGCTATGCGCTATGGGCACGCATGGAACCCCGCCCTACAAGGGAGTCGTTACCCCGGGGTGGACGCTCGATGAAAAAGGCCAGGCCATGTCGAAGTCCCGAGGCAACGACGTGGACCCGGTCGATATTGCCGATCGCATGGGAGCAGAGATCGTGCGCCTCTGGGTGGCCTCCGTCGATTTCCGCGAGGATGTGGTCGGCTCTGAGCGGCTCATGCTCACGGTCGCGGAAAACTACCGCAAGATTCGCAATACCTTCCGCTACATCCTCGGCAATCTCGGAGACTTCGATCCGCAGGCCGATGCGGTTCCCTTCGAAAGCATGGACCCGCTCGACCGCTATATGCTGTGCCAGACCCAGGCCTTCGCCGCCGACGTGAGCAACTCCTACGATGACTTCGCTTTCCACAAGATCTATCACCGGCTGAATCATTTCTGCATCGTCGACCTGAGCGCTTTTTACTTCGACGTGCTCAAAGACCGTCTCTACATCTCTGCGCCCAAGTCGCAGGGCCGCCGCAGCGCGCAGACTGCGATCTGGCGTATTGGAGAAGCTCTGGTGCGTCTGCTCGCTCCCATCATGAGCTTTACGTCAGAAGAAGTTTGGGATTATCTGCCGAAGTCGGCAGCCCGTTGCGAAAGCGTGCACCTCGCGCTGTTTCCTTCCGCGGTCGAGATTCTGGGAGATGCAGGTGATTCCGCCAAGTCCTGCGACGAGAAAACCGGCCAGGATTGGACGACCCTCCGTTCCGTGCGCGACGAGGTTCTCAAGGCGCTCGAAGAAACTCGCAACAATAAACTGATCGGCACCGGCCTCGAGGCCCAGGTCACTGTGGTTGCGGCTAATCCGGTTTATTCCGTGCTGGCCCGCTACGCCACCGAGCTTCGTTACCTCTTCATCGTCTCGGCGGTAACGCTCACCCAGGCCTCGGGCAATGGCACGGGAAGCGTACATGTCGAGGTGAAGAAAGCCGATGGCGCCAAGTGCGAACGCTGTTGGAATTACTCAACCCACGTCGGGGAAGACGAAAAATATCCTACGGTGTGTGAGCGTTGCAGCGCCGTGCTGAAGGAATTGGAATCCTCCCGTTAGTCCGCCCGCGACTACTTTTGAAAGGGCGCGGCTTCAGCCGCCCCGCTAAACGCAAAGAGAATGCGGCTTCAGCCCCTGTATAATCGACGCGGATCGAGCGACCTGTGAACTGGCGAAAGCTGCGAACGTTCTTGCTCTGGATATTGGTTCTGTGCCTGATCCCTGCCACCCGCTACTATCAGATCGACGTTCCGCTTCTGCGTTTTCTGAACGGCTCTCGCCATGTCGACGCTTTGTCGCTTCACCTCTCTGGGGAGTTCGTAGAGAACAATCTTGGAACCGAGCAGCGGCCTGACGGCTCGGTCACGGTGCGCATGATCGCGCAGCAATACCTCTTCATCCCGCATTGCATTCTGGTTCCTGCCGGAGTTCCGGTTCATCTCCGCATTACCAGCGCCGATGCCGTCCACTCCCTCACCTTTGATGGTACCGACTATGCTGTCAAGGTGTTGCCCGGTACTATCAGCGAGGCGCAGCTTCAGTTTCCTCGTGCCGGTGAATACAAGACGACTTGCCGCGAATTTTGCGGCGCAGGACACTATGCTATGCGATCCGGGTTGAAAGTCGTAGCTCGCGACCGGTTCCCTGCCTTGCAGCCTGGAGAAAGGGGAAACTGTGCCGCGCAATAAGCGACGTGCCGCGAGTCTTCCGCGCCTCACCGCCACGATAACTTTAGGTACTCTATTCGTGCTGGCCGTGAGCGCGCTGTTGCTCCAGGCTCGGGACAATTCTCCCGACCGCGTCCCTTCCTATGTAGCCTGGACGCCGGAGACGATGGCGGCAGCTTCCTCCGGAGACGCTTTTCAGGGCATGCTCCTCGCCAAACGCTGCGATCACTGTCACGGTGCGGAAGGATTCAGCGCCGTCGCCTCAACCCCGAACCTGGCGGGCATCAACAAGCTCGCAATCTGGAAGCAACTGGAAGATTTTCGGACCCGTAAAAGGCTTTCTCACACCATGGATCCGATAGCGGCGTCGCTTTCGCCCCGTGACGAAGCGGATGTCGTCGCTTATTACGCCAAGCTGCCCGTCTTCGCCGATCCGCAGGACAACCGAATCTTTCCCCAATCCCGGCCCGATCCCAATCGTGCGGCGGTCGCATCGCATCTGGTTTCGTTTGGAGACGGCGAGCGTGGCATTCCGCCGTGTCAAGCATGCCATGGTCCGGTGGCCTCTCGTCCCGGAGCTCCGACGCTCACCACCCAGAATGGCGATTACATCCTGAAACAGCTCGAAGAATTCGCAAGCCAGATCCGCGCCAACGACATCAACATGCCCATGCGCACTATCGCAGCGCTGCTTACGGAAGAGGAGAGGCATGCCCTGGCGGAGTACTACGGTTCGGGGCTCGGTCTTCAGCCGGGAAGCGCGACCGCGAAATAAGCTCCGCGAGCGCCGAGGCACCGCATACGAACACAGGTTCCTCACCGGGCCTTCGGCCCAGTTCGGAATGACAAAGGTTTTGCTGAAGCCCGAAGCCCAGCAGCCGAAGCCGAAAGCCGGCCTACCGCAATTCTTCCATCGCTGCTTCCAGCGCTTCCCTGCCCGGTCGCGTCATTGATTCCGGCAAGCTGGCGAGCGGCTGATCGACCATGTTCAGCATTTCGAGGAAGCTGGGCGACTTCGTGTTTACGTAAAACAGTCCCGTCAACACCTCGCCTTTGTCATGCGCTTCGGTCAGGCGCGTGATGGCCTGAATGCGGTTAGTCGGGTCGTAGTCTTCCTCAAGCTTACGCAGTTGAAGGTGCGAGCCATCGTGCATGGTGACGTTCACCGTCGTTCCCGGATCGTATTCCACGTCAATCTCTTCGAAGTGAGGTACGAAGCTCATTTCCTGCAAAGTCTCTTCGTGATCCTTCACGTATTTGTAGGATTTGGTCGAACCCTCGTGATCGTTGAACGTCACGCAAGGCGAAACCACATCGAGCATCACCGTGCCGTTGTGCGCGATGGCGGCCTTCAGCATGGTGCTCAGCTGCCGCTTGTCGCCCGAGAACGACCGTCCAACAAAAGTCGCGCCCAGTTGAATGGCGAGCGTACATGTGTCGATCGGCGGCAGATCGTTGATCACTCCCGATTTCAGCTTCGATCCCAGATCGGCGGTGGCCGAGAACTGGCCCTTGGTAAGGCCGTACACGCCGTTGTCCTCAATGATGTAAATGATCGGAAGATTGCGGCGCATGAGGTGAACAAACTGGCCGATGCCGATCGATGCGGTATCGCCGTCGCCGCTCACGCCGAGCGCAATCAGATTGCGATTGGCCAGCATCGCGCCAGTGGCCACCGACGGCATGCGTCCATGCACGGAGTTGAAGCTGTGCGAACGGTTCATGAAATAAGCCGGACTCTTCGACGAGCAACCGATCCCACTCAACTTCGCAACCCGCTCCGGCTGCACGCCCATGTCATACATGGCTTCGATAATGCGTTCGGAGATGGCGTTATGGCCGCAGCCGGCGCACAGGGTGGTCTTGCCGCCCTTGTAGTCAATCACCGTCAAGCCAATATGGTTCGTCTTTGGTTCTGGAGATCTCGGTTCAGCAGCAGGCGTGGTCGCCATTACTTACCCTCCATGGTGCTCAATTCGTCAGTGACGGAACGCGCATCGAGCGGCAGTCCGTCGAGATGGCTGATGCTCCGCAGTCGCGTGATCAGCTCCGGTTTCAGATCCAGCTTCAGCAGGCTGAGCATCTGCGCGTCGCGGTTTTGCTCGACCACGTAGACGCGTTCGTGCTGCTCGATGAAGTCGTGCACTTCCCTCGTGAAAGGGTAAGCCCGCAATCGCAGATAGTCGGTTTCAATCGCATACTCGTTGCGCAACTGATCGCGGCTTTCGATGATTCCCCAATGCGAGGTGCCATAAGCAATGATGCCGATCTTCGCGTTCGCGCCCTTTTGAATTTCCGGCCTTGGAACAAAGGATCGAGCCGACTCGAACTTGCGGTTGAGCCGCTCCATGTTGTTTTCGTAGTCGTCGGGGCGCTCGCTGTAGTTGGATTTATCGTTGTGCCCGCTGCCTCGCGTGAAGTAAGCCGCGGCTGGATGGTCCGTTCCCGGCAGCGTGCGGTAACCCACGCCATCGCCATCCAAATCCTTATAGCGCGCAAACCCGCCTAACTTCTCCAGATCTTCTTTGCTGAGAACCTTGCCGCGCTTGATCGGCGCAGTCGGATATTCGAACGGATCGGACATCCAGTTGTTCATGCCCAGATCCAGATCCGACATGACAAAAACCAGCGTCTGGAATTGCTCCGCGAGATTGAAGGCGTCCGAAGCCATGCTGAAGCACTCCGCCGCCGAGCACGGAATCAGCATGATGTTCTTGGTGTCGCCGTGCGAAAGAAACGCAGTCGAAAGAATGTCACCCTGGGAAGTGCGCGTGGGCAGGCCGGTTGAAGGGCCGACGCGCTGAATATCCCAGATCACGCCCGGAATTTCCGCATAATAAGCCAAGCCGGAAAACTCTGACATCAGCGAAATGCCCGGGCCGGCCGTTGCCGTCATGCTGCGCGCGCCCGCCCAACCCGCGCCGATCACCATGCCGATCGCAGCCAGTTCGTCCTCCGCCTGCACAATAGCGAACGTCGCCTTGCCGTCGGGGCCGATGCGGTACTCCTTCATGTATTCGATCATCGTCTCCACCAACGAAGACGACGGCGTGATCGGGTACCACGTGACCACCGTACATCCGGCAAACATGCAACCGAGAGCCGCGGCCGAATTTCCGTCGATAATGATCTTGCCCGCGGTCTTGTTCATGCGCTCGATGTAAAAGGCTCCGCGCTTCTGCAGGCTGGCTTTCGCATAGTCGAATCCCGCCTGCGCCGCGGCCAGATTCAGGTTGGCGGCTTTCGCCTTCGTCGCAAATTGCTTGCGGATCGCCTTCTCTACTTCGCCCATTTCGATTTCGAGAAGTTGAGCGACCACGCCCACGTAAACCATGTTCTTGACCAGCTTGCGCAGCTTCGCCTCAGGACAAACCGCTGCCACCAGTTTGTCGTAGGGAACCGAATAGAAAACCAGGTCGTTGCGCAGCTTGTCGAGAGCCAGGGGTTCGTCGTAAAGCACCGAAGCGCCGACGGCGAGCGACATCACATCGTCCTGCGCAGTTTCGGCGTTCATCGCAACCAGGAAATCGATTTCCTTCTTGCGCCCAATATAGCCGTCTTTGTTGGCGCGAATCGTATACCAGGTCGGCAGCCCGGCAATGTTCGATGGGAAGAGGTTCTTGCCCGAAATCGGCACGCCCATCTGGAAGATGGCGCGCAACAAGACCGTATTAGAACTTTGCGAGCCTGAGCCATTCACCGTGGCAACCTGAATGCTCATGTCATTGACAATGCGCTTGCGTCCCAATTGCCCGCCCGTACCCTGGGGAGCGACATCCGTAGTGGCCATCCCTACACCTTCCTTCAATTGACGGGCGGAGTGAGCCGCCCAAAATCCACTTGGGGGAAACATATCATTATACGGCGATTGCTTGGCCGAAGCATGCCAAATTGCCCGCCCGAAGCCGTGAGGAATCTATTTGGGAACGAGAGGCTGGAAGAAAATATCACTGCGGAGGGATTATCCAGTTTTGAAGAACTGCGCCATGGCGCGGAACTTGTTATATCGCGACGCAAGCAACTCTGACGGCGTGATTTTCTTCAGCTCCGCGAAGTGCTTCTGCAGACCGACATCGAGCAAGTTGGCTGCCGCTTCATGATCCCGGTGCGCTCCGCCTTCAGGCTCAGGAACAATGTCGTCGATGCAGCCCAGTTCGCTGAGATCCGTGGCGGTGATGCGCATGGCTTCCGCCGCCAACTCCTTCTTGGTTGCATCCCGCCACATGATCGCAGCGCAGCCTTCGGGAGAAATCACCGAGTAGATGGAGTTCTCCATCATCAGTACGCGGTCGGCCACGGCGATCGCCAACGCACCACCGCTGCCTCCCACCCCGATCACTGTTGCGATGATGGGCACTTCCAGCCGCGCCATTTCGCGCAAGTTGTAGGCAATCGCCTCGGCCTGCCCGCGCTCCTCCGCATGAATTCCAGGGTAGGCGCCGTCGGTATCCACCAGCGTGAAAATTGGTCTGCGAAACTTCTCCGCGACCTGCATCACGCGCAGCGCCTTGCGATAGCCCTCGGGATGCGGCGTGCCAAAATTGCGGTACACGCGCTGCTTCATGTCCCGCCCCTTCTGGGTGCCGACCACCAGAACTTCCTCGCCATGAAAACGCGCCATGCCGCAAACCAGCGCCGGATCGTCGCCGAAACCCCGGTCCCCGTGAATCTCACTCCAGTCCGTGAACACCCGCTCGATGTAGTCGAGCGTTTGCGGACGCTGCGGATGCCGCGCCAGCTCCGTTTTCTGCCAGGCGGTCTGCAGGCCTTTCATTTCCTCTCTGAGAATGTGAACGCGCTCCTGAAGTTTAGCGAGCTGGCGGTGAGTTTCCTCATTCTGCCCGGCGGTAGCTTCGATCAAGGCCACCTGCCGCTCGATCTGCTCCAATTCCTGCTGCGCTTTTTGGGATGCTTCCATGTCCTGGCTGATTACGCGTTCAACTTATCACGCGCACACTGCCGCGCCCGCACAATTGTTCCACTCGGGCGATAAAATTGCGATCTGGCAGCACATTATAACCTTCCGCTTCCATCACCACCATGAAATCCCCGGCGCGTTCCACGTCAAACAACACCCGCGCTTCGCCCTTGCGCTCGCTGAAAAGCGTGTGTAGATCGTCTACCGTACCTTCACCTGAAGTTTCGAGAGGCACGCGGATGCGAATCGCGCGTGGCAGCGGAACTTTGGCTTCTTCCAGCGGCATGATCTCGGCTGCCGTAATTTTGGGATTGGCTCCTTCTTCGATTCTCACGCCGGCCCTCACCAGCACCGGAACTTCGAGCTTCACCTTGTCGCCCAGACGTCTGTACGCCTCCGGGAAGACGATCATATCGATCGACCCTGACATGTCCTCGAGCGTGGCCTGCGCATAGAACTCTCCCCGCTTCGACTTCTGCACGCGCACGTTGCCGATGATGCCGGCCGTCGCGATGGTCTCATCTTTACCGGTCGACCTGGTCATCGCCGCGACCTCATCGATGCGTAGCGCCTGCAGATCCTCAAGCTTGTCTTTGTATTTCTCCATCGGGTGCCCGCTGATAAAAAAGCCGAGGATTTCTTTTTCCGCCGCGAGCCGCGCCTGCTCGTCCCAGTCAGGAATGTTGGGCAGCTTGTCATTGTGCGCCTCGGACTCTTCCTGCTGAAAGACTCCGAACAGCCCGTGCTGTCCCGACTCCGCATCGCGCTGGGCTTTCTGGGCGCGCTCCATGGCGCGATCCAGGACGGTCATCAATTGAGAGCGCCGGCCCAGTGAATCCATCGCGCCGCTCTTGATCAACGATTCCAGCACGCGCTTGTTGAGAAGTCGCAGATCGACGTTCTCGCAAAATTCGTAGATTGACTTATACCGCCCCAACCTTTTCCGCGCTGTGACAATCGATTCAATCGCGTTGCCGCCGACGTTTTTCACCGCCGCCAGCCCAAAGCGAATCGCCTCTCCATGCGGCGTGAAGTTCGCATCCGATACATTAATGTCCGGCGCTTCCACGGCAATGCCCATCTCGCGGCATTCGTTGATGTACTTCACCACATCATCCGTGCTGCCCGTGACCGAAGTCAGCAGAGCCGCCATGAACTCGACCGGATAATGCGTCTTCAAATACGCCGTGTGATAGGCCAGCAGAGCGTAAGCAGCGGAATGCGACTTGTTGAAGCCGTATCCCGCGAATTGCGCCATGAGATCGAAAATCTTCTCGATCTTCTTCGGCGGAAACTTGCGCTGGGCCGCGCCTTCGACGAAGCGCTCGCGCTGCTGCGCCATTTCTTCAGCCTTCTTCTTGCCCATAGCGCGGCGTAGCAGATCGGCCTCACCCAGCGAGTAACCTGCCAGCCGGTTCGCGATCTGCATCACCTGCTCCTGATACACGATCACGCCCAAAGTCTCTTCGAGAATCTCCTTCAACTCCGGCAGTTCGTATTCCACTCGCTTGCGCCCATGCTTGCGGTCGACGAAATCGTCGATCATTCCGCCCTGAATCGGCCCTGGTCGATAAAGCGCGTTCAGCGCTGTAAGATCCTCAATCGAATTCGGCTGGTACTTGCGCAACACGTCCCGCATGCCGTGCGATTCAAACTGGAATACGCCCGAGGTCAATCCTTTGTAGAAGACTTTCTGATAGGTCTCCGCATCGTCCAGCGGGACATTTTCGAGAGTAATCGGTGTTCCGCGCGTCTGCTCAATCAGCTTCAGTGCGTCGGTGAGAATCGTCAGCGTGGTCAGCCCGAGAAAATCCATCTTCAGCAGGCCCATCTTCTCGATGGCGACCATGTCGAAGGCGGTCACGATTTCGTCGTTCTTGGTCTTGTGCAGCGGGACAAGTTCGGTCAGAGGACGCGGTGAAATCACGACTCCAGCGGCGTGAACTCCAGAGTTGCGCACCATTCCTTCCAGCTTCTTCGCGGTCTGGATCAACTCGCGAATCTGCCCATCCTTCTCCATGGCTTCGCGCAGTTGCGGCGAATCTTCGATGGCCTGGTCGAGCGTGATGTTGAGCTGCGCCGGAATCATCTTCGCGATGCGGTCCACATCGCTATATGGGATGTCCATCGCGCGCCCCACGTCCTTGATAGCCGCCTTGGCCGCCATCGTGCCGAACGTGATGATCTGCGCCACGTTGTCGCGGCCGTATTTCTGCGTGACGTAGTTGATTACCTCGCCGCGCCGGTTCATGCAGAAATCGATGTCGATATCCGGCATTGACACGCGCTCGGGATTCAGAAAGCGCTCAAACAGCAACTCATGCTGCAGCGGATCGAGATCAGTAATGCCCAGCGCGTAGGAAACCAGCGACCCGCCGCCGACCCGCGCCCCGGTCCCACCGGAATCTCGCGCTCTCTCGCGTAGCGGATGAAGTCCCACACGATCAGGAAATACCCGGGAAACTTCATCTGCTGGATGATCGCCAGCTCCCGCTCCAGCCGCTGCTCGTAGTCCGAAATCGGGTGCTTCAACTTTCCCTGGTCGTGCAGCGGCCGCAGCGTCTCCATGCGTCGCGCAAAACCCTCGCGGGAAACATGCTCAAAATAACTGTCAATCGTATAGCCGGGTGGAACCTCGAATTGCGGGAACGGTGTCGCTATCTTTTCCAGGCGCAGGCTGCAGCGCTCGGCGATATCAAGCGTGCGCGTCAAAACCTCGGGCGAATCCTTGAAAACCTCGATACATCTGCCCGTGACTCTTGACGAAGAACTGCGCGCCCTCAAACTTCATCCGCGCCGTGTCGTGAATCGATTTGCCCGTCTGGATGCAGAGCATCACATCCTGGGCGGGCGCATCGTCCTCGCACAGATAGTGGCTGTCGTTGGTCGCCACCAGCTGCAGCCCCAGATCCTTCTCCAGTTGGAAGAGGCTCGGATTGATCTTGCGCTCCATCGCGAGCCCTTGATCCTGAATTTCAAGAAAGAAATTCTCTTTGCCGAAAATGTCGGAGAAGGTTCCCGCCGCCGCGCGCGCAGCGTCGTAATTCCCTTCCATCAACCGCTCCGCGACCTCACCCTTCAAGCATCCGGAAAGCCCGATCAGCCCGCGCGAGTGCTCCGCCAGAAACTTCTTGCTAACCCGCGGCTTGTAATAAAAGCCGTGGAGCGAGGCTTCCGACGTGATCTTAACCAGATTGCGGTAGCCCTCTTCGTTCTCGGCCAGCACCAGCAGATGGT
Organism: uncultured Acidobacteriaceae bacterium; assembly: GCA_963771895.1. Taxonomy (GTDB): domain Bacteria; phylum Acidobacteriota; class Terriglobia; order Terriglobales; family Acidobacteriaceae; genus Sulfotelmatobacter. Next base: position 13,264 of record CAVYVQ010000071.1, on the reverse strand, counting down.
TGTAAGTATCGCCGTCGGGCGGCGTGCGCTCGATGTTGTGATCGTCTTTCTTGCAGATGTAAAGTTCGCAGCCGACGATCGGCTTCACTCCGTATTTATGCGCCGCGTTGACAAAATGCACCGCGCCGAAAATATTTCCGTGGTCGGTCATCGCGACCGCAGGCATGCCCAGCTCTTTTACGCGTTGGCAAAGTTTTTCTACGTCGCAGGCGCCGTCCAGCAGGGAGTAATCGGTATGCAGGTGCAGGTGGACGAATTGGGACATAGCGCTCAGGATATTTGTGGATGGCTGGTTATTGATTGCCGATTAAAATGCTCGCCCGCAGGCTCTTCAATCGGCAATCAATAATCATCAATTTCTTTACGTCGCCATTCTAACGGGAAACGCGCGCAAAGTAACGGCAAGTTATCCACAGAGAGGTTGTTCCGCGGGATTTGCTATTGCCCTTCGCGCACAGTGGGCAAGCGGAAATCTACTCCGCGCTCGTCGTTCGCCTTGGTGGTGGCCGGAAGGTCGAGGTCCGAGAGCGGAATCTTTTGCGTATGCTGCGGAGCAAAATTCCACAGAGTCTGGCCTACGATGGCGTAATTCTGCACTTCCTGTTTGTGCTGATCCCGGAAAACCAGCACCGTGGCCGGCACGGCCTCCGTGCGTTCTTTGTCGCGCGGCGGCGGAGGCGCTGACCTCGCATAAACATCCTGATCGCTCTCCTGGCGCGCCCTCTGTTCTTCGAGGCTCTGCTGGTTCATCTCGTTCGCCAAGCCAATGTCGTTTGCTGATCCTGATCGTACGACGAACCAGAATCCCACCACCAGTAAGGATCGTAGATCCCGCCATACAACCACGGGTAGCCATAAACACCGTGACCGAAGCAGTTGTTCCTGAAGCCGCGGGTTCGAAATCGCACACCGCCAGAACGGTTGAAGCCGCGAGACGAAGACGAAAATGATGGGCGTGAAGCGAAGCCGCCGCGCGCGGATGGACGCGCCGCGAAACCTGATGCAGAGTCGCACCACTAAAAGCGTGACCGCCGCTGAACCCGCCGTGCCCGCCGCCAAAGCCGTGTCCGCCACCGGACGCATGGCCTCCACCGTGTTGCGCCGAAAGCGGCGCACATACAAGCAAGAGCACGAACGCCGCAATGAATAGCAGTCGATGCATATGCCCATTATATGCCCGATTCAGGCCGTGCGATCCAGAAATTAGTGTCGTCCCGGGAACGAATTAGCGACGATCCACCAGGACAGTGCTGGCATTGGGACTACAAGGCGCTTATCGCTTCTTCCTCTTGGTTTTCTTTATAGCAGCTTTCTTAGCAGGCCGTTTGGCCGCCGGTTTAGCGGAACGCTTCGGCTTGGACGGCGCTTTGGCTGGCTTCGCCTTAGCTTCTGGTTTGCTCTTCGCTGCCGGTTTCGCCTTGGCCTCGGGCTTGGCCGGGGGAGCCGGAACTGCTGCTGCCAGCGCCGCGACCGCAGCTTTCCCCTTGCCCTTCGCTGTCGGGCCTTTCTTTCCGGCTACTTCCGTTACAGCGGCGCCGGCAGCTGCCTTCGGCCCGCGCCCGCGCCTGGGTGGTGGAGGCGGAGGCGGCGGGGGTGGCGCAAACGGCTTCAGAAATTTCAAAGTCTCGGTCCGCGACCGCAGTCTCCCATCGAGCAACAGCATGAACACGTCGCGCGCAATCTTCGGATACTCCGGCAGCGCAGGAGTGATCAGCAACTCCGTCATCTCGGGCAGGGGAATGCTTTGCTGTACCTGCCGCCATTTAGTCAGGAAGTTCTTGATCTTCTGCGCCACCGTCTGATGCCGCGCCGTCACTGCCAGAAACAAGATCATCTCCGGCCGCGCAGCCGACAACAGATTCCACGTGCGCGACGGCGTCGCCGCCTCTTTCCCGGTGAGCCGCTTCGCCAGTTCCTTGGCGTGATCCTCGATGTCGCGCCACGACTCGACCAGATCCTTGCGCGGAATCTGCCGCCGCAAATCCGCAATCTCTTTATCGGAAAGCCGCGCAGTCAGAAAATGCATCACCGCCGCCGGGGATCGACGGTATAGCCCAGGTCCACCATCTGCTGGCGCGTTTTCATCAACTGCCCAAGCCCGTTTGCATCCACCTTGGCTGACGTCCAGTGCGGATGCAGCACCTTGAGCCACTCCTCCTTTTCCAGTGCACGCACCACGTTCAGCGGATCGTCTTCATGCGCCAACTGCGCAATCTCATGTCCCACGGAGCTGCGCAAAATGTGCTCGATGTAATTGTTTTCCTTGGCCGCGTTGTAACGCTGCTGCGTACGCTCTTCGATCGGCCAATGAAAGCGCGCTGCGAAACGCGTGGCACGGATCAGCCGCGATGGATCTTCCAGGAACGAATAATTGTGCAGGATGCGGATCAGCTTCGCTTCAATGTCCGCCACGCCGTTGAACGGATCAAGCAGCAGCCCGCGTGACCCTTCATTCAGCGACAGCGCCATGGCGTTCACCGTGAAATCGCGCCGGCGCAGATCTTCCTGAATGCTGGCCGGAGAAATCACCGGCGGCCTGCCCACCTTCTCGTACTCCTCGGTCCGCGCCATGCCGATCTCGGCGCGCACATTCCCCGGCAACACCAGAAACAGCGTGCGCACGTCTTCATCGTGGCCCGCGATTTGCGCGCCCGCCCGTTCAAAATCCTTTTGCAGTTTGAGGGGATTGCCCTGGACCGTAAAATCCAGGTCGCGGATCGTGAACCCGCTGATGATGTCGCGAATCGCGCCTCCGGTCAGGTAGAGAGTCATTCCCGCGGCGCGGGCTATGTCTTGCACCAGGTTGACGCCTTTCAACTGATCCGGCGTCAACCGGATTTCCATGGTGTAAATGTAATCAGCCATTCGTCGTCAAGCGTTCCAAGTCAAGCAACCACGGCACCTTTTGGATTGTCATCCTGAGCAAGCGTCCTTTGCGCAGCGAAGGATCTAGGCGCGCGATGTGCCGCGTTTTTTTGCGGCACAGTACTCGCGCGTTTGGCTCGCATCCTTACCTGCCCACCGCAGACGCAATCCAGCCCGCACTAACGTTTTCCACAGGATTTCCACAGACTGCTGGCGCCCAGACCAGTACCTTCAGCACCAATCAATACTCAAGCCATTAAGTACAAAGCACTTAGCCTGAGTTTAGTCGAGACAAGTCAACCTAAAGGAATAACACAAGGTTTACATTTTGGCTACTGCCAACGTGGATTCGCACGATTTCTTCCCATTTAGTGCGAGAATGGGCTGACTAGGGAACTCTGTTTGAGCTTCACTTTGATTTTGCCTTGAAAGGGCGGCGGCTTCAAGCCGCGCCGGCGGATTTCCCTAACTTACACAGCGGCTTTCGGCCGCCGAGGAGCCCGATAGCCGAAGCCCGCAGCCCGACCCATGCCCTCGACCCACAAGAAAGTCATCGTCCGCAAGATGGACCGGGATTCCGTCTCCGGCTACGTCTCTCCCACCCAGTTCGTCAACGAGGGCAAACTCGAATTACTGAACACCTCGGGAAACGTTGTTGCCATGGACCTCCGTGAGATCAAGGGCGTCTACTTCGTCCGCGAATTCGGCGACTCCGAATCGCTCACCCGTAAAACCTTCACTTCCCGTCCCCGCTCCGAAGGCCTATGGGTGCGCCTGCGCTTCAGAGACAACGAAATCCTCGAAGGCCTCATGCCCTCCGACCTGACCCAAAACCTGCCGGAAGGCTATCTGGTCAACCCTCCCGACCAACGCTCCAACACCCAAAGAATCTTCGTCCCCCGCACCGCCCTGGAATCGCTAACGGTCCTGGCCGTAATCGGCGCTACCCGCCGCCCCCGCCGAGGCCCGACCGACGACCAGCGCCAAGTTACCTTGTTTGAAGAATAGGTTTCCAATTGTCATCCACAAGTCTTGTGCTGTCCTCCTGAGCGGAGCACGACGGCGAGCCCCGCGAGCCGTCGCGCGCAGTCGAAGGATCCCTAACACCTTTGCAGAATCCCGGGCTTCGCAGGGAATTTCCGTCGGATGCCATATTTCTAGCAATTACGAGGAGCAAGCGCGATTTGTCATCCTGAGGAAGCGGAGTCCTGCGCGCAATGCGCACGACTCCCGACGAAGGACCTCTGTACCTGTAACCATCTCAACTGTTAACCTTTTTCCTGCAACCCCCAGCCCGCACCCGGGTTCTAATTCCCAGGAGGGAGTTATCGAAAAGCTCCGCCTCACCTTCTCTTCTCTGGCCTCTTCTCTGGCGCTGGTTCTGGCTACGTCCCTGGCGTTGTCCTGCGGCGCAAATTCAATGTCGAACTCAACCGGCCAACTCCAGTCCATCACCGTCAGTCCAGCAACCGCCACCGCGCTCACCATCGGCGGAGACGTGCAGTTCATCGCCACCGGCCATTACACCACCTCGCCCTACACAGTGACGCCGCAGCCGGCGACGTGGGGTGTGTGTTATCAAAACTCGACCACGACTGACGTGACTGTCACCACCGCAGGCCTGGCTCAGTGTGCGAATGTAGTGGGCGGAGGCCCCAAATCCACCACCTACTCCGTCCTTGCTTTCGATCCCACCCAATGCACCGTCATTACTGCCTGCGGCGGAGGCTGTACTATCGTCGGAACCGCGCAGCTCACCTGCCCGACGCCACTTGAGTAGTCGACAACTCAGAGTGGCCCGAACCACGGGTAGTGCCTGCGCAGACACTACCGAATCGCAATCTTGAGTTGCATTTCGCCGGAACCTGACGTAAAAACACTGGTTCACGGGCGCAGGTCTTACCTCCTGCGCCGCGAGAGCGGTTGGGCTGCCTTCCCCTGGCCCGTCTGTATCTCCGAGCTAGCTACTTCCAGGGTCGAGGTGTCGATGCCATGAGAAGCCTGCGTTCTTCCGCTTCAAAGCAGTTCCCTGTCGTAACTCTGCTGGCGGCGATCTTCTGCGCGCTATCGTTTAACCAGCCCTCCACAGCACAGCAGCCAGCCGCTCTGCTCGACGCCGCGCCCGGCTCCCTTATCACCCAACCCGTGGACGAAACCCAACTGACCGTTCTCAAAGGCAACACGCATCCCCTGGCGCGCTCCGAGTTCGACCTCGGCACAGCCCCGGCCACGCTTCCCATGCAGCGCATGCTCCTGGTGTTGAAGCGCAGCCCCCAGCAGGAATCCGCACTGCGCCAGCTGCTCGACAACCAGCAGGACAAATCCTCGCCCAGCTATCACAAGTGGCTAACTCCAGCCGACTACGGCAAACAATTCGGCCCCACCGATGCCGACATGCAGACGGTCACCGCATGGCTCGAAGCGCACGGATTCCAGGTAGGCTCGACCAAAGGCCGCACCGTGCTCGAATTCTCCGGCTCCGCCAGTCAGGTGCAGGAGGCGTTCCACACCACGATTCACAAATACGTCGTCAACGGCGAACAGCACTGGGCAAACTCCAGCGACCCCTCGATTCCGACGGCGTTAACGCCGGCAGTCGCAGGTATTGCCACTCTGCACAATTTCCTGAAGAAGCCGCAGATTCACATGGTGAAAGAACCTGCTGTGGCCCAGATCATTCCAGGGAAGAAACCGCAGGTTACGTTCCCAGCCGAGAACGGCCAGCCATCACTCAATGCACTCGGACCAGAAGACTACGCAGTCATCTATAACATCAACCCTGTCTACAACAACGGCATCGACGGTCAAGGCGTCACCATCGGGGTAGTCGGGCGCAGCAACCTGTACGGCGGCTTGCCCGGCCTTTCCCCCGGCCAAGACGTAGGAGATTTTCACGTCTTTGCCTTCAACGTGCCCGGTGGTCCTTTCAACGTCGTTCTAAATGGCCCCGATCCCGGCGACTTGGGCGGGGACGAAGAAGGCGAAGCAACGCTTGATTCCACATGGTCCGGCGCCCTTGCTTACTGGGCGAATGTGAACCTGGTCGTCTCTGCCACAACCAATACGACCGACGGCATTGACCTCTCGGAGGTGTATATCGTCGAGAAAAATTTCGCCGATATCATGACGGAGAGCTTTAGCGGTTGTGAACTCTTGGCCACTGATGCACAGTTGGCATTCAGCTATGGGCTCGCCGAGCAAGCTGCCGCACAGGGCATTACGTATTTTGTATCCACCGGAGATAACGGGGCGGAGGGCTGCGATGATCCCTCTACTCCGCCGGCGACGCACCCCATCTCCGTCAATCTCCTCGCATCCACGCCTTTCAACGTCGCTGTGGGCGGCACCATGTTCAACGAGAATGGACAAACTAGCAAGTACTGGGGGACAGAACCACCAGTGGAGGAATCCGCCATATCCTACATCCCTGAAAATGTCTGGAATCAGAGCGGTCGAACTGTCGGTCTTTGGTCAGGGAGTGGCGGCGCCAGTGGGGGCAATCTCCAGGGCGGAGGCACAACACCTGGCATCCCGAAACCCGTTTGGCAATCGCGAGTGACGGGCATTCCCAACGACCGAGTCCGCGACTTGCCCGACGTCTCTCTCAGCGCCGCAAGCCATGATCCTTATTTACTGTGCCTGGAAGGTTCTTGCTTCCCCAATGACCAGGGCGAGATCTTCGTTTACTTTGTCAGCGGCACCTCTGCCTCCGCGCCATCTTTTGCCAGCATCATGGCGCTCATTGACCAACAGATGGCCAACCTCAATCCCGCTCAGGGTCCTCGCCAGGGGCAAGCAAATTACGTACTTTATCGTTTGGCCGCGTTCCAGAATGCCACTCTCTCGCAGTGCGACGCGTCTAACACCGCCACTCTGCCTGCCGGCGCCTGCATCTTCAACGACGTGACAGTCGGCAACAACGTGGTCCCCGGCGAGCAGGGCACTCAGTACCAGGCGACACCCGGCTACGATCAGACTACCGGCCTCGGCTCTGTCAACGTCACCAATCTTGTGAATCAGTGGAACTCCGTCACCTTCAGCCCGACGAGCACGTCTTTACTGCTGAACAACACCAACAGCATTAGCATCATCCACGGTCAACCCGTGAGTGTGAATATCGCAGTCACTCCCAACAGTGGCACGGGCACGCCGACCGGCGACATTTCCTTGCTGGAAAATTCCCCAGCCGGCTGGAACAGCGTAGGACCATTACCGTTGAGCGGCACAAGCACCGTGGTCTCCTCAACCAACCAACTCTCCGGCGGCGGAGGGGGCCCCTATGCCGTCACCGCTCACTATGCCGGCGACGCCACCTACGCTCCCAGTGATTCCAACTCGGTTACAGTCATGGTTGCCCCAGAGCCGAGCGCGACCAGCCTTTCCGTGCTTACTTTCACTTCCCAGGGGAACGGCATCCCCTTCACGAGCGGTCCTTTCGGAAGCTTTGTCTACTTACGTGCCGATGTGGCCGGCCAGTCAGGGTACGGCACGCCCACCGGAAGTGTCACTTTCGCCGACATCTTTGGCCCTATCCCGAACGGCAGTGTGTACCAATTGAATAGCGGAAACCAACTCAACAACGGCAGCAATACCGCCACACCCAACGGCATCCTTGATTTCGACAGCGGCACCCACACCATCTCAGCCAGCTACAGCGGCGATCCCAGCTTTAACCCCAGCGCCACAACCCAGTCCCAATCCTTCACGATCACGCCGGGATTCCTGGCCATGGTCCCGGGCTACGCAGTGAATCCGGTAGTGATTTCGACCCTAGGTTCTTCAGGGGGAACCGCCGTTAACGTCACCTCTTCCACCGGATTCAACGGGACCATCACACTTTCCTGCTCAAAGCTTCCCGCCGGTGCTACCTGCCAGTTCGCTCAACCATCCATCACCTCCACCGGAGTACTCACAACAACCACCGACACGATTACCGTGACGACGATGGCGGCTTCGGCACTGCTGCGATCCCCTCGGCAAACATATTTGGCACATTGCCTGGCCGTCGCAAGTCTCTCGTTCTTTTCTATCGGGCTGGTAGCCGGATCGCGGCGACGTTTTCCAATTTACTTCTTGGTGGCGCTGCTGGCCATAATTCTGTTGCTCCCCGGTTGCGGCGGAGGTGGCGGAGGAGGAAACAACAACCAGGGTCCTCCCCCGAACTCCGGCACCCCGGCTGGAACTTACAATGTGGTGGTCGCCGCGAGCAGCGGCTCGATAACTTCGAAAACCGGTTTCACGCTCATCGTGCACTAGCTATTTACTTAGAAAGCCGGGACTACCCGGGGACACCGGACGTTCCCTGGGTTTTGTGAGAGGTGGCACCGCCGGACCGCCCCGCCTTTGCCTCACGACAACCGCAGCGCGTACCATAAAAAGTACGTCGCGCGGCTGTCAAGTCTACTTTAGTAGACACCCGACCCCCTCGAAAGTAGACATTTCTTCCACAGCCTAACCCCTTGAATCCATTGCTCCGCCCAAAATCCGCAACGAGGAATCAACAACTTACGCCGCTGATTTTCGCCATTTTTAGAATGTTCCGGTTGGAACATTACGCCAATGTTCCGGCAGCAACCCCTACCCGACCGAAGCTCATCCACCACCAACCGGAGCGCCCGCTCGCCACTGGTGTACGATTTATTCGCGTCTATCCATTACCCATGAAACTTTCTGCCATCGCCTCCGCCCTCAACGCCCGCCTCGAAAACGGCGCTCCCGACACCGACATCACCGGCCTCAACGGCATCGAGCAAGCCGGCCCCGGCGAAATCACCTTCGTCGCCAACCCCAAGTACGCCTCCGCAGCTCGGCATACGAAAGCAGCAGCCGTGATCGTTGCCGAAAACTTTCCAGCAATTCCGGCGGCCACGCTGCGCGTCGAGGATCCTTATCTCAGTTTCGCGCGCGCCCTCGAACTCTTTCACCAACCGCTTCGCTATGCCCCGGGAATTCATCCCACAGCGGTCGTCCATCCCTCGGCGAAAATTGGACGCGATGCCCACATCGGCCCCTACGTGGTCATCGACGAGAACGTCGAGATCGGCAGCCGCGCCGTGCTGCTGGCGCACGTGGTTATCTATCGCGGGGTAAAGATCGGCGACAACTTCTTTGCTCACGCTCACGCCGTGGTCCGCGAAAATTGCCGCATCGGCAACAACGTGCTGCTGCACAACGGCGTCGTAATCGGCTCCGACGGCTTCGGCTTCGCCAAGACTCACGAAGGACACTGGCACAAGATTCCTCAGCCCGCCCCGGTCGTCATCGAAGATGATGTTGAGATCCAGGCGAACTCCTGCATCGACCGCGCCAGCGTCGGCGAAACCCGCATCCGGCGCGGAGTTAAGATCGACAACCTGGTCCAGGTCGGCCACGGATCGCAGGTTGGCGAAGATGCTCTGCTCTGCTCGCAGGCAGGCCTCGGCGGCTCCACGGAAATTGGCAATCGAGTGATTTTGACCGGCCAGGTAGGAGTAGTCGGCCACTGCAAGGTCGGCGACAACGCCATCGTCACGCCGCAAAGCGGTGTGGCGAACGACATTCCCGCCGGCGCCTTGGTAAGCGGCGCTCCCGCGGTCAATCACAAATTGTGGTTGAAATATTCCGCCCTCCTGCCGAAGTTGCCGGAGATGGCGCGGGCGTTGCGAGCGAAGACGCCGAAAGAATAAGCGCGACTCTTTACTCCCAGTTAGTCTTGTGGATGAAACTCGCAGGTTACTGAAAACAATTACGGACTGCCCTATTGTGTGCCCGGGCCAGGCCCACGGAACCCCTCCGGCAGTCCGCTCTCGATCGCCGCTCGCACCTTCTGCATCAGACACTCCCGGCTGCCGAAATCCTTGGGCTCGATCGGCGGATGAAAGATCACCGTCGCCGTTCCCGGCTTAATCGCGAACCTTCCTTTCGGCATCAGGTGATGTGTGCCCGTGATCGTCACCGGAACTACCGGGACTCCGCACTCCATTGCCAGATAGAACGGTCCCTTCTTGAATGGCAGCAGCTTGCTATCGAAGGAGCGATGGCCTTCCACGTAAATCGTCATGTTGAGCCCCTGCCCGACCACCTGCTTTGAGAAGCGCACCGACTCGATGCCGGCGTCACGATTGCCACGGTCCACCGGCACCAGCGACCCCATCCGCATCGCCCGCCCCAGGATCGGAAACTTGAACAACTCTTTCTTCACCATCACCGAAGTGCGCCGCGGAATCAAAGGAATCGTAATGGGCGGATCCAGATTCGACACGTGGTTCGACATGAAGATGTAGGTACGCGCCGGGTCAAGCTTGTCGAGCCCAACGGTTTCCACCCGCACTCCGGTCAGCCGAACGCCGTTCCAAGCGCCAAACATGAACATCCGATACAGCAGGCGAATATCGCCCGTGATGAACGTCCAGGGGAATCCGATCAGCGCCGCCACGGGCGCGGCCAGCCCCCAGAAAGTGAGCATCACGATGGTGCGAATCATAATCGGGTTTTCCCCTGGACGAGCGTGGCCAACTTCGCGCGCGCCGCTACCGCGGAATCTCCGCCTCGCCTTTCAGCCATGCCGCGCGGCGTGCCCGCTGCTCTGCGGTAACTTTCTCCAAGTCTCTTAACTCGTACGACTTTTCTTCGCGGATGCCCGCCTTCCACCTCAACTCCCGCTCTCCACCGCGCCTGCCGCGGACCTTCAACGCGATCATGTCGCCCGGCGCAAGCCGCGACATTTCCCCCGGGAATTCCTGGGCGGCCATCTTGCCATTGATTTCCAGAATCGCCTCGCCGGTTTGCAGACCGGCCCGCTCCGCGTCACTGCCCGCCGTCACCGCCGCCACGGTTAGAGGACCATCGAAGTTTCGCGACGCCGCAAATCCAGCATCCGCCGCTTTGCTGGTTCCTTCGATCAGACGCAGTCCAACGATGCGGAAAAACTCATTCCACGGAATCTCCTCCGTGCCGGAAACATATTTCGTGAAGAACCATTGCAGATCCGCATGGCTTACTGCCTCGGCAGCCTCGCGCACGCCCTCCGAGTCCGGAAAAAACCGGCCCTTCTTTGCGTAATTCTGATTCATCCACTGAAACACCTCGCGCAGCGACGCCTGCCCATGGCTGGCCTCGCGCACCGCCAAATCGAGCGTGATGCCCAGCAACTCACCTTTGTTGTAATACGAAACGCTGCGCTCGGGCCGCCGGTAGTACGCGTTGCCCTCCAGCCACGCATCCAAGCTCGACTCTTCCGCCGATTGCGTCAAATGTGCGGGACGCCGCTCGAGTTCACCGATCCCGGATGCAACTTCCTGCTCGAAGCGGCGTTCATCGAGCAGTCCCCCGCGCAGCTGGATGAAGTCGGCTGCCGTGCTGGTGCATCCTTCGCTGAACCAAAGCGCTCGCGTGTAATTCTCACGGGTGTAATCCACCGGCTCGAGCGTCTGCGGACGGATGCGCTTCACGTTCCACAGATGAAAAAACTCATGCGCCGTCACCGAAGCCAGGGCCTCTGGAGCGCGGGCTAGCGCCTCCGCATGCAGAGAGATGGCGGTCGAGTAAGCGTGCTCCATGCCGCCGCCCGCCGGAGAGCGCGGAAAGTGATAAAGAAACATGTAGCTGTCGAACGGCCGATCGTCCATCCAACTGGTTGCGGCGGCCACGATCTTGTGCAGCATGACGGCAATTTTCTCCATGTCGTAATCGCCCGGCTCGGCGTCAACAATCAAGCGATAACGTCCGCCACCTTCCTCGAAATCCGATTCTTTGAACAGTCCGATCTCGACCGGAGAATCCACCAGCCGGTCGTAATTTTCCGAACTGAATTCGCCCTCGGGCATCAACGCCAGCGGCGTGGCCACGCGCCATCCCTCAGGAAGATGGCTGAAGCGCACGGCCATCGGCCCGTTCCGCGCGTCCACGGGATATATGAGAACCTGAGCGAGATTCAAAAACGCATGATGCGAATTAAACTGCGCGCCGAAGGGCCCGGGCGAATCCAAAAAGATTTGATACTCAACCACGGCGCCGCCTTGTGCGCCGACGATCTGCCACCGGCTCTTATCCAGTTCGCGCACTGCGAGCCAGTGGCCCGCGCGGTCTTTTGCCCGCACCCAGTTCACATATTGCGCGAAGTCACGTACCTGATACAGCGCATTCCACACCGGAAGCTGCAACTCCCGCTCGGCCGCGCCTTCCGGCAGCAGAATCTGCACCTCCACCAGATGCTGCTCGGAATTTGCCAGAGAAATTGTGTAGCTGGTTGCCGCGCCGCATCGCGCGAGAGCGATCCACAGAAGCAGAAAAAAGCGCAGAACCTGGCGCGCCGGGCCTTTCGTCACGATTAAATGCCGCATTATTTCCCCGCCGCATTAGCCGCATTCGTAACAGCGGCCTCGCCCGACAACGCCCGCAACCGCGCCGGCAGTTTCTCGTAGATTCCTCCGAAGCCGCCGTTGGAAAGAATCGCGACCACATCGCCGCTGCGCATTTCCGGAGCGATCGTCCGCACAATTTCCTCCGCGTCCGCAATCAACCGCGCGCGCCGGCCATATGTCTGAATATCCGCGGCCAGCTCCGGCAATTCCAAGCGTTCATCCACCGGCACTGCCTCGGAACGAAAGACGCCCGCAACGATTACCTCGTCCGCTAACGCGAGACTCCGTGCCAGATCGCCCTGCAGCACGCGGCGCCGCAAAGTGTTCGAGCGCGGCTCCAGAATCGCCCACAACCGCGCGCCCGCATAACGCGCCCGCAACGCCTTGAGAGTTCCGGCAATCGCCGTGGGATGATGCGCAAAGTCGTCAATGATGGTAACGCCGTTCACCTGCGCTTTGACCTCTAAACGCCGCTTCACGCTCTTGAAGGTCTTCAATGCCGAGGCAATCTCCTCTTTCGAGATGCCATACGCCGCAGCCAGCGCCGCAGCCGCGGTTGCGTTCCACACGTTGTATTCGCCCGCGAGCGGGAACTCAAGATCTGCCCAGGCCCGTCCGTCGCGATGCACGGACCATGAAGTTCGTCCCGCTTCCAACTTGAGATTTGTGATTCGCCAGTCCGAGCGCTCGGCCGCGCCGTACCGCTGCACCGGGCAGAATGCCTTGCTGAGGCAGCGTTCGAGGCTGGCGCTCTCAGCGGCATCACCCGCCATTCCATCGAAAGCGACGATCCGGCCCCGCCGCGGGATCAGATTTACTAGTCGCCTGAAGGCAGTCTCGACCGCATCCAGATCTTTGTAGATATCAGCATGATCGAATTCCACAGACGTCAGGATCATTGTGTCCGGAAAGTAATGCAGAAACTTCGGGCCCTTGTCGAAAAACGCCGTGTCATACTCGTCGCCCTCCAGTATGAAATGTTTCCCCTGACCCAGATGGAAGCTCGATCCGAAGTTTTCCGCGATGCCGCCGATCAGAAACGACGGCTGCATCCCCGC
>CAVYVQ010000070.1:0-205109 GCA_963771895.1 uncultured Acidobacteriaceae bacterium | reverse complement strand
TGGGGATCGACATCATCGAGTTACCGGTGCTCTTTGCTTTGCAGAAAGAAGGAATCAAAGTCGTCGATGGGCAGGCGCTCATGTCGGAAGCGCGGCTGATCAAAACGCGGGACGAGATCACGTTGCTGAACACCTCAGCGATGATGGTCGATGCCGCGTATGACGAGCTTTATCGCGCCATGAAGCCGGGCATGAGCGAAAACCAGGCGGTGGGACTGGTGAGCAAGGTGCTCTACGATCTTGGCTCCGAGTACGTGGAAGCGGTGAATGCGATCTCAGGCGAGCGCTGCAATCCTCATCCCCATGTTTTTTCGGACCGCGTGCTCCGTCCGGGAGATCCCGTGTACTACGACATTCTTCATTCCTACATGGGATACCGCACGTGTTATTACCGCTGCTTCACCATCGGATACGCCTCGCACGCGATGAACGACGCGTATAAAAGGTGCCGCGAATATCTCGACGCGGCGATTGAACTGGTGCGGCCGGGGCGCACTACAGCCGAGATCGCCTCCGTGTGGCCGAAGGCGCAGGAGTTCGGCTTCCCCAACGAGGAAGCCTGCTTCGCTCTCCAATATGGACACGGCATCGGCTTGGCGATCTGGGAGAAACCCGTGATCAGCCGTCTCGTCTCGCTCGACCACCCCTGCGAAATCAAGCCGGGAATGGTGTTCGCGCTCGAAACTTTCTGGCCTTCGACCGACGGGTGGAGCGCCGCCCGCATCGAAGAAGAAATCGTGGTCACCGAAACCGGCCACGAGATCATCACACGCTTCCCCGCCGAAGAGCTTCTGGTGGCCGGCAGACACTATTTCGCGGTGGATGGTCCGCTGCCCGCAATCCGGGAAACCGAATCGAAGCCGAACAAGCGCGTGCGCGAGTTGATCGAAGCGAGCGCGCGGCAGGAACGAGTGGGCGTAGGGGACTGAAAGAGCGCGAATCACTATGGCGATCAGTGTGGTTATGCCCGCGCTCGAAATGGCGCAGGAAACTGGCAAGCTTATTGCGTGGCTGAAAAAAGAGGGCGAGCCCGTCATCAAGGGCGAGCCGCTGCTTGAGGTCGAAACTGACAAAGCCGTAATGGAGATCGAATCTCCCGGCGACGGCGTCCTCGCCGGGATCAAGATCCAGGCCGGGGCCGAAGTGCCGGTAGGCCGAACCATTGCCTGGATCGTACGTCCTGGAGAAACTCCTCCGGCGGATGAAGTCGCCGTCGAATCGGGAAGAAAAACTACCGCCGCAACGACGGGTTCTGCAACTTCAACTGCAGCCCCAGGAAATCAACCTCCCGCCCAAGCGACATCTACCCAAGCCGCACGCGCTATTAAGATTTCTCCTAAGGCGCGGCGTCTCGCGGGTGAACGTGGCGTTAATCTCGCCAATGTGCGCGGTTCGGGCCCCGGCGGAGAAATCCTCGCATCCGACATTCTCGCCGCCGCGGAATCCAAAGCCGCTGCTGAATCCAAGCCCGCTGAGGTCGGCGGCAGGCCTATCTCCCGGCTGATGGCGGATCGCACCACCGAGAGCTGGACGACGGTCCCGCATTTCTTCATCGTCCGCGAAGTGGACGCAGGCGCGCTGAACGAGGCGCGGCAGAAACTCGGGCCCAACATTGAAAAATCGCGCGGAGTGAAACTCTCGCATACCGACCTGCTGGTTGCGTTGGTTGCGCGCATTCTCCAGAAGCACCCGCGCATGAACGCAAGCTGGATTAGCCAAGGTGTTCGCGCAAATGCCGAGATCAACATTGGTCTAGCGATGGCGGTGGACGATGGCGTGGTCGCGCCGGTAATCCGCAACGCCGGTAAAGTCGAACTCGGCGAGGTCGCGGTGCAGCGGCGAGACCTGGCGCAACGCGCGCGGAGCGGCAAGCTGCGCCCCGCCGATCTTGAAGGCGGCACTTTCACCATCAGCAATCTTGGCATGTACGGGGTCGATGCTTTCACCGCGATCATCGTCCCGCCCCAAGCCGCGATTCTGGCGGTCGGAGCAATCGCAGACCGTGTTGTGCCGGTGGACGGCCATCCCGGAGTCCGCCCCATGATGACCTTGACGCTTTCGAGCGATCATCGTGTGGCGGATGGCGCGCGGGCGGCGGAGTTTCTTCGCGACGTGGTCGCAGCGATCGGCAATCCGCAGCACACGCTGGGCTAGCGTAGGTTCAGGTCAACGTAGTGACTGAAGCTTGAAAGCGCGATCTGGTCGTTGCCTGGAATGTAGAAGCCAAACTTGCCGAGACTTAGATTGCTTCCGGGCTGAGTCCAGCGGTCCAGAACAACCCAGGCGTCCCCTTGCCTGATCTGGTGGACAATCTCATTCGGTCCCACGCGGATCTGCAGTGTGCGGAAACTTTTCTTGTCGACCTTGTGGGAAATCTTGGTCTCGTCGCCCTTCTGACCGTTCTTCATCACCGTGCGGTAGAAATTATTGTCGTCCATCTGGAAGAGGATGTAGTTGTTGGCGTCGGTGCAATTGAGCATCCACTGCATGCGGTGACCCTTGGTGAGCATCGCCGAAAAAACAAACGTGCCCGTCGCAGGCGAGACGCCGTACATCACGAAGTCGCCGCCTTTGTGAACGAACGGACCTTTCTCCTGCTTCCAGCCTGCGGGATCATCCCACTTCGACATGCCGCTGGGCGAGAGAGACAAATCCAGGCTGCGCGACTGACCGGAGGTGACTTCTACTGAGGCGGAACGAGTGAAGTTGTCCGCTGTTTTGGCGGTGAGAGTGTAGGAACCGGCGGGCAAACTCAGCGCGCCGCCGCTGCTTACCTTCGTCGGAGGCTCGCCTGCTTTGTTGAGCGTCACCTGAGCGTCGGCTGGGGTGAAGGTGATTTTCAGCTCGCCGGGAGAAGCCTCCAGTGCCGCATCCGCGGCGGCGAGAGACACGGCTTGTCCAACCACGAAGTGCTTCTTGATCTGCCGGGGCTTGAATCGGTCTTTGCGGAATTCAACCGTGTGATCTCCGGGGTTCACGCTCGCTACGGTGAGCGTGCCATCAGAGCGCACCGTTCCGACCGGAGTCTGGTCGATGAGAACTGTGGCACCGGGAACTCCGCCCTGGATGGTCAGGGAAGACGAAACCAGTATGGGCTGCAGATTGAAAGTCACCTTGGTCTGCCCGCCTTTATGAATCCGGATCTTTTGCTCCGGAAGATCCTGGAAGCCGCTCTTGGACACTCGCACAACGTAGTCCTTGAGTTCGAGATTCGGGATGCGCAACTGGCCGCCCTCGGTGGGTTGCGGCTGAAGTTTTCCGTTAAGAAAGATTCTTGCTTTATCTTGACCGGTGATCACCACGAGAGTGCCAAGGTCCTGGCCGGACTCCAGGAATGTGTTCAGCGCGGGTGCTGGTCCGGCGTCAATATCGAGTTTGTATTCGTCTTTGCCGCGGGTCACGGCTAGCTGGTGAGCGCCGGTGGGGACGGAAGCCAAGTCGAGACCCTCCTGAGGCACGTCGAGCGGAGCCTGGCCATCGAGGCCGACCTTGGCAGCGGCGTCGCTGGAATACACATGCAAGTGGTCAGCCATGCCGCTCACCACAACCGCGAATACGCCTTTGGCTGCGATGGGGCCTTTGACGGCGGGTGCCGCTCCCGCATCGGTCGAGAAAGTGAAGGAGGCTTCTCCCTTCGGTCCTTCGAAGGTCAGCTTATGTTCGCCGCTGGGAATCTGATCGAGAGACCATTGTCCATCCTGAAATTCGGTAGGCGGCTGATCGTCGAATGTGACCTTTCCTTTGCCGGTGTCAGAAGAGAGCTTCACTACCGGCAGAGACGGCGCGGGCGGAGGCGCCACCGGGGCCGCGACTGCTGGCGCAGCCGCTTCCGGGGCTTGAGTGGCTGGCGTAGCGTGATGTCTCCGTACGAATAGAAAAATCACTCCGGCCAGGACTATCGCGGCAGCCGAAGCGAGGATGATGGTTGTGTAACGCTGCGGCGGTCCCGCGGACTGCTTGAGGCTGGTCGCTCGAGCTGGCGCTTTGGGCGCTCTTGCAGGAGGCTTATCCGCGGAAGCTGCGACCGGCGCCGACGGTGGGAGCGTTGGAGGAGCCGGCGGAACAGGCGCTGCGGGAAGATCGGCTAATTCGGGCGGGCCGGGAATCGCGGCAGCGGAAACCGGAGGCGCGGCAATGTTGCTCGTCGCCTCCAGCAAAGACGGAGGCGTACTGGCTGGCGGAGTGTTGTAGGTGAGGGTCGCGCTGTCGCTATCGGGCGACTGAGTCGTAATCTTTCGGTCAACTTCGAGCAGGCCCAGTCGGTGAAGCAGACCATTCGCGACCGAGAGGACTTCTCCATCATCCAGATATTTCTCCGCCACCGCTCGCACGCGTTCCCCTAAGGCCTGCCTCGACGCGGCATCCGCGGCGGCATCAATTTCACTCTCAATGCGCCGCAACTCTTCCAGATCGCGGCGGCGGGTTTGGCGGCGCTGAGCCTGGAAATCGCGCTGAACCGTTTCCTGAATCTGAATCAGCCGTGGCTCGCGTGGATATACCGACAATCCTTCTTCTATGCGAGACAAGGCTCCCGCAAGATCCGTGCCAGTTTGCAGCTTGCGCGCCTGCGAAACACATTCTTCAATGAAGGTTTCCTTCTTCTGGTCGAGAATCAGGGTTCGGATGGTTTTCGCCATGGGATGCGCTGGATTCAAGTCCAGAGCTTCTCGAGCCAGCTTCTCGGCCTCCCGCCAATCGCTTTCTACGATGGAGCGCGCGTGTTCTACCAGGCTGTTGGCCAGAACCGCGCGAGCCAGAGAATTGTTTTCATCCATCTCATAGGCTTCGCGGAGCAATTTGATCCCCTCGGTGGACTTCTGCTGTGCGCAAAGCTCCTGGCCCTCGATCATGAGGCGGTGAGCCTCAGCTTTTCGCTTGACGCCATCCTGCGCGAGCTTTTCAAGCTCCGTCAGTTCGGCATCGTTGGGGAATTCGGCGGCTGCCTCTTGTAACAAGTCCAAGGCACGCGCGTATTCGCTGGAATGCAAGCAGGCGTCGACCTGTTCGACCAGACGCGTTTTGGATTCGATACGCGTCTGCTGCTCACGCCGCTTCTGCAAGCGCTCGACCTCGAAGGTCAATCCGGGATACTGGCTGTAGATGGTGCGCAGGATCTCCCAATCGTTCAACGCGTCACCATACGCTCCCTGCTCTTCGTGCAGGTGCGCGCGGGCGACGATGGAGTTGACCAGGTCGCGCTTGTCCTGCACCAGGCGAAATGCCCGCTCAAAATGCGACTCTCCGGGATGGAGATCGAGCGCGTCGCGCAAAATGTTCACGCGCTTTTCGAGATCTGGCTCGGCTTCCACCTGACGATCGACGGAGGCGACGAAAGCCGAAAGCTCCTGGCGTTGTTGTTCTTCGATGTCGTACTTGAGGGCCTGGAAAATGGCGTTGTTGGGATACTTGGCCAGATACGTCTGACAGGCATCCGTGGCCTTGCGGAAGTTGTGCTCGGTAAGATATCGGCGCGCCTCGGCATACGCGGTATTCATCGCGTCGTGTTCGGAGCGCACTTCGTTGTAGAAGCTCTGATAGTTGGCGCCGGTCTCGCGGTTGATGGAATCCGGAGCGCGCCGGTCGAGATCGAGCACTACGCCCAATTTTGCAAGGGCGTTGCTGACGTCGCCTTTATGCCAGGCCTCCATGGCGGCGCGATGAAGTTGTTCTTTTTCCTGGCGCAGCTTCTTGTATTCCAGTTCCTGGCGATCGACCTCGGCCAGCAACTGAAGCGCGCGGGCCTCCTTAGGCCGGAGTTGCAGAACATTCTGCAAAGCCTCGCGGGCATGGGCGTAGGCGTGGTTGTCGATGTGCTGCCGGGCGAGGCGATACCAGTTATCGATCTGGCGTTCGCTGCGCCGGTTTTCGATTCGGCTTTTGAGAGTAAGCGCTGTGGCATTGTCAGGTTCTATCTGCAGAGCCTCCTGCAACTTCTGGAGAGCGAGCGGATCTTCCTCTTCCTCAAAGCGCGCGCGGGCGGCATCGAGCAACTGCGAAAGCGTCTTACGCCGGACCGCTCCGTCGAGCTGTCGGCGCAGAGAGCCAATGGTAGTGTCCATGTGGCCTTCGGCTTCGAGTTCGCCAAGAATTTCTCCAGCAAACTGGAAATCTCCTTCTTCCAAAGCTTTGGTGGCACGCTGCAGCCGCGGACGCGTGCGCTCGGGATCGAAAAACTCTATGGCCTCGTTGCGCTGAGCCTTATTCAGCGTATCTCCGAAATCGCGCGCGCTGGCGAATCGATGCCACGATTGTTTCGCCATCGCCTTGTGCAGCACGCGGCTGACGGGCTGACTGATCGTGGAATTCAGTTCCGCCGCGAGCGGGGGAATGTGATGCAGAATGGCGTCGACGACTTCATCGGCCCGCGTGCGCTGGAACGGGTTGCGGCCGGTCATGGCTTCGTAGCAGACGACGCTCAGCGAAAAAATGTCGGAGGCCGGCGACAGCGGCTTTAATTCGATCTGCTCGGGAGACATATAGAGCAGGGTGCCCTTTTGCGCCCGCGTGGTGTGGGCATCGGCCATGTGAGCCACGCCGAAGTCGATGATCTTCACCGAGTCGTCTTCCATCACGAAAATGTTGCTCGGCTTCAGATCGCGATGGACCAGACCGCGTTCGTGCGCGGCTTGCAAGCCGCGGCAGGCCTGGGAAATGATGTCAATGGTGCGCTCCACAGTCAGACGATGGCTGGCTTTGCGGATAAAACGATCGAGCGTGGTGCCGGGAAGCAGGGGCATCACGAAATACGGTTTTTTCTTGCCGTCCTCCTCGAATTCTCCGATGTCGAAGATCTCAACGATATTGGGATGGCTCATGGAGGCGAGCACATCGCATTCTTTGTAGAACAACTGCAGGGAAGCGGGATCGGGAATGTCGAGGATGGTCTTGACTGCGACTTCGCGGCGCACGACCGTGTCGTAGGCCCGGTAGACGAGCCCCATTCCACCCTGGCCGAGGATCTGCCGGACCTCGTAACGGCCTGCCAGTTTTCTCGGGGAAGATGGGTTTTCCATGGCGCGCCCCGGCGCAGGGGCTCTAGCATCTTACTCGATTTGGCCGAAAGGTGTAGCTAGTAGGCCACTACCCGGCCCTTCCCAACTTAGGCCAGGAGAAGTCTTCGTTAGGAGAAGCCTCCACTCACTTTCCCGTGTAGCTGACCCTCCAGATCGAGTTCGAGCCGTCGTCGCTCACCAGCAGGGAACCATCCGCAGCCACGGTCACGCCTACCGGACGCCCCCACACGTTGCCATCTGGCAGCACGAAGCCGGTGAGGAAGTCTTCATACTCGCCGCTGGCGTCACCCTTCTGATGAAGCGGCACGCGGATCACTTCGTAGCCCACCCGCACCGCTTTGTTCCAGGAGCCGTGCTCGGAGGCAAAAATATCTCCCTTATACTCGGCCGGAAAAGCGACCCGCCTTTCTGCGTGAGGGAAACCTGGGGCACTTCGTAGAAAGTCAACTCCAGCGACGCGTTGTGCGGCTGCAAGAGAACATCCGGCACGATGGCTTTGTCTTTCAACTCCGGATGCTTGCCCTGATGGCGCGGATCCTGATGCGCTCCCATGTACCACCACGGCCAGCCGTAGAATCCGCCATCCTGCACGTGCGTGATGTAGTCGGGGACGAGGTTGTCGCCCAGAGCGTCGCGCTCATTCACCGAACACCAGAGTTCGCCGGTGTCCGGATTCACCGCAATTCCGCCTCCGGCGTTACGAATGCCGTAAGCGTAGACGCTCAGCTGGCAGTTCGCAGGGTCACACACAAGAATATCGGCACGGTCCTTTTCCTGCGGGTGCGTGTCGGGGTCATTCACGTTCGAGGCCGAGCCGACCGCGGCAAACATTTTTTTGCCGTCCTGCGAGAAGGCCAGCGCCCGCGTCCAGTGCCCTCCGCCCGGCAGATCGGCGATATGTTCCGGGGTGCTGCCTGCTTTCAGGTCGCCATTGTGATAAGCGAAACGAACCACTTCGTTGGTGTTGCCCACGTACAACCATTGAGGATCAGCGCCCGGAGGATAGAACGCCAGACCGTAGGGCTGCTTCAGCCCGCTGGCGAATACGGCTGACTGCTCCGGCTTCCCGTCGCCCGTCATTCCGCGGAACACCCGAATGCGTCCCGCGTCGCTTTCTGTGAGAAAGATGTCGCCGTTCGGGGCCGTGCGCAAAGTCCGGGGATTGTCGAGCCCCGCGGCATACAGTTCTACCTTGAATCCAGGAAGGGCCGCCGGCCACACATTTTCCGGCCGCGCTACCAGTTGCGGACCATTATTCGACGATTGCGTCGCATACGGTTCCGGCAGATCCTTCACCGTGATCTTGTGCACTGTACCCGGCTTCTCGTAGCGGAAGTCGGTGAAGGGCGGCGTTGGCGGCGGGGCGTTCAGCTTCGATGTACTCGTGTCGGGCGGCGGCTCGGCGCTTGCCTCTTTAGCAGCCGGCGATGCTGCCATTGCCTTCACATACGTAACGATTTCCCAGCGCTGTCTTACCGGCAATTGTGCCCACGAGGGCATCCCGTTATCTTTGTCGCCCTTCGTGATGAACCAGAACACTTCGCCGGGCGTAACGGAATCGAGCTTGCCATCCACCAGCGACGGAACGTTGCCCGTGCCTTTTCCCGTTTTGCCGTGGCACGACAGGCAATTGCGCGCATATAACCGTTTTCCGGTTTCAGCGGCGGTCGCGTCGCCTTCATACGGATTCTTGGTGGCACGAGCCGAAGCCGGCGCGTTGTGGAAATTCTTGTCTACGTCCGCCGCGAACAGCAGCGACGCAGGCAGTAGAATCACCGAGGCAATAAGAGAGTATTGTTTGGCCAATGACCACATAAAACCTCTCTGGAATGGATTCGTCCCGGGAACACCTCCAACTTTGGATGCAGTCGAGGCGCGCGGGGATTGTGGCAAGATTTACTTCTCCGCGGACTCACCTTTCGTGACCTGCTCGTACCAGAGCCGGTGATAAGTACGCGCCCAGGCGCCCGGCACGCGTCCGTGGATCATCGCTTGAAACGATTCAGGCTCCATGAAGACGCTCATGTAAATATGAATGATGAAAGCTCCGATGGTGGCCATCGCGGCGGCCACGTGTACAGTCACCGCCAGATAACGCAGCCAGCGCAGACTCCACGGGATGGATTCGACGAACCACAGTCCCAGCCCGGAAATCAGCAACAGGATCACGCCGCAAAACATCAGCCAGAAGAACAGCTTCTGGCCGAAATTGAAACGGCCTACCGGCGGCAGCTTCTCATCGTCATTTTCGATATAGTAATTTATCGCCTTCCACCAGCGCCGGTCCGCCTCGGTCGTGGCCAGGTCGCTGCGCCACATCTTGCACATCCATCCCACGGAGAGCGTGAAGGCCACGCCAAACCAGGGATGCCAGAAACGCGCCGTCGGTCCGCCGCCCACTATCGCTGCCAGCCAAAACATGTACGGAGACCAGAAGGCCAAGCCTGTAATCAAACAATAGGTATAGAACAACGCGCCCAGCCAGTGGTGAACCCGCTCGCCCAGCGTATAGCGAAGAATCTTGTCGCCAGATTCGCCGGTCGTGCGTGAGGATGAAATGACATGCGAAGTGCTCACGGTTTTCCTCCGTTTCCATCTTTCGTGTCTTCGTCATGCACTTCCTTCGGACCATAGCGCAAGTAGTGCAGCGTCACACCGAGGAGGCCGCCAAGCATAGCGAGATTCCCAATCCACTTCGCCGGCCCTTTCCAGAACTTCACCACCCACGGAATCTTAGGATCTTTCGGCAATCCTCCATATGCCTCGGGATTGGTTACATCGTGCAGCACATAGATGACGCCGGTTCCTCCCACGCCCGCCGGATCGTAGACGCCCGCTTTCTCGATGCCATAATTCTCGCGAAGCTGCTTGGCGCGCGTCTCCGCCAGATCCACCATGTCGTCCTTGGTTCCAAAGTGGAGACAGCCCGTGGGGCATGATTTGATGCACGCCGGCTCCAATCCCTCGCTCACGCGGTCGACACAAAGCGTGCACTTGAACATCTTCTTGGTCGTGGGATTGAACTTGGGAATATCGAATGGGCATCCGCTGACACAATAGCCGCAGCCAATACAATTCTGCTGCTGAAAATCCACAATGCCGTTGGTGTACTGCACAATGGCGCCATCCGCGGGGCAGGCCGCCAGACAGCCGGGATCGGCGCAATGCATGCACTGATCTTTACGCATCAGCAGCGTGATGCTGCCGTCTTCGCGCTCGTGCTCGTTGAACTTGATCAGATTCCAGTAATTCCACGCCGTTTCCGGCATCGTCTGGTAGCTGTTGTCGAACACCGTGTCGGTGAACGAATAGCCGTTCCACTCAAGGCAGGCCACTTCGCACGCTTTGCAGCCGATGCACGTGGTGGTGTCGATCAGCTTGCAGACCTGGTAGTCGCGCTCCACGTCAGCGCCGGGAGCGGCTCCGGCGTGGCCAGAAATCTTGCGGATTGCTAAGGTCGCCTGGCTCATAAGAACACTTGGTAATTGAGTAACTTTGTAATTGGGTAATTTGAAACCCGGCGCGCTCCAAGGCTTCGGTTTTTCAATTACTCAATTACTGAATCTCCCTCACGCCTTCTCCACCTTCACCATAAAGCCTTTGAACTCCGGCGTGTACGCGTTCGGATCCACCACGGTCGGCGTCAGCCGGTTCAACAGCGTCCTCGCGTTCTTGTCCTCGTCTTCCTGAATGCCGCGGAAACCCTGGTGGATCGGAATGCCGATCTGGTAAACCTTCTTGCCGTCGATCGTCATTGGTTTGATGCGCTTGGTGACGAACGCCTTGGCGATGTAATAGCTGCGCGCGCTCGTGATCTTTATTTTTTCGTTGCCCTTGATCCCCAACTCGGCAGCTAACTCAACCGGAATCTCGATGAACGCTTCGGGAATCAACTGCACGTTCATCTGATTGTTCTTCGTCCAATAGTGGTAGTGCTCAGTGAGCCGGTAGGTGGTGCAGATCACATTGAAGCCATCGCCCGTCGTGGAGTACTTATCCGCCGCCGTCTTGAGCTTCTTGACCACGGGATTATTCGACTGGTTCGGGTGCAGCGCATTTTGCACCGGACTTTCGATGGGCTCATAGTGCTCGGGGAAAGGCCCATCAGCGAAGGCAGCGAGCGGTCCGAATATCCTGCCGACTCCTTCCGGATTCATGATGAAAGGTCCCATGTGATCTTTGGGATTGGAATCCGGTTTGAAGTCGGGAACGTCGTTTCCCTGCCAAAGTTCTGCAGCCTCGTTCCACCAGATCTGCTTTCGCGTACCATCCCAGGGTTTCCCCGAGGGATCGCATGAAGCGCGGTTGTACAAGACTCGCCGATTCGCCGGCCACGACCATGCCCAGTTCTGATAGACGCCCTGGCTTGAGGGGTCTTCAGTACCGCGGCGCGCAGTTTGATTTCCCGCCTCAGTCCAGCTTCCGGAATAAATCCAATTCCCGCAGGAAGTCGTGCCGTCGTCTTTCAACCAGGCAAATCCCGGCACTTGCTGCCCGCGCTTGATCGTGACCTGCGTCTTGGGATCGGTAAGGTCCGCCAGCGCTTTACCGTTCAACTCTTTCAACAATTCGCCCAGCGAGGGACGCTGGGCAATCGTGTACGACCAAGTCAGGTTCAGAATCGGGTCGGGGAACTTGCCGCCTTCTTTCTGATACAGCTCGCGCACCTTGAGAAATATCTGCGCCACAATGTCCTGATCGAGGCGGCACTCGCCCGGTGGCGGTACAGCGACGTTCTTCCACTGCAGCCAGCGCGCCGAGTTGGTCATCGATCCGTCTTTCTCGGCGAAGCCCGCGCAAGCCAGACGATAGACCGTGGTCTTGATGTTCTTCATTTCGTCGGGCGTGATTCCCGGGGACTTCCAGAACTCGCTGGTCTCGTCGGGATAAATCTCGCCGACCACGAGGAAGTCGGCTTTCTTCAGCGCGTCGATATTTTTCTGCGAGTCAGGACCAATAGCTACGCCGTTCATGCCGAACGCAAGCATCCCCTTCACCGAGCCGCGATACATGTTGTCCCAGATCTGCGTCCAGGAGTAGTTGCGATCCACCTTCGGCATGTAATTAAAGGCGTAGTCGTTCTCTTTGGTCGCCGCGTCGCCAAACTGGGTTTTCAGATATGAGACGGCAAACTTCGGCGTATTTGACCAGTAATTGAAAGAGTCCCACGGCGCCGGTTTGGAAGAGGTTGGTGTGATCCGTTTCAACCAGGCAGCCAGATCAACGTCGGTCGGATTCGGCACCTTCAAGTAGCCCGGCAGCGAGTCGAAAACCCCGCCCATGTCGGTTGCGCCCTGAATGTTGGAGTGGCCGCGCAGAGCGTTGACGCCGCCTCCAGCCCGCCCAATGTTGCCGAGCAGCAACTGCAGCATAGCCGCGGTGCGTATGATCTGCGTGCCGAAGCTGTGCTGAGTCCAACCCACCGCATAGATGATGGTGGCCGCCTTCTTCATGTCGCCATCTTTACGAACGGAAGTGAACAGGTCGGCGGCCTTCAGGAATTGGTCTTTTGGAACGCCGGTGATGCGCTCCACAATCTCCGGCGTGTAGCGCGAGTACTGCTGCTTCAACAATTGAAAGACGCATCGGGGATTCTGCAACGTCAGGTCATAAGCCACCTTCGGCGGAAGCGCGGGCAGGGGTTTTGCCGACCCCACGGGCGGCGCCGTTCCCGCCAGCGGCGCAGCTGTCGGTGCGGCGGCGTGTGCCGGTGCAGGGCCGCCAGCGTCGGTGCCTTCCTCATAAGTCCAGGAAGATCGGTCGTAAGTCTGGGAGCCGGCGTCGAAGCCCGAATACAGCCCGTCTTCTGGCAGCTTGAAGCCTTCTTTCACGATGAAGGCGGCGTTCGTGTAGTTGACGAGATATTCTTCGGCGATGCGGTTGTTTTCGATCGCATAGCGAATGACTCCGCCGAGAAACGCAATATCGGCTCCGGCGCGAATCTGGCAGAACAAATCAGAAGTGGCAGCCGTGCGCGTGAATCGCGGATCGACCACGATCAGCTTCGCATTACGGGTTCGCTTAGCTTCAATCGCCCACTTGAAGCCGCAGGGATGGTTCTCAGCGGGATTCCCACCCATGACCAACATCATGTCAGTGTTCTTGATGTCGATCCAGCCATTCGTCATGGCCCCGCGTCCAAATGTTGGTCCCAAACTTGAGACCGTGGGGCCGTGTCAAACCCTGGCCTGGTTTTCTATATAGGTGAGCCCCATGCTGCGCATGGTCTTGACGACGAGATAATTGAATTCGTTGGTGTCGGTGCAGCCGCCGATCCATGCCAGGCTTTCGCAGCGGTTGACGGTGCGTCCCAGCGCGTCTTTCTCGATGAAGGTGTCGTCACGCGTCTTCTTTACCCAGTGTCCGATCTCGTCGATGGCCTGCGTCCAGGCGATGTCTTCCCAATGATCGGACCCGGGACGCCGCACCTGCGGTTTCAGCAGCCGCCGCGGATTCAGGATGTCCTGCTCGAGCGAAGCTCCCTTGGGACACAGCGTGCCGCGATTGATGGGATGGTCCGGGTCGCCTTCGACGTGAATCACCTGCGGTGTAACGTTCTTCGCCTTGTCGCCGATCGTGTAGATGAGGACGCCGCAACTCACCGAACAATACGGGCAGGTTGATCGTGTCTCGGTCGCGCGAGCGATCTTCAGTTCTTTTAACTGCGCGACTGCGGGAGTCAGATCGAATCCCAGAATGGAGAAGCCCGCTCCGCCCACAAGCGCGCCTTTGAGGAAGGTTCTGCGGGAAAGTTCCATTGCGCATCCTCCGACTGCTTCGAATCACAAGCGGAACGGACTGCACCCCAAATTTGCAAGAAACTATAAACCCGCCCGCGCATTACCGTCAATCAGACGAAAGCCGTAGGTAAAAAGATGAGGCTCCCGTGGAAAAGTTGCTTGCCGCGAACCAAAGCCCCATAATCGCCGCGTGGCAAACACTCCCTGGCAGCAGCGCATCCGGCGCGCCGAACACCTAGCCCAACAGCATCCCTTCGCCGCGGAGATCCTCGGTTTTTACATTCACACAGCGGGCTTTCAGGAAGGTCTCTACCAGCGCATCGAAAGCACGCACCGGGATAGTAGCGCCAGCGTCCAGCCGGCAGTCGAGTGGACGTCCCGCCCACTCTCCGGCCAGCGAGATGCCGGCGCTACAAAAACCCTCCTCACCAGCTTCCCGCAATTCCTCATGCTAGTCGAAGAAAGAGCTCCCGCGCGCCTGGCCGCGGTCGCGCAAGATCTGCGCAACTCCAGCAGATCCTGGTCTGATCTGCTGGACGCTTGCTGGTCCGCCACCGGCGAGCCGCCATCGAGTCCGGAAGAATTCCTGGCCTGCGCCTTCTTGCAGCCCTACGCCGAATTCCTCCGCTCCCGCGCTTCGCTGCAACTGGAAGGCTACACGTCTTTGCTCTGCCCCTTCTGCAATCGCAAACCCGCCGTCGGCGTACTCCGCCAGCAGGGCGACGGAGGCCGGCGCAGCCTGCTCTGCGGCTTCTGCCTTACCGAGTGGGAGTTCCGCCGCATCGTCTGCCCCGGATGCGGCCAGGAAGATCATGCCAAGCTTCCGGTCTACACCGCTGCCGAGCTGCCTTACATTCGCGTGGAGTGCTGCGACGCCTGCCAGACCTACATCAAATCCATCGACCTCACCAAAAATGGTCTCGCCGATCCGCTGGTCGACGAACTCGCCTCGGTCCCGCTCAACCTTTGGGCGCAAGAGCACGGATACGCCAAACTCCAGCCCAACCTCCTCGGCATGTGATTCAAGCCGCCATGGCGCACACTGCCTGACTTTGTAACTTTCCTGCTTACATACAACCTTCCTTCCGTGATACTTGATCAGAGTGCAGTAAAGCCGTATAAGCTATTAAAGCTCAGGAAACAACGAGCATTCACCCCAGGGAACCCCACACGGAGCTTTGCATGCGATTTTTGAAGTTTCTGCCACTTCTAGCCTCAACTCTGTGCTTCGCCGCGCAGGCCGACCGCATCACCAGCCTCATCGATTCCACCCACGCAAATCCTCTGGCCCGGAGCCATCACATCAAAGCGCAGCCTCAATATGACCTGGGTGTCGCCGACCCAGCGGTGGAGTTGAACTACATTACGCTGCTTATGGCTCCTTCGCCGGGCCAGCAGAAGGATCTCGACCAGCTTCTCGCGCAGCAACAGGATCGCTCGTCGCCCCTCTATCACCAGTGGCTCACGCCCCAGCAATTCGCCGATCGCTTCGGCCTCAGTGAAAACGACCTGAACAAGGTTACTGCCTGGCTCAAGTCCGAGGGCTTCCAGATTCTCAGCATCGGCGGCAGTCGTAACTCCATCATCTTCAGTGGCACCGCTCTCCAGGTGCAGCATGCTTTTGGAACCGAGATCCATAACTACGGGGTCAACGGGGAAGCGCACGTCGCCAACTCCACGCCGGTTATGATTCCGGCTGCTCTCAACGGCATCGTCCGCAGCGTGATGGGTCTGCATGACTTTCGCCCACAGCCGGCGTATCGCTCCGGTGTGGGTGCAAGGCGCAATGCGCATCCGGATTACTTCGACGCGAAATACGTCTGGCCGAACTTCCTCGCTCCCGGCGACATTGCCACGATCTACAACATCAATCCGCTATACACAGCGTCGACTCCAATCGACGGTACCGGACAGAAGCTTGCTATTGCGGGCCAGACGGACATCTTTCTCGACGACATCAACGACTTCCGCAATGGCTTCTCGCTCACTCCCATCCCCACCACCGGCGCCGGCGCCTGCACGACCAATGCGAGCGGAATCGTCATCTCGCCCTGCACCACCACAAATTTCTCGTATGTGCTGCGGGGGACCGACCGCCTGGCAGTTTCCGCAAATGACATAGGCGAAGCCGACCTGGACATCGAATGGTCAGGAGCCGTTGCCCGGAATGCGCAAGTCATTTTTGTCAACGCCCAAACTACGAACGGCGTCTTCGACGCGCTTATTTATGTTATCGACCCCCCCGTTGGAACCACCGCTCCAATCGCCCCCGTCGTGAGCGCAAGCTATGGAGAGGGTTGCGAGTTTCAGGCATCCCTCGACTTGGAAACCGTTCTGCAACAGGGCAACGCCGAGGGCGTCACAATCATGAACTCGTCTGGCGACGTCGGCGCCGCGACCTGCGATTTCAGCCCGCCAAACGCCAAACCTCCGTTCAACCCGGCCGTCGGTGGGCTGGGTGTAAGTTACCCCGCCAGCAGCCCAGAGGTCACTGCGGTCGGTGGCACTGAAATCACGATCGCCGACGACTCCAATCCTCCTAACCCGGCGTTCTGGGGCACCACGATTGGCGCCAACGGCGGCACGGCCGTCGCCTACATTCCTGAGATTGCCTGGAACGACGATGAGCAACTAGGCCAGTACTGCGCGGCCAACTCAGGGGTGTCGTTCTGTCACCCCAGCCCTGGGGTGGTCATCACCTCGGCGAAGACTTTTCAAGAGGATTACTGGCTCTCAAGCAGCGGCGGCGGCGCCAGCAACTGCTGGTATGAAAGCAACACCAACGTGTGCCTGGGAGCCGGAGCAGGCCCAACCGGAGGCGGCTTCGCCCAGCCCACATGGCAGCAGGGACTCTCCGTTCCGAATGCCCCCGCCGGTGTTCGCTACGTCCCCGACGTCTCCCTGTTCGCCTCGCCAAACTTTCCCGGCTACATTTTCTGCACGCCGGTAAATCCTCCCGCCAACAACAGCACGTGCGCCAGCGGAATCTTTACCGCGGTGGACACTAACGGTTCGCTCGTGGGCGGCACCTCCGTCTCTTCGCCGATTTTCGCCGGCATCGTGGCCCTGCTCAACCAGTATGTAGTATCCACCGGCTTCCAAAGCACGGCAGGCCTGGGTAACGTCAATCCCACGCTTTACACTTTGGCCGCCACTCCTTCCAACAACGTTTTCCACACAGTTACGAGCGGAGACAACAACGTTTACTGCGCGCCGAATACGCCCGCAGGGCAGCCTGCGAATGTGCAATGCCCGGCAGCCGGGGTGATGGGCTACAGTGCGTCCAAGTTCGACGCGAAAACGCACTACAACCTTGTGACCGGGCTCGGCTCCGTCGATGCCAATAATCTGGCGATCGCGTGGGTAGCGTTGGCTGCCCCCACAACAACACTGATCTCGACCACTTCGACAACTGTCAGCCAGGGTACCAGCGTCACCTTCACCGCCACGGTGACGCCTGCTACCGCAACCGGGACCGTCAGCTTCTTCAACAATGCGTCCACAACGGCTCTGGGTTCCGGTACTCTCGCGAGCGGTACGGCAACGTTTACCACGACTGCGCTGCCGGTCGGTACCGACAACGTGACCGCCACCTACAATGGCGATGCGAATGACGGAGTTTCTACGTCAGCCGTAGCTGCGGTCGTGACGGTAACGGGGCCCTTTGCCCTGTCCGCCAGTCCATCGACCTTCAACGTCTCCGCGGGGCAAACTGCAACCTCGACGATAACTGTTACGCCCGCGAGTGGTTTCAACCAAGCCGTGAACTTTACCCCTAGCAGTTGCACCGGACTTCCAGCGGGTGCGGCCTGCAGTTTCAGTCAAGGCGGGAGCGTCACGCCTCCAGGAAGCATTGTATTGAGCATAAGCACTGCGGCCAACATGGCGCTGCCCTCGGGCGCGCAGACCATCACCATTACCGGCACGAGCGGTAGCACAACGGCTACCGCAACTGTCAGCCTCACCGTGACCGCGACCACCGAGACCTTTAGCCTCAGCACGACCGCCGTCACCTACAACACCGCGGTGGGAGGGACTGCCCCAGTGAATGTCACTGTGAACAGCACAACTGGCTTCATCGTGGGTAGTGGCGCCGGCGCCACAACAGCCGTGCCGCTCACCTATAGCTGCACGGGGAGTCCAGCTTTGGCTACGTCGGAGATTTCCTGCACGATCAGTCCTGGTAATGGTCAGCCCACCAACGCGACCATGGTGACGGTCACCTTGGCAACCACGCCCCCGACCGCACAGTCGCGTCCGCCGCTGGGCGGCAGACGCCTCTTCTATGCGTTGCTGCTCCCCGGTTTGTTTGGAGGTGTTCTTGTGGCGGGATCGCGCAAGCGCGGCTTGCGTCTGCTCTGCCTGATCATGGTGCTCAGCTTCTCCACGGTATGGATGGGATCTTGCGGCGGCAACAGCACCAATACCAACCCGAAGAACCCCGGGACGCCTATGGGAACCTACACGGTAACGATCGGCGCCACTACCGGCGGCGCCAGCCCGGTCGCCAACTCGAATGCGCCCTTTACGATTCAGCTTGTGGTGAACTGAGGAAGAAGGTGGTCAGTGGACAGTAGCTAGTGATCAGCAGAACCGAGGTCAGGCCGATGTCACTGACCACTGACCACCAGCCACCAACTCCCGGACAGTCATGGCCTCCTGTGCAAAAGGGCTTTCACTTTGCCTCTTGCGCGCCAGCGCCGGGGCGAGTACCATTAGGTTGTTCTCATTGGCCTCGTTCCCGCGTAGGCCTTCCGCGTCCCAGG
Source organism: uncultured Acidobacteriaceae bacterium (assembly GCA_963771895.1). GTDB lineage: Bacteria > Acidobacteriota > Terriglobia > Terriglobales > Acidobacteriaceae > Sulfotelmatobacter. Next base: position 186,590 of record CAVYVQ010000070.1, on the reverse strand, counting down.
CCGTTCCCGGCGGCGCGACGGATTCCGACAACGGATAACGAATACGCAAAATTTAGAAGTTGCTTTCGCCAGTACGAGTTTGCTTCACCAGAGAGCGGTTCATCGCGACTGCGTTCACGATTGCGTCCACCCCCAACCCGCAATCCCGCATGGAGAGTTAGCCATGCCCCCGAGCGCAGTCAGTGAGACTTAACGGTTGACGGATGTGACTGAGTCAGTGGATAGGCCTCCGCAAGAAAGTGGCTGTGCGCCAACACTGTAAGAGCCTGCCGCAACCAAATGGGGAATCTGAAATTTGTGAAGTTTTCGAACCCTGCACCGGGCGAAGCCCGGCGTGGCAGGCCTTGAGAGGACTATGAACGCAGGACCATCGGGACACGGATCAGGACATGGATCAGGAAGACCCTCCGGCGGTGGTGGAGGCAGAAGTAGACGGCGTCGCGGACGCCGTCCTAATAATCCCCGCGGGCCCCGCCCGCCGGCCCCAGCCAGTCACGCCACAATCAGGATGGCATCTATACCGCGCCCATGGATCACAGCTATCGCGCCGCGCTCGCCGGCAACGGCAACGGCCAGGGCGCGCGTCGTGGCTCCCGTCCCGGCTACGCTGCGCCTTTTGCGCCTGCGGATCCCGAACCGCTGCCCGCCTTGCGCGAAGATTCCAACTCGCGCATCTTTGCCTTCGTCGACGACTTGTTTTTCGCGGCCAAGATTCAGGAGACCGCGCGCAAACTCAACGTCAAGGTCGAATTCGCCAAGAACGACAAAGACCTGGCCGAGCGCATGCAGCAGAACGGCGAAGAGAAGCCCTCGCTGATCATCTTCGATCTGAACAATGCCAATGCAAAGCCGCTCACGCTCATCCCCAAACTGAAGGCGAAGCTCAAGAAGGGAACCTCGATCATCGGATTCCTTTCGCACGTGCAAGGCGACCTGAAGCAGAAGGCCCACGAAGTAGGCTGCGACATGGTCCTGCCGCGTTCCGCCTTCTCGCAGAACCTTCCTCAACTGCTGCGCCGCCATGGAGCTCCGGAAGATGAGAATCCGACGGTGCAGTAAAGGCTTAGGGACGTGTCTGGAAGCCAAAAACTGAGAACTGAGAATTGAGAACAGCTCACCCCGGAGGCCAGTTCAACCCGCGTCCTCCCAAAAGATGAACGTGGAGATGAAACACAGACTGTCCCGCCCCCGGACCCACGTTGAGTACCGTGCGGTATCCCTGCTCAACGTTTCGTTGACGCGCAATCTCGGCCGCCACCAGGTGACAGCGGCCGATAACTTCGGCGTCACCAGCCTGCGCTTCGTTCAATCCGGCAAAATGCTTCTTCGGGACGACCAGCACGTGGATCGGAGCCTTCGGATTGATGTCTTCAAACGCGAACACGTACGGATCCTCGTAAACTTTCTTCGCAGGAATCTCGCCGCGGAGAATGCGACAGAAAAGGCAATTGCTGCTGGGATCGGTCATTGGGAAGACTCCGGCGTGAGCATAGCATTGACGTCGTAGAAGTGGCCAGTTGTCAGGCGAATAGTCCGGCCACTGATCACTGATCGCTGCCCACTGCCCTAGTCCAGTCTCACCAGAAAGACTGCGCCCGCGGGAGTATGTGTGTCAGCGGCGAGTTGCTGCGCGCGCTGGCGATCGTCGTCCAGCACGCGCACTCGCAGCCACCAGTCGCCCGCCGGACTGTTGAAGCGCTTCACTTTCGCTGTGCGGTAGCGGCGGGTGAGGTGGTCGGCAAGGTTCGTAGCGGAATTTTCATCTGCGAATCCGCCAATCTGCACCGCCCACTTTCCACCGGTCTCGATGGGCACCGGAGTTTGCATCACTTCTACTTTCACCTCGGCGACTCCAGGCTCGTAGACATCGACCTTGCGGGCGGCAGCCAGCGATAGGTCAAGAACGCGGCCAGAAATAAACGGGCCGCGATCGGTAATACGCACCAGGACATTGTGGCCGGTCTTCAGATTCGTGACCCGCACAATCGAGCCCAGCGGCAGCGTGCGATGCGCTGCAGTCATGGCGTGCATGTTGTAGACTTCGCCGTTCGATCCGCGCCGGTTGTGATACGGCGGACCATACCAGCTCGCCCGTCCGATTTCGGTGGCCAGCGGCCTGGCATTTGTGGAAATGGCGGGCTCGGCGAGGTCGGCACCACTTTCTTTATGACTGCTTGCGGCGCCCGGCGGACGGTTGTTTTTCGCGGCGCTCCCGGAGTGCGACGCGGCCGCCGATTCAGCCGAGGACGGCTCCGGCGGCGGCGGCAGATTCAGCGGCGTCTGCTTGGGATGGCCGCAGCCGCTAAGCAGGAACATCAGGATCGTAAGCAGAATCGCAATCACGGCGCAGTGGACGAAGGCCGCACAGAACAGCTTCACTTGTGTGAAGCTTTTTGCTGCTCCATGTAGTCGGCCAGTTCGGTGAGTTTTACGCTGGCAGTGCGCAGAGCCTTGGTCGAGTGCTGGCGCACGGCGGGCACAACCTCGTCGTTCAGGTACTTGATGAATTCGGGGATCTCTTTCTCGATGCGTTCTGCGGCCTCGGCGACAGTCTTGCTGACGCGCGCCGACGCGTCTTCCACCTTGCGGTTGAAGTCGTTCATGATGCTCCTCGATACTGCTCGGCGTGAATGAGCCCACGCGCGGGTTGCGGATGCCAGGCCCCGCCATTATTTCGTGGTTGGTGGCGCAGGGTCAATGGCGGAGGTGGATCGCGCAGTAGGAATTTTGGGACGAAATTCTTGATAAAGTAAGGACTATGTCCAAAGCGACCCACAAGGCCGATAGCATCCGAATTGAAGTGCTGTGCCGCAAGGCCAGGGCCGGTGTCCACTTGTCCCCCGAGGAATGTCTAGAACTTTTCGACGCCAATACTAGATGGCTAGATGAACGCCAGGCCAAATAATTGAGCGAGGCAACAGCCACAGGCACGCGCGTTACCCGCGAAAATCGCGGTTGGACGCGCGAGAATCTCTACGAGGATTTGCGCGGCCCCTCTCGGTGACACGATCCCAGCAACTCCGCTTTCGGACGAGCCTTCTCGCCTGGTACGACCTTCATCGGCGCGATCTCCCCTGGCGCGCCAGCCACGATCCTTACCGGGTCTGGCTTTCCGAGATCATGCTGCAGCAGACGCGGGTGGCGGCGGTGATTGAGCACTATCAGAAATTCCTGCGGCGTTTCCCAACAGTAGAGAAGCTGGCCGCGGCGCGCGAGGGCAGCGTGCTCGCGGCGTGGAGCGGCCTCGGCTACTACCGGCGGGCGCGCATGATGCACGCGGCGGCAAAGGTGATCGTGCGCGAGCGCGGGGGAAAGTTTCCGGCGCGTGAAGAAAGATTGCGAGCGTTGCCCGGGATTGGCCGCTACACCGCGGCGGCGATCGCCAGCATCGCTTTCGGAGAGCCGGTGGCGGTCGTGGACGGAAACGTCGCACGCCTACTGCAGCGAGTAGCAGGGAGGCGGCTGGCTGGTGAAGAATTGTGGAACGCGGCAAATCGTTTTCTGGACACGAACCAGCCGGGCGACTTCAATCAGGCGATGATGGAGTTGGGCGCGACGGTGTGCATGCCCCGTGCCCCGGCATGTTTGACGTGTCCGGTGATCGATTTGTGCGCAACACGCGGAGACTTGCCGCCGGCTCGAAAAACAGCGCCGCAGAAGAAGCGCGAGATTCACTACGCGCTGGATCACAAAGATGGCGAAGTGTTCCTGGTGCAGCGGGCGCAGGACACTTCACTGATGCCGGGCATGTGGGAGTTACCCGAGATGACAAGCACGGATGGCGGGAGCAGTCCCGCGTTCACGCTGCGTCATTCGATCACGGTGACGGACTACACGGTGCGAGTATGGCGCGCCGCCGCCTCATCGCGTAAGGTCGGAAAATGGATTCCAGCGGCGCGACTGGGAAAGGTTGCGCTAACAGGGCTGGCACGAAAAATCTTGCGGAGAGCAGCAATGCTTTGACGCGAAGACTGACCACTAACCACTGCATGCCCGCAATCATCTAGAATAAAAGCAGGGTCAGGGCGGGACGAAATGCGCTGGCTGCAAAGCATCCTGAAAACACGAATCGGAGGACGACCGATGGCGGCATTGACCGCGGGCACGAAGGCGCCCGACTTTGAACTCAAAGCGATGGACGGCAAGCGTTTCGTGCTGAGCGAGGAACTGGTCCGGGGACCGGTGGTGCTGGCGTTCTTCAAGGTGTCGTGTCCCGTGTGCCAGTATGCATTTCCGCTCCTGGAGCGGCTGGAGCTGGCCTACGGGCACCAGGGTGTCAGGATCATCAGCGTCTCACAGAATGATCCCAAGAAGACAGCGGCATTCATGAAGGAATTTGGCGTGACCTTCCCGGTGCTGCTCGATGATACGGACACCTATCCCGTTTCGAACGCATACGGCTTAACCAACGTGCCGACTGTGTTCTGGATCGCGCAAGACGGCGAAATTGAAATATCGAGCGTGGGCTGGGTGAAGGCGGATTTCGAAGAGGTCAGCCGGAAAATGGCCGAGGCTCGAAAAATCCCCCCCGCATCCGTGTTCAGGCCCGGAGAAGACGTGCGTGACTTCCGCGCTGGTTGAAGCTCTAAGAATTAATCCCGCGGTCGCGGGAGCCACCAGCCAGTACCTAGTACCTACCACCGAGAGAGCTTCACTTCGCAGGGCAAGGCGCCCCTGCTGCCTGCCACTGTTTCACTTTCGTCGCGAACTCGTCATGCGGGATGGGAACGGGAGTTCGACCTTCGCCAGGATTCCATCCCCACATCACCAGCTTATCTTCGGTGAGGTGCTCGACCAGTTGATTCAGGTTCCGGTTCCGGTTCTGCTTTGGATCTTTGATTGATTCACAAAGCTGCGCGTCGGTCAGGCCTTGCCAGATCATGGGCATGCCCGGAGGCGGTAAGCGCCAACCGGGCGCGCCGGGTGGAAGGTGTGCGCCGGCAAGATTGTGATCCTGATGGCAGGCACTGCATTTTTCCGAAGTGACTCCAGACCCGGCGGCACCACGCCGAACGTTCATCGTGTGCCGGTGACCGTCATCGCCCTGCCGGGGAAAATCTCCCTGCGAATGGCAGTTCATGCACCGCGGGCTTCGTAGAACGGAAACGAACGCAATGAAAAGCGTTCCATCGTTACTGGCCTTAGCGGCAGCAAGTTTCGCGGAGTCGGCCGGCGGCACCGCCGCCGCTACTGTATGCGAAAACCAGAGTGCTCCACCGGCTGAAACGATCAGGCCTGCCAGGCAAAATCGAATTCCTGCGCGCATACGCTTCATACCACCTCCGTCAGACGAATGGGCAACCGGCGGATTCGTTTTCCGGTAACGGCGAACACGGCATTTGCGATCGCCGGCGCTGCGCACGGAACACCAGGCTCTCCAATCCCGCCCGCCTTCTCGTTGCTTTCCACAATGTGGGTTTCGAGCTCAGGACACTCATTCATCCGCATCACCGGAAAAGTGTGAAAGTTGATCTGCTGCAAGCGTCCGTTTGCGAAAGTAAGCTCCTGGAAGAGAGCTGCCGACGCGCCGAAAATAGCTCCACCCTCGGTTTGCGCGGCAATAATGCCCGGATTCACGTACTGGCCGCAATCAATCGCGCAGACCATCCGGTGGACGCGCACTTTACCTTCCGCAACCGATACTTCGGCAACGTGCGCCGAATAACTGCCAAATGCGAAGTGCACCGCGATTCCCCTGCCCATGCCTTTCGGAAGAGGCTTGTCCCATCCCGCTTTTTGCGCGGCGAGGTCGAGTACGCCAAGATGGCGAGGCTGTTTCTGCAATAGTTGGCGCCGGAACTGGTAGGGATCTTTCTGCGCGAGGGCAGCGAGTTCATCCACAAAACACTCCACCGCGAAAGCGGTGTGCGAGTGTCCCACGGAACGCAGCCACTGCACGGGCACGCCGATCTCCGCCTGGTGCGATTCAACGGTCACGTTCGGGATCGCATAAGGAAGATCGTCAACTCCTTCGACCGATGCCGGATCGTAGGCTTTTCCTTTCAGCATGGCAGCTGCGAACGGAGTCCCCGCCATGATCGATTGCCCCACCAGACGCGATCTCCAACTCACCGCATTGCCACTCGCATCGATGCCGCCCTCGATGGCATGTAAAAACGCTGGACGGTACCACCCGCCTCGCATGTCGTCTTCGCGCGTCCAGATCACTTTGACCGGGGCGCCCGCCGCTTTGGCAACGTGAACCGCTTCCACGACAAAGTCCGACTGCGGATTCGCCCGGCGTCCAAAACCTCCACCCAGAAAAGTCGTATGAAGCTGGACCTTTTCGTTCGGCAATCCCGCGACCTTCGCAGCATTCGCACGGTCCACAGTCTGTAACTGCGAACCGGTCCACACCTCGCATGAATCAGAACGCAAATCTACTGCGCAGTTCAACGGTTCCATCATGAGGTGTGCGAGATAAGGAACCTCGTAAACTGCATCGATCTTCTTTGCCGCGCTCGCCAGCGCCCCCGCCGCGTCGCCGTCCTTCCTCACGCTGGTCCCCGTCGATTGAGCCCGTTCGCGGAAGTCCTGCATCATCTTGCTGGTGTTGAAGGTCCCCATACTCCCTTCGTCCCAATCGACCCGAAGAGCGTCGCGCGCCACCTTGGCCTGCCAGAACGTATCGGCGATCACCGCGACTCCAGAAGGAACAGCGACAATCTTTCGCACTCCCGGCAGGGACCGTGCCCGGGAATCGTCGAAGCTCTTCATGCTAGCTCCGAAGATAGGAGGCCGGGCAATCACCGCCATCAGCATTCCTGGCAGTTTGACGTCGATTCCGAAGACAGCACTGCCGTTTATTTTCTCGGGAGTGTCGAGGCGCTTGATAGGTTTGCCGATCAGCTTGAACGCTTTCGGATCTTTCAATTGGACTTGCTCGGGCGGCGGCAGCTTTGCCGCAGCCGGCACGAGTTGGCCATACGTCAGCTTGCGGTTGGATCCATTAAACACTGCGCCCGATTCCGTACGGCAAGCGGTTGCATCCACATTCCACTGCTGCGCCGCTGCTGCGACCAGCATGGCGCGCGCGGCTGCGCCAGCCTGGCGGAATTGCTCCAAGCCCGACCAGACGCTGGAGCTTCCTCCCGTAATCTGCATGCCGAACGCAGGATGGTTGTACTTTGCGTCTACTGGGGCAGACTCGTAGCCAATCTTAGTCCAATCGGCGTCGAGTTCCTCAGCCAGCAGCATGGGCAGCGAGGTGTAGACGCCCTGGCCCATCTCCGAGTGGTTCACAATCACCGTGATTCGTTCATCGGTTCCGATCCGCACAAATGCGTTTGGCATAAAAGAAGAAGTGGGGGATGCCTGCGCCGACGCGAGCTGACTGATTCCAGGGAAGCGAAAGCCGATCAGCAACCCCCCGCTGGCCACGATCGAAACCTTCAGGAAATCCCGACGCTGAATCCCTCCGGCCGCATTCTGCCTGATCGTCTCTTGTTCGATCATCTCTTGGCGAATCATTTTTCCCCGGATCATTGGGCGCCTCCCTTGGCCACCATCGCGGCCGCCCGGTGGATGGCTCTTCGAATGCGCGGATAGGTCCCACAGCGGCAGATGTTGCCGGTCATCGCCTCGTCAATGTCCTCATCGGTCGGTTTAGGCTTCTCGCGCAGCAGCACAGCTGCGCTCATCAGTTGCCCCGATTGGCAGTAGCCGCACTGCGGAACATCTTCCTCCAGCCAGGCCAGTTGCAGCGGATGGCTTAGATTCGGTGATAGCCCCTCGATGGTGGTCACGGCTTTGCCCGCCGCGCGCGAGACTGGCGCGACACACGACCGCACCGCCTCTCCATCGATATGCACTGTGCAGGCGCCGCATTGTGCCATGCCGCATCCATACTTTGTTCCGGTGAGGCCAAGCTGTTCGCGAATGACCCAGAGCAACGGTGTAGAAGGATCGATGTCGAGATCGACGCGGTTGCCGTTAACCGAGAAGCCGATCATTTGTGTTCTCCTGGTTTTTCGTTGCGTTAGGATGTTAGACGCCACACAAGCCTGGCGCGACGCCAAGATTCTACACCGTGAGTGGAGACAAGTTTTCCACCGAGGAAATTGTTGATTGCTGATTGTCGATTGAAAACCCAGACGCAAGAATCGTAGCTAGGTCCTTAATCAACAATCAACAATCAGCAATCAACAATTGATTCGCAGATTGCGGTGCCGGCCGACCCCATAACCTAGGTAACTTCAGCCCGCGGGGGGACGCGTGCTAGCCTCGATATGTACATGTGTAATCAGTAGCTTCCAGGAATTGTCAGCGATTCACGATGCCGCGACTTCCAATCTTTCGCCTGGGCAAGGAGCCCGACAAACTGGCTCTGCCGGAGATGATTGCGGCTGCGCCGTCGATCGCGATTGAAGGGCTCGCGGTCGGAGTCGATAACCTGCGGCACGACGTGGCCCTCAGCCCTCGCTTCGTGGAAGCCGCGCGGTCCCACGTGATGCGCTTGATCGCGCGCCATGGCGAGTTGGAGGGAATGCTGGGGGCGGAAGCTCCGCAGAAAACGCAGGCGCCTTCGTGGATGAGAAATGCTGCCGCCGGGTCCAGTCGCAACCCTGCGGAAAAATCCGACTGGAAGCCGCTGCTGGCCGAGTTGCACCTGGCGGCGCTGAATCGCGCCAAGAAAGAAGAAAACATCTCCGTCGACCTTCTGGCGCGGCTGGCCGTGACCAAGTTTCTTCGCACGGAGATGAACCAGCAGTTCGCGCAAGTGCTGGAGCGCTGCCGTGTCCTGCTCAAGAGTTACGAAGGCATGCGCGAGGGCAAATCCGAGGAGTATCGTGAGCGCGTGGCCGCCTTCCAGGTACGCAAGAAAATCATCTTGCGCAAAACGGGGCAGGATCTGTTCGAAACCCTGCGCGAGATCGAGAAAGAAACGCTGGCCCGCACGCGGCGGTCGTTGTTTGGAGAAGCGAAGACGGGAGAAGCAAAAGCCGGAGAATCGAAATCTGGCGAATCGAAGACCGCCGACCCGGGCAGCGCCGGCCTCGCGAGCTACGGCCTGTTTCTGAACCGCCTGGCATTTTCCGAGGATGGCCGCGACGACTATCTTTGCGCCGAACATTACGTGATGCTGGGGAACTGGGATCGCGATCCCGATCGCTACCCGCACTTGCAGGATATCGTGTGGGGTTTTGTGCGGTCGGTGTATGGCGAGGAAACCGCTGCTGAGATTATCGATGCCTGGCTGTCCGCACCCGAAAATGCGCGGGCTCTGGTGGGAACGGGCACACCCGATGATTCCACCGCGGAAGGCATGGCCGAGGAGCAGCGCCTCGCCAAGTGGGTGCGGCTGCTTGAAGACGAGCAGGTCATGGAGTGCGTGATTGCCTCGTATCATGCTGTGCCTTTACTCAGCCAGTACGCCCCGCGAATCAATCCGCAGCAATTGAAGAATGCGCTCATCTCGCGGCCGGAATGCGACCGCGTGGAGCGCATGATTCAGGAACATGGCAAACTCTCGCCCAACAGTCTTTATGCCGCTGTGGGCAAGGTCGCGGGCTGCCGGGGCGCGGAGCGGGCTAAAGTGGCGGCGCGCTTTCTGCAGGATTTTTCCCAATATCACCGCGATCTGCGCCGGCTGGAGGCTTTGAACGCGGCGCTCGATTCTGTTAACGTGGTCAGCACCGAGAAACTGCGCGAGCTTTCCCGCATGAACGGGACGCTCTACGAGTTCCTTCTGCCCGAGGAGCAGCAACCGGAAGAAGAGCGAGTGTTGCGGCACGTCGTGCTCAAGGCCGACGTGCGAGATTCGACGCGGCTCACGCGCACATTGATGGAAAGGGGACTGAATCCCGCATCCTACTTCAGCCTTAATTTTTACGACCCGGTAAACAAGCTGCTCGGAAAGTACGGAGCGCAGAAAGTTTTTCTTGAGGGCGATGCCATTATCCTCGCCATTATCGAGCGTACTGGCGAGCCCCAACTCGCGGTGAGCCGGGCCTGCGTGCTGGCCCGCGAGATCATCGAAATCGTGCGCGGTTACAACCAACTGATGCAGCGCTCGGGCATGCCCGGTCTGGAGTTGGGCGTGGGCATTACGCTACAAGAGGCGGCGCCGCTGTACCTGATGGATGGCGAGCATCAGATCATGATTTCCGAAGCGCTGAACGAGAGCGACCGGCTTTCTTCCTGCAACAAGCGCGCCCGCAAGGTAATGGAACCGCAGGCCGGGCCGTTCCACGTCTTTGTGTTTCAGGCGGAGGCCGAGTCTGTGAAAGATGAGGCAGAGAATCCCGAAGACTCAATCCTCAGCTACAACCTGGGCGGCATTCGCATGAATGAAGCCGCATTCCGCAAGCTGGAACAAGAGATTTCACTCGTACCCCTTGCGGTGAAGCTGCCGCCTTCGATCGCGTCGTCGGATAAAGGTGAGTACCAGCTATTCAGCGCCACGGTGCCTGTCGACCGCGACATCTTCCGCAAAATCGTAGTGCGCCAGAGCCGCGTGCCGCGAATCCATGTCGAAGATTTCTCAGTGCAGGGCTGGACCGACCGTATCTACTACGAAGTCTGCACCGACCCCGCAATCTACGCCGCGTTGGAGAAGAAGAAGGCCGCGAAGGTGTAGGGATCTTACGAGAAAATAAATTTTGCCGTGATGTTCCCGGAGCGGCCACGATTTGCGCTCTTGCGCCAAAAACTGGGGTATCCCCCCTCCCCCTCAATCTCTGAAATCATCGAGTTAGCAAGAAATTCCCAGCAAAATCCGGATGTCAAAGAACTTAGATATCAAAATCCGTGAAACAAAGGACTTAAGGCGCGACCATTTGCTGTGTAGCAGACCGTCACGGCCTCGACAATGATTGCGCAAATTCGATACGCGGCACAAGGTCAGATGTCACAAGGGGGCTGTGGAAATTTCTGGGGAAGTCAAAACCTCAGGGGTTTTGAGTGTTAACGCTAGATTGCGATAGTCAATGATTTGAACAATCAGCGCACCGCATCTTGCTGCAACTTTCCCTGGATGCTTGCATCTAGACAGCGAGTACGACCCCGGCTTCGGGATCTGATGACGAGAGGAGACAAGCCATGTCCCACAGCATATCGACCTTGCTGCTTCGTAATCTGAGCGACGTATTTGGCGAAAATGACCCCGTGCGCCGGCGCGCGGCTATTGACGACATCTGGAATGAGGACGGTGTGTTCTACGATCCTAAAGGAGGCGTTTACCGAGGCCGTGACGAGATTGATCGTATTGCTGGTGTGATAAAAGCAACACATCCAGATTTCAAATACCAGCCCCTCTCCCCTCCCGAGGAATTAAGTGATGCTGGAAGGGTTCGATGGGTATCTGGCACACCCGGCAAACCTCCAGCTTACGCGGGAACAGATTTTGTCGTCGCCCGGAATGGTCGCATTGCTTCGATCTACATGTTTTTCGACAGCCTGCCCTGAGCTGGACCCTGCTGCCCACGATACAAGAATGACGAAATTTGTCAGTTGGCGAAAAATCGCCTTTGCACTCATTGACCTCGACTGATGGGGTTTGGAGTGTAATCGCCCGCCGGCGACAATCAATGAGAAAACGAGGTTTCATAGCATAGAATTTCGGAAACGGCTTGGAGAACAGATGAAGATCGGGATCGTTCACTCTCGCTTAAAGGAGACGGCGGAACTATGGCACGAGATGGTTCGTTCCACTGTGAACTTGAGGAGTCGAAAGATAAAGACGAAAACGGGAATCAAGTGACGACCATCAAGTGTCATGGCGAGCTGGTCTCTGGCGCCACGGGTGAGCTAAAAGGACTGGTGAGGCCCCTCATTCCTCTTGGCGGTCGCATCATTATCGATCTTGGTGATGTAAAACATCTGGATAGCGCGGGCCTTGGAGTGCTGGTTGGCCTCAAGGTCTCCGCAATCAAGCAAGGGCTATGCATGCTTGAACTCGCCAACATGACACCTGGCGTGCTGGAATTGCTGCGCATCACTCATCTGACGCAGCTGTTTTCGTCGTAAGGCCTACCTGATTTTGACTTCATCCCGATGGATGCCCCAGGTGACGGGGTGCTATAGCGTCAGTTGAGAATTCTTGGGCAAGCAGTTCAAGCACGGTTGAAAGATCGCCACGCTGCTAGTGCAGCTTCGAGTACTCGATTTTGGCTTCTTTCAGGATGGGGATGTCGGGATCGGCGTCTTTCCAGAGTGCGAAAAAATCCTGGTACGCCGCTCGGGCTTTGGCGGTGTCGCCCTGCAGCACATAGGCCTGGGCAAGTCCAAGATGGGCGAGCGCGCCTGTCGCACAATTCCACAAGAGTCCGCCATGGTCGAGGATCTTCTGGAATTCAGCGGCTGCGGGCGCGCCCTGGTGCGCGCTCAGGTAGGCCTGGGCGCGAACGTACACGGGATACAGGCAGGAGTTCGTAGCGCTCCCACTTAGCATACCCAGCTCATCGGATGATGCCGCCTGAAGAATCTCGATGCTCCGGGCAGCATTCTTGCGACCCGTTTCTAACTGTGCGTGGATGGTAGGAAGCCAGACCGCCTGCACGACGGTATCCTGCGGGAAGCGTTTGGCTAGGTCATCGGCCAGTGACTGGGCGTGAGCGGCATCGCCCGCCAAGGCATAGGCCATCGCCGCCTGCGCCTCCGCGTCGCGGCTTCCGGGCGCAAGCGCAACTGACGCGGCAGCATTCTGGCGGGCCACATCCATGTTGCCGAACAGCGCTTCGCGTATCGCCGCGTTCGCCTGCCATAAGGCGGCGGGTTCTTTCTCATCGCTCCGGCGGGCGCTCTCCACAGCTTGCCGGGAGAGCTCGCGGGCTCTCCCTAGTTTCCCAGACCACGCTTCGGTGTTGGATTCAACCGAAAGCATCCAGCCTTCCGCACCTGGCTTTCCAACGGCCCAGTCCGCCGCCTGCTTCATGGCTGCCGCGTTGCCCTGGAAAAAGGCAAGGGCATACCGGTTCAGGTGAAACGCCGGAGCCTCGAACTTGCGCCCCTGCGCCTCTTCGGTTATGGCCCGCGCTTCGTCGAAGCGATTCAGGGCCATGTAAATCTCGCCCAGATTCGCATAGGTCGCGACCGTCGACTCCAGTTGAAGAGCTTCACGGGTTTCGGTGGCAGCCTTATCATATTGTCCCAGAATCATGTGGTCGCTGCCCAGATCGGCGTAAACCACCGAATCCCGCGGATAAGCTTGCTTCCACAGTTCGAAGGCCTGATTCGCCTTTTCAATCTCGCCCATGGCCAAGACGTAGTACTGTCCGGTGATGTGGAACTTCTCGCGTTCGGTGACGCGGTCGCGCAGATCGAAGGCTTTCTTCAGGTAATCGGCGGCCATGCTGGGCTGGTTCAGATTGTAGTAATAAATTCCCAGACCGGCATACGCCATCGCAAAGTTGGGGTCGAGTTCGATGGCGCGCTTTTCGAACGGAATGGCGTCGGCGTCTCCCTTTTCGTGCGATGTTTTTCGGCCCAGGGTATAAGCCTTGAGTGCCTCCAGCGAATTCGTGGTGGTCTGCTCCAGGGGAACGTCGAACTTCTGCACCGAACTTAGAGATTCGCCCAGCTCGTTGCGAAGCTTCACTGCGGCCTGCCCCAGCATCGGAAGGACCTGTTCTTTTCCCGCAGCCGTCACCTGCTCGCGTGCCAGCGCCTCCCCGCTAGCGCAGTTCAGGGCTTCCAGGCCAATCACGTACTGCGCTCCCAGCGCCGCGATCGAGCCTGCCAGATATGCCTTGCTCCCCGTACGCTGGCACACTTCCCGCGCCAGGTCTTGGGTTAATCGCTCATTCGGAGAGCGTGTCATCTGCCGCAGGGTCTGGCGAACCTGCGTTTCGGAAAGAATGTTCAGGAAGGGAGACTGACCCAGGTCCACGGCCAGGGCCTGCTTGAGCGTGTCATCGAATACGGAGTCGCCCGTGGTGTTGGCAAAGTCAGCCAGGACGATGGTGTCTTTCTCGGTCAGGAGGTGTGTGCTCTGGCGCGAGCGGAAGTAGAACGCTCCCGCGATTGCAACCGCGACAAGTATCGCGGCGGGAAGCAGAATCTTTCGGACTTTGTTGCCCGCGACGGGAACTTCGGCGGCCTTCACGGTGCTCGATGACGCAGATGGCGCGTTGGAGGAGCCTGATGCCGGCGGCGGTTGGGCGGCCGGGGGTTGCGCAGCTTCGGGCTTCGCAAGAACGGATCCGCTTTCCTGTGCCGCAGCTACCGTGCCTGACCTCGCAGCTATGGCGCGTCCCGTTTCCGTATCCCGCTTCAGCCGTTGCAGGTCTGCACGCAGCTCTGCCGCGCCCTGATAGCGCAGATTGCGGTCTTTCTCCAATGCCTTGTTGATGATGTCTTCGAGCTTGGGTGGCACGTCGTGATTCAGCCGCACCACCGCCACCGGGGCACGGTTCACGATGGCTTCACAGATCATTGCGGAGCTTTCTCCGTGAAACGGCAAGTCACCCGTCGCCATCTCGTACAGGACTGCCCCAAACGAGAAGAGGTCGGTACGCGCATCCAACTCTCTGGCGCGCACCTGCTCCGGCGACATATACGCCACCGTTCCCAGCATGGTGCCCGGACTGGTCAGATGCTCCGCGTCCATCGAACCCGTCTGCGTGTTAAGAGCCGCAACGTTGCTCGAACTGACCTTTGCCAGTCCGAAGTCCAGAATTTTGGCGCGTCCGCGCTCCGTGACAAAAATATTGGCAGGCTTGATGTCGCGATGCACTATGCCCTTGCAGTGGGCGGCGTCGAGAGCATCGGCGATTTCGATGGCGAGCGACAGAATCAACTCGGTTTCCATCGGTCGACCGGCAATGCGGTGCTTCAGAGTTCCGCCTTCCAGAAATTCCATCGCGATGAACGCTTCGCCGTGCTGATCGTCAATTTCGTAGATGGTGCAGATGTTCGGGTGATTCAGCGCTGAGGCAGCTCTAGCTTCGCGCTGGAAACGGCTGAGAGCTTGCGGGTCTTTCGCTACTTCATCGGGCAGAAACTTGAGCGCAACCAGCCTTCCGAGCTTTACATCCTCAGCTTTGTAGACAACGCCCATGCCGCCGCCGCCCAGCTTCTCAACGATGCGGTAGTGCGAGATGGTTCGCCCGATCACTGGCGCAGAATCTTACGTGGCGGCACGGGTCAAGTCAATGGAAGACGCGGCGTTTGGGCGCACCTCCATAGGATTGTTGTTATAACGTCGCCATCCCAGTCATTGACCCAGCCTTCGAGATGAGTTCCCGGCTTTCGAAAACCGAAAAAGGTGGTGCTGCCTCATGCGTGGTGATGCGTGGAAGCAGGGAAAACAACGTCGCTCAGCGTCCAAACCCATCCTTAGAAGTTCAAATTCGTCTTCGCGGGGCGGAAGGGAATCGAGAACGTGGCTTCGACGTCCACGGGAGCTCCGTCTTTCGTGGCGGGCTGGAATTTCCATTTCGCGATGGCTTCGCTGGCGAACTGGTCGATGCGCTGATCGACGCTGCGCAACACGCGCACGCTGCCCACCGTGCCATCGGAGTGGATGACGCCGTAGAGGATTACGGTGCCACCCACGTTCTGCCGCATCAGTTCCTGGGGATACGCGGGATCTACTTTACGCGCTGCCGTCGGAGCGGAGAGATCTGCGGAAGATGGATCTTTCGAGCCTGCATCCGGCTTCAGCGCGGCGAAGCGGACGATCCAACTGCCTCCGGCGGAGTTCAGGTTGGGCATGCTGAGGCTGAGCGAGTAGAACTTGCGCTTGCCGAAGACGGAGCGTTCTTCTTCGGAAAGTTTGCCCTCATTTTCAGACTGCATGCGCGCAGACAGGAGCGGCGGGCGCACGCTGGCGATCAGGTTCGGATTGACGGTGTTGGCGCTGGAGTTCGAGGCGGGATCGCCTGCAACAGGCGGCGTGGCGTTCGAGGTCTTGCCGACGTACAGTCCCGACGGCAGATCGCCGCTGCTTTTTTTTTCAGAACCATTTCCATTTTCTTTCGCGTTTCCAGCGACTGCTCCGGGCGCTCCTGAGGCTCCCCGATGTCCTTCAGGCGTGGCGGCAAAGTTGCCGCGGCGATTGCCTGCGGGCGGATCGGGCGGAGCGCCTACCGCGGGATGGAGGCTGAGCGCAATCATGCTTCCGCCGGGGCGGGAGCGTCCCGGCGACAGCGAGGGCGGCGGTGCGATAATTTCGGGCGAATGTCCGCTTAAAGATGTGGAACTTCTGCCCGGGACCGCGCGCTGTTCGTCCAACCCTTGTTGATTCAGCGAAAGCTGTGGCGCTGGGGCTATCACTGAACTGCGCGCGATGTTGAGGTCGCCGAGACCCCGTGCCGAGGCGGCTTCCGCGGCGGGCGGCGGAGCGATTACAGCGGGCTCCGGCAACTGCAGGGTTTTCTGCGATACCGGCTGCAAGTCGGGTGGGGGCGCGATGACAGAGCGTTCCATCTGTTCCATCTGCTGAGCGAGGCGCGAGATCTCCGACGCTGGAACGGCGGGGGCCGGTGCGATCGGACGCTGCGGCGTTCCCAATAGTGCGATGATGTTGGGCAAAGCCACGTCGTGTTGCAACTGGATATCTGGCGGCGTCACGATGGTCTGCGAGCGGTTGTCGGCTTCCGACGGGACGGAAATGATGGGCTGCGCCGAGTATTCGGGATCGGGCTTGCGGGTGTGCACGGAATTCGAGCGCCGAGTGTCGAGCGGCGGCAGGTATTCCGAGGGTGAATAGTAAACGACGTCGGCGTGCGTGAAGACAGGCTGAGCCGTTGCGTGGGGCTGCAAGGCGAACAAGCGCGATCCCGCCCAGATCGCGGCGAGGGTGAGAACGTGAAAGGCACCGGACTGCAGGAAGCGGTGCCAGGGAAGTCCGCGATCGACGAACACGTCATGCCAGAAGGGGAGAGAAGATTGATGACTGACGATTGTTGATTGCTGATTGAAGACCTCGGGCCGCCGAAAGAAGGCACGAAGGTTCTGCGCGAAGACGCGAGACCAGGGTTCGGGCTCAACCAGCAAACGCAGCTCCGCAACCGGCGGTTCGGTCTCCTCCAGCAAAAGGCCTGGCGTTTCGAGCATCGTTCTATCTTAGATGCAAGAAGGCTTCGAGTGATTAGTAGCTAGTACCAAGTCCCGAGAAAGATCTCTGTGTTCCGGCTACCGTAGGCCTCAGGGGCTAAAGCCCGCGTCTTTATTGGCTCTGGGCGGCACACTTGGGCTTCGCTCAGGGCAGACTCTTGAAGTCGTGGCCTTCCCGAAACTGTTTACGGATGGCAGTTCGGTACGCGCGCTACTGACCGGCGCGGGCGGGCGTTATCACCAAGCGGCGGGGGTTTTCCTCTTGCTGTCTGCCTTTTCTTGCGCGTAGACGAGATCAAGGCCGCCTTCGTCCGTGGGAGAGGCCTCGGCTAGGGCCGCGGCCAGCGCGCGGTAGGAGCGGCTTACTTCCTGATCCTGCAGAACCACCGGCGTGCCGTGTTCGATGGCAGGCGAGACGGAGTGATATGCGTTGGGAATCTTCCACAGCACCTTGCACCGCGTGGCATGTTCGACATCCTCGTCGGTGAAGCCGGGAATCTTTTTGTAGCGATTCAAAACCAGGCGCAGCCGGTTGCGGCCCGTGCCTTCTTCAAGGAAGGCGTGAATGCGGCCGGCGCTCCACAGGGAAACGACATCTGTCTGCACGACCATGAGCACCGCGTTCGAGAGGTCGGAGAGCAGGCGCGTGGTGGAATCGAGGCGGCTGGAAGCGTCGATGACGACATAGCGATAGTGATTCACGAGCAGGTCGAACAGGCGGGCCAGTTCGGCCGGGGTGGGCATTGAGTGATAAGGCTGCTGCGGGCCGGCGAGAAGATGCAAGCCGTCTTTCGCAGTAGTCATCAGGCCATCGAGCAGCGAAACGTCGAGGCGGTGCAGATTCTGAAGCGCGTCAGGTACTCCGAAAGTGGGGCGCAAGTTGAGATGGAGCTGGGCGTGGCCGACGGGAGCGAAGTCCACCAAAACCACGCTGCCGTGAGCCTGCTGCAGAGCGAGGGCGGTGTTGACGGCGGCGGTGGTGGCGCCAGCGCCTCCTTTGGCGCTGAGGAAGGTAAAAATGCGGGCCTTGCCCGGGCCCCCGCGAGTGCGCGTGCGGTTGGAACTGAAACGCGTCAGAGCTTCGAGCAGAGCCTCGGTGCCGGCGCTCTCATCCAGATATTCGCCGGCTCCGGCGCGCATGCTAGCGACGATGGTGGTGGGCTGCTGCATGCTGCCGTTGGCGAAGATGGCGAGCTGCAGGGTGTTGGCTTGAATGAGTTCGATGGCTTTGATAGCGCGCTGAGGATTCTGCGCAGGGATATCGACCACGACCACTTCAGCGCGCAGATCCTGAATCTGCCGCAGGATGGAATCCGTCGGTCCAATAGGGAAGCCGACATTGCTGAACACCACCCGGGCGAGGTGGGTATCCTCCAGGCGGTTCTGCAATTCCGATAGATGTTCCCGGTCCTCGGTCAGAAGGGCTACGGCTATCCCATGCATGGCGCGGTTCTCGCTGATTTCCCTCGGTGTTTGCATGTTAGAAAGAGAAAGCACCCTTCGCCAAGTGACTCAGGTAACTACTGGAGAGCGAGTGCGGACGCAGTTGGCCCCGGGACGCTCGCCGACACATTAAGAGCGACGTTCTGCAAGATCATAACCTTCAGTGTGAGGCGCACATCTGGAGGACTCCCAAGCGAATCCGCACGTTGACAACAATTCTAAGGCAAGCTGGCAAGATTGAACAGGACCGAAAAGTGTGGAAAAAACTAAAGTTGGCGGGCGCCCGACCATACCGGGATTTTCCCAGAGCAGCTTAGTGAGCGGCGGCGCGCGGACTGCCGGGCTGAGGCGCGACCGGACGCTCGGTCTCGCTCGGCCCGTGTAGGGCCGAAATGCGCCGGAACTCGGCGGGACCGTCCTTGGTTTCAGGAAGGTATTCGTAGCCTTTCAAGCAGACAGCGACTCCGATTTTGGTTTCGGCGGAGGTTGCTGGCTTCCAGCTCTTGTCCGCGGGCTTAATGATGCGAAGCACCTGGCCTCGGCAACGAACGCGCATGCTTTCGCCGAGCGTGATCTCGGAGGGCATCTTCAAAGTGAGTTCGATTTCCGCGCCTTCGCTGAGCGCCATGTCCGTGAAAAGGAAGGCTCCGCGGGAGCTGAGGTCCTGCGTGAAGCCGAGTCCTTCAACGGCGGTTGCCACGTCACGCAACGAAACCGGAAGATTGAAAGCGAAGCGTTGTCCAATACGGCGTTCAACACCAACCGGGGGAACAGTCATGGCCGTGTCACTTCCTTCGGGAATCGCCGGGAAAACAACAGCAACTGTCACTGTAGCGCAGTCCGGGCGGTCTGGGAAGTCAAAAAATTGGCGTGGGCCGGAAACACGGAAATGAGCTTATGGATTTGCTTCGCGTCTGGAATGGCTAAAGTGCTCACTCCGGTCTGTGGAAAACCCGATTGCCGAGATGTGTAGTAGCAGTATTTTGTAAAGCCGGTGAACCCGAATGTGGCTGGGGATATAGGGATTCGCTGTCCTCGGAACTGCGAGATGAGTTCTGCCCCGTTAAGTCCCGTCAATCGTAAAGGACTGCAAGAGGGTCCACGGTTATGACACGACCAAAGACGCAGGCGATTTCAGCGTTGTAGCCGAGACGCGAATATCGATTAGGCCACGCGCCTCAGATCTAATCCCGTGTGGGCACGGCGTAGTATCCGGTGCGTGCCTGAACTCTATAGTCCTTACCTTTATCATCCTTAGCGTGGATTTCAACTCTACGGAGGGTGCCGTCGAGGACGGTGTTCGTCGGTGTATAGCCGATATTGTACTGGCCGCGCAGCTCGTTGGCGATCTGATTGAAGGCGTCTTTCAGTTTGTCGAGTTTATTTCCGACTTCGATGACGCGACCACCGGTCTCCTGAGTGAGCTTCTTCATCTTGACTTTGCCAGAATATTCGCCTGAACCGTAGAAACTGCGGTCGGCGCACAGCAACACGTATATGATGCTGTCGGATTTCTGCGCAGCTTCAATCGCATCTGTGATCCTCATCTGGCTGCCTTGATCTTCGCCGTCCGTAAGCAGAATCATCGCCTTGCGCCCGACTTGCTGGGACAGTTCATCGTTCGAGGCCAGGTACACAGCGTCATAAAGCAGCGTGCCGTGGAGCGCGACTGGGACGGTGCCTCCCGGGCCAGGAGGGCCGATTCCCCGGCCTCCGCTAACGTCGATCTGTGCGCTGTTCAGAGCAGTTTTCAGAGCATCCACCGAATTGGTGAAGTCCTGCAGCAGGTCCACTTTCACATCGAAGCCGATGACGAAGGCGAGGTCTTGCTCGCGCAGGATTTCACTGAGGAATTCGGCACCAACCTTCTTTTCCATGTGGAGCACACGCTCCTGGCTGCCGCTGGAATCAATCAGGATTCCCAGCGTCAGCGGGAGGTTGGACTCAGCGGCGAAGTACTTGATGGTCTGCGGCTTGCCGTCCTCCAGGATCTCGAAATCGTCTTTAGTAAGGTTGGGGATCAGCGCGCTCTTTTTGTCCTTCACATTGAAGAAGAGTTGGACCACATTTACGTTGACCTTTAGGGTCTCCACGGACTGATCTTGATCTTCGCGCTGGCTATGCGCCGGACCAGAGGGTGGGGCCGATTGTTGCCCGTTAGCGGCTGGAAATCCGACAAGTATGCCCAGAATGAACAGTACGCCGAAGATCTGAGGGATGCGGGCTTTGCCCATCAAGGTATTCTCTCGCTCTTTAATACCAGCAGGCGTGGCGAAACCGCGATTCACTTGCAGGCAGTGCAACTCGCCGGTACTTCCACGCGTGATTCGCGAACGCTACGCAGTTCCTCCGCCTGCGGTCCGGGGATCTTTGCCCCAATTGATGAATTCATCCAGAGTTCGCGCAGCTGATAGTGTCTGTTTTTCTGGAGAAAAATCAAGCGCACTCCCGGATGTGAGGGCGTGCTGACTGGCTCCGTCGCAAATTCGACGGATTCTCGCCCGCGACCGGCTCGCAGGTAGAAGGTTCGATCTCCCGTTGGCTTGACCGTGTAGTGTCCGGCAGGGAACATGACACGCCCGACCATAAAGTCAAAAGGGACGTCCACCATGATCTTTGGAGGAGCTTGCCCGTTGGGTTGCGCGCTGAGCCAAAGGGCCGTCAGAGTCAGGACAAGAGCAACGCATGACACGAACGCGGCCGATTTCATGGATGTCTCCTGATTGCCCGCCAAAGGCGTGGGGATATTTTGAAAGGTTCTGATACGGAGGAGAGGACCCGCCTTCTGAGCAGGTCCTCTAATAGTGCGACGAGCCTCGGCTATTCCGCTTCGATCTCAACGTACTTGACATCTTTCGAATCGTCTTTCGACACAAGAGTCTGTTTCACTTTGACCTGGGGCACCTCCCGGCCGGAACGCTCATTCCAGATTTGCATCAGGGAATATGTACCGCCCGCCTGCCGGAAAATCAAACTGGGGCGATGTACTTTTTGTGACGATTCAGCCGGGTCGGTAAGCATGATCGCACTAGTGTGGTCGTCAGAGATGTACCATACGACCGATGATGTCGATAGACGCACAACTCTGTAGTGCCCGGCAGGTAGAGACTTGCCCGCGGCGATGAAATTGAACGGAATGTTTACCTGCAGTGCGTTCTGGGCAACCGCTGGAAGACAAAACGCCCCAAGCAGGGCAAAGAACAAGCTGACTTTGCAAAACTTCATAATTTAGATTCTTCCTGTCTTTTCAGATTTTTTTCGCACCGTGTTGCCGGTGCCAATCTGGGAGATACTACGAAAGGGGAGAGTTACGCACTAGATTACGTCCGACCGCCGATTGGGGTCCAAAGTAATCAGGGAAAGACCAGTCCTACCGCCACTTTCGGGCCGGTCTCGCCGGGTGCTGTGCTTCGCAGCTAAACAACGGAACTTAATCGTTTCGCAGCACAGCGATGACGCTTGGATGGTGCAGCAACCGCCGTGGACGACGGGGAGAGACTTCGGGTATGGGTTACGGAAGGTGCTGGAGTACGAGAGGACGGATGCCGACTGCGACCGAGAACTAGAGGTCACGGGGTTTGGCTCAGCAAGCCCGTTAGAGTCAAGTTGGTGATAAATCTGGTGATAAATCGCGTGGGTGTTGAAAAAGTCACGTCGATTAGCAGGATGAAATTCAGCAGAAGCATGTTAGAAGAAAGCATCCGCCATGCTCTGTTTGATTCTGATCGTCGGAGGCCTGCTGATCATGATGGGGCAACACGACCGCTCCGAAGCGCTGTTCTACTACTTCCGCCTGGAAGATCAGGTTCCATCAAACCATCTACTGCGGCTGATCGACAAGCACATCAGCTTCGAGTTCGTCCGGCAGCAACTGAAAGACACCTACAGTGAGAGGGGTCGGCTGTCGATTGATCCTGAGTTGCTGCTACGCATTCTGCTGATCGGCTATTTGTACGGCATCACCAGCGAGCGCAAGCTGGTGGAAGAACTGCGCATGCACCTGGCCTGGCGCTGGTTCACCGGTCTGGGTTTTGATCAAGAGATCCCGCATCACTCGACGTTCTCTAAGAACCGGCACGGGCGATTTCAGGAGTCGAAGCTGTTTGAGCAGTTGTTTGAGCAGATCGTTCGGCAGTGTGTGGAGGAGGGACTGGTACAGGGCCAGCATTTGTCGGTGGATGGCAGCTTCGTGGAAGCCAATGCGGCGAAGGAGAGCCGCATTCCGCGCGAGCAGTTAGCGGAAGCGGCACAAGTCAGTCAGACGGTGCGTCAGTATCTGGTGGACCTGGAACAGCAGAACCCGGTGCAAGAACCCGTGCATGAGCAAGACCAGGTATCGACTACCGATCCCGATTCGACTTACGCTACTAAGGGCGGCACGCCGGCTCGGCTGGGATACTACGACAACTATCTGGTCGACAATCACAGCTGCGTCATCGTGGGCGTTCAGGCGACCGCGGCCCGGATGAGCCAGGAAACGGTAGCCGCGCAAGACATGCTCACCCGTTTCACGCAATGGCAAGGACGAGAGCCAGAATCGGTAGCGGCTGACACGACCTACGGGAACGGGGAGTTTCTGCAATGGTTGGCGGACCGCAGCATCACTCCCTATATGCGAACCCGTGACAATATCCACCGAAAGAACAGCCCGTTCTACGGTCCCGAGCGGTTCACGTATCAACCCGAAAGCAACCGCTATATCTGTCCCGCAGGCCAGCCCCTCAACTACGGCGGGCGGAACATGCGGAACCGCACTTACGCCTACATCGGGACTCGCAAGCGTTGCGGTGCGTGTGCGCTAAAAGCCCAATGCACCAGTGGAGCGTTTCGCTATCTTGCCATCCACATGGATGAACCAGCCCGGCAACGCGCACGGGAGTTGGCGAACACACCAGAGTTCGCGAAGGCACAGCGGCAAAGAAAGAAGGTGGAAGCCTTGTTCGCGGAACTCAAGAATCAGATCGGACTGCGTCGCTTGCGCCTGCGGAGGCTGAAGTTCGTGCGGGAGCAGTTCTTCCTGGCAGCGGTGGCACAGAACATCAAGCGACTGGTGCGGTTCCTCAGCCATCCAGCAGCACCCCTGCCTGTCGGCAACTAGAAATCAGAGAGGAACCCGCCAGTCCTTACACCAC
Organism: uncultured Acidobacteriaceae bacterium; assembly: GCA_963771895.1. Taxonomy (GTDB): domain Bacteria; phylum Acidobacteriota; class Terriglobia; order Terriglobales; family Acidobacteriaceae; genus Sulfotelmatobacter. Next base: position 163,017 of record CAVYVQ010000070.1, on the reverse strand, counting down.
AGCGCAACAGAGCCAGTGCAATCAAAGACTTTTTCAACACCCACTCGCGATTACACTCACAACACCCGAATCGACTCCTGCCAGTCCGTTGAGGGACTACTCGGAAACTGAACCACTACCAGCCAACATGCAAGTTATAGTAATCGTGACAGGGGATGTCATCATCCAAAGAGACAAGCGTGGCTGAATCGAGAATCCCAATCCAGGAAAGCGCAGCGTCAAGCGGCGCGGAAACGGCCCCCAGCGGCGGATCGCGCTGGCAGGCGGGAGTGCGGGCGCTGCGGCACCGCAACTTCCAGCTTTTTTTCAGCGGACAACTGATTTCACTGATCGGCACGTGGATGCAGAGCGTAGCGCAGTCGTGGCTGGTTTACCGGCTGACCGGGTCGGCTTTGCTGCTGGGATCGGTGGGATTCGCCAGCCAGATCCCTGTGTTTCTGTTTGCGCCGCTGGGCGGATTGACGGCCGATCGGGTTAACCGCCGCCATGTGGTAATCGGCACGCAGGTCGCGGCGATGGTGCTGGCGTTCATGCTGGCGGCGCTCACGCTCTCCCATGCCATTGACCATCGGGTGTGGCTCATCTTCGTGCTGGCCGCGCTGCTGGGCGTGGTGAATGCATTCGACATTCCCGGCCGGCAATCGTTTCTGGTGGAAATGGTCGGCAAGGAAGATTTGATGAACGCGATTGCGTTGAATTCTTCCATGTTCAACGGCGCGCGCGTGATTGGTCCGGCCATCGCGGGAATTCTGGTGGCGAAAATTGGCGAAGGCTGGTGCTTCTTCGCGAACGCCGTGAGCTACATCGCGGTGATCATTGGATTGCTGATGATGAGAGTGCAGAGCCCGGCCCGCGCCGCCATGGCATCGCCTTTGGATCACATCATGGAGGGATTCCGTTTCGTCGACCGCACTGCTCCGATCCGGGCGCTCCTGCTGTTGCTGGGATTGGTGAGCCTGGTCGGCATGCCGTACGTAGTGCTGATGCCGATTTTTGCCGACCAGATTCTGCATGGCGGGGCGCGGGGGTTAGGAATTCTGATGGGCGCAACTGGCGTCGGAGCCTTGTTCGGCGCGCTGACCCTGGCGTTCCGCGACGGCGTGAAAGGCTTGGGGCGGTGGGTGGCGTGGTGCTGTGCCGGATTCGGCGCCAGTCTCACGGTGTTCGCTCTCTCGCACACGTTCTGGCTCTCAGTGCTTCTGCTGCTGCCCGTGGGTTACACGATGATGCTGCAAATGGCTTGCTCGAACACTCTGATTCAAGTGATGGTGCCGGACGCGCTGCGGGGGCGGGTGATGGCCGTGTACTCGATGATGTTCATGGGCATGGCTCCGATTGGAGCGCTGCTGGGCGGCTTGCTGGCCGAGCATTTGGGTGCGCCCCGCACCGTGGCGATTGGCGGGATGGCCTGTTTGCTGGGCGCGGGATGGTTCGGAACGCAACTGCCGAAGATTCGCGTGGAGGCGCGCCGGTTGATCGTGGCCCAAGCCGCGGCCGGCGGCGAGCCGCCGGAGATGACCGCGCAGGCGGTCGAAGACTAACCCCCAACCTGTTTTTCGCTTATCCGACTGTGTCGGGGATCGGCCCTCCCAGCGAAGGTTCATCCCATCGAAAGGTTCATCCCAAACGCAGGTCATCTCCCATCCCCTATCTCCTATCCACAATTTTCGTGGGCCGATTCGTCGTGTGCGCGGTCCGCAATCGGCCCGCAAATTTCTTGAACATCGACGGAGAATCGTGATATATCGGCAACTAAATCTCACCACGCAATGAGTCCCGCCACTCTTCGCGTCAAGAACGACGCCACCGGCGAAGTCATACGGCAGCTCACGACCGATTCATCCGGCCTGTTCACGGCCACGCTGTTGCCCGTGGGGACGTACTCCGTGGAAGTGGCCGCGGCGGGCTTTCCCGTGACCACGTTTCCCGGCGTGGTGGTGCGCATTACAGAAACCACGCGCATGACGGCGGTCGTCAAAGTGAATACGGTGAAGGAAGTAGTGGAAGTGCAGTCTCAAGTGGAGCAGGTGAATACCACCGACGCCACCACCGGCCAATCGCTGGGGGCCCAGACGATCACAGACCTTCCTTTGGCTACGCGAAACTTTCAGCAGTTGCTGACGCTCTCGTCGGGTGCTTCTTCGGACTTGAACGGCGCGGCGCAGCTGGGCCGAGGCAGCGTCTTCATCCACGTCAATGGCGGAAGAGAAGATAATAACAACTATCTGATCGATGGCATCACGGTGGCCGACTATGCCTTCGGCGAATTGACCTACACTCCGCTGCCCAGCCCGGACGCGATCCAGGAATTCAAAGTCAGCACCAGCCTCTACGACGCGACGCAGGGACGGAACGGAGGTGGCAACATCAATGCCACCCTCAAGAGCGGGACCGCGAAGTTCCACGGCGATCTCTGGGAATATTTCCGTAACACAGCGCTGGATGCGAACGATTATTTTCTAGGCAAGGTGGTCGTCAAGCAGAACATTTTCGGCGGCGACATTGGCGGACCGATCGGCCCCGGGGCCAAGCTGGGTTACTTCTACTTCAATCTTCAGGGCACGCGACAGCGCAGCGGAGATTCGCCGGGGACGTTCATCAACACCAGCATTCCTTACGTGCCGCTGGCCGACCGGCAATCGGCCACCGCCCTGGCGGCCGACTGCGGGGTTTCCACCGTCGATCCGGTGGCGTTCAATTTGCTGGCTTTCAAGAGCAATCAATTCGGGGCGGGTGCTGGAGGATACTTGTTTCCGCTACCCACCAACGCCCCTGCCGGCACAGCCTGTGGTACTTCCGTGCCATTTCTCATTACCAATCCCGGCAAGTTCACCGACAACCAGTTCACCGCGAACTGGGACCGCGAATTTCGGGGCGGCAAGGATCGTTTGTCGGAGCGCTTCTTCTGGTCCAACTCCGATACCTTCGAGCCCTTCGGCGCCGATTCTTTCGGCATCCAGACCGGAGGGCTCCCCGGCACAAACAATCTGAATTTCCCTTTGGATATTCCTCTGCACAGCCGCTTCGGCAGCATCACCGAAACGCACGTGTTCAACAATAACCTGATCAATGATTTCCGCTTTGGCGTCAACATCATCAGCGACAAACTAAACAATAAAGCGCCCGTCACCGGAGCGCAGATTGGGATCAACTTGCCCACCGCAACCGGCGTAAACGGCCAAGCGGGAGACCCCAATATGTACCGGCTTCAGTTCGACACCTTCGGCTTTGGGGCGTATCCCACACAACTGCAATCCGCTCTCTCCAATAACTACACTTGGGTCGATACCGTGAGCTGGACCCACGGTCCTCACCAACTGCGTTTTGGCGCGGAGATTGACCGCGTCGCCCTGCGCCGCAACTTGCCCATTGCGGACAACGGCCTGATCTTCTTCGTCTCGGGTACGACCCCATTCGGCTCGGACTTCCAGGCTTTTCTGGCGGGTTCCCCGCTCCTGGGTGAGGGCGGCGGCGGTCTCGGCAATCACGACTACCGGATTCCCGGTTACGCCTGGTTCGCGCAGGATGATTATCGGGTCAGCAAGACCCTCACTCTCAACCTCGGTCTGCGAAACGAATTTATCGGCGCGCCTTACGACAACCTATGTCACACGGGGAACACCAATCCCGCGCTCGCGCTCACCACCGGACAGCCCTACGTCTACCCCAAGTGCGTCAATAAATTCGGGCTCTCGGGCATCACCGGAACACTGAATCCTGCTGGGCTCAACAACGAGTACGCCACCGTCTGGGAGCCGCGCATTGGTTTTGCCTATGACCTAGGCGGTCATCACACCACGTCGATACGGGGAGGTTACGGCATTTACAGCGTCCGCGAGGACCTGGGGGCGGCAGACAATCTCGCCATCGTTCCTCCGGCCTATCCGTTCCTGGTTGGCTTCTTTCCCGGACCGGGCAGCCTGGCCAATCTGTTTGCGCACAGTTCCGCGTTTCCCAATGGAGTGCCGCCTCTGGGCGCCGCCCCCACTCAGACTTACGTGCCCACAGCTGCGATCCTGCAGGGGTTTGCTCCCTGTGCCTTTCCGACTCCCCAGGCATGCTCCCCATCTTTCAGTGGCAACGTAAACAGCTTGATCGAACTTGCCGTCCCACTGCATTGGGTTGTGGGCACCACCCAGCAATGGAACATCACCATTCAGCGCGAGTTGGGACGAGACTGGTTTGCTGAGATCGGCTATGTAGGCACTAAAGGCTCGCGCCTGCGCTCGACGTTTGATCCCGATCAGGCCACGCTGGCCACGCCACAGAATCCGGTCACCATCCCGGGACAGGGCTGTGCCAATCTGCAGGCCCAGGGCCTGTCGTGTACGATCGTGGATTCAACCGTAGAGAATGCCAGCGCCCGTGCGCCCTTTATAGGCATTGCCCCTCCGGATTTCGAGGCCTTTTACCCCAACTCCGACTCGCACTACAACGCGCTACAAGCAACTCTGTCTCATCGTTTTGGCAAGGGACTGTATTTTCAAAGCGCCTACACGTACTCCAAGTCCATTGATGACGTCTCCACTGCTTCCGTGGCCTTCTTGACGCGCGTAAACAATCAAACCGACGCGCGCGCCTCTCGCGGCCTCTCCGATTTCGACCGGCGGCACCGTTTCGTGACCAGCGCCGTTTATCAACTGCCGTTCTTCGCTAACACTAATGGCTTCACCAAAGTAGCCCTAGCAGGTTGGGAAGCCAGCGGTGTACTTATTCTGCAATCGGGCGCGCCCTTCTCGATTTTCGATGCAGGTGGGGGCAGTGTTTATGCGCTTGCCAGCACTCCTTCATCGACCGCCACGTTCAACCCTGGCTTCAGTTGCGGTAATGCTCCCAGCCATGGCAGCCCGGAATCGCGGCTGGCGAATTGGGTCAATCCCCTGGCATACACTCCCGACCCGCACGCGACGCTTTCCGACGGCACCATGAGCGATGGCACCTTGTACGGCAACACTCCGCGCAACTGTATCATTGGGCCGCCGCAGAAGAACGTGGATTTCACTCTCGATAAGACGTTCAAGTTAGGCGAACGTCAGAGCCTGCGATTCCGGACAGATTTCTTCAATCTGTTCAATCATCCGTCGTTCCAAATCCCGGCAGCGACGTCCGTGTCGGCAACGGGAGGCGGATCTGCGCCGATCACGTCAACCGTCGGCACGCCGCGGCTGATTCAGTTCTCGTTGAAGTATTCGTTCTAGAGTTCGGCAGGAATTCCTAGCGATACGCTTCCGGCGGCAGGCCGGTAATCCGGATTCCGGCGTGGCCTTTGTGGCGGATGTTGAGGCCGATAAGCAGCGCCGTGATCTGCTCGAGGATGCGGGCGTTTTCCAGTTTGCCGCCGTCGATGGCGCGGACGCCGGGAATCTTGGCTGCGAGCGCGCGCGTGAGTTGAGCGGCGTTGGCATCGTCGCTACAGACGATTACATCGCAGTCGAGATCTTCGTCACCATTCAGAATATCTGCAGAAAGATTGTGGAATGCCGCGACAACGCTTACTCCCTTGGGCACGAGTTCGGCGGCTTGCTGTGCGGACGAGCCTTGCCAGACGCCAAGAGTGCGCGAGGCGCGTCCGCCGACTCCCGCGGCGAGCGCGACGGTGGCGTCGATGAGAATGCTGTTCGCGCGGATTGCAGGCTTAAGTTGTTTGAGGAGCGCGGCCTGACCTTCGAACGGGACGGTGAGCACGAAAAGATCTGCCACGGCGCAGGCTGCGCTGTTTTCCCTGCCGGACACGCGGGCTTGTTCCCCAACTCTTCCCTTGATCTTATTGGCGGCCTCTTGCGCGCGCTGCGCGTCGCGCGAACCAATGATGACAGTTTCTCCGGCACGCGCCCAACGAAGCGCGAGTCCGGTGCCCGCGGGCCCGGTTCCGCCCAGAATGGCGATGGGACGCGAGGCGTCGCTCATGCAAATTCCGGCTCCAGCGTTTCTTCTGCGGTGAACTCTTCCAGCGGGAGTTTCAGCTTGATGCGCGTGTAAGTTGTGTTGCGCTCGGCGGGAACGCGGCCCATTTCCAGAATCAGCGATTGGAAATCTTCCGGGCTGGTGTACTGGCCGGCGGTGGCTCCGGCTTCGCGCGAAATGTTTTCTTCCATCAGCGTGCCGCCATAATCGTTAGCCCCGGCCTGCAGGCAGAGTTGCGAAAGGCGGCGGTTCAGCTTCACCCATGAAACCTGAATGTTGTTGATGGAACCGGCGAGCAAGAGCCGTGCCAACGCGTGAACCTTGAGATGTTCGGCAAGAGTCGGCCCGCTGCGCGCCAGGCCTTGATGAAATAGCAGCGTGTTCTGGTGCACAAAGCCGAGCGGGACGAATTCCGTGAAGCCTCCGGTGTCGTCCTGAATATCACGCAAGAGCCGCATCTGGCGGACCCAGTGCTCTGGAGTTTCCGTGTGTCCATACATCATGGTCGAAGTGGAGCGGATGCGGTTGCGGTGGGCAGTGCGAATGACGTCGATCCACTGCGCTGTGGAGAGTTTGTTGCGCGAGAGAATATTGCGGATTTCGTCGTCAAGAATCTCGGCTGCCGTGCCCGGCAGCGTGCCCAAACCGTTATCGCGCAGCATCGAGAGATAGTCGGCCAGCGGCATGCCCGTGAGTTCGACGCCGTAGACGATCTCCATGGGGGAGAAAGCGTGGATGTGCATGCCAGGAACCGCGCTCTTCACCGCGCGCAGAATGTCGCGATAATAAAGCGGAGGCAGACCGTGCGGCAGTCCGCCCTGAATGCAGACCTCGGTCGCGCCGAGTTGCCAGGCCTCGACGGCCTTTTGGGCGACCTGATCCGGATCGAGAAAATACGTGTCGGACTCGCGCGGGCCGCGGCTGAAGGCGCAGAACTTGCATCCCACAAAACAGATGTTGGTGAAGTTGATGTTGCGGTTCACGACATAGGTGACGAGGTTGCCGCATAGTTCGGCGCGCAGCATGTTGGCGGCCGCGAGCAGGCCGAGCAGGTCGTCACCTTTGGCGTGAGCCAGCGCGTAAGATTCCGCCTGCGAGAGGGCATCGCCGTTTTGAGTTTCGAGAATTCTTTCCAGCGAAGAGCGCACCGCTGGCACGACTCGGGGCGCGATGTCGAACCAGTCGAGAGCGGGAAAGTCTTCCAGCTCGGACGTTGAGAGTTCGCGGGGCACGAGGTCCTCCAAAGCTGGGTAGTGGTGCAGTTTGATAAGAAAGCGAGCCAAACGCGCGATTAATGCATTCGCAAAGAACGCGGCCCTTCGGCTTCGCTCAGGGCAAGCTGCGTCGCGCGGCTCGCCCTGATTCTTCACTGCGCAAAGAACGCTTACTACCCAAAAGCTGTTGGTTTCCAAATTACTCCTAGAGGCTGCCTTTTGGCGAGAGGCTAGCGGAACAGGTCGTTGCTGGCAGGGCGAAGCAAGTCGTGCGCGCGGCCAGGGGCGGGTTCGTAGGGAAATCCGCGAATGATGCACGCCGGCGTGCGGTTAAGTTTGCCGCAGACCAGTCCGGCGGCGCCGGCCAGTTCGTCGGCAACGGCTTCAAGGCTGGCGTGCAAGGTGTAGCCGTGCGGATCGCGGCGGCCGCGATCGTCGCGCAGGGCTTTCATTGCGGCGATGCCAATGCAGAAATCTACAAGACCTTCGCGCCAGGGACGGCCGAAGGTGTCGGTAATGAGAACCGGAATGGTGAGTGTGGTGCGCTTCTTGAGTTCGCGATGAAGTTTGCGGGCGGAGCGGTCGGGATCGGGGGGCAGAAGCAGGGCGTGCCGTCCGCCATCGACGTTGGAGACATCTACGCCGCTGTTGGCGCAGATGAACCCGTGCCGCGTCTCGGTGATGAGCACGCCGTTCTTGCGCCGAATTACGGCGCGGCTCTCGCGCAGGGCAAGCTCGATGACGCGAGCGTCCAGTTTGTATTTCTTCGACCAGGCGATCGAATGGGCGGAGGGCTTGATCGTCGCCAGATCGACGATGCGGCCCTCCGCCTTGGAAACGATCTTGTGTTTGACGACGAGAATGTCGCCGGGCTTGAACGCGAGTTTATGTTGCCGCAACGCTTGCAGCAGTTTGTCGGCGAGCGAGTCGCCGCGCTTGATTTCATCCGCGAGAGGAATCGGGATGATGCTGAGCTGAATGTGAAACTGGTTCAACCCGTGCTTCCCGCGCGGCTCACCCGATGTTTTCTTGGCGGCACGCCGAGGTCTGCTCACGGGCCCTCGGTTCCTGTGGCCAGCCGGCGGCCATCGAGTGCCCAGCTGCGAACCAGGCTCTGAGAGCGGGTTTCGCCGGGATGTGCGAGAAGCCGTTGCAAGTCTTCGGGATTGTCCACGTCCAGCGCAATGCCGGGCAATTGCAGCACGATGCACGCTTTCCCTGTAGCTTGCGCAGCCGCGAGGTGCGGTTTGAAACTGTCGTTGCCGAAACGCAAGGGGAAAAGATTCGCGGGGCGGCGGAAGGCGGCGTTGGTTCCGCGTCCATCGGCTGCGGGCGCCAGCACCGATCCCTCTGCGGGAGCATAGGCGAGGATCTGGTCGAGTTCGCTGGCTTGAATCAGCGGAATGTCGGCGGGCACGACCAGCGTGCTGTCGCTGCCGCGCACCACGCAAAAGCGCGTGGCTATTTCGATGGCGCCGGTTTCGCCTGGGTTGGCGGGGTCGGGAATAATTTCGAAATCGTATTGCCGGGCCAGTTCGATGGCAAACGGATCGCTAGTGACAAGAGCGCAGGCCGGACGACGCGGCCACGCAGCAATTGCGGCCATAACATCATGCAGCATGGCCCGCGCCAATTCCGTGCGCGCAGGCTGATCGAGCACGGCGGCGAGCCGCTGCTTGGCCGCCGAGAGATTCTTGACGGGAATGAGAATCACGGCCGGTTGATTGCAGTTCGGGCTGCGGCTTTATCAGAGGCAGGTTCGCCCCCGGAGGGCTGCTCGGAAAGCAGTCCGCTGATCGTGTGCGACAGTACGGTCTGAGCGAGCGCGGCACGGTCTTCTGTGGAGCGCATGATGGTCTGCGCACACTGCACCCGCAATCCGTTTTTGCGAAGCGCTTCGGCCGCGCGGGCATCGCGCGTGTCGCAAACTAGGAGATCGAGAAAATCTTCGTAAGCCTTGGCTACGCCGGCGATCGAACAAGGCAGTCCCTGCGCGGTCATGAGAATGCCCGTGGGTCCGGCAACGGGAGCGTTCCCAACGATTGGGCTCACGGCGGCGATCTTGCCGCGCGCGCTGCACAGCGCCTCGCGGATTCCCGGCACCGAAAGAATCGGGCCGATGCTGGTGATGGGATTGCTGGGAGCGATGACGACCACGTCGGCGGACAAAATGGCTTCGATCACTCCCGGCGCGGGTTCGGCGTCGGAGGAACCGGCGAAGCGCACCGAGTTTACGGGATCCTGATACCAGCGCTGCACGAAATATTCCTCGAAACTCAATTCGCCGGAAGGTGTATCCACGCGCGTCTCGACCCGCGAATCGCTCATCGGGAGTATGCGCGCTTTCACGCCCAGCTTTTCGCAGATCGTCAACGTAGCTTCGGAAAGCGTTTTGCCCTCGGCCAGCAGGCGGGAGCGCAACAGATGCACCGCGAGGTCGCGGTCTCCAGTGTGGAACCACGTAGGCTCGCCCAGTTGCCCCATGGCTTGCAGGCAGAGAAAAGTATCGCCTTTCACGCCCCAGCCGCGCTCGCGGCTGAGCAGGCCGGAGAGAACGTAGGTGATGGAATCGATATCCGGCGAAACGTAGAGTCCCCACCAGAGCAAGTCGTCTCCGGTGTTGACGATCAGAGTGATTTCTTCCGGCGGAATGACTTGCCGCAATCCATCGACGAATTTGGCGCCGCCCGTGCCGCCGGTGAGTACACAAATCATGCCGCCCTCTTTTCTCTGGCGAGACCTTCGCGGTCGCGAGCGGCCTGAATTCTTTGCGAAAGCAATCCGCGCCTCGACGTGACCGCGGGCAAGAACTCCGGATAGACCGGCAAGCGTTGTCGCAATTGCGATCCTCTCGCCTCAGTGCGCAGGCGCAGTTGCTCCACCTGCGGCCAGGGCTTCTCGGGATTGATATAGTCGGGGGTCAGCGGAGAAATTCCTCCCCAGTCGTTGATGCCAGCGTACAGTAACTCTTCATAATACGGCGCATTGAGGTTGGGAGGCGCCTGAATATTGACGTTGGGCATTAACAAGCGAGCTACCGCTACGGCACGCAGCATCTCGCCCTGGATGGGTTCGGGGACGTGAGCCATCGGGATGGCGGGCTTGGCGCGGAAATTCTGGACAATCACTTCCTGGATGTGTCCATAACGGTCGTGCAGGTCGCGAATCGCAAGCAGCGTATCAACGCGGTCCTGGAGCGTTTCGCCGATGCCGATCAGCAGACCCGTGGTGAACGGGACTTGCTGCTTGCCGGCATCTTCGATGGTACGCAAGCGTTTTGCCGGAACTTTGTCAGGAGCATTGTCATGGGCTGCGCCAGGGGCCAGCAGTCTGCTGTTGCTGGTTTCGAGCATCAGGCCCATGCTGGGCGAAACCGCCGCGACTCGGGCGATCCATTCGGCGCTGAGCAGGCCGGGATTTGGATGCGGCAGCAAACTGGTCTCCCGCAACACGAGTTCGCACATGGCTTCCAGATAGTGCAGCGTGGATTTATATCCGAGATGCCGCAGCGTGTCGCGCATCTCAGGGAAAAGCAGTTCCGGTTTGTCGCCTAAACTAAAGAGCGCTTCGGTGCATCCCAGTTTTTCGCCGGCGCGGGCGACCGCAAGAACCTCCTCCGGAGTCATCGTATGCGCGCCCGGCTCTCCGGGATCACGTCGGAAAGTGCAGTAGCCGCAGTAGTCGCGGCATAGATTGGTCAATGGCAGAAAGACTTTCCGCGAGTAGGTGATAACGCCGGGCTTGAAGTTATCCCTTGCGGCGCGGGCGGCGGCCAGCAGAGCCGGCAGATTGTGGTCGCTGCAGCGGATCAGGCGCAAGGCCAGGTCGCGCGAAATGGGCACGCCGGGCTGAACGTCGGCTAGTTCTGCCGCACACGATGAGAGGTGCTCCGGTGCGGGCGTTCTGATGGCAGTAAAAATCACGGTACTCGGTTCCATGCGCGTGCTGATGCATCGAATCATACAACAGTGGTCAGTGATCAATGGTCAGTAAACCTGATCTTGCCTGCTTACGCTGACCACTGCCACTGACCACTGCCGTTATAATGTAGGCAGTCACGGCGGGAAACTCCAGAGACACCATGAGCCTGAGCCCAGCCGAGTTTCGAAAAGCCATGGGACGCTTCGCCACGGGGGTGACCATCATCACTCTCGATTTGGAGGGCGAAGTCCATGGCATGACTGCCAATGCGTTCGCTTCCGTGTCGCTCGATCCGTTGCTGCTGCTGGTCTGCGTGGACCACAGCGCCCGCACCCATGCTCACATGCACGCCAAGAAGCGCTTCGGCGTCAATATTCTGGCGGAGGACCAGCGGGAGATTTCCGAATATTATGCGCTGCCGGTACACACCCACGAGCGCGCCGAGGAGGAAGCCGGGGCGCGCTTTGACCGCACGGCGCAGGGAACCCCGATCTTGCATGGGGCACTGGCCTATCTGGAATGCAGGCTGCAATCGGCCCAGAAGGCGGGCGACCACACCGTTTTTATTGCGGAAGTCGAGGACGTCGTGGTGCGCCACGGCGAACCGCTGTTATTCTTCCGGGGTAAGTACAGAAAAATTGGCGAGGAAGTGCCGGATTAAACTGAGAAGGCCCGGCGCCTCATGACGAGAACACCGGGCCGGAGGGACTCGCAGACGTTTCACTCATACTCGCCTTACGAGCCAGTTGAGAACAAGGTCAGATGTCACAGTTGGGTTGTGACGGATGTCACAAGGCAGTGGCCAGTAAAACCTGGGCCGAATTTCTGTTCGAGGGTTAACCCCTGACCACCAACCGCTGGACACTGTTTTTGAAATCCGGCGTCCGCCACTTTTCGGGTTGCCGCACATCTAAAGAACAGCGGTCAGTATTCAGTGATCAGTGGCCAGTAGAACCCTGGCTCGAACTTGTGCGAGGGGTACTGACCACTAGCCACTGACCACTGATTTGAGGGCACACATTCATGGCAGAAAAGATTTCAAAGAGCGAGTCGGAGTGGAAGCAGAAGCTTACGCCAGAGCAATACCGTGTTACCCGCCAGGCGGGAACTGAGCCGGCTTTCACCGGTAAATACTGGAAGACCAAGGACGCGGGGACCTATCACTGCGTCTGCTGCGGAGAACCGTTGTTCGATTCCTCGACGAAATTCGACTCCGGGACGGGCTGGCCGAGTTTCTACAAGCCCGCGGATGAGAGCAAGGTTGAGGAGCACAAGGATTCCACGTACGGGATGGTTCGCACCGAGGCGCGCTGTGCGAAGTGTGGCGCTCACCTGGGGCACGTGTTTGAAGATGGTCCCAAGCCGACCGGGCTGCGGTATTGCATGAACTCCGCCGCGCTGGACTTGAAGCCGCAAGAGAAGGACAAGAAGTAGAACAGCGGCCAATCTCAGGGTTGCTACTAAGAACTTTCATCCCAAGTAGAGGCCGTCATCCCGAGCAAAGCGAGGGATCTGGGTTCCTGCCTACGCCAGCGGTGTCGCCGCTGCCGGTACGAACCTAGATCCCTCGCTTCGCTGGGTGACAACTCTAATTTCCTGGCAACTTCGCCTTCTTGACAACTCAATCTTCCAACCGCTCTTACGCGCCGGCGGTTGCAGCCAGAGACTTCTGCGGTTCAATTGCGGCAGGCTTCGGAGCTTCCGCGGGCTTCGGCTGAGACTGCGCTTGACGCTGCTTTTGCTCACCGCTCCGCACCTGGATGCCGCCCTTGAGCACGGCGCCGTCTTCCACGCTGATACGCATGGTGGTAACGTCTCCCGTGACAGAGCCTTCGCTGCGGATATCCACACGGTCGCTGCAATCGATGTTTCCGTTCACCTTGCCCATCACGACAACCTCGCGGGCGGTGATGTTGGCCTGCGCGTTGCCGTTGCGGCCGATCGTGACGCGGTGGTCGGGCAGGCTGATCTTGCCTTCGACGCGGCCATCGATATAAAGCGCTTCCGCGCCGCTAAGTTCGCCCTTAATAACGAGCGTGCGGCCGATGGTCGCCTGCTCGATAGGCGCGCTGGTCGTTTTCACCGGATTGTAAGAGTTAGGGTTGGAGGCTGGCGAACTGGACTTCACCTCGTACGACTTATCAGAGGACTGGAGCATGCGAACCTTCCTTATTTCCCCGCCCGGCTGTTGTCGCCGCCCTGCGGTGAGTCTTGGATGTTGGGCCTCTGGTTGTGCGTGTCCCTTCGGCCAATCCGAATATCGCACAGAGGTAAGTAATTCTCCGAGATTACGAAAGAGAGTGTACGGTTGCGCGAGTAACTTGACTGTTGGGCGACTCGCGTTAATCGACTTCCTTTAGTCGGCTTCTTGCAGCGACTGGCTTAGCTCTTCCCATTCCTTGATAAAGGCGGCGTGCGCGGTTTTCTGCCGGTCGAGTTCCTGAGAATGGCGCTGGCTCTCTTCGGCGCTGACGAAATCCTGCAAAGCGGTTTCACACTGCGCGATCTGAGCCTCGGCTCGGCTGATTTGCGCTTCCAGTTCGTGGATGCGATCTTCTATCTTCTTGCGCTTGATGGGATTCAGACGCTTTGCCTTGGCGGCGGGAGCAGCATTGCTCGCGGCTTGATTGCCGTTCGAGGGCGCCTCCAGCGCCGGTTCCGCTGTTTTCAACTGCTGGCGGATCGACTCATTCTGCTTCGCGCTCCCGCCCTGTTTGCGCCAGAGATAGTCTTCATAGTTGCCGGGGTAGACTTCGACCTTTCCGGCTCCTATCTCGAAAACCCGCGTGGCCAGCTTGTCGATGAAGTAACGGTCGTGCGAAACGAAGACGACCGTGCCGGAGTATTCCATGAGCGCGTCAAGTAAGACGTCCTTGGCGCGCAGGTCGAGGTGGTTGGTGGGTTCGTCGAGCAGCAGGAAATTCGCGGGATGCAGCAGCAGGCGCAACAAGGCATAGCGCCCGCGCTCACCGCCGGAGAGCACTCCGATCTTCTTGAAAACGTCATCTTCGGAAAACAGAAAACACCCCAGCAGGCTGCGCAGCTCCGTCTGCGTGGAGCCCGGCGAAGCGTTGCCGAGATCGTCAATCATGCGCGCATTCGCATCCAGCTCTTTGTACTGATCCTGCGCAAAATAGTCGGCCTCAACGTTATGGCCGAGTTTGAATTCGCCGCGCGTCGTCGGCTCCGCGCCCGCGAGCAGCTTGATCAGCGTGGACTTGCCGGCTCCGTTGATGCCGACCAGCGCAATGCGGTCGCCGCGCTCGATAAGGAAGCTAACTTCGCGGAAAACTTCCTTCTCGCCGCCGTCTGCTTTGGCATAACTCTTGGCCACGCCCTCGAACTCGGCCACGATGCGTCCACTTGGCTTGGGCTGAGGGAACGAGAAGTGGATCGTCTTTTCTTCCGGCGGAATCTCGATTCGCTCGATCTTTTCCAGTTCCTTGATTCGGCTCTGCACCTGCTTCGCCTTGGTGGCCTGGTAGCGGAAGCGGTTGATGAATACTTCCAACTGCTCGATGCGGTCGCGCTGGTTTTTGTAAGCGGCCTGCAACTGCTCGTTGCGCTGCGTTTTCTGCGTTAGAAATTTGTCGTAGTTGCCGGTGTAGAACCAGAAGCGCCTGTTCCAGATCTCAGCGATCTTGTTCACCACCACATCGAGGAAATACCGGTCATGCGAGATGAGCACCAGGGCGTGCGGATAATCGTGCAGATATTCTTCCAGCCAGTTGCGCGCTTCGAGGTCGAGGTGGTTCGTGGGCTCGTCGAGCAATAACAGGTTGGGCTTCTGCAGCAGCAGCTTGGCCAGCGCCAGTCGCATCTGCCAGCCACCGGAGAACTCGTCGGTCTGCCGCTCCCAATCTTCCTTGCGAAAACCAAGTCCCTGCAGCACGCGTCCGACTTCGGCTTCAATCGAGTAGCCGTCGCGGGTGCGGAACTCGTGCTCCAGGCAGTGATAACGGTTAGCAACGTTGGCATATTCCGGACTCGTATGATCGAGTTCCGAAATCTGATGCGTCAGCGTTTCGAGTTCCCGCTCCATCGCGTGCAAGTCACTGAATACCGACATGCATTCCGCGAAAACCGTGCGGCCGGAAAGCGAAAGCCCATCCTGCGGAAGATAGCCCGCAGTCGTGCCCTTGGCGATGATGAGCGAGCCGTAGTCGAAACTGTCCAGGCCCGCGAGGACCTTCATCAGCGTGGACTTGCCAGTGCCGTTCGCACCGACCAGGCCTACGCGGTCGTGAGGCGTGATCAGCCAGTCGGTGTTTTCAAAAAGAAGTTTGTGGCCGAAACGTTTTCCGGCGCCGGAAAGCTGGATCATGGGCTGGATTCATCGTCTCATAAAAAGCCAGTACCGAGTACCGTGTATCGAGAGACGAATCAGGAGTGCGCGGCGGCGCGTGCATTGCGGGACACGGGATGCGCTCCCCACAACTCGCTATGGAAGCGGATGCGTTCGAGAGCGCGGTCAATCACAGCGTCAAGTTCATGGGCGTACTTCACTTCGCGGCCTTTGGCCAGCCGCTGCCGCGCTTCTTCCGCGCTGAACCAGGTGGGCCGGCGCTGCGGCTCATCGGGGCGGCGCATCTCGTGGATTTCCATCAGAAACGCCTTGACCACAAATTCCTGCACGCCGCCCGGCTGCCAGAACACTCCCTTGGAGTGAATGTAGAGATGAAAGTGGCGCGGTTCGATGGTGCCGATGGCGCCGGCTTCTTCCGCGGCTTCCTGCTCGGCGGACTGGCTGTGCGAGAGGCGGGCTTCCGGCGATCCTTTGGGAAAGGTCCACTTGTTTCCGCCGTTGGTGTTCACCAGCAGGAACTCCACGGCTGCGCCCCGCCTGCGGTAGCAGATCGCGGCCACCTGCAGCGGCAGTGACTTCGCAATGCGCGGCGAACCCATGGCGTGCCTCCTGCATCAATCCTAGACATACGATATTTCAGGAATGTTAACGTGCAACAAAAATTGTGCATGTAGGATAGTTACTGTAGTTACTGAAGGACGACTCGACATTTAGCATTTACAATCCTTCATCATGAGGAGAATTGTCCTCGGCTTGGGCATCAGCCTCGACGGTTATATCGCGCGCCCCAACGGAGCGGTCGACTTCTTGTTTATGCCGAAGGACTACTCGATGGCCCCGTTTTTCGCCGCCATCGATACGGCCATCATGGGGCGCAAGACACTCGACGCTGCTCTCAAAATGGGTGGAGGCGCAGTCGCCCCTGGATTGGCGACCTACGTCTTCTCCCATTCACAGCCGTCGGGCGAACGGGATGGACTTACGTTCGTGAACGAATCCCCGGCCGTGTTTGTTCGCCGCCTCCGGAAACGTCCGGGCAAGAATAAAGACATCTGGCTTATGGGCGGTGGCGACCTCGCTCGTGACTTCCTCAAGGCGGACCTGGTCGACGAACTCTACATCGGAGTTGTTCCGGTGCTGCTGGGGGAAGGCATACCGCTGTTTCCCAGCGGTTTCCCGCAACGCAACCTCGCGCTGGTCGAGAACAAGACCTATTCCAAAGGGATGATCGCGCTCAAATATAAACGCGTACGCTCGAAGGCCAGGCGCAAGCCGTAACTGAACCCAAGGCCCAAGCCATTGAAAGCCGCGATTCTCAAAAGCGCAAAACAGCCTCTTCAGATCGAAGATGCTCCGCAGCCACAGGCTGCGGCGGGCCAAGTCCTGCTTCGGATGCGCGCCTGCGGCGTGTGCCGTACGGATCTGCACATTGTGGAAGGTGAGTTGGCGCCGCGCAGGGATACTCTCATCCCCGGCCACCAGATCGTCGGCGATATCGTGGAGGGTGCTACGGCCGAATTGCCGATCGGCACGCGCGTCGGCGTTTCCTGGATTGGCGGTGTCGACGGAGATTGCCCATGCTGCCGCCGCGGACTCGAAAATCTTTGCGACGCTCCGGTCTTCACCGGATACACCATCAACGGCGGCTACGCGGAGTACGCCGCGGCGCGCCGCGACTTTGTTTTCAAGCTTCCCCCGGAACTGGACGACCTGCACGCCGCGCCTCTGCTCTGCGCCGGCATCATAGGCTTCCGAAGCTTGCGTGTGGCCGGAGTCGAGCCGGGCGATCGCGTTGGACTATTCGGCTTCGGCGCGTCTGCGCATCTGGCGATCGCGGTGCTGCGCTCGTGGAACTGCGACGTGTATGTGTCGACGCGCGGCGCTTCCCATCGCCAGTTGGCCGCGACTTTAGGGGCCGCGTGGGTGGGCAGTGAAACGGACAAGCCTCCAGTCGAACTCGACCGCGCCGTGACTTTCGCGCCCAGCGGAGATGTTGTGATCGCCGCGCTCTCCAGCTTGCGAAAAGGAGGCATCGTTGCTATCAACGCGATCCATCTCGACCGCATTCCCGAGTTCGATTACGACCGACTGCTGTGGGGCGAGCGCCAAATCCGCAGCGTCGCAAACATGACGCGATCCGACGCGCGAGACTTTCTCAAGATCGCCGCCGACATTCGACTGCAACCAAAGGTGACTGAATTTTCTTTGGACCAGGCCAACGAAGCGCTCGCCGCCGTCAAGCATGACGCCATCGATGGAGCGGCTGTGATTGTCCCCTGAAAGGTGTGGACGCCCCGCCGCGAGAAGAGAGGGGGTTATTGGTCGGGGCGCGCGGATTTGAACCGCGGACCCCCTGCGCCCAAGGCAGGTGCGCTACCAGGCTGCGCTACGCCCCGACATGACTAGCAGAATTGATTCTAAAGTACTTTCCAACTTTGTTTCCACCCCGAATGATGATTTCTGGCCTCGACCTTGCCAAAACCGTGCCAATATCGTGCTCACTGCACGGGGCTGCCGTGGGAACGGGAGTCAGTTTGTTTGGCAGCGGTCTCGGAATGGCGGTGCTCGCCATGATCACTTCGTTTGTGCTCATCAGTCTGATTCACGCCTACCATCCTCCGGGAGTCGCCCTGGCATCCATTCCGGTCCTACTTCACCCGGGTCATTGGTTTCCTCTGCTGGTCGTGCTTCCTTTCACCGCCGCAGCGGTAGGATCTGCGGCGGCAATGAGTAGATGGCTCCGCGGCTGGCCCGTATATCCCAAGTCGTTGGCCGACTGCGCGCGAAGAGTCAACGATTGGTCGGAATCCATTGATCGACAGTAATCCAATCATGCGCACACCAGAAAGAGATCCGAGTTTGACACTGACGCGGCGTCGCTTTGTCCAGGGAGTTGCCGCAATAGGCATAGCCTCCGTAGTTGAGGGAAAGTTCAACCAGGCCGCTGCCAAAGCTCAGACTTTGGCACCATTTGACGCCGAACTTTACGCGTTTCCCCACCGGCATGATCGCCGGGCGGCAGTTGTCCGAATACCCGGCCTCCGCATTCGCGTACAGTCGCCTCATTTATGCTGCGCGCGCAACACATCGTCATCAATGACTAACACTGTGGGAGCGGCTGCGGGTGTCATTCATGGCCCTCGATTTGGGTGGGTAGGACGAAAGCAAAGCACGCGCCACGGGGAGAGTTGTTGGCAGCCCATAGGCGCCCACCATGCGATTCAATGATGGAGCGGCTGATCCGTAGTCCCATGCCAGTGCCGTGAGGTTTGGTTGTGAAAAACGCATTGAAAATCTGGTCCGCCCGCTGCGAAGGAAGCCCTATGCCGGTATCGCTGACGGACACCTGAAGTTGCTCATTTTCCACACGCTCAGACGTGATGGCTATCTCGCGTGTTCCCTCCACATTTTTCATCGCATCGATGCTGTTAATGATCAGGTTCATGGTGACCTGCTGCAATTGCACGCGATCTCCCATGATCTGGGGAAGATCTTCCGACAGTTCTGTGCGCATTGAAATGGAGTATCGGCTAGCCTCGCTGCGCAACAGCTCGATCATTCCTCGAATAATGTCGTTTACATCAACCAACTCTCGTTGCGAAATTTCCTTCTTGAAGAGCGAGCGAATTCGGCTCATGATCTCGGCGGCTCGGGCTGCATCCTTGACTACTCTTGATGCAGCCCCGCGTGCCTCTTCCAGATCAGGTTGATCGCGGGCAAGCCAGCGCAAGCAAGTATTGGCGTCGGTAGCGGCGGCGGCAATCGGTTGATTCACTTCGTGCGCCAGTGACGCTGTCAGCTCTCCCATGGTGGTCACCCTGTTGATGTGGGCGAGATCCGCCTGGGCCTCACGCAATCGTTCGCGCTCTTCACGCGCCAGCCTGCGTTCAATGGCGATGCCAGCGAGGTGGGTAGCCAATTCCAGGGCGCGGGTCTCGGATGGGTTCGGACTGCGCGGTTCGCGGTAATACATGGCAAATGAGCCCAGCGCCTTGCCCGAATGCATCAGGATGGGAGTGGACCAGCAGGCGCGAAGCCCATAGGGCTCGGCCACTGCTCGATACGGCTCCCAGAGCGGATCCTGGAGAATGTCGGTGACGACAACAGGCTCTCTGCGGTACATGGCGGTGCCGCATGATCCCGCCTTCGGCCCGATGCAAATGCCGTCGATAGCATTGCTGTAGGACTTGGGAAGGCTAGGGGCAGCGCCATGCCGCGCGTGCTGCCCGTCCTCGTCGAGGAGCAGAACCGAGCAAAGCAAGCCGGCAAATTGGGCTTCCATAACGAGCACCAATTGCTCCAGTATTTTTTCCAGCGGAGCATCGCGGGCTATCATCTCCAAAATGCGGCTCTCTCCGTCACGCAGCGCTTCCGCCCGCTTGCGTTCGGTGATGTCGATCATGGTGCAGACGAATTGCTCCACCTCCCCGGATGCATTCAAAACAGGATGGCCGACGGTGTGAGTGTATTTAACAGTGCCATCCGGAAGAAGGATTCGGTGATCCACTTCGTAATCCGACTTTTCACCGGTTGCTCGATCCTTTGCCTCTTCCACTCTGGCTCGATCCTCCGGATCCATGCGCGGCAACCGGTCTTTCCAAGCCAACAAGCCGCGTGTTGGATCAAAGCCATAGATGCGATACCATTCTTCGGAGAGATACAAGGCGTTTTCTCCTGGTACCCGCCAGGCCGCGCTCCCAGTATGTGTGAGCCTCTGCGCTTCTGCCAGGTAACTCTCGCTCCGCCGCAACGCTTCTTCCGCCTGCTTTGCGGCGGTGACGTCCATCACCGCGCCAACATATTCGATGTCGTCCGATTCATCGTTTAAAGCATGAGCCACAACGTGGACATATTTGATGGAACCGTCCGGCATCACCAAGCGATATTCATGGTCAAAATCCTTCGCCTCCTGCGCCGCCCGCTCGATTGTCCGCTGCACAAGAGATGCATCTTCCGGATGAACCCGTTGGAGAATCAGTTCTACGGTCGGTTTCGTTGTTCGCTCGTATTGGAAGACTCGAAAAGTTTCCTCTGACCAGACGATCTGGCCAGTGGATGGCTTCCAGCCGAAGCTCCCGGTACGACTGAGTCTTTGGGCTTCTGCCAAGTACGCCTCATTTCGCTGCAGCTTCTCGTCTTGCAGTTGCAATGACTGGGCAGCGAGTCGCCTATCCACCCAGGACGTCAGCAGAGCCAGCCCGAGGACGATAAAGGTGACGGCGACAATTCCGGCGGTGCCTAATGCGGAGATGCTTACAGCGTGAGACAGGTCGACCGGCATGCCGGAGGGCGTGAAACTGGCGGCGGCCATGCCGGTGTAATGCATGACGGGGATCGCAGCACCCATCACGACAGCTCCGGCCAGCTTTTCCTGGCCAATCCCCGTTTTCTCATATCGGAAGTGAAAGGTAATCCATAGCGCCGCAAGAGAAATTAGAACGGCGAACACGACGGACAGGGCGACGAGAAAGGAATTAAACTGGCATATAGCCGGCAAACGCATGGCGGCCATGCCGATGTAATGCATACTCGCAATACCCGCACCCATCAGGACGCTTCCGGCGACCGCTTGGAAGGCGCTCATTTTCTCTCGGCTCACCACGTACAGCGCAATGACCGACGCAAAAATCGCCGCAAACAGTGACAGCAGAACGGTTGGCCAATGGTAGGCCACAGGAATCGGTAGGCTGAACGCCAGCATCCCGACATAGTGCATTGACCAAATCCCAGTCCCCATCGCACCGGCTCCGCCCAGCACCCAAAGCGCACGAGTGGAACCGCCCGCAGCCGTTACGCGACTTGCGAGATCCAGAGCAGTGTACGACGCAAACACGGCGATGAACACCGAAAGTGCCACGAGCGCGTAATTGTAGGAGCCGATCAAGTTCACGGCAGCCATTTGACTCCATCCGGTTGCCAGGAGGAACAGTCGCTTGCGCTTCAACCGAAAAGATTAACTATCTTCCTAGAAGGAGCGCCAACCGGTGTTTTAAACCCAAATCTTATAACAGTCTCTCCTGCCTGTCCCGCTCCTTGAAGCCCTCAGAAAAAATAGTTCAACGAACACTGAATCAAGCGCGGCATCCTCCAGCACCGAATTGATCGGTGCGGAACCGACCGCCAGGCAGTCCTGGCCCTTGCGCAGCAACCTCCGCTAAAGGGGGGGTGGCGAAACGACGAGTGATCGAACAAGTTGAAGAAGTTCGTGCGGAAGCACAGCTCGATCAAGAAATCGAAGGACGCAGGAAATGAGACCGCCGAGCGCTAACCTCATGCTCGCGAGATCGTCCCTGCTCTTCATCGAAAGGCGGCAATGTGAAAGCAAGAAGACGAGCGCTCACAGAACCTCCTGATGGGCTGCCGAGTTTTCGGAGCAATCAGAGATCTCTTCTCACTTATGGGGCGCCAAGTTTAGCACAAGATGCCACTTCTTGAAATCGCTCTGGGTAGCCGGTACTGGGCTATTTTGAAAATGAAAGCAGCCCACTACCTGAGTCTTCCAGGGCCATCCCCAGCCTCATTTCGAATCGTTACCCTGCGAATAGTGGCGATTCGGTGCTTCGGGTTCAGCAAGCGAGCAGAAAGTTTTCCATGATCTCTACTTCGGCTTAAAAGTGAAATCCGCAGTTCCGGGTTTTCCGGCCGCAATCGTTACTTTTTGCGTTTGCGTGCCGTAGTCTTCCTGCCACGCGGTCACGGTGTAGCTCCCGGGCGGCACGTTTTCGATCGTGTAGTTGCCGTTACTGTCGGTGGTCGCGTAAGGCCCTTTGACCACAACGAGCCAACCGTGCATCCAGGGATGGATGTTGCACTGTACCGGAATCGCGACTTCCTCGGCCTTCCAACTCTTCTCAATCGGCGGCGATCCAGGCGGCTGAGACAGATTCCACGGGATATTGCCGGTCATCGGGTTGGGATTCGGGTGAATGTTGTGGGCTGTCTGATCGCTGTTAGCCACCTTGAAATTCTGGTTGACGTCCAGGGCCAACACGTGCGGTGCATATACGCAGTTTTTTTGATCGAATACCGGCACTGACGTGGGTACCTGAGTCATCGCACTCCCAGTCAGTCCCTCGGAGATGTAGAGAACCACATTCTCCAAGCCACCGCCCTGACCGACCACCACGTTTTCCAGACGTGCTGGATTGCTGGCGCTGGCTTTGGCGCAGACCGGGTCTTTCGACATGTCGATGCCCCTCATGTGCGGAGCGGTGCCGACAAGTTTGACTGTTCCGGTGATCTTGCCTTCGCCAGCGGCGTTGACTTTTGGGCCCAAGATCAGTGCCGCACAGCAAAGTAAAACCACAGCCGACAGTACAGGTGCGATGTTGAATCGATTCGTCATTGAAACTCTCTCCTTGAAAGAAACTACGAATGTGAACCTGGTCGCGATGTATCGCAACCTCCGTTGCTGTCCCTAGTAAACCGGGAAAGAATACGGAACTTTGCCTGCGCCGCAACTCACTTCGAACAACATTTGTATAAGGCGGTTCTTCTTAGCTCGTCATGCGGGAACCGCCTGTACTTTGAGATACAAGCAAGTGAGGTGCCAAAATCACGACCAGTAATTCGTGTATTGAAGTGGCTTCGCTGAGTGCAGGTTGCGAGATGTGAAGTAGAAGCCAGCTCCCTCCGCATGGGTCTGTCTAGCGTCGACAAGCTGCCGCGACTGACCTTGATCTACTCCGCTAATTCAGCGGACGGAGGCGAGTTGATACCTGAAGCCCGTCGACATGCGGACATTGCGTCAGCCGCAGGACATCTTATCCGAGTTTCTTAAGGCCATCCCCAACGTGAACGTAATGGTGAAGAAAACAGGTGATCCGATTGAAAAACTGTTGCCGGTGATGCGTGAGATCGGGCTGGTTTTCAATTTCCAAGGCCAGGCACTCTCGCGTGTACGGGTCCCCGACGCTTACCGGTGTCGTCATCTGACGGGGCTAGCAACGATCAGTCTCGAGCAAATCTGGACTTGCGAAACCAAGATGCGGTGAACTGGACACTTGTTGGCTATCTCGATCAGTCCGCGTTGTTGTTCCTGGGATAGGTCCCCAGTGAAAGAGCTCCCCATTTCGATTCGGTCGAACATCCCCGGCTTTGTATCACACTCAGCACAATCGTCAGCACCTGCTCCTGCCGGCTCACGATTCTTAGAGGCAGGTTCGTTTGTGCCCTTCGATAAGGAGATGGGCTACCGCGTCGTGGATGCACTTAAGGAGGTGGCGGGTCGGCATGACGCAAGCCCGGCCCGTGTGGCGCTCTCGTGGGTGACACCGCGGAAGACCCTCGTTCGAAGACCCTGTATCCCGAGCGCTACGCCGACGGCGGTCCGTGGAAGGACCTTCGTCGTACTCGGTGGTCCGGCTGAGATCCATCAAACGGTGCCAGCGGACGTCGTTTGATGCGCCGATGTCGGGCGTCGGCGAATGAGTGAAAATATTCCGCCAAGGACACCAACGAACAATGCACCGATGCCCCAGAATGTGCCACTCAGGTGATTTCCGAACAGCGCATCGAGTGAAAGAGAGCCTGGGCCGGTGAACGCGACACTTAACGCTGCGACACCAAGTACAAGGCTGTACTCGTACCCACCGTTCTGAGCGAAGAAGCCCTTCTTGATGTGCACGGTCAAAGCCACGAGCATCACGCTGCAGATGAGAGCGGACCCAATCGGCGTGAATAACCCGAGCGCCAGAAGGAGACCGCCCCCGGTCTCTGCGAGGCCTGCCATCAGCGCATGGCGCCGCCCCGGTAGGAACCCGATCGTCTCGAAGAACTGACCTGTGGCGTCGAGACCTGGTCCACCGAACCAGCCAAACAATTTTTGCGTGCCGTGTGCGGCGAGTGTTAGTCCGGCAGTCAGTCGTAGAAGTAGAAGCCCGATCTCCATAGTTAACCCATCCTTGTCGACAGGAGATGTTTAGGTATCGTGTGTCGTCTAGTTAGACGACAGATGTCGTTCAAAAGAGCCTAACCTCTGCGGTGCTGGGCCCATTACATTTTCCCTTGCTTGGAGACCCGGCCGGGAAATACCCAGCTTCTGCATTTTGTGGATCAGCGTAGTACGTTTCAAGCCGAGTTTGGCGGCTGCGCCTTTCGGGCCGCCGATTATCCAGCCGACTGTTTCCAGCGTTCGCAGAATCAAAATCCGTTCGGAGTCGCGCAGTGTGGTTGCAGCCGGAGAGATAGCGGCGCGCTGTTCAGTTTCTGTGGTGGGCAAAGGATTGGGAAGCACACCATCGTTCGAAAGGATTACAGCACGTTCGATCAGGTTCTGCAGTTCGCGGATATTCCCCGGCCACTGATATGAACTGAGCGCGGACATCGTTTCTGGAGGAATGTGTTCGATTTCCCTCCCCATCCGGCGGCCTAAGATCTCGACAAAATGCGTCACTAGGGCCGGAATGTCTTCGCGGCGCTCCCGCAATGGTGGCAGCTGGATGGGGAAGACATTCAGACGATAGTAGAGGTCGCTGCGAAATTCACCTCGATTCACCATCTCCGCCAGATCGCGGTTCGTTGCAGCCACCAGCCGCACGTCCACCTGGTGAGTCCGACCGCTGCCCAGGCGCTCGAATTCCTGTTCCTGCAGGACGCGCAGCAGCTTGGGCTGCAATGCAGAAGGAATATCTCCTACCTCGTCGAGGAAGAGCGTACCTTTGTCGGCCAACTCGAAACGGCCAATCTTTTGCGCTATGGCTCCGGTGAACGCGCCCTTTTCATGACCAAAGAGCTCACTTTCCAGCAGATCCAGTGGAATGGCAGCGCAATTCAATCTTATAAAAGGCCGCCCGCACCTTGAGCTGATGTTGTGGATCGCTTGTGCGATGAGTTCCTTGCCGGTGCCGGTTTCTCCCTGGATCAAAACGGTGGAACCCGTCGGCGCTACGCGTTCGACTTGTTCGAGTACCGCTTCCAGCGCAGGACTATTGCCTATGACCTGCTGGAATTTGCGATCGTAAGAATCTTGATCAACCGTTCGCCATGTCCCGGTAGCTGCCACAGAGAACCCCCTTGTGCTGCGTGCCCGCTTCTTATCGGGTTCAACGCTCCAGAGCTGCTCGGACGCTCTCGAGCAGGGCTTCATCGTCGAATGGTTTTGCCATGAACTCTACGGCGCCTGCCCTTAAGGCCTGCATCCGCATTTTCTCGTCGCCGTGTGCCGTGATGAAGATGGTCGGAATCCTGCACTGATCAGCGTTGAGCTTGGCCTGCAATTCCAGACCGGACATTCCCGGCATGCGGATGTCCGCGACCAGACATCCAACCTTGTGCTGTTGGCCAGACTTCAGGAACTCCTCCGCTGACGCAAACGCTTGGGCCGGTAGGCCGACTGATTTCAGCAGGCCCTGCAATGCGCTGCGCATCAAATCATCGTCATCAACAATTGCCACCATGTTCCCCTTCTTTCGAATCACCATGACGCAACCTTAGCAGCGCGTTTAGAGATGGCGCAATTATGCTTAGGTGGCGGCGCAATCATACTTTGGTATAGAGGGCGGGATATCAGCTGCGGGCGTGACTCAGATATGGAGTATCGGTTTGCCTCGCTGCGCATGAGGGCGACCGTCTCTCGAATGATCTGGTTGATGTCAACCAACTCCCGTTGCGGAGTGCCCTTCTTGAAAAGCACGCGGATCCGGCTGATGATTTCCGCAGTGCGACTGGCATCTTTTTGCCATTCTTGACGCAGCCTCACGCGCTTCTTCCACATCGGGGTGATCGCGTCTAAGCCAACGCAAGCAGGTGCTGGCATCGGTAACGGCGGCAGCAATCGGCTGATACAGTTCGTGTGTCGAGGAGGCTGTCAGCTCTCCCATGGTGGTCACCCGATTGACGTGCGCCAAATCCGATCGCGATAGACGCAGCGCCTCCTGGGCGCGGGTGCTAGATTCCTCGACGCGCCGTTTTATCTCCATCAACGCGGTAATCGGCACAGTCGCGATCAGGAAGACTGCAAACCGTAAGAAGGTAGCCGACTCATGGGTCGGAGGGAATGTTCTCCACAGAAAAAAGTGCTCAAAGGCTACAGCGGAGAGGGCAACGGACAAGAGGCCCGACCCAAGCCTCCGAATAGGCTGCTTACGGTGATGGCAAGAAGGAAACACGACGAAGGGGCATCGATAGGCCAACCTGCTGCGAGAGCGGCTCCGCAAGAAATTATCGCCAGGCAGTAACGTTGAAGAGAGGACTTTCATTCGCGACCCGTTCCCGGCGGTCTTATGCTACTTCCTTCCGGGCGGGAGCTCGAGCTTCGCGGCCATTCTGACCAAATCCGCCAGCGATTCAGCCTGCATCTTCCGCATCACGTGCCCGCGATGGATCTTCACGGTGATTTCGCTGGTTCCGAGTTCAAACGCTATTTGCTTATTGAGCATACCCGAAACTACCAGAGACATGACTTCGCGCTCGCGTGTGGTCAGCAACTCGTAGTGCTTTCGCAACTCGCCAAGTTCGCTCTGCTGTTGACGCGCCTTCCGATCGCGATCCAAAGCCTGATGAATCGCATCCAGCAAATCCTGGTCCCGGAATGGCTTGGTCAGGAACTCTACCGCGCCGGATTTCATGGCCTTCACCGTCATCGGAATAT
This sequence comes from uncultured Acidobacteriaceae bacterium, assembly GCA_963771895.1. GTDB lineage: Bacteria > Acidobacteriota > Terriglobia > Terriglobales > Acidobacteriaceae > Sulfotelmatobacter. The sequence goes on along the minus strand of CAVYVQ010000070.1, from coordinate 136,082 downwards.
CTCCATGACCGGTGATAAAGATGATGGGAATCCGGATGCCGGCGTCAACCAACTCGCGCTGAAAATCCAGACCGTTGACTCCGGGAAGCCTCACGTCCAGAACCAGGCAGCTTGGCCCTTCCGGCCGCTTGCTGCGTAGAAACTCTTGCGCGGTAGCGAAGGTTTCGGACCGCAAGCCAACCGACTTCAGCATGCCTTGGATGGAGGCGCGCACCAAGTCATCATCATCGACCACAAACACTGTGGGGGCGGCCAGCCGGCGTCATTTACGCACCTCGAGTTTGGTGAGCAATGTTAGAGCAATGCCGCCAGCAAAACAGTGAACGGCTTCTCGCCATTTAAGCGGAATCACAGCCGGGCTCGTTCTCGTAGAAGGTGTTCTTCACCAAATCCTGATGGAAGAACATGATAACGCAGTGTCCTCAGCCTCCGAAACAGATCGTCCAAATGCTGACAGCACTATCACCTTGTTGACACTCGGAACACCTGGCTTTTTTCACGCTGCTAACCGCACAACCTTGGAACGCATGGGCTTAGCGGCATCCCGACGTTTGGAAAGCTGCATGCAATTGTTCGATATAACGTAGACGCCGAAAACTGATCGTCGTGAGGATTCCCTATCGAAACGGCCTCGGTCAGTTCAGGGAAAGGCGCTACGTCAACAGTCACAATGCTCAGTAATCGGAGCAGGCGGATCTGAATTTGAAAGGACGGAATCGTAATGGCGAATCAAGAGACGAAAAAGTGCGCGCACATACCATGTCTTTGCGATATACCCAACGGAGAAGAATACTGCGGAGAAGCTTGCCGTGACGCGGGAAGTGAAGACGTGGAAATCGCGTGTCAATGCGACCATCCGGCGTGTCCACTAGCAGTTCGGGAATTCGCGGCCCGAAGTGCCGCTGAGTTCGCCGACTGATAACGACAGATCGGGGCAGAGCCATAACCGGCCCCGCCAAAGGAGAATAATTGTGAAGATACTGAAACAGAATTTATCGTTTTTGCTTTCCTGTTGCCTTGTGTTACCCACTGTGCCTGGAGGGTACGCCGCTAAGGCTGGCCAGCCGGCCGCGCCGCCGCAAGCTCAGACCGCACCGGCGCCAGTTCGGAACGCGTACCAGACGCCGGAGCAGTTACAGCAACTGGTCGCGCCGATCGCATTGTATCCCGATGCATTGGTGGCACAGATCCTCACAGCAGCTACTTATCCCGACCAGGTTGTGGAAGCTGACCGGTGGCTCCAAGAACATAACAGTCTCAAGGGCGAAGAACTCGGCAAAGAAGTTGACAAGCAGCCCTGGGACCCGAGCGTGAAGGCGCTGGTGGAGTTTCCTTCAGTGCTCGCCAACATGGACAAGAATCTCTCCTGGACTTCTTCGCTGGGCGATGCATACGTCAATCAAGAGAAAGACGTAATGAACGCGGTCCAGGAAATGCGCGACCGGGCGGAGAAGGCGGGCAACCTCAAAAGCACCTCGCAAGAAAATGTGAAAAAAGAAGGAAAAACCATCGTGATCGAACCCGCCGACCCTGAGGTGGTCTACGTTCCTGAGTACGACCCGTGGCTGGTATATGGAGATCCCATCGGGATCTGGCCGGGCTGGTATTGGTACCCAGGACTATTCTTTGAAGGTCCGGGCGTTGAGTTTGGCCTCGGCTTCGGAATCGGCTTCTTCGGTGGGTTTGGCTGGGGTTGGCACCACTGGGGATACGACTGGCATCACCACGACATTCGTCTCGACAACCACCACTACGAGTCCCACAGCAGAGTTTTCGCCAATCGCGAGCACATCAATCATGCGAGCGGATTTCACGCCCGCGGAGCGAGAGGATTCGCGGGCGGACAGCATGCACGCTCTGGCGCATTCGGCGGCTTTAACCATGGCGGAATGGCGAGAGGCTTCGCCTCTCGCGGGCGGGCGAGCTTTGGCGGGGGGTTCCACGGTGGCGGAGGGTTTCATGGAGGAGGCGGTCGCCGGTGATTCGGTTCAATTCGCGCAAAAATAACTGACGATATGGAGAGGAAAATCATGCACACGAAAAATATGAAGTTGGAAACGCTTGAAACATCGACTGTGAGACTGGCCCGCGAGTTCGCATCCATCAGCATTCTTCTTCTGTTATTGGGCTTGCTGGTGCTAGCGGGCTTCGCCAACTCGAGCTTGGCTCAGGACACACAAACAAGAATGTTTTCATCCCCCCAGGAAGCGAGCAATGCTCTATTTCAGGCGGCACAGAAGAATGATGAGCCGGCTTTGGAAGTGATCCTCGGAGTCGGGAAGGAAGTTACCTCATCGAGCGACGAACTAGCGGACAAGATCGAACGCGAGCAATTTAGCAAGAAGTATCAGGAAATGCACCGCCTGGTTCGCGAAGATGATGGCACCGTGGTGCTGTATATCGGCGCCGAAAACTGGCCCTTCCCCATCCCCCTAGTTTCGAAGGATGGGGAATGGTACTTCGATTCCAAGGCTGGCGTGGAAGAAATCAAGTTCCGAACCATCGGAGAAAACGAGTCCACGGCCATCGAAGTCTGTCTGGAATTCGCCATGGCAAAAAATAAGGGAAAAGACGACGTCAAGGCCACGAGCGAGGATCCGATCACCCGATTCGCCGAAAGCCTTGTCATTGCAGGCGCCGCGAGCGATGGCAGTGTAGCCTCTCCGTTCCATGGGTACTACTTTCGATCGGTGACCGAGCCTTCCGTCGCCAATAGTAGCTATGTTTTCGGCGGGAAGAAAAAAGGCAGCGTGGTTTTGGTTGCTTATCCCGCTGAGTACCGGTCGTCTGGTGTCAAGACCTTCATCGTTTTGGCGGGCGGTGTAGTCTACGAAAACGACCTTGGTCCTGACACGACGACGCTCGCACCGACGATAAAGGCGCGAACTTCGACCTGGCACTGGGTGGAGTAATGTCTGACGTCCGCTCTAACCGATAAAAGTGAGGCTCAGTGGAGCCTCACTCATCCGATAAAGGAATATGTTGGGAGAATGAATATGAGAGAGAAGGTCGACAAAGCAGCAAATCTGACAGCCGCGAGCGCCGGAACGATCTCACTCGGCGGCGAACTTTCCGTCAATCGCCTTGGCTTCGGCGCCATGCGCCTTACGGGCGACGGAATCTGGGGTCCGCCCAAGGATCCCGCGGCTGCAATTGCCGTCCTGCGCCGCGCCGTCGAGTTGGGAGTCAACTTCATAGATACTGCTGATTCCTACGGTCCGAACGTTAGCGAAGAACTGATCGCCGAGGCGCTGGCTCCTTACCCAAAGGACCTTGTCATCGCGACTAAAGGTGGATGGAATCGCCCTGGGCCGAACCAGTGGACCCACGATGCCAGCCCAGCACACTTGCGTAAAGCGGTTGAAGGCAGCCTGAAGAGACTTCGCCTCGACCGGGTCGACGTGTATCAACTGCACGTGCCCGATCCGGTGGTGCCTCTCGACGCGTCGATTGAGACGCTGGCGAACATGCAATCACAAGGGAAGATCCGATTCATCGGGCTGTCCAACGTAACGGTGGAACACATCGAACGCGCGCGAAAGATCGTGCCGATCGTGTCAGTCCAGAATAGGTACAGTTTCGCCGATCGCGAATGGGACAATGTCGTGGATTATTGCGAGCGCAATGGGATCGCGTTCATCCCGTGGTTCCCGTTGGGAGCAGGGCGCGTGGCTGGCAAGCTGCTGGAACGGATTGCGAAGGCTCGCCAGGCAAGACCTATCCAGATCGCATTGGCGTGGTTGCTGAAACGTTCCTCGATTATGCTGCCCATTCCCGGAACCTCCTCGATCACGCATCTTGAGGAAAACGTGCAGGCCGCATCCTTACAACTGTCTGAGAAGGAATATTTGGACCTAACTGGGATTACGGAGTTGGCTTCCTGAGCCCAGTCCGCTCGGCGCGTCCGGCTGGTCGAAGGCAACGCGACGAGGCAAGGTAGATGGGCATCGGTTGGGTGCTTTCACGGAAGTATTTGCTGATAACGCTCACTTCTGCAACTGCCCAGGAGGACTTGCGATGACCCCGAACGATAAAGACTCGAATCACTCACACATCGATTCTTACGAGCAGTCGCCAGCGACCGACACAATGTTCGCGAATCAGGACCCCGGTGTGAGCAGGAGAGAGTTTCTCGGCATGACCGCTGCTTCCTTATTAGTAGCGGGAGGGCTAAGTGCTGCCGCAAAGCGGGATAGCAAGAACGGAATTCCCCATCGAACTCTGGGCCGCACCGGCGAAAGGGTTTCGCTCATCGGACTCGGCGGGTATCACCTGGGCAAGCAGAGCGATCCCGACGAAAGTATTCGCATCATTCGCACAGGAATCGATGAAGGAATCAATTTCCTCGATAACTGCTGGGACTACAACGACGGAGAGAGCGAAATTCGAATGGGCAGAGCGCTGCGCGATGGTTATCGCCAGAAAGCCTTTTTGATGACCAAGATCGATAGCCGGAATAAAACTGCTGCAGCAGCCCAACTCAATGAATCGTTGCGTCGGTTGCAGACGGACCGAATCGACTTACTGCAGTTCCATGAGGTGATTCGCGATTCCGATCCGGATCGCATTTTCGCCAAGGGCGGGGCGATGGAAGTCGTCCTGGAAGCCAAGAGAACGGGCAAGATCCGTTTTGTCGGTTTCACAGGCCACAAGAGTCCGGACATTCATTTAAAGATGCTGGCCACCGCCGCACAGCATGGCTTCACGTTCGATGCCGTCCAGATGCCTCTCAACGTAATGGACGCCCACTTCAACAGTTTCGAAAAGAAAGTGTTGCCAGTCTTGACCAAGGACGGTATCGGAGTTCTCGGCATGAAACCCATGGGCGACCATTTTATTCTCAATAGCAAGACCGCTACCCCAGTCGAGTGTCTGCACTATGCGATGAATCTTCCCACCAGTGTAGTCATCACCGGCTGCGATTCACTTCCCATCCTTCAGCAAGCTCTCACGGCCGCCCGGACTTTTCAGCCCATGGACTCTTCCCAGGTAGCAGCTCTTCTCTCGAAGACGGCAAAGGCGGCGGAAGCAGGCCAGTTCGAACTCTACAAAACAACTCACCACTTTGACGGCACCGTCGCCAACCCGCAGTGGCTTGGCTGACGCCAAACAACTTTGGAACGAAGAACTGTTGGGCCACAACGATGGAATTGCTGGCAACGAATCAAATCAAGCGTGCGCGCGCCCTAGTTCTCGTCGGTGCGCAGATATTTCTTCCAGCTCTGGGCCGCGCCCAGAGTGTTTCGTTACCTGAGCCTCCGCAGGTGCGAGCGAACAGGCACGTCGTATCCCTGACGCTGCTTGCAGTGAACGAAAATGGCCGCCTGTGGAAATGAGCACCCCCGACCCGGTCCGGCGGCTTGAATTTGGATGATGACCAAGCGGCGATCTAGGATCGAAGGAACCTAAACAGAGCTGCCCAGTGCCATCCGGATTGCTGCCGAGACGAAATCGCGGGAAGAGAAGACAACGGTGGCCGAGGTGACAACGTCGCTGAAGCAGCCGACGAGAAACCTTCCGAGTCTCCGCAAAGCTGAACCTGTTTCTCCTCGCCGTTCTGCCCGACTGAGTCTCCGTTGGTGTTTTTCGGTTTCTTCGCCTGACATTGCTTCAGGCATTTGCCGGTATGCGACAGCTTTCGGGACCCAAGATCTGGTACCCGATATCGCCTCCTCGAGTGGAGAAGCCGACCGCAAGGATGGAGGGTGCGGCTATGAGATCGCGGAGTGATTCCTCATCGGGGTAGGCAATCACGATGCGCTCATTACCAGTTTCGGTATGAGGGCCTTTTATTACTGCGTACTGCACGCTCGAAAAATCAGAGAACTCGTTCACAGCCGCATCTTCCCTCAGTCATGTTTGTGTTCGATACGTCTTGAGTAGTAGCAAGTAACATTCCAAACTGGTTCTTTGGGCGAAATTGGCAAATAACTGGGCTGAAATGATCTATGGAAATTGTTTCTAAGCTGAGATTTCCGATACATATAAGTTGATTAGATCAGACCGCCGCTTCCGTGCGCGTTTGGCACGCGCGAAAGCTGTGTCACACATTTTACTCACCGTCCAATCTGCGGGCGCGCACGATGAATCTCTTGGGCGCAGGGCCGGCATAGTAAAAGGGATAACAGGTCACCAACGTTAGCGACTGATCCGTGGAAGGCTCCAAAACCCAGGTCTCGTTGGGAAGGACAACATCGGTGAACCTGACACTGTAGAGGTACTGCCTTCCAGGAACCGTAATTCGGATGAGATCGCCGGGTTTGAGCTCACCCAAACGCCGAAAGAAGGTATCGCGGTGCGCGGCAAGGGCTACATTGCCCGGTTGTCCTGGCAGAGCAGTCCCCGGAATATGTCCAACGGCTACTCGAAGTACTCGCTGGCAGAGTCCCTTCCGCGACCATGACTGAGATGTGAACCTGCGGGATATCTATTCTACCGACCAGCGCCATTCCGCTGCCCTGCTGCAACGACGCTGATTGTGAGATACCTACAGAACGAATCGTTGAGGGCTCCGCCAGTATCAGGCTGGCCTTTCGCATTTGTTCGCGCGCCCTGTCCTGATAACGGGATGCTTCGACAACCGTGATCGCGCAATATCCCAGGGCTGAGAATCCCGCAAGCAGGAGAACATAGTGGGCCCAAACAAGAACCGTCCTTCGTCGCGCTGTCATTCGTAGGCCCTCTTCACGCAATGAGTGACCCGCACACATTTCAACTGTGTTCAAAATGCGTCTGGCGCCGTGAAAACCGGCGCCAGCATAGAGCAAGCCAGACCCCGAATTACGAGACTTTTCCAGTGGCTAGTCGAAGCGTGAAACCAGCGACTAAGGACAGCAGTCCGAGCAATCCCCAGGCTGGCACCGCACTGGCGGTCGTGGGCAGCGAATCGGGTGTTGCTGCCTCCCGAGGCATCACCGGCTGGGTGGCAACGAGATCGGTAATTTCGAGTTCCTCGCCACTGGGACTCATCGCCTTCACTGACGCTTGTGTGATCTGAGCGGGATCGGATGCCTGCTCGTTGGGCATCGAGAGAACCGGCCGGCTGGTCTGAGTCGCGAGCTGTATTGCCCGCGATTTGGGGTATACAAACTCCTCACCATTGTCGGAGCCAGGATAGAACCACGAATGAATGGCTTCCGGTTGGCCGGAGGGGCGCTCCTCGAAATGGATCACCGTTTTTCCCTTGGGTTGCATCCGGTAATCTGGAATCGCCAGAATCGTCGCTACCAACCGCGTACGATCCGCATTCCAGATCTCAACCACATTGCGATCCGTCGTGCTGTCTGCCAGAGTGAACCAGTAGGTTCCAGCCGGGAGAACTTGGCCTGGTACCTCGACGGGCTCACTAAATGTAAGCTTGGTAGCTTTGTCCCACTCATCTGCCATCATGGCGCTTGGTGCAGCCATCGCACAAAGCACTACCAGGCAGAATGGCACAACAAACCACTTACTCTTATTCACTGTACCCTCCTAATTCAATCGCGCCTCGATGGGCCGATTGGTTATTTTTGCTAGTTTGCATTCCCAATTCCTCATGTCAGGAATGCATTTGCTTTTCCAAACCTTTCCTTACTGGGGAAAGATCGTTTAGTCGTTCCAGATCATAACTTTGCACGTTGGTGTGCTGAGAATTGGGCGGCCAAAATAAAAGTTTGGCAACGTCGAGATACCGACGGAGTGTCCGCCGAGCGACGTCCGATAAGTTCACAGTCGTTCGTGCTGCTGCTCCAGCGAACAACCATAAGGTGCGCGATCCTCGGCAACAGGATTGCTTGACGGTCGGATGGTGATGATGATGTGTGCTTCCATTCAGTCCGCGCGCTTGAGCAGGCCGCGGAATGCAATTCATGTCTTGCTCGCGGCGATTCTGATCCTGACGATACAAAGTCCCGCCGGCGGGCAGACATCATCCGAGCGACAGAAAACGGTGTCACCTTCTTCCTCTACCGCGCAGGAGGGGTTGGGCAACAGCCAGCTATTATCGATCCAGGGTGGAACATTGGATGAGGGCCAGACCACTCTGTGCAGCTTGCGAATGCCCGACACCATTGCCGAATCGGCCACCACAACGGGCACTACTTGGCCTACACGCCCTTATCCGCACGTTGCAAGTTCAACATCTTTCTGACGACCACTCACTCGCCGTACACATTCGCTTCGGCGGCTTTTCAGGCGACTTTAGACCAAGCCCAGGATCAGTGGCCCCACTATGGCGGAGGAATGCAAGGTTGGGCGAAGCGATTCGGGGCGACTCTGGCGGATACAGAATCGCGGAGGTTCATCCAGACCTTTGCGCTGTCGACGATCTTGCATCAGGATCCTCGATATTTCCTCTCGCACAAGAGAAGTCTTATTTCGCGGTCGTGGTATGCGGCAACCAGAGTTGTGATAACCAGGAAGGACAGCGGCGATGACACATTCAACACATCCGAGTTTCTCGGAGCTCTGTTCACCAGTTCACTACAAAACAGCTACTACCCGAGACATGACCGAAATTTCGGCGAAACCATGAATCGCTTTACTGGCGCCCTGAGCTCGGATGCGATCGGAAATCTTCTACGCGAATTCACGCCGGACATGAAGCGTCTGTTTCGGAAACATGCACCGAAAAAAGTTCTGAGGATCGAGGAGAAGCTTCCTATCCCTGCCGACGATAAGCCGTAGCCGAACATCAGGACGTGAAATATCTCCACGTCGCATGCTGTGACAAATAATGTCCCATCAGCCACGCATCATGCAAGCTCGAATTTGCCAAACGGCATGACCTGCTGCACGACCACGCGATCAACTACCCTGTTTCGCCTGTTTCGAGCGGCTCGAGTGTCTTCCGCGAGAGACGTGCGTGCGGCTCACGAACCAAGAGGTGTGTGAACGATTCGAATTGTTGCCGACGTTGCGATCAGGTGTCTCAAAAAGTCTCCAGCCATTTTCTGCCGGCCCTCGTGGCATCGGCATTTTGCCCTCCGGGTCAACTCGTCATCGAGGCGGAGTGAATATCTGTGATACCGGCAACCTCTTCCATTCGCCGCAGGACAGCAGAGAAGTCGTCTTCATTCTCGTCCGACAGTTCCTCTGAGTTGACGTGAAACGCGGCTTCAGTCGCAGGCATTGGGATATGCGCTTCTGCTGCCGCCCTTAGAATCAACTGGAAATCCTTGTTCATCAGGCGAAGCGGAAACTGCGGTCTGTAATCGTTGGTCGCCACCCTCGCCAGCTTCCCCACATGGGCCGGCGCGATCACTGCCGTCTTTGATAAGACCTCAAGCAAACGTTCACGATTCAGCCCAACTGTCTCCCCGAGGGCCACTGCCTCAGCGATAGCCTGCATGCCAATACCTAGCAGCGTGTTGACCACTAACTTCATCGCAGTCCCGGAGCCAGGACCGCCGAGAAGAAAGTATTGCTTTGCAATCGACTGGAATATTGGTTCAGCGGCACGGAACAAGTCTTCACTGCCGCCGGCCAGTAGCGTCAGGATGCCTTGTTCTGCAGCAGGAGTGCTGCCCGAGATGGCGACATCCAATACCTCGATGCCACTGTTGGCGCCAAGGCTGTGCAGTTCCCGCGAGCCTTCGGGGGAAATCGTGCTCATTTCTAACACGACGGTTCCTGGCCGCGCCTCAGCAAAAGCTCCCGCTGGCCCTGCATAAACGCTCTGAACCGTTTCATCATTGGTCAGGCACGAAAGAATCACATCGGCGGTGCGGGCCAGTTCAAGAATGTTCTTGGCAACGAAGCCTCGCTCTCCTGCGACGGCTTCCGCCTTAGCGATATCCCTGTCGTATGCGACGAGGGGGTATCCGCGATCAAGCAGGCGTTGTGCGATTCGGCTTCCCATGTTGCCTAGTCCAATAAATCCAAGTGTCACCTTATCAGCAGTAAGACGTTTCATAATTTCTCCTTTGTCTTCTGAATGGTAAGAACTTGCGCCAACTGATAGCTCGCGAAGGCCGGACGAGGCAGCGCGTCCGAGACGATCGGCCATCGACATTCACGAGCAACCAACCCGTAAATAAAGGGCGGCCTCGGGTGTCAACGTACCTGACTTAGAATTGCTGAATGCATTTCCTGTGCCAAAACACAAACCGATGTAAACACGGGAAAGTGAAGCTGCGCTTGATCAACGCGCACACAAGCACCTCTCGCTTATTGCGGCCTCCGCTGATATTCGCAGCTCGCGAGGTTGAGATCGAGGACGCGAGTCGAGTCGAAATGCCGACGTTGGTGTCAACTGCGGGACGAACATTTGATTGCCACAGGGCCTTACCCAACCGCACACTCGACTCATATTGCTGAAAATGCTCGTCTAAGTTGCCTTCCGGTTGATTGGAAACAGGCGTGCATTTTCATGTCCCGATCGGGAGGAAGAGACAATATGCAAGCGAGCGCGGCGTACCTCGGAAACGAACAGTACCTCGACATTTCTGCCCCAGAGAAAGAAACTCGAGAACTGCAGGACGCTTTTTCGCGTTGTCTGCCTTTGCTCCACAGAACAGCTTATCGATACCTGGGCAATGCGGCCGACGCAGAGGATGCGGTCCAAGATGCACTTTTCTCCGCTTATAAACACCTGGATCAGTTCAGAGGGCAGGCGCAAATGTCGACATGGCTGGTTGCCATCGTCAGCAATTGTGCTCGGATGCAGTTGCGGAGAAGGCCACGGCAGATCCACGTGTCGCTCAACGAGCATTGGGAGACGATCACAGATTTACCGTGTCAGACCGGTTGGTGGACTGCGCACCGAGTCCTGAAGAAGAGTATCGAAAGGCGGAACTGCGTGAACGCATCATGCAGTTCTCAGAGGAGCTTTCTCCCAGGTTGCGCAGAACATTTCTATTGCGTGACTTGGATGGTCTTACTACCAAAGAAGCGGCACACATTCTAGGAGTAGCTGACGGAACGGTGAAGGCCCAAGTCGCACGGGCGCGCGCCAGACTCATTCGTCTTGTCCGCCGGGCATTGGCCTGAGGTTAAACAAAACTGCGGTCAGCTGACGACCGTCGGTGATTGAGAAACCAGAGAAGATTCTATGTGGATAGTTCGACTAGCGTTGCGGCGGCCCTACACATTCGTGGTGATGTCCATACTTATCGTAATCATGGGTGGACTCGCGATTGTTCGCACTCCAACCGACATTTTTCCGAATATTGATATTCCGGTCATCAGCATCATCTGGAACTATAACGGTCTCCTCCCCGAGGACATGAGCGACCGGATCGTCAGCATTACGGAGCGATCGCTTACCACCACTGTCGACAACATCGAGCATATCGAGTCGCAGTCGCTCTATGGAACTGCGGTTGTTAAAGTATTCCTCCAGCCGACTGCGAACATTCAACAGGGCATTGCGCAGATTACGGCTGTTTCTCAGACCCAACTTAGGCAGTTACCTGCGGGAACAACGCCGCCTCTCATTCTTGCCTACAGCGCATCGAGTGTGCCCGTGCTCCAATTGGCCCTTTCCGGGCAAAATCTTTCAGAGCAACAACTCAACGACTACGGTCTGAATTTCATTCGGACGCAGCTCATCACCGTGCCCGGAGCGTCCGTGCCCTACCCCTATGGCGGTAAACAACGCCAGGTGCAGGTCGATCTCAACACAACCGCCCTGCAGTCGAAGGGTCTATCCGCGCTGGATGTGGTCAATGCGATCAGCCTGCAAAACCTAATCCTGCCCACAGGAACGTCTAAGATCGGCTCCAGGGAGTACGACGTTTCCATTCCCAATGCAGCCCCGCAGACGATCGCGGACCTGAACCGCATTCCCATCAAGACAATTGGTAGTACGACCATTTACATGAAGGATGTCGCTTGGGTACGCGACGGTTTTCCTCCGCAGACCAACATCGTGAAGGTCAACGGGCAGCGCTCCGTCTTGCTGACGATCCAAAAGGCGGGGAATGCTTCCACACTGGACGTGATCGCAGGTATCAAGGCCCTTTTACCTCAAATTGCGGCAACAGTTCCACCCCAGTTGAAGATGACTCCGCTGGCGGACCAATCGATTTTTGTTCGCGGTGCGATCAGCGGAGTGGTGAGGGAAACGCTGATTGCCGCTTGCCTGACCGCTTTCATGATTCTCACATTCTTGGGCAGTTGGCGAAGCACCGTGATCATCGCGACCTCAATCCCGCTGGCGATCCTGACCTCAATCATTGCGTTCAGTGCGATCGGGCAAACAATCAACATTATGACGCTCGGGGGGCTTGCTCTGGCGGTCGGCATTCTCGTGGACGATGCCACGGTCGAGGTCGAGAACATCAATCGCAATCGCGAAGCAGAGCCCGAGAAGGACATGGACGAAGTCGTTCTCGACAGTGCGTCGCAAATCGCAACTCCCGCATTCGTCTCCACGCTCTCGATCTGCATTGTGTTTGCTCCGATGTTCTTGCTTTCCGGCGTGGCGCGATACTTGTTTGTCCCGCTCGCCGAGGCCGTAGTGTTCGCTATGTTGGCCTCGTATTTCCTCTCTCGGACCATCGTTCCGACAATGGCCAAGTACTTGTTGCGGGGAGAGAAGAAGGAAGCCGGAGATGCCCCCAGCCGCAATCCGCTGGCCCGATTCCAGAAACGCTTTGAGGCAGCTTTCGAGAGATTTCGTGGCAGCTATCGCGGACTGTTGGAGATCAGCCTCCATCACCGGCGCGCGTTCCTTATCGCGTTCTTCGCTGCTTGTCTCGGATCTTTGGCAATTTTGATTCCCTGGCTGGGCCGGGACTTCTTCCCCAGTGTTGACAGCGGCACTTTCAAGCTTCACATGCGCGCTCCCACAGGGATGCGCATCGAAGAGACCGCCAACCTTTGCGACCTGGTCGAGCAGTCGATTCGACAGCAGATTCCGGCAGCTGAAGTCCAGAGTGTCATCGACAACATTGGCCTGCCCTATAGCGGCATCAATCTCTCTTACAGCAATTCGGCACCTGTTGGCACATCGGACGCCGACATTCTTGTGACCCTATCTGCCAAACACCACCCCACCGACAACTACATTCACCAGCTTCGTCTGACGCTGCCGAAAGAGTTCCCTGGTGTTTCATTCGCTTTCTTGCCGGCTGATATGGTCGGGCAGATTCTCAATTTCGGATTGCCCGCTCCGATCGACGTTCAGGTTGTCGGGAACAACTTGGACGGAAACCGCATCTACGCGGACGAACTACTTGCAAAAATGAGGTATGTTTCTGGAGCGACAGATCTGCGGATTCAGCAGCCCTTCGATGAGCCGTATCTCCGCCTGAGAGTTGAACGCACGAAAGCGGAGCAGTTGGGTTTTACTGCTCACGACATCGCGCAGAATCTCCTGGTGTCACTGAGTGGCAGCTTCCAAACTTCACCCACATTTTGGGTAGACCCAAAGAATCATGTCAGCTATCAAATCGCTACGCAGACTCCGCAATATCGCGCGGACACTTTGCAGGATATTGAGAACGTTCCCGTCACAGGTACCGACGCAACGGCTCCTCCATCGCTCATGGCCAGTCTGGTGTCCACGCAGCGCGGAGCAGGAATGGCTGTTGTGTCTGACTATAACGTAGCGCCCGTGATTGACATCTTCGGCTCTGTCGCAGGCCGCGACCTGGGTGGCGTAGCGGGCGACATCAACAACATCATTGCCGCAACTCGCCAGCAATTACCACGCGGGTCGCGAGTCGTTATCCGAGGGCAAGTTCAGACGATGCGAGCTTCGTACGTTGGTCTGCTCAGCGGACTGGCGTTCTCGATCGTACTCGTATACCTGCTGATCGTGGTCAACTTTCAGTCCTGGCTCGATCCTTTCATCATGATTTCGGCACTGCCCGCGGCACTCGCCGGGATTGCTTGGTTCCTGTTCATAACGCACACGACTCTGAGCGTGCCGGCACTCATGGGAGCCATCATGTGTATGGGGGTTGCAACCTCCAACAGCATCCTGGTGGTGAGTTTTGCCACGGAAAAAATGGCCGAAGGAATGGATTCCCTTGGGGCCGCGCTGGAAGCAGGATTTACCCGTTTTCGCCCGGTCCTGATGACCGCGCTGGCCATGATCATCGGCATGGTGCCCATGGCTCTCGGACTAGGCGACGGCGGTGAACAAAACGCTCCTTTGGGCCGGGCGGTCATTGGTGGGCTGCTCTTCGCGACGGTTTCGACACTGTTCTTTGTTCCGGCATTCTTCAGCCTCCTGCAAGGGACACGCAGGCATGCGGTGCAAGGGGAAAAAGCGTAGTAGTCAACCAAGTTAAGGGGAGTCATTTTATGTTGCCTCAGACTGAAGATGTAAGAACAATAGCCGGGAGATTGCCCGCAGCAAATGACGGGGCCGCGGGAAAGCGTACGCACAAACAATGGCTGGGCTTGGCAGTTGCGGTGATCGCGGTCGCCGCACTCTTGATATCCGGCATCTGGTCCCGAGTCAGGGCTAGGGCCGTGCTAAACACCGAGACAGCTCAAGCGGCTCTGACGGCGGTGTCGGTGGTGTCGCCAAAACAAACTGCTCCTGCCGAGGAAATCATCCTTCCCGGAAACGTGCAACCATACATCACTTCACCCATTTATGCTCGCACGAATGGTTATCTAAAGAAGTGGTATTTCGATATCGGCGCGCACGTGAAGCAGGGGGAACTTCTTGCTGTCATCGAGACGCCAGAGGTCGACCAGCAACTCCAGCAAGCCCGCAGCAACCTGTTAACCGCTCAAGCCAATCTCGAGTTGGCTTCCATTACCAAGACGCGGTATCAGGGGCTATTGAAAAGCAACGCTGTGTCCCAACAGGACGTCGATAACGCGGTCGGCACCTACAACGCCAACAACGCTATCGTTGAAGCCGATAAGGCAGCCGTACAGCAGTATTCGGCGCTCGTCTCCTTCGAAAAGGTCTACGCACCTTTCGATGGTGTGATCACCGCACGCAACACCGATATCGGCGACCTCATTAATTCTGGGAGCAGTAGCAATGTGAAAACCGATCTGTTCCACATCGCTCAACCCGGAAAATTGCGTGTTTACGTAAACGTACCGGAGGAATACTCGCGGGGAATCAAAGTCGGTATGACGGCGGATCTCAGTCTCGCTGAGTTTCCGGACCGCAAATTTCAGGGGAAACTGGTGCGCACAGCCGATGACATCAACATCACAACTCGTACTCTGCTCGTTGAAATTGATGTGGACAACCCGACGGGCACGCTGCTCACGGGGTCCTACGCAGAGGTCCACTTAGCGGTTCCAACGCAGGCCTCTTCCTTTTTGATTCCGGTCAATACTCTGCTATTCCGCACCGAAGGGTTACGCGTAGGAGTTGTGAAAGACGGGAAGGTCGTGCTGACCTCCGTCACTCCCGGGCACGATTTCGGCAATCAGATCGAGATTGTCTCCGGCCTCAAGGCGAATGATCAGGTCATCATCAACCCGCCGGATTCGATCGTCTCCGGCCAGGAAGTCCAAACTGTTCAGGCAACATTGCCGGGAGATGCAAAGTGAAGCCACCTCGAAAACTGATTTTCGGGAGCTTACGGAAAGCGGCCCGACGCGTTCTGATAGCAATAGCAGCGCTGCAGTTGACGGGATGCGTGGTTGGCCCAAAATACCACCCGCCGAGGGTGCAGGCTCCTTCTGCCTATAAAGAGGTAGGGGACTGGAAGCCCGCCCAACCGAATGACCAGAATCTTGGCGGCACCTGGTGGAAGATATTCCAGGACCCTCAGCTTGACGCGCTGGAGCTGCAGGTCAACGTATCCAATCAGAATCTGAAGGCCGCGGAAGCGCAGTTCCAGCAAGCGCGCGCAGCCCTGCGGTACTATCGGGCTGATTACTACCCAACCGTGACGGCAGGACCGTCAGCCACCCGGACGCTCGTCTCCGCCAACAGTCCCACTAGCACAATTTTGCGTGGCGCTACCTACAATGACTTTGTGCTGCCGTTCGGCGTTTCCTATCAAGCCGACGTGTGGGGACGCGTTCGAAAAAATGTGGAGTCCTACCGTGAGCAAGCACAAGCCAGTGCGGCAGACCTAGCCACGGTCAACCTGAGCATGCATGCGGATCTGGCCGTTGATTACTTTCAAGCCCGCAGTCTGGACGCTGAGGAACAACTTCTAAACTCTACAGTGAAGCAGTATGAGCAGGCTCTGGAGTTGAATGAAAGCCGCTTCCAGGGAGGCATTGCTTCGGAAGTGGAAGTTGAGCAGGCGAAGACTCAACTGCAAACCACGCGGGCAGCAGCAATTGATGTCGGAGTGCTGCGCGCGCAGTACGAACATGCAGTTGCAATTCTTATCGGAAAGCCTCCGGCTGAGTTCAGCCTTCCCCCATTGCCGCTTACCGCACCACCTCCGCACGTTCCTATCAGTTTGCCGTCGGAACTGCTGGAGAGACGCCCCGATATCGCGGCCGCTGAGAGGCGGGTAGCATCCGCCAACGCCCAGATCGGAGTTGCGAAGTCAGCCTATTACCCACTGATCAGCTTAGGCGCTTCCGGAGGATTTGAAAGCTCCGCCATCTCGACCCTCATCAACGGCCCGAGCGGCCTGTGGTCTCTTGGACTATCTGCCGTCGGAACAGTCTTCGATGTGGGAAGACGCCGTTCTCTCAACGACCAGGCGCGCGCGGCTTATGATTATCAAGTCGCCGCCTATCGAGAGAATGTGCTGACTGGATTTCAACAGGTGGAAGACAATCTGGCGGCTGTGAGGATTCTTGAGGACGAGGCGAAGGTCCAGGATGAAGCAGTCGTGGCCGCGCAGCATTCGCTCGATCTTTCAGTCACCCGTTACAAAGGCGGCGTCACAAGTTACCTCGAGGTGATCACCGCACAAAGTGCCGCCCTCGCGGATGAAGTCACTGCGGTCAATATCTTAGGACGGCGGATGGCGAATACGGTGTTGCTGATCCAGGCTCTCGGCGGAGGATGGGACCGCTCAAACCTCCCGGATCGGCCCGAATGCTGCGGCAAGATGGTGAGCAGCAATGCCCATCCTTAACTGGATCGTCCTCATTCTTTGCCTTCGCATTGCCTCAGCGCTGCCAACGCACTCACAGCACACGGCGCCTTCGTCAATTCCAGCCGCGCTCATGCTTCGGCGCTACTACATGCGTAGCGGTTAAATCCAGGGCTCTCGTGGTCTCGCAAATCAGTCCGGCAGTTCGATTCGGTCGGCGTGTTTCCCGTCACGCTCGTGCTCCTCAGCAAGCACCTTTTCCAGCCACTTTGCTTGTTTTTCGGCAACCCATTTGTCTACCGATCTTGGGTTGTGGCCGATGAAAAACTCTTCGCCGCAACCGTCACACCTGAGCGTTCCCATCTCTTGGAAGCCTGTTGTTTTCTCACGGCTACTCTTTTTTATCGCTACTCCCCGCATGTTCCAATCTTAGATTAGTTGAGCATTTGTCGGTAGGCTCCTGCCCGCACTCGGTAACAAGAAAATGGAGCGATGCGGGTCGGCCTTCGATGCCATCCCGTCGAAGAACTCGATCTTGGCATCTTGCGGTGTTGCACCAATTTCGGGTAATTGACACTCCCCAGGGACCAGCGTAGGTTGGTGGTATTCCAAAGAAATACTGTGGTCGCCGCGCAAACTGCGCGACGTTCCTTTCACTCTTCTCACCAACCGAAAGGAGCGCTTCCCATGTTTACCAGAGTCGTTGAAATCACCAGCAAATCCGGAAAAACACGTGAGCTTTGCAATACCATCGATGACAAGGTTCTGCCCATTTTGAGAAAGCAGACCGGATTCGTGGACGAGGCCGTAATCGTCTCAGACACGGAACCGAATAGCATCCTCGCGCTCAGCTTCTGGAATACGCGAGAGGATGCCCAACGCTACGAACAGGAACAATTCGACGCGGTGCAGAAGACGGTACAGCACCTGCTCGAAACTGCACCTGTGGTTCGGACCTTTAATGTGCACACCTCAACCGCCCACAGAGTTGCTGCCGAGAAAGCCGCCTGACAACTTACCGCGCACAGGGCGGGCCCACGCGGCTCGCCTTGGCGTTCACTGAGAAAGGAGAGAATTACAATGAGTGCACGAAATGTGGAAACGCTCCGTGCGGCGCACGAGAGCTGGAATAAGCGCGACTTCGCAGGAGTACTTCTCAACACCGCCGAAGGCCTTAAGTATATCGATCACGCTCGGAATATCACACTAAACTCCCGCGACAAGTTCAAGGAATGGACTGAAGGATGGGCCAAGAGCTTCTCGGATGGCCGCATCGCTAATCCCCAATATATTGACGCGGGAGACATTGTCGTCGCCCAGTTCACCGCCGAAGGCACCAACGATGGACCGTTTGCTTCACTCAAGCCGACCGGGCGCAAGATGTCTCTGCCCTTCTGCGAAATCTGCAACTTCGACAAGCAGGGGCGAATTGTATCCGGAGGCTGTTATTACGACCAGTACACCCTCCTAACGCAACTCGGGCACATCCAACCGCTCGCCGTGGCAGCGTAAGCCCGGCAGTGGAATCACTCCTTACTCTCCGAAAAGGCGCGCTCGCCGCGCCTTTTTCCTAAAGGGGCGCACGATTCTATCCGTTCACATTCTTCTTTCTCGGTACAGCATCACCGCCAGCTTAACCCGCTTGACGCCTGTGAAGTCCGACAGCCCCGCCTGTCTGAACATCTTGGCGAAATAGAGCTTCACTGTACGTCGTGCGAGGTTCAGTTCTTCAGCGATCTCAGCTTGATCACACCCCAACATCAGCAACTCCGCGACCTTGTGCTCCCGCGGGGTCAACTTGGTCCAAAGCGTGTCACGAACGACCCATCCTCTCTTCGGCTAGCTAGACATGCCGCCACGTCAGTTATGGCGGAAAGGAATAAGCCTAGGCTGGTCAGGAATGCTCAGAATTACGACAGAAAAAAGGCCGAACTCTGGGATGGGTTCGGCCTGAAGCGTGAGTACATGAAGTACAGAGAAGCAATGCGGTCGTGAGGGTCCGAACGTCGGTTGCCCGCCACTAACCCGTGACTGCTGTTCCGGTTCGGGAACGAAGCGAGAATACCTGTGGCCGGTTTTCAAAACTGGTCAATTTTACACATTCCGAAAAAAACTATGAAGTTGGGTCCCGATCCAACTTGTTGATACTCCCGCCCCGTTTGCGAGAGCTTCAGAAGCCTCCGGAAGGTTGCCCCTGACTTTCGAGCAAAATCAGGGCCAGACGGACTCGGGGATGAGATTCTTCCCTCCTTATCCAGACTACTATCGTCTGCCTACCAATACCAATGCGGCGCTGTACCCAGCCACAAGGACGGCCGAAGTGTGGGGCAAAGAGAATTACCTTATTGGCAGCGCTCCAAGCAAGTGGCGGACGTTTGCTCCCACCTACGGCAAGGCAACTCATGAGACGACCTTTCCTGTCGGGAACCTGGAGCATTATGCACACCGCATCCCATGGGCTGGCTCCGTCATCCTACGAATCGGTCAACAGGCTAAGGCTCACCCGCTTGTCATGCGTGTACTCAAGGTAATCAAGCCCCGACTCTGATTGTTCGCTTGTCCGTTGCCTCTCCGACAAGTCGGCGGTGTCAATCGCTTTTCGATCCTCTGTGGCACTGCCGTGCCAACCTTCTTCAATTGCCGGTCTCCCATTCGACGATCCTGTAGCCGCTTGCCCATGTCTCCCGATACATATCGTATCACGATATAAATAATAACAGTGCAGGGGAAGCCTGTCAATTGGCGTCGCGTTTCGGTAGTGTCCTAACACCGCGTAGCTAATCTTTGCGGATTATGGAACCCCTTTCCGGCAGATGAACCCGGCGAATGGCCCAGGTGCTCGCTTTAACAAGCCGTAGGGGCATGTGCCACAGAGCCTTGACAAAGCCCTGAGAGGAGTGCAGAATCCGTTTCCATCAGGGTGAGCGCCAGCGATTTCGCTCACGGGAACTCAGGATTCTTGCACGCTAGCTTTCACCCACCCGTATTTAGTGTGTCGTCCTCATTCATCGCTCTCGTGTCTTCGTTAGTGATCTAAGAATGCTTGAGGAGGTGCTGCATGTTTGCTCGCCTGCGTGAACTGTGGCTAGAGGATAGAGGGCAAGACATCGCCGAATACGCGGTGATGCTGGCCGTTATTCTGGTGTTGGTAGTGGGGACGGTGCGCTTGATCGGTAGCAATGCGAACAATGCGTTTTCCGCCGTAGCGAGTTCGATCCAGTAAGACGCTCGGGTGGGAGAGCCTGCTGTCGCGAATCGTGTTTCTGCGAAGCTGTCTGTCTTTTCGGAGATTCAGCCATGAACATTACGAGGCTCGGAATCGACCGTCTTCGTCTGAAGCTGAGAATCATGAGCGACGGAGACCTTTTGTGGTTCTTTGTTGATCACCGGGAGGAGTGTCTACAGGAGTTCTGGGAAGAAGTGCACACTCGAAAAGCCGCTGGTACCTTATCCAGAAACAGTCCATTCTGGACTATGGGAGATGCCGGGAGACGTTTTCAGGCCCGACGCTCCGACGACAATTCCAACCTGATTCAACTCACCCGTGAGGAGTGGGACGCAAGAAGACGCCGCAAGATGTTTCGAGTGCTGTCGGCTTAACGCTCCGACACGCACGAGCTTTATTGCAACTTCGCGTACTCGGCTTTGGCTTGCTTCAGGAATCACGGCTCAGTATTCCGCTATTGAATCGGCCCGAGGCGGCGTACAAGCTCCTGAAATCGAGGATCGGAGTGCATCTGATCGAAAGAAGGGAAAACATTCAACATCAGCATGCTACCTTCGCGATGCTCGTAGGCTTTTTGGAGGTAATCCATTGCTCGATCTCGCTCGCCTAACTCAGCGTATGTGGCCGCACTTAACCAAGCCTCGCTGTCACCAAAAGACTTCAATTGCCACCTAAGCTCGGCGTCATAACCGCCACTTCGATAGGCCTTCTTAGCGCTTCGATTGTTGCCGGATTCTCGTGGGCTAATCGCATGCCCTGCTCCCAAGCAGCTATCGCTCGGTCATGGTCACCGGACAAGTCATAGTCCTCCGACAAGTCAAAGTAAGAGCGCGTGAATCCAGGGTCAACCTTTATCACTTCGTGGCATTCCTTGGCTGCAGCCTCGAATTGGTGGGCAAGCATGTAATGTTCGGATAGTCCAATTCGTATAGATAGATCGAGCAGCGCAATCTGAACGGCGCGTTTAGCCTCATCAATTCCCGATTCGTGCCGACCCAACGAACTCAGAAGAAATGCGTATCCTAAGTGCGCCCAAGCATCACTCGCGTTGAGACTGATTGCACGTTTGAACTCTTGCTCTGCCTTAGGGAAATCCTAATCAGGCCCTCAGATGTTCGCGCCACAGGACTTTTGTGAGTAATGGCAATTTGCGCCTCCGAAGGTGGGCGAATCACAAGGTTCGGGCCCTTACCTACTGGGAAGTACTTCGCCATCTGATCTCCGTAGGCAGCCGGTCGATGAGGTGCAATCGTCATAGTAGAAGCCGATCTGTCTAGGCTGCCCAAGCACGAACTTATCTCTTTCAATGCCATCTCGACACTGTTCGTTACGTGGAAGATCCAGTCTTCCAACCCTGCCGGATCTCCCGATAACGGAAACAATCGACGAGGTGATCGTTTACCATTCCAACCGCCTGCATGTACGCATAAACGACCGTCGGTCCAACGAAGCTGAACCCCCGGTGCTTGAGGTTCTTGCTGAATGCGTCGGATTCGGGCGAAGTCGCCGGAATCTGCCGCGTAGCCTTCCAGTGGTTAAGCTTGGGCCGCCCCTCGACAAAGCGCCAGCAATAAGAGTCAAAGTCCCTGAACTCTTCCTGAATTTCCAGGAATGCCCGTGCGTTGCGCACTGCGGCTTCGATCTTCATCCGGTTGCGAATGATCTCCGGATTAGATATAAGCTTTTGGATTTGTCTCTCGGAGTATTGCGCGACTTTCTTCGGGTCAAATTTGTCGAACGCCCGGCGATAACCTTCCCGCTTTTTCAGTACGAGCGACCAGCTCAGTCCGGCCTGCGCGCCTGACAGCACGAGAACCTCAAAGTGTTTGCGGTCATTATGAACGGGGACACCCCATTCGCGATCGTGATATTGGAGTAGCATCGGACCATCCACGCTGGCCCAGGAGCAACGCTTATTTGTCAGGGGTGCACTGCGCATAAATCAGACCGGCTGCCTCCTTCCGTGAAGCCGAGTTTGTGCGTTGTGGCGTGGCAAAATTAATTTGCCTGCTCGGCGAGGCTGCGCATCGCCACACAGTGACTACGTCTCGAGGAGCGTCCCGAGCAACGCGGGCCACCGCTTCTCGAAGTTGGCGTCCCGTTGGAGTCCGCGCTCCAACAGAGCTTGGATTCGCTGTTGCGTTTCAGGCCAAGTCAGCGCGGTCTCAAAAGAAGTGATGGCGGCGAGGAGGCGGTCGGCGGACGGCAACGAGACGTGGTTAACGAGATTCTTCGCCGCCGCGATGGCACGCCGGTCGAAGGAGGCGATCCGGCGTGCGAGTGCGTCAACGAAGCCGTCCAGTTCGGCGTCTGGAAGTGCCCGGTTGACGTATCCGTATCGTTCCGCGGTGTCGCCGTCGAAATCGTTCGCGCCGAGGACGATTTCGAGCGCGCGACCGCGACCGACCAGATGTGGGAGGCGTTCCGTACCACCGCCACCAGGATGCAGTCCTACCCCGACTTCGGGTTGGCCGAGCAGCGTGTTCTTGCGCGACGCGAAGCGCATGTCGCAGGCGAGGACGAACTCACTGCTCACGCCCCGGACACAGCCTCGGATCTTCGCGATGCTGACCACCGGGGACTTGGTGAGACGCACGAAGGTATCCATCAGGATCGGGAGGCCCGAAGCCCCGACAGCAGTCATGATGTTCCCTATCTTGCCGGTCAAATCAAAGTGGGCAAGATAAAACTCGGGGTTCGCGCTTTCGAATACGACGACTCGCAGGCTCGGGCTGGCGTCCATTCGCGCGAGCAGATCCTGCAGGGCTTCGAATATGCTGGCGTCTACGATGTTGAAAGGCGGATAATCGAACACGACCCTCCAGTACGCGGACGTCTCCTCGACGACCTGCACGTGCGCTGCTGCTTCACTCATGACTCACGCTCCTTGCCTCGACCTCAATAGAGCGCGACGGCGAGGTGATGTTCGCCTCTTCGTAGGAACGCATGCGCGCGAGTGCAGACGCGCTGACGCATAATTTCAAGAAGAGATTTCGTTCGAGCGCAAGGCCTTGCGCCAGCGGCGTCTCGGCGGCGTTGCGGACGAGACGCTTAATGTAAGCAACGGATTCCGGCGGATATGACGACAGGCGCCGTGCAATCTCCATCGCGCGATCGAGAGCCTTGCCACTGACGGTTTCGTGCACCAGCCCCTTCCTTTCCGCTTCACGTGGAGAGAGGGGATCGCCCATGAGGATGTGCAGGAGCGCGGCTGGCGTTCCGATGGTGCGTGGCAGCCTTTGCGTGCCGCCGGCGCCGGGAACGAGTCCCAGATGCGGCTCGAGGAATCCGATCAGGTAGTCACCATCCTCAGCGATACGAAGATCGCAGGAGAGCGCAAACTCGAATCCACCGGCCAGCGCTGTTCCGGAAATGGCGGCAATTACAGGTTTTGGCATGCTCTCGCACAGCGCGATTGCGCTGTCCAGGAATCCCCCATTGTAGGTCGCGTTCTCGGCCACTCGCGACCGGACGCGCGCAGCGACTCTGCGAAGCGGATAAGCACAGCGATGGAATAATGACGAATAAAATAACCGGGTGCGCCGCCAGTCACGACGACAACGCGCACATTAGCGTCGCCCGCGAAGCCGTCCAGCGCCGCGGTGAGCGCGTCGCCCATCTCCTCGTCGAAATAGATGCGTCTTGCGCTGCCCAGTGTAATGACCGCAATTCCATCGGCTACTCTTGTCGTCAGAACCTCGGCGTTCATCGGGTTCTCCTGAGTTGACGCTTTCCTTTACCAATCTCACTTCCAGACAGGACTCACGCGGCTGCCGTGGCTCCTTGAACGGCTTTCGCTGCCGTGCGAATCACGTCGATGACACGTTCCGGTTGGGAGAGCATCGGCACGTGGCTGCTCTCAAGCTCGTAGGTTGTGGCTCCCATGCGCTTGGCGAAGAAGCGCTCCAGATCGGGATGAACCGTGTGGTCGTTCTTGCCGACGATGTACCAACTCGGCTTCGACTTCCAAGCGGTTCCCCCGACTTTCGCGTCGAACAAATCGGGTTTAGGGACACCCTGAGCCGCCCAAACGAGCTTCTGCTCCTGCTCCGAAAGGTCTCCGCAGAAATACTTCGTACCCTCCCGACGCAGCCAGATACGTCCATCCACGACTTCGATGTGGGAGAAGACGTCTGTCTTCGGGAAGTTAGATTGCTGTGTCTGAGATGTCTCATCCGCGTCCGGAGCGAGCGCGCAGATGTAAACCAGCCCAGCAACGCGATCGTCGACTCCGGCGCCTGTGATGACGCTTCCGCCGTAGGAGTGTCCGACGAGGATGACGGGGTTGCTGACCCGGCCGATCGTCGCCTTCACCAATGCGACGTCCTCTGCCGTTGTGTTGAGTCCGTACTGCGCTGCAATACACTCGTACCCGTCGGCCTGCAGGGGAACGATCAGCTTGCTGAAGCAGGAACCATCTGCCCAGAGCCCGTGGCAGAAGACGATGCTAGGTTTGGTTTGCGTAGCTTTCATTTTGTTCTCCTTTTCATCTTGTTCTCTTCGGGTTGAGAATTAGTGATTGGCGTGCGCTGAGGTAGCAGCCTCTTCGATGAGCTTGGCTGTTTCCTTCGGGTGAGACATGTAGGCCACGTGGCTGGCGTTCACTTCGACCGTCTTGGCATTGGCGCGCTTCGCCATCATCCGCTCCTGCTGAGGATTGATCGACCGGTCTGCGCTGGCCACCATGTAAAAGGTTGGCTTGTTCTTCCAGGCGGGATTCGTGACCTTGTGGGTGAATGAATCGGTGGAGATCGGCACCTGCGATATAGCCATGAAGTGAGCCTGGGCCGGGGGAATATCCGCTGCGAAGTCGGCCGCGAAATGCTCCTGTTCGATCCACCAATTTCCATTGCTATCCGGTTTGAATGCCTTGGAGGCTTGGGGTACGGCTGTTTCGATTGACGCACAGCTCTCACCTTCATCGAGTGCAAATGCGGCGATGTATACCAGTGTTGCAACGTTTGGATCATTGCCGGCTTCACTGATGATGGACCCGCCATAGCTATGGCCGACCAGGACGACCGGCCCTCCCATGGCGTCGATGGCGGCCTTCGTGTATTTTTGGTCGTCGGCGTACGAAGTCTCGGGGGGTTGCGCAACCGATACAGTGTAGCCATCCTTCTCAAGGATCTTCGCGACGGCGTCCCAGCCGGAGCCATCGGCAAATGCGCCATGCACCAGGACCACGTTCTTGATGCCAGGCTGCGGAGCGGGACCCGCCGCGGCAGCGTTCAGAGTCGCACCCATCAGCATAGAAGCAAGCGCAGCGGCGGCATAACCCTTCGTCATGACGTTTCTATAGTTAGGTTTCATTTTGTTCTCCTTTTTTCCTTTTTTCAATTTCGTTTTTTTCACGCGCATCAGCGTTTGTAAACCGACGTCGCTTGTCCGACATAAGGCCCATCACAACGATTCTGGATGCTCTTTCGGCCGACCTCGCTCCTGCAGCATCCATTCCCTGATGTAGGCCGAGCAGTGTAGGATCGAGATGCCTGCCGACTCACACGCGTTGAGAAAACGCACACCGTCGAGATCGACGAGATCCAGTTCCTCCAAATCCAAAGCGATTGGCGATTCGCAACGCTCGATTTCGGTTTTGACTTGATCCAGATGTCCAACTCGAAATTCGCCGCTGAGCCGAATCCCCCCTTGAACCCGTTCAATCCGCAGCGTCATTTTCTGCCGGCTCCGGAAGACAGTGACGGCCGTGCAAGTCTCTGACCATTTGTAATAGCCTCCAGGAGTTGGGTTTAGACTGGCACATCGTCCTGATTGTTCAGGAATTCCTTTTTGATCAGGAAAAGGCGGTTCGACTTATAATCGCCCGATGGCTTCTGTGACACGCCAGCAATCTCCAGAGGCACTCAAGAGAGCGCTGGACGAACTGAAGAACTCGGAAAGAAAACTTCGGCAGGTGATCGACACAATCCCCACACTGGCCTGGTGCAATCTGCCGGATGGTTCGAACGAGTTCCTTAACAAGCGCTGGCATGAGTACACCGGCCTGTCTGCCGAAGAGTCGCACGGTTGGGGTTGGCAAACTGCGATCCATCCCGACGATCGAGCGCCATTGACGGAGAAATGGCGAGGGCTCTTGGTGGCCGGTGAACCCGGCGAAATAGAAGCGCGTCTCCGTCGCCATGACGGAGTGTTTCGCTGGTTTCTCATGAGGGTTGAGCCGCTGCGAGACGAGACTGGCAAGATTGTCAGGTGGTACGGAGCATGCACCGATATCGAAACCCTCAAGCAAATAGAAGCGAAGCTCCGAGAAGATGAACGCGAGCTTCGTCGCATCACCGACTTAATACCGCAGGCGATTGTCGTCCAGGACCCCTCCGGTACCCCCATCTACGCCAACCAAGCGACGCTCGACTACACCGGTCTGGCCGCGGGCGATGTGATTGCTCCACATTTTCGGAAACGAATCTTCCACGCCGACGACCTGGAGAGATTACGCGAGGAGCGCAATGCTGCTCTCGGTCGGGGGGTTCCGTTCGAAATTGAACAGCGGGCTCGCCGGAAAGACGGCCAATATCGTTGGTTTCTTATTCGTTATAACCCTTTCCGTAACGAGCAAGGGCAGGTGATTCGCTGGTACGCAACGGGAACTGACATCGATGACCGCGTTCGGGCCGAAGAGAGAACGCGAAACGAAAACCTGGCGTTGCGAGAGCAAATCGATCGCGACTCGATGTTCGAAGACATCGTCGGCTCCTCGGAAGCCCTCCGTAAAGTTCTGCGCCAAGTTACAAAATTAGCATCTTCCGATTCAACGGTTTTGATTCTCGGCGAAACTGGTACGGGAAAGGAGTTGATAGCCCGCGGCATCCATAAGCGATCCAAACGCGCCGATCGTGCGTTCATCGCCGTGAACTGCGCCGCCATTCCCTCGTCGCTGATTGCTTCTGAGCTTTTCGGCCACGAGAAGGGTGCCTTCACTGGCGCAACACAAAGACGCCTGGGACGTTTTGAATCGGCAAATGGCGGGACAATTTTTCTGGATGAGGTCGGCGACTTACCCCAGGAAGTCCAGGTCGCATTGTTGCGCGTCCTGCAAGAACGAGAAATCGAACGCGTCGGCAGTGATAGGGCCATTCCTATCGACGTCAGAGTGGTAGCGGCCACTCACCGTGATCTGAACGCACTCGTGGCTGAAGGGAAGTTCCGGGAAGATCTCCTATACAGATTGAATGTAGTTCCTATAGAGATGCCGCCGTTGCGAGAGCGCATGACCGATATCCCTTTGCTTGTTGAGTACTTTATTGATCGCTTCGGCAAGAAGGCTGGAAACAAGTTCAGAACAATCGATAAGAAGAGTCTCAAACTGTTCCAGGCATACGACTGGCCTGGGAACATTCGTGAACTACAAAATGTAATTGAGCGCGCCGTAATCCTCTGCGAGGGCGAAACCTTTTCGGTGGACGAGACGTGGCTCAGGCGGGCATTGCCCGGTGCCCGTCGAACGAGCACTCTTAACCGGGTCCTCGTTAGGCAGGAGAAGGAAATGATCGAAGCCGCGCTAGCAGAAACTAATGGCCGGATCTCCGGACAATCAGGTGCAGCGACCAAATTAGGTCTGCCAGCGCGGACGCTCGATTCGAAAATCAAGCGTCTGAGAATCAACAAATATCGGTTCAAAGTCCCCCGCTAGCTGAGTCCATTTCGGCTGATTTCGACTTTCTCCCATCCTGGCGTTGCACTCGCGGCGCACTCTGGGCGGCCACCGGCGGCCAGATCTTTTTTGATGATAGGTCCCAACCGCACATTCTCGGCCCCGTACCCGTGAAAGGGGTGGTCGCCCTATTAGGCAACGGTTCCGTGTCCGACATTCGGCAATCCGGAGCACTCCAATCAGCGATGAGTCCGCTTGTGAGAATCGATCGCAAAAACTCCCGGATCACGGGCTATCGGGACGTTGGTGATGGGACGGAGTACGCCTGAAGGCCAAACAGTTTGGATCGGAATGGGCCCGCACCGGATTCCCAGGGTAACGGCTTCGGTGCGGGCGGAGGCCCCAGCTTGTCGAACATCGAGCTGATGTGGAACTTGACCGTGTGCTCGGAGATACCGAGACGCGCCGCGATATCTTTGTTGACGAGTCCCTCCGCTAACATTCCAGGCACATCGCTCTCGCGGGAGGTGATCTCTTCAGACAATTCAGACCTCTGGTTCCAGCGGATGATCGCCGTAAACGGCGGCCAAGCTCTCTGCGGTCGGTGCGTTCAGCAACACCAGTCCATCATAGGCAGCATAAATGGCGGAGAGATCTCATCTCGAAAAGAACGTCTCCCAGCAACACCCCGGCCTTTTCTGCGGGCGCACCGTTTTCAACGTGCGTAACAAGCAGCCCGATCTGAATTCCAGCAGGTAGCTTGGAGCGCAAGTTGTTTGGGACCTCCACTGGCTGCATAGCAATCCCTAAATAAGGCCTCGCGAATGCCGTTTGTTCAAGACCTCTTCGACAAAGCGATCGACGGTTGCCCGGCGCGATCACGGCTCGTCCGTGAGCCAGGCCTCGCGTATTCATGCCGACGACCTCGCCTCTAGCATTCAGTGTCCGACCGGAGAATCCCGGATACAAAGCGAGGTCGAGCCGGATGTGCTGATCGAGGTTTCCACCACGCCGGTTCCTCCACTCGCCGCCGATGCCCCAACGATCCCGCCGCTCGCCACTAAATCTCCGCGTCGCGTGCGACCGAGCGCGAGAACAAGATGGCCGAGCAGACTCCGAGAGCTCTCCAGATGTTGATCGGGTGATAGGCCATCCTGAACCATCCGAAATGATCGATCACCATGGCGCAACCGCTTGGAAAAATCGCTGCTAGGCTTCGGAGTCCTCCCCATCCGCGGAGTTCTTTACACCCTTACGCACGCTGTCGTACCGCTCATCGCGATTCAGACGCTCGATGGAATCGCGAATCGGAAAAACGGGGCATAATAAAAGGCCAAGAATTCGGGGGACGCTAGTCACTTCTTTCGTTGGCAAACGTCAATGTGACTTCGCCGTGGTGGTAGATTTGGAAGTCTTTCTCTTGCGTGTGCGCACTTATGGTAAGGTGATACAGTTCTGGCGCAACGGTCTCGAAGGTCGCGCCTTGGGCGTTCTTGATTGTCCATGGCGTCCGAAGTTCGAAACTCGATGCTTCCGATGGCACATAGTCGAAATCTACTGTGTAAACGCGGCCCTTTAGATTCACTCCAGTAATCTTCATCTCTTTACTCGGCTCTCCAATCAGTAGTTGCGGGGAGCCAGAAATAATTGCAACTCCCCCCGTATACGCAATGGTCAAGGATGCACTCCCGTGAGGCAGGGTGAATTCAACTTTCGCGTGCGTATCCTGCGGATTCTCTTCCAGCTTCGCAGCAATAGTCTGTTTCCCTAATCGCGCGCCTTGCAACTTCGCCCCGAACGGAATTTCCGGATCAAACACCATTTCCACGGGAGCGCCATCATTTTGCATTTCAAGATGTACCTGGTTAGCCGACTCAACCATCTGGATAGTGATTTCCGACCCGCCTGCGTGCAGGTTGCGTAGGGTGATTGTGTCCCAGCCTGGCGGCAGATGCGGAGCGAAGACGACGCGATTCGCCGTGCCATACACCTGAAGACCGAGCAACCCATTCACGGCCGCCGTGAAGAATGCCGCCGACGACCAAGTTTGTTCAGGCACAGACTCCTGCTCTTCGCGATAGTAGTCCCCGGCGAGCGCTTCATGCATATGTCCCAGAGAATCCAGAGAACTCCAGGGGACGAGCGCGTTCCAGATCGGCAGGGCGGTGGCGGGCCGATGCTCGGTCCAAAATGCGGAAGAAACGCGGGAACTACTGACAGCCCAAACGCTTCCGCTGGCATAGGAACTTGGATCGTAAGTGCTGGTGGTCGAAGCTCTCCCACGGGTGCCCCAATCGGCCTGAAAATCAGAAGCAGCGAGCTGGTCTAGAATCGAGTTACGCTTCGCCGGAGAAAAAAAAGTTTTTCCAACTATATTTACTGGACCTATATCGCGACCAAGGACCGGAGTCCCGGATCGCGCATAACCGATGATCCAAAACTTCTGGCGTTCGTCCCAATATCTTTGACCGATGGTTTGGCTGGCTAGTTGGGCGGCAATGCTCGCTTCCGAGGCCGCTGCGTTATGACCCGCGGCCGCGGCGAGACGCGCAAACGCCTGCGCCGCGGCTACCCAATTCGCAGACAAGGCCAGTTCGTCGCTCAGGGGATCTTGCTCTCTTGCTCCTTGTTTGCCAGATGGAATGCGTGGCAGGCCGTCTTTCGGATCGAGGAGCGAACGGCAATATTCATAAGCCGATTGAATTGAAAGCCAATGCGTCCTCACGAAATCCTGATCGCCGGTGGCCGAGAAGTAATCTCCGATTGTGCTAAGAAAATCAAAAGTCAGGTCGACATGCACAAACATATAAGGATATTTGGGCCAATCCAGCAATGCGGCACTTTGCGACAGCTCATGCCAGACCATGCCAGTTTTCTGATCCTGATATTTGAGAATGAATTCCAGTTCCTGGCGAGCCCGGTCATATTGCCCTGCTGCGATAAGAGCGGAAACCGCGACCATTCCGTCGCCGGCAAAAAACCAGTCATACTGCGGACGCCTCGCCTTTCGTGACGGACCATATCCGGCAACTTGCCCGCATCCCAGGTCGGGATTGCAGACCAAGGCTTGGTCGAGCGCGATTTCAGACCAGGCCAATGCGCGATTCGCTTGCGCGTCCGGCGTTTCAATTTGCAAGGAGTGGCTCAACAGATCGGAGTAATGATCGACGGCAACTTTCTCCAGTGAGGGCTCGTCTTCCAAAAGTTTCTTCGCAATCGCACTTGCATCTTTCCGCGGCTCACTCCCGGCGATAACGACTCGGGCAGTCTTGTGGCCGACGGCGGCACGAATGGTGAAAGCCAGGCCGGGCTCGCGTCCTACATGCTGGGTATTGTTTGGCGTTTCGTCGTGGGCAACGGTATCGGGCGAACCAATGCTTGCGGCAAAGCGATGGGCCGGTTCGGAAAGCGAATAAGCTGAAGTCGTTGAGCTCCACACCGCCTCCTGGCCACCGATAGAGGCGGGCCACATAAGATCCAGTACGGGCATGAAACGGACTTCGATATCAATCGGGCGTGGGCTGTCCGTTTCGTAGGAAATAAGCGCGGCCGGCTCATCAAGCGGAACAAAAAGCTTTTCTCGAACGATGAAGTCTGGTCCCGCATAAATGCGGATTACGGCTTCCGGACGGTAGATAATGCGACGGAGTATGTTCTGGCCATCAATACCCGTCGTTTCACCTTGTCGGCGAAAAGTTACTTTATAGGAACTGACGATTTGCCAGGGATAAGCCCACACTTCCAGGCCGGTTTCCGAATAGCCGAAGATGGCGGCGCGGCGCCCGTGGACCGCGATGAATCGCCCATGACCGGTCGAATCGGTGCTCCATGACATATCCGCGAGTGCCCGATCGGTCGTAGCCTGGGTCTGAGCTCCGAACGAGCTCGGGCAAGCGATAAGCGCTAACAAGAAGAGCACTACGACTTTTGTCCGTTGACGCTGATGGACTTTGCCCGTTTGCATAGTGCTCGCCGTTTTCGTCATGTCACATGCAGGGCTCTTTATGGATGCGCCAAAGCGGCAGATCGCCTCATGAGCCATGCGAACTCACGCCTCGACCCTCAATCAGTGTGACGAAAACGTCGGCGTTGCCGCAGGGAAAACTTTCAGTGTTCCCATTGGGCCACCGAATCTCGATGCGGTCGACCACTGCACTGCTTCCAAGTCCGAAATGAAGCCGCATATCGTTGTTGGAGATATAGCTTGATCCGCTGCGCACCTCTTGCACAAATTTATGACCTTCGGCGACAACTGTAACCTTGGCGCCGATGCCGTCACGATTTGACTTAGTGCCTTTTGTGATCACACCCAGCCAATGGTTAGCGTTGCCGGCGTGGTTCACCAGAAGCATCGGCTGGCCACTCATATCGTTTACCACGGCGGAGATGCGGCCATCGTTCCACAGGTCTCCGATGGCCAGACCACGGCTTGACCGCGGTTCCGTGCAACCTGGGCCGCAATGTTGGCTGAGATCCTTGAATTTTCCACCGCCAGCGTTCCAATACAGCAGCCTCGGTTCGCGGTACGTGGAACCAAGATGGTTGGTGTCCACTTCCGGATAAACGTGACCGTTGACGGCAAGAATATCCGGGCGACCGTCGTTGTCAACATCGATAAACATCGTTCCCCAGCCCAAGAAACGAGTATTCAGGCTCAATCCCGCCTCAAAGATGGTCGGGGAAAACGTGCCGTTCCCGTTGTTGTGATAAAGCGAGGACGCATCGTCAGAAAAATTGGTTTTGAAAATGTCGGGGCGTCCGTCGCCATCATAGTCGCCGACGGTGGAGCCCATGCCGGCTTGCTCGCGACCATCTTCATCGAAGGCCACGCCCGCCTCCGCCCCGACGTCGGTAAATGTTCCGTTTTTCTGGTTGTGATAGAGAATGCTGGCCGTGCTGTCGCAAGCTACGTAAATATCGGGCCAGCCGTCGTCATCGTAGTCAATGGTAGAGACGCTGAAGCAGTAATGGCCGTAGGTTTTTTCTATCCCGCTGGATTTGCTGACATCCGCGAACTTTCCGTCCCCGAGATTGTGATAGAGGATGTTGGGCGAGTGATCGAGTCCGCGCGGTCCGCACATCACAGGCACGCCTTTCCACACGCATCTCAATCCCTGGCCTGGTTTGGGCGCGGTTTTCAGGTCGAACAGAACATAGTTGGCGACGAGAAGATCGAGTTTGCCATCGCGGTCGTAATCGACAAAAGCGCAACCTGTTCCCCACGCCTTGCCGTCGCCCGCAACTCCGGCCGCTGCTGCAACTTCTTTGAAGGTTCCATTGCCTTCGTTGTGATAGAGGCGATTTTTTCCGTAGTAAGTCACGTAGAGGTCGTCGTAGCCGTCATTGTCGTAATCCCCCACACACACGCCCTGGCCCCAGCCGCTGAACTCCAGCCCGGATGATTGAGTAACGTCTGTGAAGGTTCCGTCATGGTTGTTGTGAAATAGATGACTGGTCGGTTTCTTAATTCTCTCAGTTCCGTCATCCAGCGTGGTGCCGTTCACTAGAAATATGTCGGGCCAGCCGTCGTTGTCATAATCAAAAATTGCTACTCCGCTGCCCGTCGTTTCGATAACATACTTCTTGGTTTCGACTCCTCCGTTTACGTTTTCCATGCGGAGTGCAGCCTCCTCAGACACATCAATGAACCAGGCGGGGCCGGGTCGAAGGTTGTCCGCGGGATAAATAGGCGTCGAGATGGTCTTTGTCGGAGCATCCGCCGCAGAAGCGGGTTTGTGGGTCTGGTGGGAAGGAAGCGCGAGGAAAAGGCAGACCATAAGGCTCAAACAACCGCCGGGAGATTTCCGCCACAACCGCACACAGGAATCGTAACACCAGAGTGAATGCAAGCGGGGGAACGGAATAGAATTTAAAACATGCGGACATTTTCCATATTCTTGCTGCTGTGCCTCATTCGCGGAGTCGTCGTGGGGCAGTCGTCGAGCCTCGACCCTCCTTCTGGAACAAAACCCCAAGGAGTTTCGGCAGCGGCGACAAGTTCCGCTAAGCCCAGCATCGAAACGACCTTAGCGGCGGCGCAGGAAAAGCTGGAGCACGGTGATCCGCAAGAAGCGACCGCGATGCTCGAAGAAATTGGCCGCAACCGAAGGGGCTTCGGCTAAGGGAGTGCAGCATGCCTTAGGCATCGCCTACTACCGCACCGGCAAACTGCTCTCCGCTGAACGAGCTTTCGCGCGCGCCATGGAGCAAGACCCTAACGACATTGAATCAGTGCAAATGCGCGGCCTTTCCCTTTATCGTTTGGGGAGTCCTGCCGCTGCCATTCCGTTTCTAGAACGAGTCAAACAGTGGACGCCCAACGCGAATGCAGACGCCAGTTACGTCCTTGGCCTCTGCTACCTGAATTCAAACCGCTTCGACGACGCTCGCCTGGCGTTTGCTAATCAGTTCGCTGTCCCCTCGAACTCGGGAGCGGCTTATCTTTTGTTAGGCAAAATGCTGATGCAAGCCAACTTGCCTGAGGCCGCCGCCGAGGCTGTGAAGAAAGCCCTTGATCTCACTCCGAAACTTCCGCTTGCCCATCTCTTGCTGGGCGAGTTTTATTTGTTCAAATCCGATACTGCGCAGGCGCTGCGCGAATTCGACCAGGAGCGGGAGATTAATCCTTCCAATCCCGCCGTCTACGACCGGCTGGGAGATGCTTACACGCGCTCGGGTCAATATCAGCAGGCCCAGGAAGCTCTGGCGAGAGCGATCTCGCTCGATACTTCGATCACCGGGCCATTCATACTCATGGGAAAAGTGCTCCTACGACGCAATGACCCGCAGACTTCCCTTTTGTATTTGCAACATGCCGAAAAGATGGACCCTGGAAATTACATCACGCACACACTGCTGGGGCAGGCATACCGTAGTTTGGGACGGGACGAAGAGGCGAAGAAAGAGATCGACACGGCGTCCAAAATCCATGCCGGAGAACAACTCAAGCTACAACCCGTGGAATAATTCTCTTCCCTAGCTATTCCTTGCGGGTGCGCACGGCCACTAGTTGCGTACCGACTGGAACCCCGCGGGTTACCTTGACCCGCAACAATGCCTCAAACGGTTTGAGTGCGGCTCCAGGAGGCAATGCGAGGCGGCGGAGCAACTCTTCCACCGAATCCTCGGCGCAGACATATTCGACAGCCGCCTGAGTACCAATGGTTGTGGTTCCCGCCAGAATCATGACGTGGCGGGTGGGATCCAACCCGCGCACAAGAGCAACAATTGCATAATCTTCCACGAGAGGCTGCGAGGGGTTGCTGGGATAAAAGACCGTCGGTTGACCGAGTTCAGGGTGCACATTAACGATGCCCAACTCCCCCTTGTGAGAGCTGTATTCGATCCGTTTAAAGACAAACTCCTGACTGCCCGGGAGGTCTAGCAGCGTGAGATTTTCGGCGGGAGAGCCCACGAAGATAAGATCATTATTCCTGGCATCGTCGAGCGAGAACAGACTGCCGCGCTTTACCAGGATGGGATGTTTCAATTGGTTAAAGAACCGGTCGAGTTCATGCACCGCGAGAACCTCGCCGACTCCCGTGTAGTGGTCCAAAATGAGGTCGCCAGAGTCCCGGGCGGGATCCAAGTACCGCATTCCAGTTTCCGGCCGTCCTACGAATGCGGCGTTGCTGAAGATCACCCACGGCACTTCTGCACCCGAGGCAAACTGGCTCCAGAAGGCCCGTAAGGCTGCGGAATCGGCCACGTCGCTTCGGTCTTCTTTCCTGGCGGACTTGAGTTCTGTAGCAAGCACTCCAATCACTGCCACAGCCGCGACCAGGGCTAGGAAGAGCACCGCCGCGACCCATCGCTTGGTTACCCGGTCTGCTAAAAGAGGCGGAGGAAAATTCGCCGGGAGTAGAACAACAGGACGCAGCATTTCCCTATGGTGAAAATTAACGGAATAGGATCCGGTTGGCATTTCCACGATGATGCCGTCAGACACGCCCTCGTGGCTGTAATACTCTAGCAACTTGAGGCGCAAGCGGCCTGCTTGCACACGGATTGCCGAATCGACCTGTGGATCGAAGTCGGCCAGGCCGAAAACCTCGGTGGCAATCTGGTATTCCTTCAAAGGCACGCCCGGCTGGGCTAGGGCGTGGTCAGCCAAATAACGAAGAAGTTTGCAAAGCGACTCAGCTTTGCGAAGGGTGTGGCTATGGATCAGTCTTTCGATCTGCTCGAGACAAAGGTCTTTATCCGCGGCGAAATGGAGTGATGTAACAGACATGTAACGTTCAAACTCAGGGGTTAGCTATCTTTCAGAGAGAAAAGAACGTTCCATTTTCTGTGACGTGTAACTGACACACTGATACTTCCGCGGAGAAACAACTCGGAGGAATGTGAAGCATCTCCGTCATAGTATTTTTATGCTATCCCAACGGATATGGCGATTGCAACCGACCAGCTGTGAACCCTGCCAATTAGACTCCAAGAATCCAGGAGGCTGTCAGATGACGAGCGATGCTGGCTGTGAAAAGTTCAGAAGTGCTCTTAGGTTTTTGCGCTCCAAACCCGTGGCTGCCTGGACGGTGCTCGCCGTTTTTACGGTTCTCTCCTTAGCCAGTCCCCGACGTAGCTCGGCACAAGCCGTCTACGGCTCCGTGTTTGGAACCGTCACTGACAGCTCCGGCGCAGTTGTGCCCAATGCCACCATTACTGTTATGGACCTCGCCAAGGGCACTTCGCAAACTGCCCAAAGTAATGACGACGGCCAGTACCGCGTGCAGCATCTCATTCCAGACACCTACACGGTCTCGGCCGAAGCTAAGGGCTTCAACAAGGTCACGACGGAAAATGTGATTGTGTACGCTGACACGGCGCCGAAAGTGGACATCACCTTGGCTATCGGTTCGGTCACCAACACCGTTAATGTTACCTCGGCAGCTCCGCTTTTGCAGGCCGATCATGTCGATGTCAATGTGATTCTGAACGAGCGCGCCGTGGAGACACTACCCAATTTCAACCGGAATTTCACTGCGTTTGAACTGCTGACACCGGGCACAAGTTATATCGGGTGGGACGTCGGCGAAGCACAGAATCCGCAGCGCAGCCAGCAGATCGAAGTGGATGGGCAGTTGCCGTTT
Organism: uncultured Acidobacteriaceae bacterium; assembly: GCA_963771895.1. Taxonomy (GTDB): domain Bacteria; phylum Acidobacteriota; class Terriglobia; order Terriglobales; family Acidobacteriaceae; genus Sulfotelmatobacter. The sequence continues at coordinate 99,245 of CAVYVQ010000070.1, read as the reverse complement.
GCTACCGGCTACGAATTGGACGGAACCGACAACCAGGATCCGGTCATCGGCATTGCGGTCATTAATCCGAACTTGGACGCAATTTCGGAAGAGAAGGTCACCTCGCAAAACTACGATGCCGAATTCGGTAAGGCCGTGGCTGGGCTGGTAACGGCTCAGACCAGATCGGGCAGCAACAACTTTCACGGGTCGGCATTCGAATATTGGCGCTCGGATGCCCTGCAGGCTCGCGATCCATTTGCTGAGTTCGCACCCGATCCGCTTACTCATCGATTCATACCTGGGACCCTCCACAATCAGTTTGGCGGTTCGCTCGGTGGACCCATTATCAAGAATAAAGTCTTTTTCTTCGGTGACTACCAAGGTCTACGGGAAAGAACCGGATCAGCGACATTGACGACCGTACCGACTTCTTTGGCGCAGAGTACCTGCACTTCGGGCGGCAACTGCAACCTAAGTGACTATCTCGCGGCGGGTATTCAGATCTATGATCCCGCGAGCAACGAAACGTCGCTTACAGGGCGAACACCATTTGCAGGGGACATCATTCCAGCCGGGCGGCTCTCGATGGCCGCAGTGAACTTCCTAAAACTAATTCCCAGCCCGAACGTCGCGGGAGCCGGAATTGTGAACAACTACCTCGCTTCTGGGTCGGGGCCGTTCAACACGAACCAGTTCGATGCCCGCATCGATGACAAACTCAGCGAGAAGCTCCACATCTTTGGGCGCTACACTTACTTCGGCTCGGAGCTTTCAGGTGCCCCTTACTTTGGAGCAGCGGGCGGACTTGGCTTTGGCAACGGCAGTTTCGCCGGCACAGATTCAGCGCGGGATCAAAGCCTTGCGGCGGGTGGCGATTATGTGGTTTCGGCCCGCTGGCTCACTGATTTTCGCTTCGGCTACTACCGGATCCACCTCAATGAAGAGGGCCCCAACTACACCCAGCCGCTGGGCAATGATCTCGGCATCCCGAATGCGAATGTCGGTGATTTATCGTTGAATGGGGGTCTCCCTCAGTTCAACATCGACAATGCGAGCAATGGAACCAACGGCGGCGGAAACCTTGAGTATGGCACATCGGCGAACCAGTTCGAGCAGACCGCAAGCCAATTCCAGTTCGTAAACAACTGGTCCCACCAAGTTGGCAATCACAACATCAAATTCGGCGGAGATGTTCGCTACGGACTAAACCACATCATCGGACTGGATAATAACAACGTTCGTTCCGGCAACTACCATTTCGCGGCGATCCGTACCGGCAGCGACACCTCTCCCGGCCTTGGATTCGCCACTTTCCTGCTGGGCGACACCACCGCGTTTCAGCGGACGCAAACCCAAAACACTAACGCCCAGGAGCGCCAGAAACGAATATTCTCCTATATTCAAGATCAGTGGCGTGTGACCAATAAACTCACGCTCAACTACGGTCTCCGTTGGGAGATTTACTTCCCGGAGACGGTTAATGGCAAGGGTCAGGGTGGATTGCTCGATCTCAATACTGGGGACATCCGCATTGCCGGCTACGGCCCGTATGGCACCAACCTCAATGTGCAGAAGAGCTTCACGAACTTGGCGCCGCGAATCGGCATTGCTTATCAGTTCATGCCCAAAACCGTTGTGCGCGCTGGTTACGGCCGGGTTTATGGGCAAGGATGGTCGGGCAACACCTATGGCGAGGTTCTCACATTTTCCTTCCCCACTCAGGTTTCCCAGAATTTGAACCCGGTTACGAACGCCGCCGCGGTGTTCAATTTAGCTCAAGGGCCTCCAGGCTACACGTTTGCTCCCATTCCAGCAGACGGCAACTATCCTCTGCCAAACGGGGTCGGGGTGCCAACGCGCCCTCTTTATGTCCGCCTTCCCACTCTCGACGCCTGGAACCTGACCATCCAACAGGAAATTACCCCGACGACGTCATTTCAGATCGCCTACGTCGGCAGCCACGGCATTCACAACATGTTTGACTCATCCAATCAGGCCAGTCCGAATACGCAGACGATCGCGGGATTCAATACCTGCGGTTCCCCTGTCGTTTTCGGTTATGGATGCACTCCGCAAGACATCAACCCGGCAACAGGTCTGCCCTACACCCAAAGTGATCGCCGCCCCTACTTCAACGGCACCGCGCAGGCGCTCGGCGTAGGATTCGGCCACCCGTTCGGATGGTCACAGGATTTGCGGTATAACGCCAATGAAGCGACCAGCAGCTACAATGCGCTGCAAGTACGCCTCGATAAGCGTTTCAGCGGGGGTCTTCAATTCTTGAGTCACTTCACCTGGTCTAAGGCTCTGACACACGAGTCCTATTATTTCTTCATCGATCCTCGTGTCGGTTATGGCCCGAGCTACTACAACCGCCCTAAAGTTTTTGTTTTCGCGGGCAATTATGATCTGCCCTTCGGCAAGGGGAAGATGTTTGGAGCAAATACCTCTCGCTGGGTAGATCGGCTTATCGGCGGCTTTTCTCTAAATGGCACGTTTACTTGGGAGGACGGACTACCCTGGACCCCTAGCTATGACAACAGTGGGCAGGATAATGACATAATCGGATTCCTCAACAGGTCGGGATCGGGAGGATTTTCCACTAGTGTCGGTAGGTTTAATCCCGTTACCCATAAAGTTCCATTCTTTACTCCCTCCCCTTATATACTGCAGCCTCCCGGACAGGCGAACTCAACATTTGGACCGTTTGCTCGCCCATTGGTCGGAACTTTTGGCAACATCGGTCGCGATTCATTCCTTGGCCCAGGCTATATCGATACGGACTTGTCGATATCAAAGTCCGTTCCCTTAAGAGAGCAGGTTAACCTGCTGTTCCGCGCCGACTTCTTTAACTTGTTCAACCATGTCAACCTAGGTCAGCCAGACTCGTGTGTCGACTGCCAGGATGGCAATGCTGGAACGATCTCCAGTATTGTTTCCTCGCAAGATGGAAGCTCGATGCGGCGGATCCAGCTTTCGGCGCGGATTCAATTCTGAAGGGACTGGAATGTGTTAAGAAGCTCAGATCGCCGAGGGAATGCACCGAGAGGCAACGTTCTGCCTCGGCCAAAATTCTTGCTCTCGTAGATAGCTTATGAGCGACAGGATGCGAGGATCTTGGCTTGCTCCTTGTGGGCGACGCAGTCGCTTTCCGATTCCATTCCTCGGCGCCGCCCTGATTGCGATACTCTCGGTCGCTGCTCTGGGGCAATCAGGGCCAGATCATCTCGGGGAGACGGGCCTCAGAGATATTCTCGCGTACATCCATACGGGGTGGGATTCTCTTACTCGCTCAACCAGTTCTTGCGGCGCGGTTTCGGACCCCAAACTGTCGGCCGCTCCCGTTGTTTATCTTCCCGCCGATTTCCCTCCGCCTCGAGAGCTTGACGAATTGCAGAGCAGTTGCAAGGTAACGCTTGCGCATCTGCCGCAGGTTATTCATCAACTTGGCACGGCAAACGTTGCCACGATCCAACACCCCGGGTTGCTCTATCTCAAGAACAAGTACGTTGTACCGGGCGGCCGTTTCAACGAAATGTACGGATGGGACAGCTACTTCATTATTCGCGGTTTGTTGCGGGATGGCCGCTTGGAACTTGCGCGAGGAATGGTGGAGAACTTTTTCTTTGAGATTGAACACTACGGCGCTGTCCTCAACGCGAATCGCACTTATTATCTGACCCGCTCCCAGCCTCCTTTCCTGAGTTCGATGGTCATGGCAGTCCACGAAGCGCAAGCGGCGGCGGGACGAGACGATCGCGACTGGCTGGAAACCGCATATTCCTACCTAAAGCGGGACTATGCCATGTGGACGCGCGAGCCGCATCTAGCCGGCAACACCGGCCTGGCGCGTTATTACGACTTTGGGGAAGGCCCTGCGCCCGAGGCCTTGCAGGATGAAAACGACATCTACCGGCAAGTCGCTGCGTATTTTCTTTTCCACCAGGGAATTCCCTCCTACGAAGAAGAGGAAGCCGATGTTCCATCTGGACCGGCCTCAGGCTCGGCGTACTCCGTGCTGGTCTGCGGCGTGGAGAAGTCCCAATCATCGTGCGAGCCCGCTCGCCGCATAAGACTGAAGCCGGATTACTACAAGGGTGACCGGTCCATGCGCGAGTCGGGATTCGATGTTTCTTTTCGCTTCCGGCCTTACGGAGCCGCCACTCACCACTACGCCCCTGTATGCCTGAACAGTCTTCTTTTTAAGACCGAGCGGGACCTGGAGGAGATGAGCCGCCTTCTGGGAAAGCCTGCTGACGCCGAGCATTGGAAAAAACAGGCAGAGGCGCGCCGGCTATCGATACAAAAGTATTTGTGGGATGAGCAACAGGGGCTTTTTTTTGATTACGACTTCGACCGCAACCAGAGATCAACTTATCGCTATGCCACTACGTTCTATCCGATGTGGGCTGGATTGGCTAGCGCCGCGCAAGCCAACGCCGTGGTGAAAAATTTGAGTTTATTTGAACAAGCCGGCGGCATCGCGATGAGCGTGCAGGAGACGCAGGGCCAGTGGGATTATCCTTTTGGATGGGCGCCTATCCAGTTGCTGGCAGTGGAGGGCATGCGGCGCTACGGACACAACGCGGAAGCAGACCGGGTTTCAACCGAGTTCCTTTCAACCGTCCTCGACAACTTCATGCGGGATGGGACGATTCGCGAGAAGTACAACGTTGTAACCCGTTCTTCCGAGACCAACGTGAGGGCGGGATATGCCACGAACGTAATAGGATTTGGCTGGACCAATGCTGCCTTTGTTGAGCTGCTGCATTCGCTGCCGCAGCAGAAGGTCACCCGGCTCTCGAATGCAAATCCGCCAGCGGCCAACCCGCCATAGCCGCAGCTGCCTTCACCAACGATGCTTTTTATTCGTAAGGAGAGTCAATGAGTTCAGCGTCCCTTCCGGTGGCTCTGGCTTTGTTCTTCGGCCTCAGCTTCTCTCCACAGTTAGTTGGCCAAGCCAGTGACCAACCGACGCTATTGGCTAAGTTCCCATATGAAAATGGCGTGCCTCTCAAGATTGTGCGAGAAGCCATACCCTCGAAGCCCTTTACTGTTGTCGGCCCACGGGGGGCAATTCTAGGCCAGCAGGATGGTTCTTTCGAGGCGTGGATATTTCCCTGGAAGATTTTTGCCAACCTGCGGATCACGGCTCAGATACAGGATTACCTCGTACCCATCGATGTGAACGAGCAGGCTGCGGTGATCGAAGTTCGACCCGACCACACCACCATCACGTTCTCCCACGCTGCTTTCACCCTGCGGGAAATTCTGTTTGCGCCGCGCGAGTCGCCCGATGGAACCGGCGTTCTGGCATTTTTCCAGATCGAAGCGGTGCGGCCGGTGACACTGACGCTCGAATTCACTCCCGAGATGAAGCGCATGTGGCCGGCATTGTCCGATGATCGTCCATCGCCGGAGTGGGTAAAGATGTCCGCAGGCGGATTTTATGTGCTGCATTTGAATTTTCCGGATCATGCGGCTGCCATCGAAATACCCGGCGCCCAGCCTGGCATTCTGGCTCCGTACCAGGAACGGCTGAAAATTTATCCGCTACAGTTTGTTCTGCATTTCGATCCGGCTCACGATGGCGACAAACTTTATCCCCTGCTTCTTGCGACGGCGGACACAGCGGATGAGTCGGAGAAGATGGCGCTTGCGGCAAAGCTGGCCGCTCTTGGGCGCTCGTTTCAGTCGCTATACGAACAAGATGAACTCTATTTCATAAATTTCCTGCGGGAACATCTGGTTATAGAAACGCCCGATAAGCAGTTCGATGAAGCATTTGCCTGGGCGCAGGTTTCCATCGATCAGCTGAAGGTGCAGACTACGCCATCTCATCAGGAAACTGCGCTGGTAGCGGGGTTCTATGGCTCGGGGGACTCGGCAAGGCCGGGGTTTGGCTGGTATTTTGGCCGCGACGCGCTGTGGACTCTTTACGCGGTGAATTCTTATGGCGATTTTCAACTGACCCGCGACGAATTGGAATTTCTTTTGCGACGGCAAAGTCCAGAGGGGAAGATTATTCACGAATGGGCGCAGACTGCCGACCTCGTGGACTGGAAAAGTCTGCCCTATGCGTTTGCCTCTTCCGATGCAACGCCGCTGTTTCTCATGGCGGCCAACGACTATTTACAGATCAGCGGCGACACGGCGTTTCTGAACATGCACTGGAATGCATTTGAAAGAGCTTGGACCTTCGAGCGCGCGCATGATTCCGATGGCGACGGAATCTACGAGAATACTGAGGGATCGGGATGGGTCGAATCATGGCCGCCGGGAATGCCGCATCAGGAGATCTATCTCGCGGCTCTCGATCAGCAAGCCAGTACCGCTTTCTCGAACATTGCCCGGGCAACGAGGCATGAGCAGTTGGCCGACGATGCCCAGAAACGCGCAGCCCACATTGCACAGACCTTGGAAAAAGAATATTTTCTGCCCGATGCGAATTTTTACGCCTTCAGCCGAAACGCCGACGGCTCCTTGGACAAGAGTCCTACAATCTATCCGGCAGTTGCATCCTGGGACGGAACTTTCAACTTGTCGCGGGCGCAAAACATGTTGAGTCGATGGGCATCGCAGGAGTTCTCCACCGATTGGGGCACACGTGATTTGAGCCCCAGCGTCAGCTTCTATGATCCGATCAGCTATCACCAGGGAAGCGTGTGGCCCCTATTCACCGGATGGGTTGCACTTTCGGAGTATCGCAACGGTCGTAGCCTGGCTGGCTATACCCACCTCATGCAAAATGCAGATCTGACTTGGCAGCAGGATTTGGGAGCGGTTACGGAACTACTCTCGGGCGAGTTCTTTCGTTGGTTTGGACGCAGCACTTCGCACCAGTTATGGTCCTCGGCCATGGTGGTCACACCCACGGTGCGTGGAATGTTCGGATTGGAATGGAGCGCGGGCACCAATACTCTAACGGTCACCCCGAGCTTGCCCGCAGAGTGGAATGAGGCGAAGATTTCGGGAGTGCCCCTGACCCAATCGCGCGTCGGTCTGGAGATGCGGAGGAATGGATCGATTCTCTCAGTGCGCCTCGCCGGTCAGGGAACCCAAGCCGTTAAGCTAGCCTCTCGCTCTCCCGGAGCCAGGTTGGAAAACGGGGAGTTGCGAATTCAGCTTCCCGCCGTGGAAGTAGGCGTTGCGCACGGCCTACCCGAAGCAGGAGCTCTCACTTCGCAGATGAAGATCCTCGATCAAAAACAGTCTCCTCACTCTTTGCGTTTGCGATTGTCCGCTCCGGCGAATAGTCATCAGACGATGTTCCTCCGCTTGAACGAACCAAACATTCGGTTGAAAGTTGATGGAGCAGAGTTCGCCGCTGATTCTGATCAACTACGAATGCAGTTTCCACCCGGCATCGGATACATAGAAAAAACAGTGATTCTTTCGTGGTAAATCGCCCAAATAGTGGTGATCGCTCAAAATGTTGCCAAAGAACGACGACCTGAGTTAGCAACGAACTTGTTCGCCATCACGGAGACGCGATATTTGCACTACTCGCGTGAATGTTACCATCTTCTGGCGACAGCCTCGGTCGAGCGGCGAATTCGTTGGGCATTGGCAGACTTGGCACGCAGAATCGGCTCCTCAAATGGAAATGCCACCGTTGTTAGCGGCCGGTCGGTCCAACGAGATGTGCCATGCCAAAACCAAACGACGGCCTCAAAGACCGCCTCGACCGCATTCACCAGATCAAGATCAGCGTGATCGGGAGGAAGGCGGCATAATCCGCAGTCTCACGTTGATTGCTGGCGCCCGTGGTCCGGTGCAGGTGCTAGGCTGATGTCGTAGCCGATGAATAATCTCGACATCCAGGCGGCTTGGAAGTATCACGATGGCACGAAGCACTCCTACTGGAGTATTCGCAACAATCCTCACTTGCTGGACTGGGCGAATCGGCCCCAGCCTTTCAAAATCTATCCGAGGATAGCGCCGTTCCCGCTGCCGCGGAACCTGCCGCAAACAGGGGTGGCCGCGCTCTCCGCAATCTCAGAGCCAGTGGTCTCGTCGCCGGCCGACTCGGTCCCTGACCTTGAGGATTTGGCGCGCATTCTCTATTTCTCGGCGGGGATTACCAAACAGCGCACCCATCCAGGCGGAGAAATCTACTTTCGCGCCGCAGCCTGCACCGGAGCCCTCTACGAGATCGAACTGTACGTCGTGGCTGGGGATCTCGCGGGCCTGGATGCCGGCGTGTATCACTTCAATCCGGCGGATGTATCGCTAGGTCTTCTGCGGAAAGGTGATTTTCGCAGAAACCTGGCTCAGGCGACGGCGATGGAACCCGCGGTAGCTCACGCGCCCGCGACCATCATTTGTACCGGAACATACTGGCGGAATGCCTGGAAGTACCAGGCGCGCACCTATCGTCATTTCGGTTGGGACAACGGCACCCTGTTGGCGAACATGCTGGCCGTTTCTGCGGCTTCGGCGCTGCCGGCCGAGATCGTGCTCGGGTTCGTGGACAGCGATTTGAGCCGCCTACTTGATCTCGATACGCAGCGCGAGGTTTCCTTGTGCTTGGTACCGATCGGGCGCAAATCGGAGAGTTCGCTGCCAGCTCTGAGAGAGGCTCCGTTGCTCGGCCTGGAGACGATCCCGCTTTCGGAGCATGAGGTCGAGTATCCCGCCATGCTAGAGATGCACGACGCGTCCTCGCTTAAGTCCGAAGAGGAAGTAGCTCAGTGGCGCGGGAAGCAACAGGTGGTCCCATCTTCCGCTCCGACAGGCGAGGCAATTCGCTTGCAGCGACTGCCGGAAGAAGAACAGCCGAAGGACACGATCGAGCAGGTGATCCTGCGCCGCGGCTCTACCCGAGCGTTCGATAAAACTGGATCCATTACGCTGACACAACTTTCAACCATTTTCGATTGCGCCACGGTCGGTCTTGCAGCTGACTTCCTCAAACCTGTCGGCGACCAGCTCAACGATCTTTACCTGATCGTGCATGCGGTACAGGGGCTCAAGCCGGGTGCTTACTTCTTCCGGCGTGAACAGAACACCCTGGAGCTTTTGAAGGCAGGGGCATTCCGCGCCGAGGCTCACCATCTAGGACTGGAGCAGGAGCTGCCGTCGGACGCCTGCGTAGACATTTTCTTTCTGGCCGATTTGAAAGCCATCCTGGAGGGATATGGGAACCGCGGCTACCGGGCCGTCCAGCTGGAGGCGGGCGCAATCGGCGGGAGGATATACCTGGCTGCATATGCCCAGCGCCTGGGTGCAACCGGGCTAACCTTCTTCGACGATGACGTGGTTAACTTCTTTTCGCCGCACGCGAAAGGCAAGGGTGCCATCTTTCTTCTCGCGATCGGCAAGCCGCTGAAACGCAAACCATAGTAGGGCCTCTAGAGACGTTGGAAATCAGAGAAGGGCAATCGTTGGAGGTCTTGGCGTGCCATTTGATCGCTAGTTGGAACCCAAAGGCAAACGTTAGCACCTTCAGTCAGGTCGAGTCACGCAGGCTTGCTGAAAGGACAGAGGAGTTTAGCCCGGCAAGATCTCCTTGAGCGCCCACTCAATCCTCTCAACTTCTTCGCGAATTACTCTAATAGATTGTTGGTTTTTCGATGCGTAGGCCAACGGAGTGATTCCTTCCAGAGCGCCTCGTATTTGATGATTCCGAGCCCAAATGAAGTTGAGCCTCGCGCTCCTCTCTTTGCGATTTCTGTAAACGTCGCCGACGAATTTCGTGGCGAGCCAGGCAAATACCAAACCAAACAGCACCTCAACTGGAATACGATCGGTTATCCCGTCAAACTCTGAAAACAAGAGTCGATAGACCGCTTCACCCATCCCAAACGAGGCAAACAATACAGTTGCCCCGAATAAATATACTTTTAGGCGCTCCATCGGTTGAAAGCGTATGGAGTCGTCGCTTCCGTCACGTGTCCGCACAAAGTTGATCGCCATGCTCCCCTCCAATGTCACTGTTGCCGAGGTCGCAATCAGCCATACCAGTGCCAGTCTCGCTGAAATGATAACTTGAAATTGCAATCAGCGGCGGGATTCTCTTTACGGAAGCCGAGTCACAAACCAGCCAGTGTCGTAGCGCGACCTGGGAATCAGTCCGAATTCCATGATCGTTGAGATAGCATTGGTCAGAACTATGGAAGAACAGCCGCACATTGAGTACCAAGAAAAGGAACTCCCTCGTTGGGTTCAAGTCTCGGCGGGGGTGGTTTTGGCAGTGTTCACTCTGCTCTGTGCATTTGCTGCTCTCGAATTCTTGCTGTTAGCACCCAAGCCAGCTGCCGTTCTAGGAATTGTCGCAGTTTCTATTTTGCTGCTCGGCTGTCTATGGGTGCTGGCAAAGTGTTTTCGGCTGGTAACTGGCCGTAAACACAAAGGCGGCTTGTTAGGGCCCACAATGGTCCGCGTCGTCTCGATTTTTCTGCTTGTGATACCCGTTGCGGGACTCTTCACTGGGTACTACCGCGAGATGGGTGGGCTAGCGATATTTCAAGCGGTGATGTACTTTTGCGGTTTTCTAGGGCTTCGTGCGTTGGCTAGAGACAGAGAGTCCAAGCAGGATTCAAAGAAGGGATCTACGGAGTAGTTGGGGAAAAATCGCCTTAACACTCAATGACAGCGATCAAAACGTGTAATGGCCTGGTTACGTAAACTATCGGCAAACAGCACGGAAACGAGGCAGGACTTGTTCCCGCTTCTGCTTCGTACATTCCGCCTTCGGTTTGTCTAGCCAAATGGGCTCGCCGCAAGGATTGCGGAGACTAAGAAAAGAGTTGCTTCACTTTAGTCCTTCCACGAGATAGAGGTCTGACAGAATACGGTGATAGCCATACAAGCACGACTTGCCATCCGGCGTGATAAGGATGGGGCCAATGCGGCTCACGCCCGCTGAATCGGAGGGCATGACGTCTTTCCACAGACTCTTGTGGCCGGTCGACAAGTCCAGGCGATAGACTCTGGCGGGCAGGTCTCCCGGCTTGTAGAAATAGATTGCCTTAGCGTCATCGCTCCATTGAATCGGTTGCTCTCCCGGCTCAATACCGGGAACAACGCGAGGTTCCCCACCGGCAGTCGGATAAAAATATGCTTTCTCATCGGGCCCGATGCCAACCACTTGCTGACCATCCGGGGAAAGAACCAAAGCAAGAGGATCGATGCCCTCGGGGGAGATGGGCACCGGTTTCCCGTCAGACAAATCCTGACGGTAAATGCGGGCGGCATGGCCTGGTTCCTTGCCAGAGAAAAGAAAGCGCTGACCGTCAGGAAGCCACTTGGCCCGGCTGTGATTGATAGAGTCGTGAGTGAGAGGCTTGCCCTCGCCCGGTCCTGTAGGAAGAAGAACAAGCTGGGCGGGCGCGGAAATCGTACTGACAATCACCCACTTGCCATCGGGCGATACACTGAGCGCCATGCCATCTCCTAACCGGACAGCTGACGTCTCACCAATCTTTCGCTGATAAACAGAATAGTTCGGGCCTCCGCCTTCCCCCGCTTCTGTGAAGAGTAGTACCTTGCCATCGCGCGAAAGGTCGGATGGGTAAGAGTAGTCTAGCCACGACACATCGCGCTCTTTGTTTTCACCAGCAACCAGGCCAATCAATTCTCGCCGCCAGGCGTCCTTGGCGAGGAGCACACGCCCATCCTGCCAAATATCCTGCAGCATCAGGGTGCCCGGAACTCGCGCGATCAGCCGCTCGCGCCCGCCAAGCGTGGCCGCGTAGATGGAACGTTTAAGGCCGAGGTCGGCGGCGGTAAACCATATTTCCCCGCCATCGGCAGACCAAGCTAATCCCTGTGCTGTTTGAAATCCCGCGGCTACAGTCTTGACGTTCCCGCCGAGGTCGACAATCTTGACCGAACCCGCGTCATCGCCGGGCAACGGATGGTCCAGGAACGCCACCTGGTCGCCCTTTGCTGAAACCCGGGGATGGCTGATCCAGCCGGAGGTCTGGTACAGCACCTTCCCAATGGGAAACTCGAGTTGGTTTCGACCGCCAACGTCGCGCACGATGGCCAGGTTATTTCCATCAGGAGACCAATCCGCCCATTGCACGTTCTCCAACACGGGGCGAGGAGATCCACCGTTGAGCGGCACTCTGGCAAGCGTGCCCATCTGGGAATAGACTCCGGAGGGACGGCTATCTATGGATACCGCCATTTCTCCCGAGGATGAGATCGCCAGGAGCGCAGCTCCGCCAAGATTAAGTGAACGAGACTGCGGACTCTCGGGACTGGTGATAAAGAGATCGATCGGAGATCCTTCCCAGGAAGCCCCGTAAACGACTGACTGCCCATTGGGCGTGAAATGAGCGGACCGAATAGTCCCCCGGCGAAACGTGAGCTGATGGTAGGAAGGCTGTGATGCTGGCATCCAACGGGCGCGGAGAGACCAGCCTGCACCCACGCCCAGAAAGAGGGCCACACAGGCGATCAATCCCGTCAATTGCAGGGAGTATCCCGTTCTGGCCAAAGACGCCTGCGCGACTGCTCCAGTTGCCTGTGCTGCGGATACCGTGCCCTGCGCCGCGGCACTCCGGCTTGAGTCCAAGTCGCGTTTCAAGCGCCTTAATTCGGCGCGTATTTCGGAAGCCGTCTGATAGCGCAGCTCGCGGTCCTTTTCCAATGCCCGGCCAATGATCCGGTTGAGGTCGGGTGGCAGGCTGGGATTGAGCTGCGGTGGCGGCGTTGGGACCCGATTGAGGATGGCCTCGAAGATGACGGCGGAAGTGCTCCCGCTGAATGCCACTTGGCCGGTGCACATCTCATACATAACCCCGCCGAAGGAGAATAGATCGGTGCGAGTGTCAAGCTCTTCTCCGCGAGCCTGTTCGGGGGACATATAGGCCACTGTGCCCACGGTACTGCCTGGAGTTGTGAGTTGTTCGTCCCTGACATCGGCTATCGTTGAGCCGGCCATCGAAGCTGTAAGATTGCGGCTCGCGTTAACTTTGGCAAGCCCGAAGTCGAGAATCTTCGCCTGTCCGCGGTCGGTGATGAAGATGTTGGCGGGCTTGATGTCACGATGCACAATGCCGCGGTTGTGGGCCGCATCGAGTGCGTCGGCGATCTGAATGCTCAGATCCAGCAATTCGTCAATCTTGAGCGGCCGGTTCTCGACCCTGTGCTTGAGCGTCTGACCATCCAGAAACTCCATCGCGATAAATGCTTGCGCATCTTGTTCACCGATGTCGTAGATGGTACAGATGTGAGCGTGATTCAAGGCCGACGCGGCCTGGGCCTCTCGGCGGAAGCGGCTGAGGGATTGGGGATCGCGGGCAACTTCGTCGGGCAGGAACTTCAGGGCGACGAAACGGTGAAGGCGCGTGTCCTCGGCCTTGTAAACCACGCCCATGCCACCGCCGCCCAACTTCTCGACGATGCGATAGTGCGAGATGGTCTGACCGATCACTGACGCGAAATCTTACGTGGGAGAAACGGGCAAGTCAATGAAAGCTGGGGAGATGGCGGTGGCTCAAGGGAGCCTCCACTTTTGTAATTGACGAACCCTTCGGCCCCGCTGCCGGTGCCCAGGGTATAGTCTTCAAACTCGCGCCATCAGGCACGGTGACCAACCGGCTCTGGGACTATCTTCAAAATCGGTCGGGCCTGATGACTACACTATCCGGTTTTTGTCCCAAAAGCGGTTGCACTGCGTCCAGCGGCGGGCGCCCTGAGGCTGGGGTGGTGCAAGGTGCTGATGGTAACTTCTATGGCACCACCGAAGATGGCGGAACACGCCGCGCGCCCCGTTGCAGCAAAATGTGTCGTCGGCCAGCGGCGCGCCTGCGCGATACAGATGAAGTGCAGGATCAGAAACAGTGGCACGGCGAACGTCGAAATGTAGCTCATGGGAAGCACGGTCATGGCTGTGGTGGGGATTCCGTGTGGATCGACGACACCGGCGAGCGCGCCCAGGGCCAGGGCATTGACGAGGTCGGTTATTCCCAGGATCTGCCAGAACATGAAGCCTTTGCGATGAGCGGGGTTGGCCAGCCGGAGAGCCGCGAACGGTGCTGTCGCGCCGATGGCGATGTCGCCCCATCCGGCGGACAAGGCGAAGAACGCAGGCAGGATCTTGTAGGTGCCGAGGACGAGGAAAACAAACCCGGCGATGCGCATGCTTTGCACCACGGTGAGGGTGCGCGGGCTTAGCGACAGAACGAACTGCCGGAATCCCGGCGAGGATGCAAACCAAACCAGGAACAGCACCAGGGGCGTGACCACTGCGATGCCGAACGCGATTGGCGGTGTGCTGGGAGCGTTCACGTAGAGGTGTAGTGCGGAAGAGGACACGGAGAAGACGAGCCAGGCTACTAGCAACCCGGCGCTCAGTTTGGCGTATTTGGACATGGCAAATCTCCTTGTGTGACCGCTGCGGTCACTTCGTTGCTTAGGTTCAAAAGTTTGTTCCACTGCTTGTTCCCGAGCCCCGCACGCAGATCCTGCTGCACTTTTTCCCAGCGGGGACGCGCGCGCTTGAATTCGGCCCTGCCGGCCTCACTCAGGGAGAGCCACCGTTCCCGGTGGTCCTCGCCAGATCGACTGTCGATCCAGCCTCGACGCCCCATGATTGCGAGCGTGCGGGTAAGCGTGGTGCTATCGATGGCCAGAATCTCCCCGAGCGTTCCCTGGGAAACTTCTCCCGCAAGGGTCAACGCTTGCAGGAGAGTGAATTGCGTGGCTCTCAGGCCGAGTGGCCGGAGAGCCTTGTCGTAGTGCTGCGTCAGCACGCGAGAAGCCCGACGGAAACTCGCGCACATGCACGAAAGAGCGAACGTGGCCGGTTTACTCATACCCTGATAGATGCATATACATATATTGCGATTCAGGAAAATCGTTCATGGAATGGGCCTCTGCTATTGCCGACAACGGTGTCCAGGAACGGGCTTCTGGGAGGTGTATTGCCCCTGCGCAGTGTCTTAGCGCGTCATACGGAAATTCGTTAACGTCGGAAGCAGGCGCGCTATCCGTGCAGAGACCGTGCACTTATGGACGAAATTCGGTCGATTCGGGTTAACTTTGAACGAAGAGCAGATTCCCCAAATTGTTGTAAACAATAGAAACCACGATGCGAGATGGACTATCTGGAAAGAACTGTTCTGCCCCAAGGCAGGTGCGCTACCAGGCTGCGCTACGCCCCGATATTGTTAAGGACAACGACTCTGCTGAATTAACAACGCTTTCGATTATGAACGACGAAGCAGGCTATAATTCTCTACTGGATATGGCGAGCCCGCGGTATGCGTTGGTTGCGTACGTACGAAGTCCAGTGGGAGAGTTCGTCGAGAACCTCCGGCGGGAGCTGCATCCCGCGCTGCCTCACCTCGCGGCCCACATTACCTTTCTTCCGCCTCGGCCTCTGCAGGGAACGGAAAGCGCGGCCTTGCAGCTGCTGGAAAGTGTCTGCGGCCAGGTTGAGCCCTTTGAAGTGATCCTCGGCGACGTGGAAACGTTTGTGCCGTCAACTCCCACGGTTTACATCCGCGTGGCCCACGACGCATCGCGGCTGCTGGAGTTGCACGACCGGCTCAACGCGCAGGCGCTGGCCTTCGTCGAAGAATGGCCCTACATCCCCCACCTCACGATCGTGAAAATGGAGACCGAAGAAGCGGCCAACCAGGCGCTGGCAATAGCCCGCGAACTCTGGCGGCAGTATTCGGGCAGCCGCCGCATCCTGCTCGACCGGCTCACGTTCGTGCGGGAAGACTCGCCAAACTGCTGGATTGACCTCGCCCCGGTCCCGCTCGGCGGCAGTTTGGTTTCACCGTAAGAACCCGCGACTTGCCCGCAATACATTGACTTGCCGCTGCCCGGCTCCTAAGATGATCGGCCAAGGACAGACCTTCCCGCGTGATCGGCCAAACCATCTCGCATTACCGCATCATCGAAAAACTCGGTGGTGGCGGAATGGGCGTCGTTTACAAGGCCGAAGATGTTAAACTCGGCCGCTTTGTCGCCCTCAAGTTCCTGCCCGATGAAGTCGCCAAAGATCCGCAAGCTCTCAGCCGCTTCCAGCGCGAGGCTAAAGCTGCTTCTGCCCTGAACCATCCCAACATCTGCACCATTCACGAAATCGACGACCAGCATGGCCAAACCTTTATCGCCATGGAGTTTCTGGATGGCGTGACCTTGAAGCATCAGATTGCGGGACAGCCGGTGGAGATCGAGACTGTGCTATCCCTCGCCATCGAGATTGCCGACGCGCTCGATGCGGCGCACGAGGGCGGGATCGTCCACCGCGACATCAAGCCGGCGAATCTTTTTATGACCAAGCGCGGTCATGCCAAAATTCTCGACTTCGGACTGGCCAAGGTCACGATAAGGAGCAACCGTGTGGCCGAAGGCGCGACCGCGACGTTTCAAGAAACACTGCCCAGCGAAGAGCACCTCACCAGCCCGGGGTCTACGCTCGGGACGGTGGCTTACATGTCGCCGGAGCAGGTGCGCGGCAAGGAGTTGGACGCGCGCACCGATCTTTTCTCCTTCGGCGCAGTTCTCTATGAAATGGTGACCGGGACGGTGCCGTTCCGCGGCGAAGGTTCGGGCGACATTTTTGATGCGATTCTGCACAAGCCGCCTACGGCGGCGGTACGGCTGAATCCGGAAGTTCCCGTTGAACTTGAACGCATCATCAATAAAGCTCTGGAGAAAGATCGCGATCTGCGTTATCAGCACGCGTCCGAGCTGCGCGCCGATCTGAAGCGGCTGAAGCGCGAGACGGAATCGGGCAGGGTAAGCACGGAGTCAGCATCTGCGAGTGCTTCGGGTTCGGCTGCGCCGCCGACTTCTGTTTCTGGATCTGCTTCTGGATCTGGGGCCGCGGCGGTTTCGTCTTCGGGTTCCGCGTCGTCGAGTTCGGTGCTGATCGCTGAGGCGCAACGGCACAAGGGCAAACTGGTCGCAGCCGCAGCAGTGGTCGTGGTGTTATTAATTGGCGGGGCGTTTGGCGCTTACAAGCTTCTGCGCAAAAACACATCGGCGATCGATACTCGCAACATCACCATCCGGCAGTTGACTGAGCACGGACAGGCAGTCGGTTTTGCCAGCATCTCGGGCGATGGCAGATTGGTGGCCTACGGTAGGCGCGAAGGCGAACGCAGCCTGCGGGTGAAGCAGGTGGCCACGGGCAGCGAAGTCACGGTGGTGCCGCCGCAAACCGGCTTCTTCGGCAAAGGTGCTACATTCACGCCCGACGGCAACTATCTTTATTACGCGCATCAGGACCCCGCGAACCGAAACAGCACAAATCTCTATAGTGTGCCTGCCTTGGGTGGGGCGTCGCGGCAGATCGTGAGTGATGTAACCAGCACAGTTGCGTTCTCACCCGATGGCAAGCGTATGGTTTACACGCGCACCATTCAGGACAAAGGCGAGGATCAATTACTGATCGCGAATTCGGACGGAAGCGATGAGAAGATCATCTTCCGCCATGAGACCGGTCCTAGCGGCTTCGGCACCGGTCCTTCGTGGTCGGCGTCGGGCGACCTCATCGCCCTGGCGCTGGCACAACTGGGCCAGAAGGACGCCCTTTCATCCATTCTGGTCTTGACTCCAGAGGGAAAGCAGGTTAAGACCTTTCCCCTGCCTACGCTAATTAGCGATGTGGCGTGGCTGCCCGATTCCTCCGGAGTGTTCTTCATCGGTTTACAAACGTCCGCGGTCCGGAGACAGATATGGATGCAGCCTTATCCAGAAGGTGCGCCTTTCAAGGTCAGCAATGATTTGAGCGAGTACGGCTCGCTCAGTGTTACGGCGGATGGAAAGTCGTTCGTCACTACACAGCAGCGACGACAGGCGGCGATTTACGTAGGCGACTCTCCGGCGCTGCTGAATGACAAGATCGACTGGAAGCTGAGTCCAATCTCCACCGAACAAGCCACGGGATATGGTCTTTCCTGGACCAGTGCGGGCAAGCTTCTACAGGAAGATGCGTTTGCTCACATTTATGTCACCGGCGCGGATGGCAGCAATCGGGCTCCCATGCTGGAGGATAGTGGGGTCACTTTCTCTCCCCGCTCCTGCGGTTCAGGCGACCTGGTCATCGTGGCCAGAGTGCTCGCGAATAATGCGCCGAACCTTTGGCGTCTGAATATGGCCACCGGGGAAACGAAGCAGCTTACGTTTGGCAAAGACGAGGAAGTTGGTACCTGCACTCCGGACGGGAAATGGATGGTCTATGCGGGACCTGCTCCCGGCGACACGGTGTATCACATCTACAAGGTTTCGGCGGATGGCGGCCAACCGGTGGAACTGGCCAAGGGGCGGGTGTTTGAGCCAGCGGTTTCCCCGGATGGCACATTAGTCGCCTATATCAGGGTCGAT
This sequence comes from uncultured Acidobacteriaceae bacterium, assembly GCA_963771895.1. Lineage (GTDB taxonomy): Bacteria > Acidobacteriota > Terriglobia > Terriglobales > Acidobacteriaceae > Sulfotelmatobacter. The sequence continues at coordinate 80,963 of CAVYVQ010000070.1, read as the reverse complement.
GGACAAGGCGCCAGTGCGAAGTCGAAATTCGTGCTGCAAAAGTTAGAGGGCGGTCCGCCAATGCAGGAGATCGAAATCTCATCGGCCTATACGCGGTTGTACCTCGGCTGGACGCCGGATGGCCACGCGCTCACTTACGTTCATAACACCACCGGCAATACGCAGAACGTCTACATGCAGCCGCTGGCTGGCGGGCCGCCGGTGCAGTTGACCCATTTCGATTCAGAGCCAGGTCTTGTGGCCTCCTATGCCTGGTCGCGGGATGGCAAGAAATTCGCCGTTACACGCGCTCGCTACAACGATACTGACGTGGTCATGTTCAGCGGTTTCCGTTAGAAGCGGTTTGCATATCGGAAAGGACCTTGGCTTATGCTGGAGATTCAGACCAAGCAGTTGCCGCCTGACATTGTCGTTCTGGAAATCACGGGCAGAATCACGATCGGCCGGGAGTGCAAGCAACTGGAATGGGCTGTCGACAGCCTGGTCCGAGAAAAACATCAGAAGAAGATCATCCTCGACTTGAACGGCGTGACCCATATGGATAGCACTGGGATTGGGATCATCGTCCTCTCCGCCGGGAAGGCGAAGGAGGCCGGAGGAGAGCTGCGGCTGGCCGGCGCCAACGAACACATCCAACAGGTATTGAAGATCACCAGCGTGGATAAAATTGTCCACTGGAATCCGACGGTGTCGGAGGCGGTCGTAGGTTTTTAGGCGAGGCGGACACCGACATCACAGTTGCTATTCCCTTTGCTCCAACTCATCCTCATCTCGCAGTAACCTCGCTTGGTTACTCGGTATTACGTTACTCCCTGCCTAGATTGCATGGCCCCTGGTACATTTCCCTCCCGTGCGTTGCGAAGGCCCTGGCCGCCCTGTAAACAAAAGAGAGGGAATGGTTTGAGATCCCACGCCGGAAGCCGCTTGGGGCGTGGTTTTGAGCAACTGCCGGAGGGCAAAGCATGCAGATCGGGGTCTACGGTTCGGGTTATCTGGGAACAGTGATTTCGGCCTGTCTGGCAGATTTTGGCACTCCGGTTTCCTGTTGTCATCCCGACCGGACGCGCATGGTCGAGATGGCTCAGGGCAACATTCCTTTCCACGAAAAGAACCTGAAGGAGATCATCCGGCGCAATGTGAGGGCTGGCCGCCTGGCGTATTCCACCGACATCGAGTCCTTCGCGCGCAAAACGCAAGTCATTTTTCTGGCGGAAGATAGCGCGGACAACCTGAACGACGTGGTGATGCGGATTGCCCGCCTGGCGCAAAAGCCTCCGATTCTGACCATCGTGACTCCAGTGGCTGTAGGAACGGCCTCGGCGCTCGAGAAATCGCTGAAGGATGCGGGACTGCACGGGATGATCGTCTCCCAGCCCATGTTCTTTACCGACGGTTGCGCGGTGGAAGACTTTAATTGGCCCGACCGGCTGATTCTAGGCTCGACCTCGAACGAGGCGGTGCAGGTTCTCAAACAGATTTTCCACCCGCTGGTGATGCGGGGTGTGCCAGTGATCGTGACCAACCAGGCGACGGCGGAACTGGTGCGCGAATCGGCGACAGCTTTTGTGGCGACGAAGATTTCTTTTATCAACGAGGTTGCGGCGCTGTGCGAACGCGTGGGTGCGGATGCAGTCAGCCTGGCTCTGGCACTCGGCCTCGACAAGAAGATTGCTCCGCGCTGCCTGCAGCCGGGAGCAGGCATGGGCGGCGTATTTGCCGAGTCGGATATGGATTCGCTGGCGCAATTGGCTTTGGCCAATGGTGTGCCGCTGAAGGTGTTGAGCGCGGCCCGGGACGTCAACCACACGCTCGCCGATCGCCTGGTCGATAAGATTGCCCTGGCCTTAAATTCGGTCGAGAACAAGGACGTGGGAATTCTCGGTCTGGCTTTTAAGCCAAACACGAATTCGGTGGCGGGCTCATCGGCGATACGGCTGGCTGAATCGCTGGTCGCCAAAGGCGCGCGGGTGCGGGCTTATGATCCGGTCGCTCTTTCTGAAGCGAAGTTGCGGCTGAATGGTTCGGTGCGCTATTGTGAGTCGGCTTACGCCGCCGCGGAAGGTATGGATGCGCTGGTTGTGGGCACGGGCTGGCCTGAGTTCCGTGTGCTTGATTTTGACCGGATCAAGCACCTGCTCAAGAAACCGATCATCGTGGATACCAAGAACCTGTTAGATGCCGCACGATTGCGTGCCATGGGGTTTGAGTATGTGGGCGTAGGGCGAGGATAAAGGCTAGCTCCGGCAAACCTGCATAACCCTTCACCGGAGAGGACGCGGAGTACGCAGAAGATTTATTTAGAGGTTATCCTAATCGGCGATCTCGGCGTGAAGGATCTTTTTGTTGCAGACAAACTCCTCCCCAGGATCTGTGAGCGAAGAATCTCTCAATTCCGAGCAGCAGCCCGCACCGCAGTCCGAGCGCCTGCCGTTGTTATCCCGATTTCCCTTTTTTCTCCCTGGAATTCTCGATAGTTTCTCGTCTTTTTTCTTCTACTTGACCTTTTCCAGCCTGACTCACCTATTAAGTTCCTGGTGCAGCCGCTTTTTAGCTGAGGAGTGATCACTCCCACAACGGGCGCCAGCCCTGGGCTATCCAGGGTAGCCACAAAACGCCCGCATCAGATGTCCCTGCCACAGTCTCGCGTGGGATTAGGCAGAGGCCGCGAGGAGTCTAGAACTGCGCGGCACAACATCCTGGCCAACGCTTCCCAGATTAGGAGAAAGAAAAGTCGAAGTCCAGGTCATCCGTCACATCAAAATCGAAAGTTTTGCACAGAGGCGGACACGATGGTTCCGCCGTCCGCAAATTTGTGTTCCACCAAAAGCTGCGCTCTAATAACTTCCTGTATGAAAGTCTGGAAGCTTTTTGTATTGCTCTGTGGTGTGGCACTGGTCGCGCTTGGCCTGTACGGAGCCCGGCTGATATGGCTTGGCTTTAGTACTGCGGACCAACCTTCCTATTTAGAAAAAACGGTAGCTCGTGCCGTGCGCAACCTGGGCATCCCGCGAAAGGCCCGCCTGGAAGCAAACCCGTGGAAGGCGGCGCCGGAAGTCCTGAAGGAAGCCCGAGACAGTTTCCTGGACCGTTGCGCCGTGTGCCATGGGCCTGACGGTTCCGGGCAGACGGGCGTGGGCCGCAACCTTTATCCCAAGGTTCCGGATCTGCGTTTGCCTCGAACGCAAAACCTCACGGACGGAGAGATCCGCTACATCATTCGGAATGGCGTGCGGCTGACCGGCATGCCGGGTTGGGCCAAACCGCACGATGAGCAGGGCGACGACAGTTGGAAGTTGGTCCTCTTCATCCGCAGTCTGCGTCAACTCACCCACGAGGAGCGAGCGCAGCAGTCGGGCACGGCAAATTCGGCGCACTACGTGAGCTCGCAGTCCTGCCAGAAATGTCACGCGCAGATCTACGAACACTGGCGAAAAACGCCGATGGCGAGTGTCGTTCGTGATCCTCGCGAACATCCTGACGCCATCATTCCCGATCTTGCGACCAATTCCATTGCCAAGTTCACGAAGGACCAAGTCGCGCTGGTTTACGGCAGTGTTTGGAAGCAGCGTTACTTCACGAAAAGAGGAGACGATTACTTTCCAGAACCCGCGCAGTGGGATGTTACCCATCGAGTCTGGCGGCCGTACTTCGTGGCGAAGGGGACTGACTGGTGGGAACCGTTTTATCCCCCGGACAACATGCAGCGTCCCACGGGTCCGACCTGCGATGGATGCCATTCTGTCGACTACAACATCCACACCAAACAGGTAGCGGAGTGGAACGTCGGCTGCGAGAAGTGCCATGGGCCGGGCAGTGAGCATCTGGAGCATCCATCTCGTGGAAACATTCTGAATCCCGCGCGAATGGATTACGTCGCGGCCAGCGATACCTGCATTCAGTGTCACTCTCAGGGGCGGCCGCTCACGATTCCCATCGAAGGCAAGTATTATGACTGGCCTGTTGGCTACCATGTGGGCCTAAGCCTGCAGGATTTTTGGCAGCTTGAAGAGCACACGCTGGGCGAGACGGCGTTCACGCACTATCCGGACGGCACGGCGCACAAGAACCGCATGCAAGGGAACGACTTTGTACAAAGTGTGATGTACCGGCGCGGCGTGACATGTTTTAGCTGCCACGACGTGCATGGCACGGATAATTACGCGCAACTGCGCAAGCCCGCGGACCAGCTGTGCCTGGATTGCCACGGGCCGCTCTCGTTGAATGGCCCGCGCACCGGCACCATCGAGGAGCATACCCATCACAAGAAAGGATCTCCGGGAAGCAGTTGCATTGCCTGTCATATGCCGAAAATCGAGACGACCATTGCCGATGTGAAGGTACGGGCGCATACGTTCGCCTTCATCACGCCAGCGATGACTGACAAATATAAAATCCCGAATCCCTGCACGATCTGCCATGCGGACAAGACTACCGGTTGGGCGGCTGAGGCTCTACGGCGGTGGCCGGAGCGCTCGCCGTGGCGCATGGAATGAGACCTAGCGGGAATCGCCCGCGACACAATCCCTTTCCGTCACTATTGGGCTCTCTGCGTGACGGCTGGCGATCCGATTTGGAATTGCACGCCTCGACATTCGGGCGCGGGTTTCTGACATCGGCGAAGCGCAGTTGTATAATCGAGACGGCGGTGGGAATAGCTCAACTGGCAGAGCACCGGACTGTGGCTCCGACGGTTGCGGGTTCGATTCCCGTTTCCCACCCCAATTCTAAATAATTTAGTTCGCAACTTTGGTCAGCAACCCCCGGCAATTTTCGAGCTTGCGTCTCTGAGATCGTCGTTCACCGGATCGCCGGTGACGTTCATTGCGACTCGGATGTCCCCGTGATGCCTCGCCCGCTGCGGAACGCTGATGGGGGTTCCGAGCTTATCCGCCATGCGCGATAAGAGTGCCGGAAGCTATGCGCTGACACATCCTCGATTCCCGCATCCTGACACGCCCTCCCCAGCTTCTCATAGAAACAAATATACGAGCGGGGCTTCCTTCCGTTCAGATCAGGTACTCGCTCCGCGGTTTGTGTCGGGGAGAACGGGATGTTGTGCCAAGAGCATTATGACAAATCCCAACTTCGCCATGCTGAGAAAGGTGATAAAACTCGAACCGCAGTCACTTCGTAACCCAGAGGCTCGCCAACCAGCGGGCCTTTTTGGGAGTCAAAGCCAGGGCTCTGTCCCTGGCAGAGGAAGACTCTGCATCGCAGCTTGGCCATTCAGCGTTGGGCGGCCTTGAACTTGGCCAGTTGGGTTTCGATTGTTTTCCGAATGGGGGAGACAGACTGTTTCGGACGCAGCCGAAGGAAGTGAGTTTAGAGCCTTTTCCTCGGTTTCAATGGCCTGCGTAACATCTCCAGATGCAAAATAAGCGCGGGCCAGAATATCTAAAAATTCTGCGCCGGTGGCACCCTTAGCGATCGATTCTTTTGCGTATTTCAAGGCGGTAACTGGCTCGCGCAGATCCTCGGGCTTGGCGTCGAGGAAGTGAATGGCATATTCGCTGACCTCATCAGCGGTGACATCAACTCGCGCTGCCAACTCTCGCGTGAGGCTTAGACCGTGAGAGGTGATGGGACGCGCTGTGGCGGCCTTTCCAGCTTCCGCGAGCGCCTGGCCATAGATAACCAACATTTCGGCGTAGCGCCCGCGCACCAGGGTGTTCTTCGGTTCCGCCTCAGAAAGTTTTCCCAGAATATCAGTCCCCCTCTGGTATTTGAGCAGCGCGCCCGGCCGGTCGCTCATGTCCCAAAGCAGGTCGCCCATCTCGCGCGAAGTGATTACCACGTCCATGCTGGCCTGCGCATTGCTCGGGTCGGCAATTAACAGGTCCTCGCTGATGGCGACTGCCTGCTTGTAGTTCTTGAGCGCAGCTTTCTTATCGCCCAGTGCCTGCTGTACTCCTCCCAGTTTCCGATGACCGAATATCAAGAGCCGGCGGATCCCGGCATCGGCGGGTGCGGCAGCGGCAAAACCTTCGAACGCATCGAGCGCGCTGCGATACTCCTTCTGCGCTCCCTGCAGATCGTCCGCTTGCAGTCGCATATCCCCGATCCTCATTCGGACAACTGTCGCGCTGCGGCGAACGCGTTGATTGCCGGGTTCCATCGCGAGGATGGACTCATCGACAGCCAGAGCCTTGCGATAGTTCTCCAGGGCGCCGGCGGAATCACCCAGATTCATTTGCCCAGGGTGACCCAGCAAATCGGCCAGTGTCTGATAGCTGCCGGCAAGTTGGATGTGGAGTTCGTCGTCGGGCTTGGCGGAGGTCAGCGGTTCGAGAATCGCGATAGCCTGACGAAGGTCGGCTACTGCTTCGCTAGGCTTCCCCAAATGGGCTAAAACCTCGGCCAGTGATTTGTAGCTGCGGGCCAAATATCCCTGCGCTTCTTCGTTTTTGGGATTTGCTCGCACCAAAGCCTGGCTGATGTCGAGGGCTGCCTGATAACTTCGAGCGGCGCCTGGCGTATCTCCAAGATTCGATCCATAGGGATTGCCTTGAACATCGCCGACCTTGAGATAAGCCTCGGCCAGTTCGCGTTGCAAGCTCGCGTCTCCCTGGCTCTGAGATGCCAACTTGCCGAGGTATTCCAAGGCTCTCCGCACCAGCAGTTGGCGGGCGGGCGTCGCTCCGGGAAGGTTCTTGATAGCGTCGTGGAATTCAAACAAAAATGAGCTGGTGAGGCGGCGGACATCATTGAATTGCTGTTCAGCCTTGGCTCGTTCGCGGCGAGCAACTCGCGCCTGCCAACTGGTTGCCACGACCCCGGCAATGAGGGAGGCCATCACCAGTGCCGCAGCAGCCACGCCCGCCTTGTGGCGTCGAACGAATTTCCCCGCTCGATAGCTCCAGGTATCCCTGTGCGCGGTGACCGGCAAACCCTCCTGATGGCGGCGCAGATCTTCAGAGAGCAACTCAACCGAAGCGTACCTGCGTTGCGGCTCCTTCCTCAGGGCCTTCAGCACGATCGTGTCAAGGTCCCCGCTCAACTGCCGACGCAACGTTTCCGGAATGGTTGCCCGCATCGCGGCCACGGCTTCGGCAGTCAGGGACTTCTTCCTGGCGCCGGTGCGGCCTTCCTGGAACATGGTCAAAGTTGTGCTCGGCTTTTCTGGTTGCTGGTCGCAAACGGCACGACGGATCTCGTCCGGGGCGTCTCCCTTCAATTGGTAAGGCCGGCATGAGGTTAGCAGTTCATACAGAATTACCCCGAGCGAATACACGTCGCTCGCTGTGGTAATCGGTTCCCCTCTCACCTGCTCGGGACTGGCATATCCCGGCGTCATGGGGTGGAACTCCGCCAAAGTAGCATCCAGGGAGCTGGTGAAGAACTCAGGCTTGAGCAGCTTGGCAATGCCAAAATCCAGAAGCTTGGGTATGCCTTCGGCAGTGACCAGGATGTTGGTGGGTTTCAAATCGCGGTGAACTACCAAGTTCTGGTGGATATATTGGACGGCCGAACAAACCTCGCGGAAGAGCGTGATGCGCTCGGCGACGGAGAGCTTGTGGTTGTCGCAATACTCGTCAATCCGCGTGCCCTCAACGTAGTCCATTACGAAGTAGGGCAGTTCGTCCTCGGTCGTACCTCCATCCAGCAACTTCGTGATGTTCGGGTGGTCGAGCGGGGCCAGGATCTGCCGCTCCTGTCGAAAACGGCGAAGGACGGCCTCCGTGTCAATTCCCTGGCGCACAAGTTTGATTGCAACGCGTTTGTTGAAGGTGTCGTCGGCTCGTGCCGCCAGATACACCGCACCCATGCCCCCAACGCCTATGCGGCGAATCAATTTATAGGGACCGATTTTCTGGCCTGCAACAGAGCAGCCCGCATGCTCCTCATCCGGCAAGCTCTTCTCTGATTCGTAAGCGTGGAACAGTCCCTCCATTTCGGCGAGCAATGCCTGGTCGTCGCCGCACGCGTAGCGCAGGAATGCGCTCCGTTCGCCTGGCTCCCGCTCAAGCGCGGACGCGAAAAGTCCTTTCATCTGCTCCCATTTTTCAGGGTTCACGACTTGCCTTCTGCTTTCCGGATTTCTTGTGACAACCAAGCCTTGGCCATGCTCCAATCCCGCTTCACGGTGGCCGGGGAAATCCCGAGTACGTCAGCCGTTTCCTCCACCGTGAGGCCGCCAAAGATTCGCAACTCTACAACCCGGCCTTGCTGAGGATCGAGCGAAGCCAGGCGGGTCAAACTGTCGTCCAGAGCAAGGAGTTCCGCCGGCCGTTCCTGCGACATCACAATCGCCTCTGTCAAAGGAACTTTAGCAGCTCCTCTGCCACGCTTCTCCGCCAGATGAGTTCGCGCGTGGTCCACCAATATCCGTCGCATGAGCTGCGCAGTGATGGCGAAGAAATGACTCCTATCCTGCCATTTGACGTCTTTCTGTTCGACGAGACGCAGATAGGCCTCGTGAACCAGAGCGGTCGGTTGCAGTGTATGGTCGCTGCGCTCGCGCCGCAGATAGGAAGCCGCCAAGCGCCTGAGTTCGCCATAAACAATGGGCATCAGCTCTTCCAGCGCTTCGGCTTTGCCCTGGCGCCAACTGGCAAGCAACCTTGTGACTTCTTTGGATGGCTCCGAACTCACGGTACCCCCGGCCTACCTGCGGCATTTGCCGGTTTCGGCGGACACGATAACTCCGCCCTGAGAGAAAGTCAAACAATTGAAAATCAACTTAGGACACTACCAAAACATTGGTCTTTGGCGGGGATTGAGTGGCTTCCTCTTCGAGGCAGTTTTGCCCTGATCAAAAATCTTCGCGGAGTTGAGCTCCTTTTTTTCCGCCTTCCGCGTATTGAAGTGAGGCCGAATACAAACGCCCTCAAAATCTAAGACTTCCCGAAAGGATGCACACAATGAACCCCAAAAACACAACTTCCCTCTGTCAGGCTATGCGCCGCATGATGGCGCTCGTTTTTTCTTTGCTGCTGCTTCCGGCAGCACAATTGGATCTGTACGCGCAAACCCCCGCGCCCGCCTATGTCGGTCTGGACGCGGTGCAACTGGATCAGCTCGTGGCTCCGATTGCTCTCGATCCTGACTCGTTGGTCGCTCAAATATTGACCGCTGCTACGTATCCGGACCAAATTGCCGCGGCGGATACCTGGCTGAACCAGAACATGGGACTGCCCCCGGATCAGCGGGCAGCCGGGGCCGACGGCATGGCATGGGACCCAGCTGTTAAGGGCCTTACAGCCTTTCCCTCTGTGCTCGACAATCTCGCGAAGAACACGGCCTGGACGTCTCAACTAGGCAACGCCTATTACAACCAGCCCGGAGATGTCATGAACGCTATCCAGGCCATGCGGTTGCAGGCGCAGCAGTCGAACACATTGGTTACGACAGTCCAACAGCGTGTGGTTGTAGACGCTGGCGTGATAGCTATCGTGCCAGTCAATCCGGCTGTGGTTTACGTTCCCTATTACAACCCTTGGCGAGTTTGGGGGACCCTGTTTGTCTCTTACCCTGGCTTTGTCGTGCTGCCGCCTCCACCCGGCATCGTGGTAGGAGTGGGACTTGCCTTCGCACCGGTCTCGATTGGTGTCTACGCTGACTTCGGATGGGGATTCAGCGCGTGGTCGCCGGCGTGGGTCGGCGGGAGCGTACTTTTTAATCACAACACTTACATTTCCAACAGCCTGACGGTCGTCAATCACGGCAACTTCGGCGGTCACGACAAGGGCGCGTTCGAACATGGTGGTCGTGGAGTCCCTAGAGGATTTCATGCGACCTCCCATGCGGGAACCGCTCGCGCGTCCGTCTGCCGTCACTCATCCGCTGGTCATTCGGCGTCTGTCAGTCATTCGGCGCACGGAAGCCACTCCGCGTCTGCTACTCGTTCCGCATCCGCTGGCCATTCGCGGTCCGCTTCTCGTTCGGCGTCTGCTAGCCGTTCGATGTCCTCGGGCCGCTCGGCATCCGCCGGTCGTTCGAGTTCCTCGGGTCGCTCGGCGTCCGCTGGCCGCTCGATGTCCTCGGGCCGCTCGGCATCCGCTGGCCGCTCGATGTCCTCGGGCCGCTCGGCATCCGCTGGCCGTTCGATGTCCTCAGGCCGCCCGGCGTCCGCTGGTCGTTCGATGTCCTCGGGTCGTTCCGCATCCGCTGGCCATTCGCGGTCCGCTCCTCGCTCGGCGTCCGCTGGCCGTTCGATGTCCTCAGGCCGTCCGGCATCCGCCGGTCGTTCGATGTCCTCGGGTCGCTCGGTGTCCGCTGGCCGCCCAGCGTCAGCCGGCCGTTCGATGTCTTCTGGCCGCTCAGCGTCAGCAGCGCGTCCGGTGTCCTCTGGTCGCTCCAGTGGTGGTCGCGCTTCGGGTCGGAGACGGTAAGGTGACCTGTGCCATAGGCGAGTCGCCTCTCGGATGGGAACGACGACTCGCCCTTCTTGTTGCTTCATAAATTCTTGAATACCCGGAGAAGAAAATGAAAACCAAGAAAATCACTGCATTGGGAATGGCGTTGACGGCGGTTGCGACGATCTTAATCTTTACGCGGTTAGCACATAGCCACAAACAAAATACTGGGGTGACAATCTCCCAGAATGCTGGAAAAACCGCCGCTGCAAGCGCGCCCTTGGACTCTGCAAGCACCAGTCCTGCCGCTGGCACAGCACTATCGAGCCTCTCGAATACAGATGTCGCTGCTGCTAATACACCAGCGACAGAAGCTGCACAGTCGCAAGTACCCCTAGGCGAGACTCAATCTGCTGCAACCGTTGCGGCGGCGGTTCCAGCGGCTGCGGTAACAGTTCATCCGGAAACCCGAGTGTACGCGACAGCGGTGCCCGTCGCTGGAATCGCGGTGGCAAAGCCAATTGTCGTTCCCGCCGGAACCACGCTGATCGTTCGGCTGGCCGAACCGCTTGGCTCTAGGATCAGCGAGGAGGGCCAAAGCTTCTCGGCGGCACTTGATCGGGACGTTCTCGTCGACGGTCAAAAGATAATACCGGCTGGCGCAGGTGTTATGGGTAAGATCACCTACGCCAGACCCATTGGTGTACTGGCCGGTGAGCCCACCCTGCAACTACGACTGACCGCGTTAAATGTTAACAACACAGATCTACCAGTCGTGACGTCAACTCGAAGTTTCGGTTCCAGGATCAAAGGTAAGAACAAGGTCGGCAGATTGATGAAGGGCTTGTTTAAGCGCGCCGTGGGGGACGAAAGAGAAGTTATCCTCGATGATCAGACTGCTTACAGTTTTACTTTGGGGCAGCCATTGCAGATTTGGTAGAGTTCCGTTTTCAGAGGCTGCGCGTCAACGTCAGAGAAATGGATCATGATGTAGACGGGGAAGTAAGCAGAAGCGTAACCGGACAGTGATCCATGGCATCTCGTGCTCGAGATAATGCGCCCCGTGTGGCTAGGCGGGTAACCCCACGCCGGTACAGACCGGGCCTTAGCCAATGTAATTGCGGCGCTATCCCGTGAGCACGCGGATCAATCATATGGGTACGACGACGAGGGATGCTCCCGACCGATGGCAGTGGCTGACATTCAGAATCGGCTTTTTACCTAAGCACTCCGGGCATTGGCTGACCGGACATGTCCTTTGGTAATCGGTTATCGCGTGTATTGATCGGTCACTGGAGACCGATCATAATCCGCTGTGTTAGAGGAACAATTCTCTAGAGACCCAGGAGCCTTCCATGCCGACGCACGAGTTGTCTGTCAACATTCTCGCCCATCTCTTAAGTCCAACAACCCGCGACGTTTTCTTGCTCACCATGGCTTCGCAGATCATTGGAGCCAAGTCGCCGCTGGAAAGTACGCTGGAACTGACCGACCGGATTTGTGACCGCTACTTTCCTACTAGTTTTCCAAATTCGTAATCGGAATGTCGGTTCCGCGAGTTAAGTGTTCGCGGAAGAAGAAATGAAGATCAAAACTACGCCTGCATCGTGGTGTAATTTCCGATACCAACAAACAATGGAGGGCTCATGCCAAGCGTACATGTTGACAACCTAGGTGAAATGGCAATCATTGAATGCGCGGGAAAGTTTGTCCGAACCGCCGCAGCGTCCAAATTACAGGATGCCGTTACCTCCCAGATACAGGCTCGCGTGGTCGTTTTGGATTTGACAGAAATGCACGCGATAGGCGGTGGCGGTCTAGGTGTGCTGGTGCTTCTGCAGAGGTGGGCTCAGGAGCACGAGATTCGACTCAAGCTGTTCAACCCTTCCGAACTCGTGCGGGAAAAGCTAAAGCACGTGGATTTTGAAATTGCCACTCTGGAACAGATGATGAGTCTGTTGGGACGTATCGATAGTGAGTACGCGTGCGCCTTGCTCGAATCGCAGTTCCCGTCTCACCTGTCGCGATACGCTTAGATCGAAGAAGCCTTGTGCCAACTACAAAAAGTACCTTACCTCATTGGGGTTGCTCCGTTCCACCCTCGGGCCATTTACTTCCGTGGTGGATAGAGTTCAAATCACGGAAGCGGCACCAACTACCGTTACAACGCCACGACGTCCACGAAAGAAAATTGTGTGCAGCTATGGGCCGCGGCATCAGGGACTTTTCCGTTCAAGGTGCTGAATTCCAGGCCAGAGTCAAGTCGTGACGAGAATCGGTAGTGGTGCCGTTTGATTTCCACAGGAGTTACGCCCTCCCTGCCAGATACGCTCGACTGCAATCATGCAGAAGCGCAAACTGCGGATCGTGAAGCGAAGTCCCCCGGCCATCGGCGTATGCGAACGGTGCAACACGCAATTCAAGGATGCTGATATTCAGGCGCAGTTTGACGCCCACAAGTGTACGTTGATAGACAGCAGTCAAAACGCCTTGCGGATCGTCCGCGAGTCCACGGAAGATAAGTAGCTGTTTCACTCGCCCTCGCTTTTCAATATCTTCTCCTGCATCGCTAGAAAGTGCTCGTACTTCAAGAGCACAGCCAGCGGCTTATCGTTGTCCTGAATCACCAGCGTCTTGTGGAGTTCCCGTAGCTGGGTAACGTTTAGCGCACGCAAGCGGCTGATTCCCACATGCTGCACGTTCGGATCGAGATACGGAATAGAAACCTGATTTGCTTTTGCCATAATCCCTCTATGCTGTTTTGTTCAGCGCCTTCAATACCAGCTCTCTGTCCGCACGCGCATTCGGCTTTTTCTCAGGGAGCAAGCCGCACAGTTCCGCCAGTGTCCAGACGTGATCTGTTAGGCCAGCTTCCATCGCCGGAGTCACGCGCAAGCTAGAATGCACGCGGCAATAGTTGTAGTGCATGAAGTACAGCGCAACTTGGTGCGCGTGATTTTCAAACTTCTTGCTGAATCCATTTGTGAGCCGCGTGAAGCGCCGCATCCCCATCCTCATCGAAAGATTCTGGCGCTCTACGTAGCTGGTAGAGATGTACTTCGGGTCGGGATTGCCAGCGAGTACGCCTGTGCGACAACCGATGCAGGTTGCAGGGCTATAGCGCGATTCGCCGTCATTCGATGCGCCGTAGATTTTAACCAGCATCGCATAATCAATCTCCGAGCCAAAGGCATTCTCCACGGCTTCGGCGTACACGCGATGGCCGTCCGTGGTTAACTGAATCCGATTGCTGATCCGGGAAGCAACGTCCTGCATAAAGGCTTGCGCCGTAGATGCGCCACGATCCCCAAGCATGTACGAGATAATCAGCTTGGAATCCGCGTCTATCGCGGTCCACGTCCAGCAGTCTCCCGCGCCTTCCTGCATCTGTTCCATCGTCACATTCTTTTGCTTCGCATACACAAACGACCAAACCTCATCGCACTGTGTGCGGGTTACGCGCAGATTCCGCACATTCACGTCGTGATACGCAGCACAGCCGCATCCGGCATCTTCCAAGAGCCGCAGCACGGTATGTTTGCCTACTCCGAGCATTCGGCACGTCGCGTTAATGGAGTTCCCTTCGATCAGGGCCGCGATAATCTGACACCGTTTGGTTGTGTTTAGCTGATTCATGGCCGTCTCTATATGCCTAATGTAAGGCATTATAACGGCGGTTGTAAAGCTAAATAATGCTTCTATATAGTGTTTTTATGCTTTTCTTTATGCCTATGGTAAACTCCCATGCAAATAGGGCTATGACGACTACGCACACAATCCCTAGCGCGACTAGAAAATCGAAGAACTTATCGAGCATGGATGCGCGTCGGTGAGCGTCATCCATTTCAGGATTTATGTTGCCTCCAGGGTTTGTTGAAAAAATCGACGACATGATGAAGGCTGATCTGCTCGAATGGCACAGCTTTTGGTTTGGTTGGTTGCTAATAGCCACCGCACTTGTGGTAGTCGGCCTAACCCTTGAGGATGGCGAGTTGTGGTATGAAATGCGTTCAATCGCTCGGAGCAAATTCCGCTTCTTTAGGTATCGGACACTTGTATTAGAGCGTCGTGTCGAATGGGCCAAGGTCATAGCCTTTGTTGGCTGGATATTGATCGTGGTAGGAGTGGCGGGAGAGATGTTTACAGAAGTGATGATCTCAGATGCAGATCGCAACATTGAGGCTTTCGATGCCATTGTTTTAGCCGACGCCCGAAGGGAATCCGCATTTGCCCTTGAGCGAGCTGCCCATGCCGAAGCAACCGCAAAAACATTCGACGTACAAATAGCCCAATTAGAGGCCAAAGCGCGATCCGCCGAAGCAACGGCCAAGGGATTTGAAGCCCAGATTGCCGCAGCACAACGGGATGCCGCTGAATCCAAGAAAGAGGCCGAATCTGAGCGGCTGGCACGAGTCACACTCCAGAAGGAATTACAGCCCCGACGATTAAGTAGTGAACAGAAGGACAAGCTCGCGGCCTTAGTTAAGCCATTTGCCCCAGTGTCGATAATTTTGGAATGGACTGCCGCCGGAGGCCAAGAATCAGCAGATTTAGCGAGAGACATGTACGATGCGATTGTGAGTGCTGGCATACCGATACCAATAGCCAACAGAACAATTCTAGAGGACCAATATTTCAAAGGAGTGCTTCTGAGGATAGGCAACGATCGCCGAGGTGAGGCAGAATTAATTGCTGGTTTTCTTATCGACGCCAAGCTGTCAGCAAGGCCAGTGAATACCTTACCACCAACTAATGCACAGCAGTTATCAATCGTGGTCGGATCAAAGCCGTGAGTCAGCTTAGCCTGTGGATGCCAAACGGCACCACTACCCGAGAATCCTTATAGTCGATGACAATGCAAGGGTACGAGCCGCGCTTCGGCTGTGTTTGAAAGATGAAGAAAGTTGGGTCGTTTGCGGAGAAGCGGAAGACGGAGACGCCGCCATAGAGTTGGTTCGAACTGCAAAGCCAGATGTGGTCTTGCTCGATTACGCAATGCCTGTGATGAACGGGCTTGAAGCGGCGCGAATAATGAGCGGCCTCGCTCCCGAGTGCGCCATACTTATGTATACAATGTTTGCTACTCCACAACTGTCGGAACTGGCTACCGCTGCTGGCGTTCGCGCCGTTCTCTCCAAGGACGTAAAATGGGATCGGTGCGGGCATGGAGGCGATAGAAGCGGTGGCTTCCGGCAATGCTACAAGTTGCGAACTTTAAAGCCTTTGTTTACGCTCGCGATCAACTCCTAGCGACAAAAGTGAGATGTCAATCGCGAACGCCAGCACGGGACGGTTCACCGCAATTTCCGCTTCCCATGGGAGGGGCGCCAGGTTCGTCAGCATGAGACCTTTCAGTCCCACGTAAGCGAAGACACAGCCCATCGCCGATCCGGCGCCCGCCAGCACTAGACTTTCCGACAGCAGTTGCCGCACCAGCCGCGGCCGGCTGGCTCCCAGCGCGGCGCGGAGGGAGATTTCTTTGGTGCGCGCACTGGCATGTGCCAGCAAAAGACCCGCAACATTGCTGCAGGAAATGAATAGCGGCAAGCCCACGGCCGCAAGCAGCACGAGCAGCGTCTGCTTGAAGTGGCCGAGAATCACGTCGTTGAGCCACCTCATAGTCACCCGGAACTTCTTGGGATACTGGTCGGGATGGAGGGGCGCGAGTTGGCGAGCGATCGCGTCGATGTCGGCGGCAGCGGTTTCGAAGTTCACATTGCGCTTCAGAATTCCTGTGGCCCAGAAGTACAGAGGGTCGTCAACGTCCCACTCGAATTTGCCGCGGACCGCCTCGGACCGTGTCCACGACACCGGAATGTACACGTCGGAGCCTACGGCCTGAAAACGCGGCGGCATTACTCCGATGATGGTTCGCATCTTTCCATTCAGCATGATCGTGGTGCCGAGGACGCCCTTGTCGCCGTGAAATTCGCGGTTCCAGAATCTGTAATTGAGGAGAGCGACAAGCGGCGCTCCCGGTTGGAGGTTTTGCTCGCCAAACCCACGTCCAATCAGTGGCGGCACACCCCAGAATTCCATGGCATTGGGTGTTGCGCCGACACCGTTCAGCATTTCACTGGTGTTTCACCGCGTGTAAACGAGCGATGCGATCCGTATCCCTGTCGTACTCTGTAGCGTTCCAGGCGTTAAAACCAAAATCCTCTCCACGAAGAAGGGCCTGGATGCAAGCACCAATCGAGGTCTCACGGAGAGGAGTGGAGGAGTGTTTTCGCTTGACATCCTCTCTCATAGGATGAGTGCGATTTCACACCACGTGGAGAGTGCTTCGTTCCTTCGTTCGCTGTTTTATGGCTGACGTTTCTACTCGGCATTGCGCTTCGCCTTAGTTGGTCCTTCAATCTGCAGCGACGCTCAGCCCTTCTCCGGCCCAAACCTGAAGAAGCTGAGTGACCCCGTGGGTAAAACGCTCGGTCACCAAGTTTCACTGGAGTCAATACATTACACCTCAACGCACCATAGCTTAGCACTGGCTTCTGGGTGGCTACGTCACCTGGTGAATTTTCTTATTCGGTTGCGATCCAGACCGACATTTTGCGCCTTATTAGATAGAGGCCATTTCAGAAGAGAGGAAGAGACGAAATCCGAAGGGTTTTGGTGGCGCTCTAGCCTTGTGACGTTAAAGGTAATCCCACTCTAGGAGAAGAATGTGAAAAGCACAGCCAATAACACGCATTGCAGTAGTCTTTTGAAGGAGTGTTCACTCATCTTTAAACTGCGCCGGACCGGGCTCATTCTAACCATGGCGGCGCTCTTGTGTGATCTTCTAGGAGTCTCCCCGGCGAAGGCGCAGTCCTATTACGCCTCCTCGCTGGCCGTCTTCAGTAACGCGGACGGCGCCCTTCCTTACGCAGGCCTAATCGAGTACAACGGGTACTTGTACGGAACAACAGTTGACGGCGGGGCCAGCGGCGCGGGCACGATCTTTGAAATCTCCCTCACCGGGGGCACGCCGACGACACTTTGGAGCTTCAGCGGTTCAAGCAAGGACGGTGCCTACCCCTACGGGACACTGGTCCAGGTCAATGGGAAATTCTATGGGACAACTTCGGCAGGCGGAGCCTATGGCTGCGGCACAGTCTTCGAATTCACCCTCCCCTTAAAAACTGGGCAGCACGGCACCGTAACTATAATGCACAGCTTCCGGCTCACGGACGGCAATAGCCCAGTCGCGGGCCTCGTCATGGGCGCCGACGGTAACTTCTACGGAACAACAAAGCAGGGGGGGACCAAAAACTACGGCACAGTGTTCAAGATCAGTCCAACCTACCCATACTCGCTGACTTCACTTTACAGCTTTTGCTCTAAAACGAATTGCACTGACGGCTACCTCCCCACGGCCGGTCTCGTCCACTACACCAACGGGAACTTATACGGGACAACCTCAGGCGGCGGGAACAACGGTGTGGGCACGATCTTCCAATACACCCCAGGGACGAATGGCAGCGTGGGCAGGCTGGTTACGGTGCACAGTTTCGAAAATACGGAAGGCACCTTCCCGTACGCTGGCCTTGTCCAGACCACCAAAGGAACTTTCTATGGGACGACTTGGTCGGGCGGGCTATATAAAGGCCAGCCGAACGGTCAAGGCACGATCTTCGAATTCAATCCAAGTAACTCCATTCTGACTATAGCGTATGTCTTTGGCGGCAATCTGGCCGCCTACGGCGGCAACCCCTTCGATACGCTGGTAGAGTATAACGGGAATTTCTACGGGACAACCTCTGTTGGCGGCGCAAACGGCTACGGTACCGTCTTCGAAATCACGGCGGGTGACGTGCTCTCGACCTTGGTCAGCTTCGACGGCAATACGGGGGGAGGGAACAGCATCGTCGGCGCCCAACCCGTTGCGGGATTGCTCCAGTACAAGGGAGTTTTTTATGGAACAACCTATCGAGGCGGACCCAGCAACGTAGGCACCATATTTAAAATTGTGACTAACTGAGTGTCTCTGGCTGCGGCGCTGGCGACACTCATCACCAGCGTCGTAAAGCCGTCCCCTGATTCGCGAAGGCTGCGAGGAAATCGCAGCCTCTTCTGTTTTTTCGCGTCGGCATGCTGGCGAACCAGTCGGAGAGATTGACGGGCGGGGTTGCTGCCTCCGCGTGCGTGGTTGGCCTCTATTTAGTAAGGCGCAAAATGACGGTCAGGATCGCGATCGGAGAGAAAAACTTCGGTATGAGGTGAGCTGGCTCTAAGGCAGCACGTGCTAAGCTATGATGCGCCGGGTGTAATTGCTTGATCTCATGAGCCTTAGATGACCGATCCTTCAGTCCACGAGGTCACCCAGCTTCTCCAGGCGTGGAGCGCGGGGGATGGCCGGGCGCTGGAACAGCTCACTCCCCTTGTGTACCAACAGCTGCATCGAGCAGCGCAGCGTTACATGGCCGGAGAGCGACCGGGTCACACGCTACAGACCACCGCTCTAGTCAACGAAGTCTACTTGCGGCTAGTTGACTGTGAACGAATTCGTTGGCAGGACCGAGCGCATTTTCTGGCCATTTCTGCGCAATTGATGCGGCGTATTTTGATCGAATTTGCCCGTTCCCGAGGCGCTCAGAAACGAGGCGGCGGCGCGCCTGTCCTTTCTTTGGACGAGGCTCCTTCAGTGTGCAACGAACCCGAATCTGACCTATTGGCTCTGGACGATGCCTTGAAGGCGTTGGCTGCCTTTGACGAAAGGAAAAGCAAAGTCGTGGAACTGAAATTTTTCGGCGGATTGAGTGTGGAAGAGGCTGCGGAAGTTCTGAAGGTTTCGCCAGAAACGGTGGTGCGGGACTGGAGATTGGCAAAATCCTGGTTGCTGCGGGAATTAAATAAGAGGAATTGAAGTGGAACCTGAACTTTGGCGTCGCGTTGAAGATTTGTATCACCGGGCATTGCAACTGGATGAAAGCCGACGCAACGAATTCCTCAAGTTGTCTTGCGGAGATGACGAAGTCCTGCGGCACGAGGTGGAGTCACTTCTGGCACACGACCAAGCAGCGCAGCCTTTTATTGAGTCGCCTGCGCTTGAGGTCGCAGGAAAGCTGCTAGCGAACGAAAAAGCCAGAAGTGGGAGTGAGAAGAAGCTGATTGGCAGCACCGTTTCTCATTATCGTGTCCTGGAGAAGCTGGGCAGCGGTGGGATGGGCGTCATCTACAAGGGGGAAGACCTAAAGCTCGGGCGCTTGGTCGCTCTCAAGTTCTTGCCTGATGATGTTGCGCAGGACCAACAGGCGCTCCGCCGTTTCCAACTCGAAGCGAAAGCGGCCTCGGCACTCAATCACCCCAACATCTGCACCATCCATGAGATTGACGAACAGAATGGGCGGGCCTTCATTGTGATGGAACTCTTGGATGGCCTGACACTCAAGCACAAAATCGCTGGCCGTCCCTTAGCAACGGAGATTCTGCTGGCGTTGGCAATCGAAATCGCTGATGCGCTCGATGCGGCTCACGCCAAAGGCATCGTTCACCGTGATATCAAGGCGGCCAACATTTTTGTTACCGAGCGAGGTCACGCCAAGGTTCTGGATTTCGGGCTGGCTAAGTTGACACAGTCGCACAGCGACTTTTGGCAAGCGAAAGATGCGCTGCAAATGCCGGTCGCATCGAAGGAGCATCTCACCACTCCGGGAAGTGCTTTGGGAACGGTTGTCTACATGTCTCCAGAACAAGTCCGCGGCAAGGAATTGGACGCACGCACTGACTTGTTCTCATTTGGGGCGGTTTTGTATGAGATGGCGACGGGTACATTGCCGTTCGACGGAGAAAGTACCGGTGTAATTTTCGACGCTATCCTGAACCGTGCACCGACAGCTCCATTGCAGCTGAATCCGCATGTTCCACCACGTCTGGAAGAAATCATCCTCAAGGCCGTCGAAAAAGACCGCAACCTACGCTACCAGCATGCGTCGGAAGTTCACGCCGATTTGCAATCGCTAAAGCGTGAGACCGAAAGCGCAAATCTCGAGGGAACAAGTGCGAGTGCGACCTTGCAGCGTGCTCTGGGAGGTACATCCAGAAAGATTGTCGCGGCAATAAGCGTCCTGCTGCTAGCCGTGGTGGTTGCAGCCGGGTTTTACTATCGTTCGCGCAGAATCAAGCGCCTTACGGACAGGGACACTGTCGTCCTCGCGGATTTCACAAATACGACGGGTGACGCCGTCTTTGATGACACCCTGAAAACAGCGCTGGCTGTTTCTTTAAGGCAATCACCTTTTTTGAACGTGCTCTCGGATGGCAAGGTGGCATACACCCTGAAGCTTATGACTCGTTCGCCTGGCACAAGACTGAGCCCAGAGCTTGCACGTGAACTTTGCCAGCGTGCGGGTAGCAAGGCTTATATTGCCGGGTCGATTGCCGGGTTGGGCAAACAATATGTCTTAGGCCTGAAGGCGGTAAATTGTGAGAACGGGGACACGCTGGCTGAGGATATTGCCACAGCACCGTCCAAGGAAAGGGTGCTCGAAGCGCTGGTTAAGGCAGCCTCCAAATTGCGGAAAGAACTGGGCGAATCACTGACGACTGGGCGACAGTTCGATGTTCCGCTCCCTGAACTCACCACTTCCTCATTCGAGGCTTTGAAAGCATATAGCCTTGGAAAACAGGCCCTGTATGAAAAAGGCGAAGCCGCCGCTCTCCCCTACCATCAGCACGCTATTGAGCTCGACCCTAGTTTTGCTGCCGCCTATCGCGCAGTAGGCGCAGATTACTCGGCCATGGGCGAGCTGGGACGCGCCAATGAATATTACACCAAGGCCTTCCAGTTAAGGGAGCATTCCAGCGAGATCGAGAAGCTTTTCATCAGCACTACTTATTACGAGCACGTGACCGGTCAGCTGGACAAGGCGGCGCAGGTCTATCTCGAGGAAATTCAGAGCTATCCACGCAACCCCGCGTATATCGGTCTCGGCAATGTGTACAGTGAACAAGGAGAATACCAGAAGGCGGCCGAAGCATATCGCGAAAGCCTCCGCTTTCTTCCAGACAGCGCCATCCCCTACGGTAACCTCGCCATCAGCCTGCTTGCTCTGCAGCGTTTTGACGAAGCACGCGAGACAATTCAGCAGGCGCGAGCGCGAAAGCTCGATGACTTCGTACTCCGAACGGGTCTGTATGCGCTTTCCTTTATCGCGCAAGACTTTTCACGTATGGCAGAACAACAGAAGTGGTTTGTGGGCAAGCCGGAAGAGAACAACCTACTTTCGCTCACCTCTGACACCGAGGCATACGCCGGACATCTCGACAAAGCACGGAAACTCACCAAGCAGGCTGTAGACTCCGCGATTCGTGCTGACAGCAAGGAAACCGGAGCGATCTGGCTGGAGAATTCTGCATTGCGCGAAGCCGCGTTCGGAAAAATGGCAAGGGCGAAGCGAGCAGCGGAAGAGGGCCTAAAGCTGGCTCCTGGCAACATGGGCACTTCTGTCGAAGCTGCGCTCGCATTTGCCATGGCGGGCGATGCCGATCGTGCCAGGTTTCTTGCACAAGACCTGAACAAACGCTTCCCGCTGCATACGCAGATGCAGTCGCTGTGGCTGCCTGCGATTCGTGGGCAGTTGGCGCTGAACCAGAAGAATTCGGCTGAAGCCATCGATGATCTGCAAGCTTCCCTGCCAATTGAGTTTGCGCTAACAACGTTTGGCTCCAATCCGTGCCTGTATGGAACCTACATTCGCGGCGAGGCTTACCTGGCAGCCGGACGGGGCAGTGCTGCCGCCGCCGAGTTTCAGAAGATTTTCGACCACAGTGGTATCGTCTGGAACTGCTGGACGGGTGCACTGGCGCATCTGGGAGTAGCTCGTGCCAACGCCTTGCAGTCGAGAACTTCTCAAGGAGCGGATGCCGATGCCGCCCGTGTTCGAGCGCTCGCCGCCTATAAAGGTTTCCTCACCCTCTGGAAAGACGCCGACCCCGACATCCCCATCCTGAAGCAAGCCAAGGCGGAGTACGCGAAGTTGCAATAGAAACCTGTACATTGTGAACCACTAGGCCGACAGCACTCGAAGCATCTTCCGGCGTCTGTGTGAGTCCCACTCCTCACGGGTGAGTTCAATCAGGTTGGACTTGTCGTCAGAACCTCGGGTCTGAGAATATCTCCCCCGTTTCCCAAAGTCCAAAATGGAGTGTTCTTGGACAACGTACCAGCCGCTTTTCGATTTTCCAATTCATCCCAAACTGCGTTGCCGGAGTATTCAGGATGGGCAGGGACGAAAACACGTCCTGACTTCCGCCCTTCCCGAGGCAGCAAAGTCAGGGCGGGTGTTAGTAGGAGCGTGCCTTGTGCGGATGAAAGTCTAATCACTTGTGTTTGAACAATAATCAAGAGTCTTTAGGTGCTGTCTTAAATGACATGGCGCAAAGTAAAGTGGGGCCGTCCGCTGTGATGCGGCCAACCCCGCTGGTTGTTAACTGATTTTCTGGAGTGAGTGGTTGAATATGGCTTGGATTTCGGCGATTAGGCGGCCAAGTCCTTGCGGAGACGGAAAACGTAAAGCACAACCTCCACTCGGCTGGAGACCCCCAGCTTGTCGAAGATGCGGAATAAATAATTCTTGACGGTGTGTTCCGTCAGTTTCAACCGGCTTGCAATCTCGCGGTTAGACAATCCCTCGGCAACGCAGCGAACCACATCCTGCTCACGATTGGAAAGAAGCGTTTCTCCGCGAGAATCCACTAGCTTCATCGGTTCCGAATCACGAAAAGCGTCAAGCAGGTAGCGCAGCTCCTCACGGCTCGCCCACACCTGGCCCTGGTGGACGTTGCTGATGCACTTGGCAAGTGTTTTGGAAGATTCGGTGCGCGAGAAAACTCCTTGCGCCCCGCAACGGAAAGCCTCAACCACGCCAGAACGGCTGGACGTGTCCATCAAAAGTACGACGCGGGTGTGGGGATAAGAGGCGGAGACTTGGCGGGTCAGCTCAAAACCCAGAGTGGCGGATCCCTCCAATGCTGCACTCACAAGTACGACGTGGGGCTTCTTCTGCGCGACCGCCTCCAGGATGGACGAGCCTTTGGGCTCTGTCTCTGTGACTTCGAATTGCCGGTCCTGCGCCAGCGTCTCGGCGAGCAACTGGCTGCTCATCCGAGTACTGTCGGCGGCGAGCACGCGGATTTTCTCCGCAGTCTCCGGAACTGGAATCACATATTGAGCCATCTCTTTCTTCTCCTTTCGATTACGGCAGTTTAACTGAGATATCGCTCGCGACTACGGCATCCTCGGAGCATGGACTGGACAAAAACTAGTCCATTATCGGCAACAAAGAATCAAGGGATTACTTAAGATTCAAGGCGGTGCAACCCACAAAAGGGCGCTCGGTCGGAGTGCATCGTTAGCAATTAAGACAGTAGGGTCGTCATCGATACAAAGAATAGTTGCCATAGGCTCGGTCCTGTTCTCAGAGCTTTGCTAGTCGGTCGATTTCGAATTTTATCGCCACACTTGGCATGATTTGGTGGCATAGTCCGGCGCACTGCTACGCCTTCTTCCCAAAGCCGGACACGTTCTACGAGAAGACATCCCTGCGCGACATTGCTAATTTCTGCGAACGTCAGACGGAGACAAGGCGAAGGAGAGAAAAGGGTAAAGCAGGCTGAGGCCGACATTACTGCATCGGCCTAACGAAAACCTGGATTTGGACTGGCGGCAAGGCGTCGAGAGGTGAACTTTACACTTGGTCACCGCCCCTTCAGTACCTAGCCGCCAGCCCCCATAAAGTACGGCTCCGCGGGTTGTTGTGGAATGGTCCGTAGGTGATGCCATCTGGCCGTAAAGTGCCATTTACTTGTGCTCCGATCTATCGACCTCACCTAATGGCCGCAGCCACTTCTGGAATTGGGGGGAGTTGGGATTCAAGAGATACGGCATTTGCTGTAGCGCAAATTTTCTTCTCCCTCGCCGAAAACTCTCGGTAATTTGACTCATTAGCCCGCTTACCCACACAAAATACACGGTGAAATCAATGGCACGGCGCGTGCTCTCACAACTACCGAGCAAGGCTGGAGAAAGCATATGCTGAGTGTCCATGTTGAAAACATTGGCGAAATGGCGATCATTGAGTGCGAAGGCCGAATTGTCCGGAGCGAAGCCGCTCTCGAATTACGCAAAGCTGTCAACCTCCAAAGCGATGCCCGGACCATTGTGCTCGATCTCTCGGAAGTCTCCGCCATCGAAGGCGGAGGCCTAGGCATGCTCGTGTTTCTAGAGCGATGGGCGCACGACCGCGACATTCGACTTAAGTTGTTCAATCCCCGCCATTCCGTGCGGGACAGGCTGGAGCACGCCAGCTCGATGCGAGAGTTCGACATCACTACGCTGGACGAAATGATGGCTCTCCTGGCTTGTGCCGATGGCCGATACGCACGAGCGGCCTGACTCCTAGCCGGCCCTGAGCCCTTCTTGACTCGGATATTGAGCGGGCTTGACTTCTATCTG
Organism: uncultured Acidobacteriaceae bacterium; assembly: GCA_963771895.1. Lineage (GTDB taxonomy): Bacteria > Acidobacteriota > Terriglobia > Terriglobales > Acidobacteriaceae > Sulfotelmatobacter. Next base: position 56,231 of record CAVYVQ010000070.1, on the reverse strand, counting down.
GACAGCCGAGTGCGCCGGCTGTCCCCAGATAAGCACATTCGTCGTGCGGCGCTTCCTTTCCGTCCCTCCTGCGGACCATATTGGGAAGGGCTTGCTGCCTCGCGCATTTTTCTTTGCCGTATTCATTGACCGGCAAGCCGACCCGTTCTAAAATCCGCTCGAATCTTCTTGCAAGGCTCGTTGGCCGCTTGCAGGGCCTGTCGCGGTCGACAGAGGGAAACAAGATTCACGGGCCCCAGCTCCTTGGAAGTCTTGAGCTCGAGGAGGAGCTTCATGAAGAGTTCCGCACGCAAGCAAGCCAAGTCACGTCGCAAAGCCACCGCCGAGAGTAACGCCAAGTCGTCCCCGGGAATGTTTCCTATAGTGGGGATCGGGGCGTCGGCGGGCGGGCTGGAAGCATTCTCCGAACTGTTGCGTTACCTGCCGGAAAAGACCGGCATGGCCTTCGTGCTGGTGCAGCACCTCGATCCCAAACATGGCAGCGCGTTGCAGGAAATTCTGGCGCGGACCACCAAGATTCCCGTCACCGAAGTTACGCAGGGAGTGGTGGTGCAGCCGGATCACGCCTACGTGATTCCCGCCAACACGAACCTGACCATCAAGAACGGAGTGCTGCAACTGGGTTCGCGAGTGCTGACCCGCGGGCAGCACATGCCGATCAATGATTTTTTTAGCTCGCTGGCCGAGAGCGCCGGGCAACAGGCGATCGGCGTCATCTTATCGGGCACGGCGTCGGATGGCACCGAGGGATGCCGCGCCATCAAGGCCTCGGGCGGCATTACCTTTGCGCAGGACGAGGAGTCGGCGAAATACGACAGCATGCCGCGCAACGCGGTGAACGCGGGTTGCATCGACTTCATTCTTTCACCCAAGGACATTGCGCGAGAGCTGGGCGGAATCAGCCAGCATCCTTATGTGGCGCGAGTCGTTTCGCCGGGGCCGGAGGGCTTTCATGGCATGGTGGGCAGCGACCTGAACGCATTGTTCGGGCTTCTCCGGGAATCGACTGGAGTGGACTTCACCAACTACAAGCACACCACGCTGCACCGGCGCATCCTGCGGCGCATGGCTGTTCACAAGGTCGAAAAGCTGAAGGACTACCTGCGTTTCATCGGAAGAAAGCCGGAAGAATTGGACGAGCTTTATCGGGATTTGTTGATCCACGTCACAGGGTTTTTCCGCGAGCCGGAAGCGTTTGTGGCGCTGCGCAAGCATGTTTATCCGAAATTGTTTGAGGGCCGCAAGCCGGATAATCCCATACGGGTTTGGGTGGCCGGCTGTTCTACTGGCGAAGAGGCGTACTCCATCGCGATCACGCTGCTGGAGTACATGTGGGTGCACAGCCGAAACATTTCGCAGGCCGCGACCGCGATCCAGATATTTGCCACCGATATCAGCGATACTGCGCTCGACCGCGCCCGCACTGGCCTGTACACCGAAGCGGCAGTCGCGGAGATCTCGGCGGAACGTTTGAAGCGATTCTTCGTCCGTCTGGATGGAGGATTTCAGATCAACAAGTCCATCCGGGATATGTGCATCTTCGCCAAGCAGAACCTGGTGAAAGATCCGCCTTTCTCAAACCTCGACCTGGTGAGCTGCCGCAACCTGCTCATCTATCTGGGGCCGGTTTTGCAGCGGCGGGTGATCCCCTCCTTGCATTACGCCCTGAAGCCGGGCGGCTACCTGATGCTGGGAGCATCGGAAAATCTGGGAGGATTTGCCGACCACTTCGGACTGGTCGACAAGAAAGACAAGATTTACGAGAAGAGGAAGACCACGGCGCGGCTGACTACTTACTTCGCGAACGCCGATTATCTGCCGATTCGACCTGGAGACTCGAAGCTCGCCCGGGAGTTGCCGGCTCCCTTTACCGTGGAGCGCGAGGTCGAGCATCTGCTGGTGAACCGATTTGTTCCTGCCAGCATCGTGGTGAACGATCAAATGGAGATTGTGCAATTCCATGGCAAGACTGGAGCCTACCTGGAGCCGCCTGCCGGGCAACCCAGCTTCAGCGTGGCAAAAATGGCGCGCGAAGGTCTGCTGGTGGACTTGCGCGCGGCCCTGGATACCGCCAAGAAAACTAACGCGACGGTGCGAAAGGACGGAGTGCAGATTCAATCCGAAGGAGGCCAACGAGAGATTAGCCTTGAGGTGGTGCCTTTACGCGGACCGACGGCGCACGAGCGCTTTTACGTGGTCGTGTTTCAAGATGCGGCTCGCGAGCCGGAGCTCCTCGAGGACAAGGGTAAGGCCGGCAAAACGGTGAAAGTGATGCGCCCCGCGGGGCCGGACGCCGAACTGCTGAAACGCGAGTCGAATCAGTTGCGGGAACAGTTGCGGGCGCTCATTGAAGAGCACGAGACTACCGCGGAAGAATTCAAGGCGGCGCATGAAGAGGTCTTATCGGCCAACGAAGAACTGCAGAGTACCAATGAAGAACTAGAGACGGCCAAGGAGGAGTTGCAATCCACGAACGAGGAATTCACGACCCTCAACGAGGAAATGCAGAACCGCAACGCGGAATTGGGCTCGGCCAACAACGATCTGCTCAACCTGCTGGGCCACGTCGATATTCCGGTGGTGATGGTGAGCAATGACCTGCGCATCCGCCGCTTCACTCCGCCCGCGCAAAAACTGCTGAACCTGCTGCCGGGGGATGTTGGGCGGCGGCTGGGCGAGATCCGTCCGAACCTTGAGGTGGAAGATTTGGAAGCGCTGGCCCGCGAAGCGATTCGCCGCGCCGCTGTCCAGGAGCGCCAGGTGCGCACGAACGAAGGCGGATGGCAGATGCTGCACGTGCGTCCCTACAAAACCTGGGACAACCGGATCGAGGGGGCAGTGATCAGCCTCCAGGATGTCGACGCCCTCAAACGCACGCTGGACCAGACGCGCGAATATGCGGATACGATTGTCGAGAGCGCGCGCGAGCCGATCCTGGTATTGAACTGCAAACTGCAGGTTACCGCCGCGATCCCGGCGTTTTACCGGGCTTTCGAGGTGACCCCGCAAGAAACCGAAGGGCATCTGATTTATGAGCTTGGCACCGGGCAGTGGAACATCCCGAAGCTGCGCGAATTGCTGGAGGAGATTGTCCCACGAAATTCCCGGGTGGACGATTTCGAGATGAGCCACGATTTCCCCCACCTCGGACTGCGGGAAATGCTGCTCAATGCCCGCCGGGTGGAACTGCAGCCAGGGCATCCCTTCATCTTGCTGGCCATAGAAGATGTGACGCAGAAGAGCCGGGAGGGCGCCGCTTAAATCGGCGTTCCACCTCTTGCGGCGCAGTGCCTGGAAGCTCGCTACGCTCGGCTGTCTCTACGCGAGCACTAGCTCCCACGAATAAGACCTCTGGAAGAAAGTCCGCTGGTGTGGGGTGGGCGAGTCACGATAGAATGCTGACTCAATTGGAATGCGAATGAAGCTAATTTTCCATCCATTTCGTAGCCTCTCGCGGCAGCTTGGACCGCTGGAGCAGCGCATGCTCGACGGGTTGTGGGCGAGGGGCAGCGCGACCGTCCGCGAACTGGTCGAAGGCGGCTGCCAGGATCTCGCCTACACCACGGTGATGACCACGCTGGACCGGCTGTTCAAGAAGGGTCTTCTGACGCGGTCGGAGGATGGCAGGGCATTCCGCTATGCTCCGCGATGTAGTCGCGAGGAGTTGCATCGCGAGGCGGCGGGCCACGCCTTCCGCCAACTCCTGGATGCGAGTCCGGCTTCGTCTCTGCCGCTTTCGTTTCTGGTGGAAATTCTGGGCGAACGGGACGAGCAATTGCTCGACGATCTGCGGAAGCTGGTGGATCGCAAGCGCCGCGGACTGGGTCAACGGGAACTGGGTCAACGGGATATTGACCCGAAGGAGAAAGAATAATGTTCGCCGTCCGCGGGTTCGCGGTTTCTTTCTCGATCTTCGTCGTGCTCTACAGCGTTCTGTCTGTGGGAGTTTGCTGCCTGTGGCGGAGTGTATCGCTTGGCGGCAAGAGATATCCGGCGCGACGCTGCGCGGACTTGCTCCTTGCCTTGCGCATGATGCCATTCGCGGTGGCGGCTGGAGTCACGCTCGCCTTGGCGGTGCCATCTTTCCTGCTGCTCGAACCCCGCGCCGTGGATGAACCCATGGGCGGTGCGCCCTTGGCGCTCGGATTGTGCGGAACGGCGGTGATATTGGCAGGAGTGTGGAATGCCGCGGCGGCACTGCGGCGGGCTTCGCGAACGGTTGCGCGGTGGTCGAGCGAGGCCGGCGTGATCGGTTCAAGCCCGGTGAATTCCAGGGCTTCGGTGCCTGTGTTGCGGGCTTCGGGGGCAGCGCCTCCACTCACCGTTGCCGGCATACTGCGTCCCGGCGTGTGGCTATCGCGGGCAGCCGAGTTTGTGCTGACTGAGCGGGAATTGCAGAGCGCGCTGCGGCATGAAGTGGTGCATGTGCTTCGCCGGGACAATCTGAGAAAGCTGATTCTGCGCCTGGTCGCATTTCCGGGCATGGCGGAACTGGAAAGCGCGTGGCGCGAGGCAACTGAAATGGCCGCCGACGATGGCGCGGTTTCCAGCGCCTCTGAAGCGCTGGATCTGGCTGCAGCCGTGATCAAGTTGTCGCGGCTGGCTCCGCTGCAGTCGCCGGCAGAACTGACCACGGCTCTGGTTCACAGCCCGGCGGAGACGCTGAATGCGCGCGTGGAGCGGTTGATTGCGTGGAAGGAGCCGCGGCAAAGTGTGGCTTCGGGATACTCGTGGCGATATGCGCTGTGCGCCGCTGTCGCCGTGGGGGTTACATTAGCTGTGACTTACAGCGAACTGCTGGTGCAGGTACACACGGCCACCGAGTGGCTGGTGCGGTAAAGAGTTCCAGTATCTCCGGGGCTGAAGCCCAAAGATTATTTCCCAAAGGGCCTCGCAGAGCAGGCCTTGAAGGCCTGCTCCACCCGCTTTCCTTAAAGATCCCGCTTTCTCAAGACGCACCGCATCTCTACGAAGCCGCTTCCCTTGAGTACTCGCCCTCCCTTAGAAATTCACCCGCACGCCCAACTGTGCCGCGAACGGTATTCCCACGGTTGTTCCCGGCCCGAAGAAGTCTCCTAACGCGCCGCCGGGCAGGCGCAATTGATTGATGCTGGCAATGGGTTGTGTCGTGGTGCAAGCCGCGTTCGTGCAGATGCCGGTAATGTTGCCGAGTTGCGCCTCGGCCGCCGGGACAGGAAGATTGCTGATCGCGGTCACGTAATTCGCGCCCGGGTTGTTGCGGTTGAAGAGATTGAAGAACTCGGCGAAGGGCAGAACCTGCCAGCCCTCGGCGATTTTGAAGGGACGGCTCACCCGCACGTCCGCCTGGATGTATGGCGTTCCACGAACTTCATCCAGACTCTCGGGCACTCCGTTCACCGAGATTCGGCCACTGTTCGTCGCGTTCGTGATAGTAAAAGGGCGGGCGCTCTCGGCTTGAGTGATGGTGGTCAGTTCGATGCCGCCCGGAATATGCAAAGTTCCGGCGAGAACGAAGCGATGAGTGACGTCCTCGCCGGACGGCCCGTAATCCCCGGGCGCGAAAGGATGCAGCGGATCGCAGACTCCGTTCACGTAGTCGAAGAGTTCGCCGAGCAGGCATCCCCAGGTTTTCGCCTTCGAGAGCGTGTAGTTGGCTGTCAGGCTGAAACGGCGAGAGACGTTGCCCTGCAGGTGCACCATGAACGCGTTGTAACTGGAACGATTGTCCGATTTGAAAACCATGGCGCTCGCGAATGGATAGGCGCGATAGGCGTGATTGCCTTCTTCGTGCGTGTAGTCGGTGCTCAGCGTCCAATTGGCGCCGAACGCGTGCTGCACTCCGCCGGTTGCGTGCAGCGCGTAGGGAGTCTTGTAATTTGGATCGATCAGAGCCGCGGGAGGGTTCGGTCCTCCGTTGACCGCTTGAAATGCGGTGGCCCAGCCGTTTTGAGCGAGATCGTTGTAGAAGAGGCCAAAACCCGCGCGGAGCACGGTTTTGCCGGTGTCGCCCGGAGAGTATGCGATTCCCAAACGTGGTCCAAATTGCTTGCGATCGTCGTGAGGAACGCTCATAGGGAGACCCAGCGACGGCAGCAGCGAAAATGAAGGATTCTCCGCCTGATTGCGGCCGGAAGCGATGAAGAGACCGAAAGTTGTTTGGTAACGCAGTCCGTAGTTGAGCGTGAGGTGCCGCGTGACGCGCCAGGAATCTTCCGCGTAGAGCGCGAGCCGCTGCACATTCTGGGAGAAGCTGCCGTCATGGGCCGGAGTGGTCGACGCGCCTGCTGCAAGATCGTTGAGAAATACCGAGGAAGGCTGACTCACGTAATAGGTCGGATCCTGCGGAAAGCGGACCAGCGTTTCCGCATTCCCTGGAAAAGCGCCGCTAAGCACCGGCTCGTGAATGAAGTTAATGCCGAACTTGATGGAGTGGTCGCCGGTCGCGTGGGTTACATCGTAGCGGAGCTGATATTTCTCCTGATTGCGCAGATCGGGAAAAAGAGTGATGGGCGTTGCGAACTGGTTGTCGCCGAAGGTTTCGAATCCTGAAATGGTTTGCGAAGTGGAGCTGAAAGGGAACGCGAGGGCGAAGCCCAGAGTCGAGTTGCGCGCCTGCGTGAGATGCAATTCGCTGACGCCGAACACGAAAGTCCCCAACCAGGTTGGGCTGAAGCTGTATTGATTGCTGATCACGGCGTTCCAGTAGTTGTTGTGTGTAGTCAGTCCGGTCGAAGGCAGCGTGGCCTGCTGCACCAGAGCGTTGTGCGTGAGATAGTTGTCTTCGGAAGCCCGCAGAAACCACTGCGACTTCGACGACTCGGCCCAGTCAAAACGCAGCGAGCCGATGTAATCGCGGAACGGGATAGGAACATTCGGCGGAACGGCAATCGAAGGAACCCTAATTCCATTCACGTCGATCAGACCTTCCGAGGCCAGTTGCGCGAGCGCGTCGAACTGCGCTGTGCTGGCGGGGCTGTAGGCGATGCTGGCGTTTTCGTGCACGTACTCGAGCGATGAAAACATCCACAGCTTGTCTTTCTTCAGCGGCCCGCCGAGCGTCCCAACGTAATTCTGCCGGTTAAACGGCTGCTTGGGATTGGGAGCAGGATTCTCTATGGGGAAGCGCGCATTCAGCGCCGCTGCGCGCTCGTAGAACGCTGCGCTGCCGTGCCATTCGTTGGTCCCGCGCTTGGTGGTGATGACGACCGATCCGGCGGTGGTGCCTCCGGTGTCGGCATCTTCCTGGGCGGTGCGCACGGCGAATTCCTGGACCACGTCGGGAGAAAAGTTCTGCAGGAAGCCGCCGATGTAATCGTCGGAATTGTCGCCACCATCCACGGAGAGTTCATTGTTCAGACCGGAGCTTCCGCCCGTGGAGACAGCCGTGATGCGGGCCTTCGTCGGGTCGGAGGGCTCGACCGGTTCGGTGCCGGGCACCAGGTAAGTGATGTTGGCGAAGCTGCGCGCGGCGAGCGGGAGCGTTTCGAGGTCTTGGCTGGAAATTACGCCCTGGTGAACGGCGCTGGCCAGATCGATGGCCTGGGTGGTGATGGAAGACGCCTCCGCCTGGACATTGACTGTCTCCGGTGCGGACGACGGCTTCAGCGTCACCGTGATATCGCGGACGGTGGCGACGGCGATTATGACGTCGGCCTGCGCCGGGGCGAAACCCGCGGCAGTCACGGTAATGCGGTAGTTGCCGGGAAGAACATCATCAAGTCGAAACTCGCCCCGGTCTTCGCTGGTGGCCTCGCGCTGCAGGGAGGAGCCGGACAGTTGCGCGACGATCCGTGCCGAGGGGATGCGGGCGCCGGTCGCGTCCTGCACCGTGCCGCGCAGCGATCCACGCGGGTTCTGGGCGTGGAGGGATGCCGCGAGCAGGATGGCGAAGAGGGTTAGGGCAAATGTTGTCTGGTGCGATTTTGCTTTCATGCTTCGAGACAGAGCGAGACTAGACCGCAGGGCTTGCTACTACCAGAGGTCGTAGGGAAAGCGGTATTTCGCCTTCAGGCTTGGGCAGTGGGCTGTTTTGAATTTGCGTCATCGCCTGACTTCGGCCTGGCGCCGGAGCGGAGCAAAACGACTCCTGCCAGTAATATCGATAGGGGGATGGAAATGAAAAAGCTGCGGAAGATATAGCCCATTATCAAGAAGCCGTCGCCAGGCGAACCGTGATGTCCACCGTTGCTAGTAAAAGATGTATCTGGAGTCAGCGCGGCGGCAGCGAGAAAAAAGGCGATTAGAACGCCCAGCGCGGGGCCGATCAACAAGATCGCCATCGCTTTTGCGATTTTCACGCCGCGGCTTCAGAACTTTCTGCTCCAATCCTAACCAAGTTCCTTTGCAACTCAAAGCGCAGAGGGCACGTTTAGTCCGACCAGCGCTGCGGCTTGCGGTCCCAGCGGTGCTTTTTCAATTCGGCTAGTAAAGCCGCATCGAGAGAGCCGGCATCACTGGCGGCGATGTTCTGGCGTACATGCTCCGGGCTGCGCATGCCCACGATGGTGGTGCTGACCGCGGGATGCGACAGGATGAAGCGCAGTGACATTTCGGGCAGCGTCATGCCTGCTGGCAGAATTTTCTTGAGCTTGTCGACACGTCGAATCGTCTTCGCTAGATTCTCAGGCCCAAAATAATTGGAGCGCCAATCGTTCTTTGGGAAGCGGGTTTCGAGCGTCATCTTGCCGCCCAGGCTGCCTTCGTCTAGCGGCACACGCGCGATCACGCCCACGTTGAGTTCCTGGCATAAGGGAAACAGTTTGTCCTCGGGAGCCTGATCGAAAATGTTGTAGATCACCTGTACGACGTCGACTAATCCCGTGTGCAAGGCCTTGATGCCATTCTCCGGCTCCCAGCGGTTCAAGCTGAGGCCGAAGTGGCGAATCCAGCCACCGTCTTTCAACTTCTCCACGGTAGAGCGGAATTCCGGTTCATCGGTCCAACTGTCATCCCATACATGAAATTGCAGCAGGTCGATCGAGTCCACGCGCAGTTTCTTGCGAATTAAGTCAGCGTACTTGAGCACGTGCTCCGCGGAGAACACGTCGCGGTATTTGTATTTCGGAAGCGCGGGCCACTCGTCGTTGGCGGGAGGAATTTTTGACGCGGCATAGAGCCGCTTGCCGGAGTTCCGCGCCATGGTCTCGCCGAGCAGGCTGTCGCTCTTGCCCTCGCCGTAAGCCCACGCGGTGTCGAAGAAGCTGCAACCCGAATCGACGGCGAGTTGCAGGGACGTGAGCGACTGCTGGTCGTCGGAGCCGCTCCAGCCGCTCATGCCCCAGAGTCCGCAGGCGATATCGCTGATCTCGAATCCGGTACGGCCCAGTTTGCGGTATTTCACAAGAAGTACCCTTGAGGATGAGTTCGGCGTCTCTGAAGGACGTTTACTCTGGGGACATCCTAGCAGTTTTGCCGGTCGCCCTCGAAATAGGCCCCACGGGGAGAGTTTTCCGTCTGCCGTTTTCTCGATGCGATGTATCGAGATTTTGCGGCCTGCGGATCGCCATCCAGGTGTTTCAATGAACCTAGATCATAAGTACTTTGGAGGTCCCCCAATGAAATCAGAATATCCCTCTCCCCGGACGCCATCCTACCGTGAAGAACAGCTTCATGCACCTTCGTCTCGTTTGACAGACGAGAAAATCTCAGACGACTCGGGTGCGGAAACGAAGATCGACAGCGCCCTCGCGCCTGCAGGATTGAAGAATCCTTTCTGGAAATAAAGAAAGGCCGTCAAGCAAGACGCACTTGTCATCCCGAGCGAAGCGAGGGATCTTGGTTTGTGCCTGCGTGATCCGGGTTGCCGCCGCAGGCAAACACCTGGATCCCTCGTTTCGCTCGGGATGACATACGTTTGCTTCTGTCGGGTGACATGCGTTATGCCAGATCCGGCAATCCTGAAAGGCGTCTACCGCAGGATCGGCAGGGAGAGGCACGGGCGAAGAGCGAAGGGAAGAGCGGTCATTTCCTGAAGGGCAGGGTGCAGTTGCGTGTCGTGGCAAGGCTCGAGCGTGATCACGAAGGGCAGAGCGCCTTTGTCGAATCCTGGCTTTTGCAGCACGGCATCGATATTTAATTTGTGGGCCGAAAGGATCGCGGCCAGCCCCGCGATAATGCCCGGCTGATCTTTTACCACCAGGCGCAGATACCAAGGCGTCTCAAAGTCACAGCTTACTGCCGGCGACGCGAGTTGCAGCACACGCCGTGGGCGGGGACCAGCCGCGAAGCTTTCCGCTACAGCCATCAAGTCTGAGACGACAGCAACCGCCGTGGGATCTCCTCCCGCGCCTGCGCCCAGGAAGGCCATGTCGCCGCCGTATTCTCCCGAAGTCAAAACCAGATTCAGATTTTTCTGCACGCGTCCAAAGGGCGATGCCGTAGGAACCAGGCTGGGACCGACGTCCGCAAATAGAGTGGCTCCTTTCAAATCGGCGCGGGAGATTTGCCGGATGGTGCAGCCCAGTTCTGCGGCGTAATCGAAGTCGACCGCGTCGACGGGACGAATGGTGCGGGCACGAATGTCTCCGGGAGGGACGCGGACGTGCAGGCCAGCCAGCGCGAGGATGGAAAGTTTGGCGCGGGCATCTCCGCCGTCGAGATCTTCGCTGGCGTCGGCTTCAGCATAGCCGCGGGCTTGCGCCTCTTCGAGAGCCTCGCTGAAGGGAATGCGAGCCGTCTCGATGCGGCTGAGAATGTAGTTGCAGGTGCCGTTCAGAATGCCGGCAATGCCGTGCAAGCGGTCTCCGCAAAGCCCGGTGCGGAGCGCGGGGAGAACTGGAACGCCGCCGGCGACCGACGCTCCAAACTCAAGCTGACAGCCGTTTGCACTCGCAAGCTGCAGTAAGTGCGGACCATAACGGGCGATGAGTTGCTTGTTGGCTGTTACTACCGACTTGCCTGCGTTCAGCGCGCCGCGCACCAGGTCTTCCGCCGGATGCAATCCGCCGATCAACTCAATGACGATGTCGACATCGGAGTTAAGAACGTCGTGGAAATCTTCCGTCCAGCGCACATCGCTCGGCACCCAGGATTGCTTCTTGCGCTCGAAGTTGCGATTGCAGACATGAGTAAGCTTTAGCAAGCTGTCCTTGCGTTGGAAAAGAATCTTGGCGACGGAGCGGCCTACAGTCCCGAAGCCAACCAGCGCAACGCTGAGCGCGGGAAGGCGGTCCCGCAAAATGGGTGCGGCATTGGCGTCCAACGGCTGATTCGGCGGAGTCTTATGCAAAGCCAGTTCTGAGATCGAAACCTATTCTTATCATACGTGCGGCTTTCGACTCCGCGAAGGGGAACCGCACAACCGAGCGGGCGGCAGTAGTGGGTCAGTTTCCGGGTGGCTGACCACTCGGCATGACTTGGAAGGTCAGCCCGCGAGTTGCCGCCGAGAGTTCACGTACTGCTCCGTCACTCTTGCCACTTTCAACGGCACTTCATTTTCCGAAAACAGGTTGTCATTTTGATGGAATAAACCCACGACCTCGATGTTTTACCATGTGGACGTGTCAGCGGAAAGACAGCCGCGATACTTTTGTGGTCCGCGTAATGCGCCGGACACCGTTGTGAACGCTGTGCTGCTGCGGCCGCTGCCGTTCCGAGAGCCTAATCGGCTGGGGTCAGCGCGGCGGGTCGGCTAATCGACATGCGGGTCGAACGAGGCGAGTTAGAAAAGGCCTACCAAGAGGCCAAAGCCCTGGTGGATCGCCATCCGGATAGCGCGGCCGCGCGCTTCAGTTTGGCTTATGTCTTGCGCCAGGGCGGAGTGCTCGACGAATCTGGCCGCGAGTGCGAGACCGCCTTGTCGCTTGATCCCGGGAACTATCAAGTCCGCTCCTGTTCATCACTTTCGACCAGCAGGGGAACTACGCCAGGGCAATGGATTTTCTCCAGTTCGATATTGGATCGAAATGGGTCTCAAGCAATCATTCTTGGGTAAGGCGCTGCCTTTCGGAGATTCTGTGCAGCTAAACCGTTCAAGAAGGATAGCAAAGCAAAACCGGGGGATTCGGTCTTGCCCAACTCCCATCAGATTCAGCTGGGGAGCTTAGTGGAGTTTTTCCGCCAATCGCCGCTTGTGGGGTGTAGGGCAAGGCGTTTCAAAGTCTTAGAATCGTGGCCACATTGACCATAAAACACCGAGGGATGGCCACGATCGCCCTACGCTACGGCTGCTAACTTCTCCGCCTCCTCGCAAATCCTCTTCCAAGCCCGCTCCACGTGCCGCTCCTCAGTGTTTGTCTGCCCCACACAAAAGCGCAGAGTGAACTTCCTGTTCAGCTTCGTGTGTGTGAGGAAAAGATCGCCGCTGCGGTTCAGTCGGTCCATGATGGTTTGATTCGCGGCGTCTCCACTTTTGTGGCGGAAGCACACCAAGTTCAAGGGCGCGGGCGCGGCGAGTTCAAAGCGATAGTCGTCGCGCGCCCACTGCGCGAACTGCTGTGTGAGTTGCACGTGGCGCCGAATGTGGTGCTGCAGGCCTTCCACACCGTAATGCCGAATCACGAACCATAACTTCAGCGACCGGAAACGCCTCCCAAGCTGGATGTGCCAGTCACGATAGTCGATCACCGCTCCCGACTCCGAAGCCTGGTTGCGCAGGTATTCCGGCAGGATGCTCAGCGTCCCAATCAGCGCTTTGCGGTCCGCGACCCAGAAGCAGTTGCAGTCGAAGTTGGTGAACATCCACTTATGCGGATTGAAGTTGTAACTGTCGGCGAACTCGACTCCATTTTGCAAATGTCGAAACTCCGGGCAGAGCGCCGCGGTTCCCGACATGGCCGCATCCACGTGCAGCCAAAGATTGTGCTGGCGGCAGACCTTGGCGATTTCCGCGATCGGATCCATCGCATTCGAAGAAGTCGTGCCCACCGTCGCGCACGCAAAGCAGGGAACCATCTCAGCGCGTTTGTCGGCCTCAATCTGACGGGCGAGAGCCTCGGGCCGCATCGCAAAGTTGTCGTCCACTTCGATCAGCCGCAGATTGGAGACGCCGATGCCCGCGATCATCGCAGCCTTCTCCAAGGAAGAATGCGTCTGCGAGGACGCGTAAGCCACGATGCGCCCGTCGCATCCTCTTTGATTGCTGGTGTAGTTGGTGGCGCGTTCGCGAGCGGCCAGCAGCGCGCAGAGTGCGGCGCTTGAGGCGGTATCTTGAATCACTCCGCCGCCGGTGCTCGAAGATAGGAATTTCTCCGGAAGCCCAAGCATAGGCACGAGCCAGTCGAGCACATGCGTTTCCAGTTCCGTGCACGCCGGACTCGTCGACCAGAGCATGCCCTGAACCCCCAGACCAGAAGAGAGAAGATCGCCGAGAATACCAGGACCGGAAGCGTTGCAGGGGAAGTAGGCGAAGAAATTCGGCGATTGCCAGTGCGTAACTCCGGGGAGAATCAGCTTCTCCACATCCTTCAGCAGCGCCTCGAACGGCTCGCCCTGTGCCGGAGGGTTCGCTGGCAGCGACGCGCGAATCTCTCCCGGCTTCACCTGCGAGAGCACGGGGAACGACTCGATGCGGGAGTGGTAGTCGGCGATCCAATCCACCACAGCGTGGCCGTGGCGGCGGAACTCGTCGGGCGTCATATGAAAGGACTTTTCGTCAGGCATTCTCCTCCGGGAGACTCAACGGATGTGACTTACAATGCTACTCGTGCCCCAGCCGCCCGAAATACATTCGCGTCTTGTATTCGAACGCCACGCGTCCTTCGACGGCACAAGCATCAAAGATGCGCCGCAACTCTCGCCGCATGGGCGCATGTTGAGGATGATCCGGCCCGGGCGCATACGACGACGAGAGCAGACGGCCTTCCACACCGGCGTAGTCGAACTCCTGACGCATCTCAAACACGCGCTCCTGAAACGGAGCGGGATCAAAGAATTCATTCACCGCGTCGGTCGTGCGCTCGTGGCGAACTTCTCCGTAATCCGTGCCATACGTCAGCAACAACTGTTCGTAATCGCGGAGGAACCTGGTTGAATTCGTGAGCCGCTCGTTCCACAGCAGCACTAGCCATCCGCCGGGCTTCAAGATGCGAACGAACTCGCGCTTTGCCTGCTCACGGTCAAACCAGTGCGCGGCCTGCGCCGCCGTGACGAAGTCCACACTGTGATCCGCCAGGGTCGTCGCCTCCGCCGTTCCCGCAACGCTCGAGAACATGGGGAACGCCGCCAGCAGACGCTCGCCCGCCTCGCGCATCTCTGCATTGGGCTCGACGCCGAAGACGGGATTGCCATTCTCTAGCAGCATGCGAGTCCAAATCCCCGTACCGGAGGCGATGTCGGCAACAGCGCGGCCAGGCATCAAGCCGCACTTGGCTTGCAGTTCCCGAAAGGCTTGCGGTGGATAACCCGGCCGGTAGCGCACGTAGTTTTCGACGCGATCGGAAAAACGGCTCGTGGCGTTGGAAGCTGGCATAAGCAAGAGTGGCAAGTTTTTTCATCTTGCCAGAAAGCCATTTTAATTGCACGATGGGGATATTGTCCTTCCCCGCCGGTCTTTCCGCTCCTCACATCCGGCGATTTCGAAAATGAATGTGACAAATGTAAAGACAGGAAATCCTCCCGTGGGGCCAAGTGCGATACCATTCCAACTAAGAGTCGAAAGTCTGCAGTCATGAGAGTGGTAATCAAAGTCGGCACCAGCCTTATCGCGCCTGGCGGCCAGATTGACGCGAATCTGCTGCGCGCCATGGTAGATCAATTCGATCTCAGCAAGAACGAGTATCTGATTGTCACCTCCGGCGCGATTGCCGCAGGGATGTCCGGGCTGGCTCTGCGCAAGCGGCCGAGCGGTGTTCCCGGCATGCAAGCCTGCGCTGCGGTGGGCCAAAGCAAGCTCATGCACACCTACGAGCGCCTGTTCTTTGGCAAGAAGGTGGTGGCTCAACTCCTGCTTTCGAGCGACGATTTCACTTCGCCGGTCCGCTACGGCAACTTGCAGAACGCGCTGGCCGAACTGCTTTCCCTCGGCGTGGTGCCCATCGTGAACGAGAACGACAGCGTCAGCGTGCGCGAATTGGTGGGAGCTTTCGGCGACAACGACGAGCTGAGTTCGCTGCTCGCGACCGCCGTGAAAGCCGACTGGCTCCTCCTGCTGACCGACGTCGACGGTTTCTGCATGCCGGATGGACCGAAGAGGACGCGTAACAAGCCGAAGCTGGTGCGTGTAGTGCGCAAGCTCACTCCCGCGCTGGAGGCGCAATGCAATGGCAAGAGCGCTCTCGGACGCGGAGGAATGATTTCCAAACTACGCGCCGCGAAGTTGGCGAGCGAAGGTGGGGTGCGTGTGGCCATCGTGAATGGACGGCATCCGCAGGGAATCAAGCTGGCGATGGAACGCAAGATTGGCACCTATTTTCCTCCGCGGCAAGGCTGAGATAAGTAAGACAAGACTGATGGCGACGACTGTCACCAATTCGGCTTCCACGCAGGAAAGGCTGCTGCGCGCGCGCGATGCCGCGGCAAAGCTGGCTCTGCTTTCGACAGACGAGAAGAACGCCTTGCTGCTCGCAATCGCCGATGCGATTGAGGCCCAGACCTATGCGATTCTCGTAGCGAATCGCGAGGACGTGGAAAGCTCCGGTCTCGAGGGCGCAATGCGCGACCGCTTGCTGTTGACCACGGCGCGAATCATGGAGACGGCGCAAGGCGTGCGCGAAGTCGCGGCCCTCGACGATCCGATTGGAGAGACTCTGGCGGAGTGGACTCGCCCAAACGGCTTGCGCATCCGTAAAGTGCGCGTGCCGCTGGGTGTGCTGGGCATCATTTACGAATCGCGGCCGAACGTTACGGTCGATACCGCCGTGCTCGCGCTGAAGACGGGCAATGCCATCGTGTTGCGCGGCGGCAAAGAAGCGGCGCGAAGCAATCAGCGGCTGGTGGAGATTCTTTCTGCTGTGCCGGGAGTACCCGAGGGAGCGATCGAGCTGCTCGATTCAGGCACGCGGCAGTCGGTGACGGAACTTATCAAGGCCCGTGGGCTGGTGGATGTGATCATTCCGCGCGGTGGCGCCGGGCTGATCACGTTTGTCACCGAGAATTCCGCCGTGCCGGTAATCGAAACCGGAGCGGGGAACTGCCACATCTTCGTCGATGAATCCGCAAACTTAGATATGGCCGACCCGATCGTGATCAATGCCAAGACGCAGCGGCCGTCGGTATGCAACGCCGCGGAGAAGCTGCTGGTGCATGAACGCGTCGCCGCGGAATACGTCCCGCGAATCGTGAAGAAGCTGATTGAGGCTGGGGTCGAGGTTCGCGGAGATGGCAAGTCGCGGAGTCTGGCCGGCGGGCTAAACATTGAGCCCGCCGCGGATCAAGACTGGTATGAAGAATACTTGCGGCTCTGCATGGCAGTCCGCGTGGTAGCGAACGTGGACGAGGCGATTGCCCACATCAATCGATATTCGACAAAGCACTCCGATTCTATTGTGACGCGCGATGAGGCAAACGCTCGCAAGTTTCTGCGGGGGGTGGATCTGGCCGCGGTGTATTGGAATGCCTCGACCCGCTTCACCGATGGCGCGGAATTCGGCTTCGGCGCCGAGATGGGCATCAGCACCCAGAAACTCCACTGCCGCGGCCCCTTCGCGCTGGCGGAACTCACTTCTTCGAAGTACGAGATTGTGGGGACCGGGCAGGTAAGATAGTCGCCCTCTTGTGACATCGGCCCCTGAAGGTTCACGCATCGGCTGCATGCTTTACTCCCGCTGTGCTACCTTACTTACTTTCGCAGCGGGAGCCTCATGAGATTGTTTTCATCCGTTCTTCTTTCGTCAGTCATCCTATTTGCGTTTCTACCGCCCGGCGTCAGCGGCTACGGGCCAGAGTCTTCCGCTGCTTCTCAACCCATCTTCGGCTTTCGCGACTCCGCTGCGGAAGCCGCCACCGAAGCCCGGTTTCTTGCCGTGCCTGATCCCAAGCTGGCCGAAGAGCACCTGCGCACACTGACGCAAGCGCCGCACATGGCGGGCACCGTGGAGGACAAAGCAACGGCGGACTATGTGGCGCAGAAGTTTCGCGCCGCCGGGCTCGACACCGAAATCGTCGAATACAAAGTGTGGATGAACTATCCTGCGGAGATTAGCGTTGACATCACCGCGCCCGCCGGAGTCGAAATGCACGGGCCCACGCGTGAGCACGTGGATGGCGATCCATATGACGGCGACCCCCGCATAGTGATGCCGTTTAGCGGCATGTCGCCGTCAGGAGACATCGAGGCCGCGGTGGTTTACGCCAACTACGGCGCGCCCGAGGATTTCGAGAAGCTGGAAAAGTTGAAGATCGATGTGCGCGGCAAGATCGTGCTGGTACGCTACGGCCAAAACTTTCGCGGGGTGAAGGTCTTCATCGCGCAGGAACACGGCGCCGCGGGAGTGCTCCTCTATTCGGATCCGTTCGATGACGGCTGGCGGCGAGGCGATAAGTACCCCGCGGGGCCGTGGCGGCCCGATACCGGTGTGCAGCGGGGATCGGTGGGGTACATGTTCGAGTTTCCCGGCGATCCAACAACCCCGGGATTTGCCTCGCTGCCGTCGTTGCCGGAGAGCAAGCGCGTTTCTCCAGAGAACTCCGCGCAGATGCCGAAGATTCCGGTTACGCCGCTCTCCTACCACGATGCCTCGCCCATTCTTCAACATCTGGGCGGGCCCGATTCGCCGCGCGAATGGCAGGGCGCGCTGCCTTTCACCTATCACGTGGGACCGGGACCGGTGCGGGTGAAGATGCATCTGAAGCAGGATTATCAGTTTCGCACTCTGTGGGATGTGATCGGCCGGGTGCATGGCAGCGAATTTCCGGACGAATGGGTGATTGCCGGCAACCACCGCGATGCGTGGGTCTACGGTGCGGTCGACCCTAACAGCGGCACGTCAGCGATGCTCGAAGCCGTGCACGGGATCGGCGAGCTCCTGAAATCGGGCTGGAAACCGGAGCGGACCATGATATTTGCGAGTTGGGATGGCGAAGAAGAAGGTCTGATGGGTTCCACCGAATGGGCCGAGCAACACGAAGCCAACCTGGCCAGTGCTGCCGCGTATTTCAACATGGACGTGGGTGATTCAGGTCCGAAGTTTGGCGCCTCGGCCGTGCCCAGCTTGAAACAGTTCTTGCGCGATGTGACCAAGGCGGTGCCCAGTCCCAAAGGCGGAACTGTCTACGAGGCGTGGCGGAAGTTCGATCAGCCGGGCGGCGCATCGACGCAATCTCCCGCGGATGCCGTCGGAGAAGCCCGCCGGATGCCGGCCGCGCCTTCCTCGGGCGATGTTCCGGTTGGCGACCTGGGCAGCGGCTCCGATTACAGCGCTTTCCAGCAGCATCTCGGCGTGCCCTCGACCGATATAAGTTCCACCGGACCTTACGGCGTGTATCACTCGGTGTTCGATAATTTTGCCTGGTTCAAGAAGTTCGGCGACCCGGATTTCGTCTATGTCCAGCAGATGGCTAGAGTTTTTGGCCTGGAGGCGTTGCGTATGGCCGATGCCGACGTGCTGCCCTACGACTATGACGAATATGGAAAAGAGATTGCCGTTTACGTCGATGCGGCCAGGAAGAGAGGGGAAAGCAAGTTCGGCGCCCGCGTGCCCGATCTGACTGCGGCGAGCGCGGCAGTGAAACATTTTCAGGAGGCAGGGGCCAAGATCCTGTTGAAACAGAAGAATCCGCCGCGAGATGCGGCTCGGCTGAACCAGGCGCTGCTAAGGGCCGAGCGCGCTCTGCTGGTGCCGGAGGGACTGCCGCACCGTCCCTGGTTCCACCACGCAATCTATGCTCCCGGTGAATATACGGGCTATGCGGCGGTGGTGATTCCGGGAGTGAATGAAGCTCTCGACAAGGGAGACGCCGAACGAGTACGTAAGCAATTCGCAGTTCTAGCGGCTGCGCTGGAGCGCGCGGCGAAGGTTCTGGAGGGGTATCGCTGACCGTGAATGCCACCCACGCTCTCGGGCAATTTCTGCGCACGCTTCCGCACTCGGCGGCGGCTACGTTTCTGGCCCTGTTTCCCATCGTCGATCCTTTTGGCGGCATTCCGATCTTCTTCAGCATGACCTCTACCTGGACCGCCCAGGATCGCCGGCGCACCGCCGTAAAGACCGGCGTTTGGGTGTTCGTTATTCTGGTCACGTTTTTGTTCTTCGGACGCTTCGTTCTGTATTTCTTTGGCATCTCGCTGCCTGTGCTGAAGATTGCCGGCGGATTGATCGTTGCCAACACGGCTTGGGGCATGGTCACGTCTCATGCGCGCATCACGCCGGAGGAGAGCCACGAGGCGCAAGATAAAGAAGACATCTCTCTTACGCCGCTCGCTATGCCGCTCATGTCCGGACCAGGAGCGATCGGCGCGGTCATGGCGCTGGCGGCGCACGTGGACAGCGCCGCGTCTTATCTGGGGATGGTCATCGGCATCGCCTGCGTGGCGCTTTCCGTGTTACTTTTCTTCTGGTTGGGAGGCCCGCTGGTCCGCCGCCTTGGGCCCAGCGCTATCGGAGCCATCAACAAGATTTTCGGCTTTCTGATTCTCGCCATCGCCGTGCAGTTGGTGTGGGATGGCGTGGCCGACTTCAAGACCTAAGCTAGTGTGGCGCGGGCCGCCCTCGCCCGCGATTGCGTCCATAGGATCAGAATTCTATGGGAACCGCGGCCCTTTCCCATGCGTATCCCGAACAGGCGCCCGTGCGCCGGAGGTGCTCCATGCCCGGAAAGTCTCCCATCCGTTTGACCCTGCTTCACAAGACAATCGTAATATGCCTCTTCCTGGCGCCCTTTTGCGCCGCTTCAGACCACTGGAACTACGAAGAGTCGCACAGCGAGATTCGAGACTTCGCCGCCGGCGGCATGGTACACGTACGTCTGAACGTGGGCGATCTGCACATCAGGCGTGGCGATTCCAGCAAGATCAGCCTTCATTACACCGTCAAGTCTCGGCGCGAGAGCCATGTGAAAGACTCGCACGTAGATATCGATGTCCACACCCGAGACGCTTATATCGAATTCCATGCGCCCACTGGCGGCAACACGCAGTTCGATGTGGAACTTGAGGTGCCAGAAAACACCAATCTTGAGGTGCATGAGAAGGTCGGCGACCTCAGGATCGAGGACATCGAGGGCGACAAGGATCTTCAACTAGGCGTCGGCGACATCCGGGTCGCGTTCGGCCGCTCGGCCTACCGCCTCGTGCGCGCCAGCACCAGCATCGGCGACGTAAACACCAGCACAGGAGACGTCAGCGCGGGCTTCCTCGGCAAGACCCTGAAATACCAGGGCGACGGCAAGTACGAACTGCGTGCCCACGTTTCGATCGGGGATATTTCGCTGGAAGGGAAGTAGGGTCTCAGGATTCGAGCCGATTTGATTGAACATGAATCACAACATCAGCAGCACATCGATGAGCGTCAATGACATGCCCCTCTCGGCAAAACAAACTGAAGCGTCGATTTAAATCCCAATAGCACGCTACGGCCACAGACGTCAGCGGCTTCCACTCGACAAAGGCCCGCGAAAGGTGAGTCCGGAGCGCCTTGTCTAGGATGTTGCTCAATCCAAGGCCAAAACGGTGTAAAGCCACAATTGCCTCGTCGCATCGCCTTGCCTGCAAACCAGTGTTTCTAAAGCGGATATAGGGTGTGGCGGGAACGCGAGAAGAAAAAGCTTGACATGTTGTATAGTGTTATAGTTAACTATAACACTAGTTGTCGATCAGGAGGTTTGTTGGTCACCCCTATTACGTGAGGCAAACCCGGACCTATTAGCAGAAAGTTTAAGGAGAATGAAACATGAAATCCCTTCGTTTTATGCTGTCCGTTGTTCTGATGTCTCTCTCTACCGTGGCTTTCGCGCAGTCTGACGCGCAAAAATCCTTCGACAAACTGAAAACTCTGGCGGGTTCCTGGGAAGGCCACGTGACAACCGTTCCGCCGCAAGCCGACATAGAAGGCAAGATCACGCACGCCTCCCTTCGCGTGACTTCCATGGGGAACGCGATCGTGCATGAGATGACGGGAGAGGGAAGACCTGACGATCCGATCACCATGCTTTATCTCGACGGCGACCGCCTGCTCCTGACCCATTATTGCGATGCAGGGAATCGGCCCCGTATGACGGGCAAGATGTCGCCGGACGGAAAAACGGTCGAGTTCGCTTTTCTCGATGTCGCCGGTAGCACGGAGTACGGACACATGGACCACGCAGTCTTTACTGCAATCGATGCGAACCATCACACCGAGGACTGGACATATATGACGCCTGGGGACAAGCCGGTCCACGCGCACATCGACCTGCAGCGGACAAAGTGAGGCGTACCAAAGAGTTTCCACACTTGCATCGCAAAAAAAGGAGAACACTGACTATGAAATCACGCATCGCACTTTCCATTCTATTCGTTCTGGTCGCCGCCACCGCGTTTGCCCAGTCCGACATGCAAAAGTCCTCAGTGGCTTCTGTGCCCTCCGAGGCGCAGAAGTCCTTCGCAACCCTGAAAAGCCTGGCGGGAGAGTGGGAAGGCCCCGTCAGCGTCCCGGAGATGCCAGAAATGTCAGGCGGCAAGCCGCTCCACGTTTCCATGCGTGTGACCTCGCGGGGGAACGTGCTCGTGCACGAGCTTCAGGAAGCAGGAACGCCGTTGGATGCGACAAAGTACGACCATCCGGTCACCATGCTTTACGTGGATGGAGACCAGCTTACGCTGGTTCACTATTGCGACGCGGGGAACCGGCCCCGCATGACCGGCAAGATGTCGCCTAACGGCCAGGTAGTTGAGTTTGAGCTCAAGGACATCAGCGGGAGTCCGGAGCACCACATGCACCATGGGGTGTTCACCATCATCGACGCCAACCATCACACCGAGGATTGGACGTTCATGATGGGGGACAAGCCGATTCACGCGCACTTCGACCTGCAGCGGAAGAATTGACGGGGGCGCATCTCGGTAAGGGCTATTCTGGAAAACTTTATGGACCGTGAGTGGAACGACAGTCAGCCGATTTACCGCCAGATTCGCGACCGTGTGGTCGCGATGATTCTCGATGGCGTGCTCAAGGAAGGCGATCCGCTGCCCTCCGTGCGCAATGTCGCGGCCGAGTATCGGGTCAATCCACTTACGGTTTTGAAGAGCTATCAACAATTGGTCGACGAGCAATTGGTCGAGAGTAAGCGAGGTCGGGGCATGTTCATCAATGTGGGCGCACGCAATCTGCTGCTGCAGGGCGAACGCCAGAAATTTCTTGCTGAGGAATGGCCCCGGGTCCACGCCACCATTCAGCGGCTCGGACTAAAGACGGAAGAACTGCTGAATGGCGCCTCTGCCCCTCCCGCCCGGCCGTCGAACGCTAAAGAGGAGGAACCGAAGCCATGAAAGTCATAGACGCACGCGGCCTCCGCAAGGCCTTCGGCAAAACCATCGCGCTGGACGGCGTCGATTTGCATGTCGAAGAGGGCCACATCCTCGGACTCATCGGTCCCAACGGAGCGGGCAAAAGCACTGCGCTCAACGCGATCCTCGGCCTCACCCAATATCAGGGCGAACTGAGGGTGCTCGGACGCGATCCCTGGAGCGAGCGCGACCAACTGATGCGCGATGTCTGCTTCATAGCCGATGTCGCCGTGCTGCCGCGCTGGATAAGGGTTTCGCAGGCGCTCGACTACGTGGCCGGCGTCCACCCGCGATTCGATCGGGCGAAAGCGGAGGGTTTTCTGGCGAAGACCGACATCCGCCGCGCCAGCAAGGTCAGGGAATTATCGAAGGGCATGGTGACCCAGCTGCACCTCGCCCTGGTCATGGCCATTGACGCGAGATTGCTGGTACTGGATGAGCCGACGCTTGGCCTCGACCTCCTATACCGCAAGCAGTTCTACGATTCGCTGCTGAATGACTACTTCGATCGCAGCCGCACCATTGTCGTGACCACGCATCAGGTGGAAGACGTCCAGCACGTCATCACCGACCTTATGTTCATCAACCGCGGGCGCATCGTGCTCGATTGCAGCATGGAGGAATTCGAGTCGCGCTATCTGGAAGTGACAGTTCGTCCCGAACAAGTCGTCGCGGCGCGGGCCCTCAAGCCGATTCACGAGCGCCAGGTTCTCGGCCGCAGCATCCTGGTGTTCGATTTGAAGTCCGATTTGAAGTCCGGTCACGCCGATCGTCAGCAATACGCTGCACTAGGGGATGTGCGCACTCCCGGCATCGCCGACCTATTCGTCGCCTTAATGGGAGATCATGCAGGTTCGGCACAAGGAGCCACTCGATGAATACTCCATCAAACGCCATTCCCGAGTCCTTCGACGCGCCGAGAGTCCCACCCGCGGCATTGTCAGCGACTCGGCCGCTGTACTGGTCGCTACGACGCGAATTGTGGGAGAACCGTTCCATCTATATCGCGCCGCTCGCGGTCGCCGCCGTCTACCTGTTCGGCTTCTTGATCAGCCTGTTTTGGGTGCCGCGCAGCATGCGCGGAATGGGGGCGCACCACGAGATGCCTCCGATCAACGTGCTTGCCATGCCCTACAGTCACGCTGCGATGCTGATCATGCTAATCGCGTTTCTCGTTGGGATCTTCTACTCGCTCGACGCGCTGCACGGTGAACGCCGCGATCGCAGCATCCTGTTCTGGAAGTCGCTGCCGGTTTCCGACCTTACGACCGTGCTCTCCAAGGCGAGCATTCCTCTTGTGGTGCTGCCGCTGCTCGTCGTTGCGATCACCGTCACCCTGCAACTCATCATGCTGCTGCTGAACGCCGCCGTCCTGCTGGTGACTCGTGCGAGTACTGCAACGCCGTGGGCCCCGCCCTTGTTCGAGATGCAATTGGTCACGCTCTACGGTACGACTGTGCTAGCGCTCTGGCATGCGCCCATTTACTGTTGGTTTCTGCTGGTTTCCGGCTGGGCGCGGCGCGCGACATTTCTATGGGCTGTGTTGCCACCGCTGGCGATTGCCGCCGCCGAAAACATTGCGTTCCACACTTCGTATTTCGGCGCCCTGCTGCAAGATCGTCTGTTTGGCTTCGCTCCGGTCGCTTTCGACCTCAAAGACAAGAATGGCGTCTCGGTCGATGCGCATTTTATTCCTCTGGCGCAACTTGCTACGGGGAGATTTCTGAGCAGCCCAAGTCTGTGGCTCGGGTTGATCATGGCCGCGATATTTCTCGCCGCAGCGGTGCGGCTAAGGCGCTATCAAGGACCGATCTAGAGGAGGGCAAAATGTCGCACTCGCCGATACTGCTTCTTCACGTTGCGTCCGGCACCTTGGGCATGCTGTCTGGATTTGTCGCGGTGTTTCTCCGCAAAGGTTCCCGCCAGCATGGCCTCGCTGGAAACGTATTTGTCATATCGATGATGAGCCTCTCTGCAAGCGGAGTGTACCTGGCGCTCATGAAGCATCAACCGGGCAATGTTCTGGGAGGCACGCTAACGCTCTATCTGGTGGCGACGGCATGGCTCACCGCCAGGCGCAAAGACGGGGGGACGGGCATTTTCGATTGGGGCGCGCTCCTGATTGTCCTGGCGGTCACGGCTACTGAGATGACCCTGGGGTTACAAGCGGCAACCAGTCCCACCGGATTAAAGTACGATTATCCCCCTGGGCCTTACTTTTTCCTTGGCTCCATAGCCCTGCTTGCTACCGTTGGCGACATTCGTATGCTCGTGCGCGGCGGTATTGCCGGCGCACTGCGTCGAGCCCGGCATCTTTGGCGTATGTGCTTTGCGCTGTTCATCGCCGCGGCTTCCATATTCCTGGCCCGGCAACAAATATTTCCCGTGATATTACAGAAGACGGGCGTACTTGTTCTCCTGAGTGTCCTGCCGCTGATCTTGATGATTTTCTGGTTATTCCGGGTCCGCTTCGCAAAGGCATACAAGAGAACCGGAACGGTGGTGAGCGTCTCACAACCATCATTGGCTGTACGTTGAAACCGGATCTGGCAAGGAGTGACGACTATGAATACACCAGTGAGGAAAGACCAGATTGCAGAAGCGTCCGCGCATCTCAATCCCGGATTTGCGGTTGTCTTCTATTTGCTCACCATACTGGCGGGAGGAGTCGTCTTCTTCGCTCATGGCAGGCTGGGCTTCGTAGTCGACCTCATCGTGACCGCGTGCTATCTCGCTCTGACGGCTCTCTTCTATGACTTGTTCAAACCGGCGAGCAGGAGTCTTTCTACTCGCCGCATTCTGCAACCGCGTGCGGACAGATTGCAAAGCCCCACCAAGAGTTCACGAAGAAGTTAGGAGAACAACATGAAAAGGAAATGGATCTTCATCGTTCCGCTGGCGATCCTGGCGATGCTGCTATTCGCAGTCATCGGTGGCGAAGTAGTGCTGAAACTCTGGAATTGGCTGCTGCCGCCGCTCTTCGGCTGGCGCCAGATTACCTTCTGGCAGGCGCTTGGACTTCTCATCCTGTGCCGCATCCTCTTCGGAGGACATCGATGGCGCGGTCCCGGCCGCTCTAGTTTCCGCCGTCGCATGGCGGAGCGCTGCGAGCCGAGGACGCCGGAAGAGCGGGAACGCTTCCGGCAACGCGTTCGCGAATACTTTGGCTGCGGCCCATCCGCCTGCGAGAACCGGGCGCAATGAGCGATCTCGATGGTGCGAAGCAATGGGAGATCTTCGCCTGATCGGCAAACGCTTGCGAGGGAGGCAAAAAATATGAGCACGGCTTCATTGAGTAGCCGCTTAGACACGCCCGAAACAACACTCCGCACACTAGAGCCGGCCCAACAGACCGCCGCAAAAGTCGCGGGATTTGCCTATCTGATTACGTTCGCGGCCGTGGTCTACGTCAATTTTGGTATCCACGACCGTCTGCTTGTCGAGAACAATGCCGAAACCGCGCGCAACATCGAGAAGCGGAGTCTTATAGATGAAGCTCGATCTGCTGGTTAATGTTGACTTGCCACAACCGTTAGCGCCGGCAATGATAGTCAGCCGAGGGAAGGTCACTGAGCATTCCGTAGGATGTTGTTGTGTGGTTTGCTGCGGGTCGCGTTTCTCCATGATTTCCCGAAGACGCTGGCGATTGATCGCCAACTGCGCCCCGCGCGTCCTCGGCCATCTTTTGAGCGACCTTAAGCCAATTCACTGACATACCTTTAGGATACTCCGGGAGTTGCGGTTCTCAAACACCAAAGCCTTCGAGCGACGGATGAACCAAATCCAAGATCTCGGTAGGATACGCCCGCCATGGTCTCGGTTGTCGGTGTTTTTGAAAAGGAGGCGATCCCACCTCTCGCAAAGAAGGCGAGAAGCCGGGCACCTGGCACCCGGCTGATTTCCCGCCCTTTTCAAGGAACGCGATAGGATGGGGTGCCCGCCTCAAGCCGATTCGGACTGCCTTGGATATGCGCCCGGTGTGGCCATCAATGGGGGGCAACGGAGTAGAGTATGCCGGAAACTTTGCATAGCGAGGGGTATCGCGCGTGATGGTGCTACCGATGCGGTGATACGCGAAGCGTAGGTGTATGCCCGATTTGCGGGTTGAAGGCCCCAGCCGGGTACGACAACACCCCGCAGGATCGTGGCCACAATTCTGATAGTAGCGACGATTCCAGAGAGAGGACGGTTCGAGAGCTCGAAAGCGCTCACTCCACACTTAAAGAGATTCTAGCGACACTGCGGTCCCGGTCCGAGGCGTCCAGCTTCCTCTGGGTCCTGCTCTTCATCTTCCTGCTTGAGAACTGGTCCGGTTCTGGCGCGGATCGGTGGACGGACAAGGTGTGGTACTCAATGAGGTACGACGCGGGATTCGCAAACATCACGGTCGAAAAAAGACCGCCCGACTGCGACTTCATGCACGTGCCCCTCGGGGCTAAAGGTTGTCAGTACGAAAAGCGCACAAGCGTTTTCGGAGACGAGGAACGACAATCTCTCATCCGACAGGCCACGACAACAGAGGAGAAACAGAACGCCTCAAGGCAGCCGAACGCGGTGACTGTGTATTGGGAGAAGAAGGAGTGAGGAGGCGGGCACGTCCTGCAGCGCTCTTGACGCCCACTCCTTCGCAAGAGCGCAAAAGGATGGGGCAACCGGCTGTTTGACCAATGGTTCGCGGAAAGAGAAAATAGTAAAGAAAGAGTCGATTGAGGGAGTGCATGGCAAAGACGTCTCCGGAAACAGGACGATGTGTACATTGCCTCCGTCTGAGCGAATCAATAACAGCAGATCACGGGTTTCCGGACTCTTGGTATCCAGACACAACCCCGGGCAGAGTGCAGCGCTGGACGGCACCAAGCTGCCCAAAATGTAACAGTGAGTTAGGACGGCTTGAAAAAGATCTCCTTATCCGAGCTGTGCTATGCATCGATCCGAAAAAGGAGGCAGTCTCCGGGTTGCTTTCCAAGGTGCTCCGCTCGTTGGGTTTCGATACCGACGGATTGTCGGAGATAGAAAAGACCTATCGGGGGCGTCTGCGAGCCAGACTTAGAGCCGAGCTTATTCCTTACGCGGATGTTGCGGGAGGGCCTGGAGCTATCCCGGGCTTGGGACCTTATGAGAATTCTCCTTGGGCAGTACCGATTCCATGGGCGAGCCTTTCCATTATTGCGGAAAAAATCGCCCGCGTCTGCGAGCACAAGATCAAGGGAAGGTTTGTAGAGAGTCCCTATGGGGTAGGCACAGCAGTTGATTTGGCCGGCGGCATCGTACCTGAGCCACTAGCGCCGTTCGCTAAGATCTTCGATTTTGGTCCGGGCTTCAAAGTTACGCGCCTGTCTCCGATTGAGGACCCGCTCATAGTTCGTTACTGGATATCAATCTGGGATGCGCTACATCTCCGCGTCTATGTCGATCTATTAGACGACCTCCATATTATCGGTACGGAGGGCTCTGGAGTCACGGGGCTGTCACCGGAGAATCTTCGTGCTATGCGGATATCGCCCTACCTGCGTAATATGTCCTGAAGTTTAGGCTGGCGCGTCCGGTCCACGCGAACCTACTTAATAGATACCAGCTTCTCCACCAGCTCCGAACAATCCTTCTTCTCGATCCCGTGCACCTGCTTGTTGTATTCGTCGACCTTCGACGAATAGTTCATCGAACAGAATTTGGGGCTCACCCGGCACTATTTCTCTTTCACCTTCTCCGCCAATTCGCGAAACTCTTTGGCTTGCCTGTGGCTCGCCTTTATTTGCAACTGTGCGAGCTGTCGAGAGTTCTCAGTCGTCAGGATCGGCACCAAGGCCTCCAGTTCCGTCGCTACTTCGCGTGCGTGATCGGCCTCTTTCAACATCAAGTGTTCAAATTTCCGGACTGCCTCGTGGTGATCCATAGACCTCGCTTTGGGGTAGGTTCAAGCGCGTGTTTTACTTCAGCGTCACCAGCCGCTCCACCAACTCCGAATAATCCTTCTTCTCGATCCCATGCACCTGCTTGTTATATTCGTCCACCTTTGACGAATAATTCATCGAGCAGAATTTCGGACCGCACATGGAGCAGAAGGCTGCTTCTTTGTAGAAGTCATCGGGCAGGGTTTCGTCGTGCATGGAGCGGGCTGTCTCGGGATCCAACGACAAAGCAAATTGTTTTTCCCAATCAAACTTATACCGCGCATAGCTCAGCGCGTCATCGCGGTCGCGGGCGCCGGGGCGTCCGCGGGCGATGTCGGCGGCGTGGGCGGAAATCTTGTAGGCGATGATGCCGTCTTTCACGTCTTTCTCGTTTGGTAAACCGAAATGCTCCTTAGGAGTGACATAGCACAGCATCGCCGCGCCATACCACCCAATCATGGCCGCGCCGATCGCCGACGTAATGTGGTCATAGCCCGGAGCGATGTCAGTAACCAACGGCCCTAAAGTATAAAAAGGCGCTTCGTAACACAACTCAACTTCCTTCTCGACCTGCTCCTTAATCTTGTCCATGGAAACGTGGCCAGGACCTTCGATCATCACCTGCACGTCGTGATGCCAGGCGATTTTCGTCAGCTCGCCCAAAGTTTTCAGTTCGGCGAACTGAGCCTCGTCGCTGGCATCGGCCACGCATCCCGGACGCAGCCCGTCTCCCAATGAAAAGCTGACGTCATACTTCTTGAAAATCTTGCAAATGTCGTCGAAGCGATCGTAGAGAAAATTCTGCTTGTGGTTGTAGGCCATCCACTGCGCCAGAATGGCGCCGCCTCGGCTCACGATTCCGGTGATGCGCTTCGAGATCAGCGGCAAATATTGAATCAGCACGCCGGCGTGAATCGTCATGTAATCCACGCCCTGCGCGGCCTGCTCTTCGATCACTTCGAGCATCACTTCGGCATTCAGATCTTCAACGCGCTTAACCCGCGCAATGGCTTCGTAAATCGGCACCGTGCCGATGGGAACCGGCGAATGCCGCAGAATAGCCTCGCGAATTTCGTGAATATTGCCGCCCGTGGAAAGATCCATCACCGTGTCGGCGCCGTAATGCACGGCGGTGTGCAGCTTCTTCAACTCTTCGTTGACTTCCGAAGTCACAGCCGAGTTGCCGATGTTGGCGTTGATCTTGCACAGTGATGCTACGCCGATCGCCATCGGTTCCAGTTCCGGATGGTTGATGTTCGCGGGAATGATCATGCGGCCGCGCGCCACTTCATCGCGCACCAGTTCCGGCGCGATCTTTTCGCGGTGAGCAACGTAGCCCATCTCTTCGGTGACGATCCCTTGGCGCGCATAGTGCATCTGCGAGAAGTTGCCGTCGGTGTTCTCCTGCTCGCGCCGTGCCAGCCAGTCTGCGCGCGGCTTGGGCGCGCTGTAGCCGTTGTTGGCATTGCCGGAATTGCCATTCGTCGGGGTCATGTCAGAGCCAGCTTTCATGGGGATTCTTCAGTCCACGATTATACTCGGACGCTGCGGGAACGGTACGCCGGGAAACTGTGCACGGCGAGCCAGACTCAGATTTCCTCGCCATCCTTGCCCGTGCCGAGTCTAAGTTTTAGAATCTCAACGTTCCTACATAATGAGAGGTTTCCCATGCGGGTGTTCCGTTTCTTGCCAGCCCTGTTTCTTTTGGCGACTCTGGTCAGTTCCGCTCAAACGTCTTCCTCCGCCAAACCCGCCCCCGGTTTCAGCCTCGACAACATTGACAAGACCATCGATCCCTGCGTGGACTTCTATCAATACGCCTGCGGCAACTGGATCAAGAACTCCGAGATTCCTCCCGATCAATCGCAGTGGGTCAGCTTCGTTGAACTCAACGAACGCAACAGAGAGATCGAGCGCGGCATTCTGGAGAAAGCAGCGGCCGGTAGTGCAAGCCGCGATGCGATCGACCAGAAAATTGGCGACCTCTACGCCTCCTGCATGGACGAGAAGGCGGTGGACGCGAAAGGCATCGCCCCACTTAAGCCAGAGCTTGACCGCGTCGCAGCCGCGCAAGACAAGGGCGCTCTAATCGACGAGATCGCGCACGTGCGCATGATCGGGCCGAGCGCGCTGTTCACCTTTTTCTCCCAATCAGACCTGCACAACGCCGATCAAGTCATCGCCTACATCGACCAGGGCGGCTTGTCACTGCCGGACCGCGATTACTACATCAAAGACGACAACCCGAAGATGAAGGAGATGCGGCAGCGTCTGGTCGAATACGTGACCCAGTCGTTCACGCTGGCAGGCCAGACGCCGCAGCAGGCGGCCAATTCCGCGCAAACTGTGCTCCGTGTCGAGACCGCTTTGGCCAAAGCTTCCATGGACCGCACCTCCCGCCGCGATCCCAAGAACCGCGACCACAAGATGAGCCGTGACGAGGCGGTCGCGCTTGGCCCCAACTTCTATCTCAATCGCTATTTCGTCGCAATCGGCGCTCCCAACTTTTCTCAGATGAACGTTACCAATCCCGACTTCTTCAAACAGGTGAACGCGACGCTGGAATCCGAATCTCTTGATTCGCTCAAGACCTATGTGAGTTGGCATGTGCTGAACGCCGGGGCGCCGTGGCTTTCGCAGCCCTTTGTCGAGGCCAACTTCAAGTTCCAGCAGAACCTCACCGGCCAGAAGGAAATCCAGGCCCGCTGGAAGCGCTGCATCAGCCTCACTGACCGTGAACTCGGCGAAGCCCTCGGCCAGAAATACGTGGACGCAACCTTCGGCCCCGAAGGGAAGCAGCGTATGCTCAAGATGGTAGACGCTCTGGAGAAGTCGCTCGCCGAAGACATCCATGATCTTTCCTGGATGAGCGAAGAAACCAGGAGGCAGGCCAAGGTTAAGCTCGATGCCATCCGCAACAAGATCGGCTATCCCGATGTGTACCGCGATTACAGTTCGATCGTGATCAAGCGCGATGACCTGCTGGGCAACGCTTTTCGCGCCAACGAATTCGAGACGAAACGCGACATCGCGAAGATCGACAAGCCTCTCGACCGCAAGGAGTGGGGCATGACTCCGCCCACCGTGAATGCGTATTACAGTTCATCGCTAAACGAGATCGTGTTTCCCGCCGGCATCCTGCAGCCGCCGTTCTTCGATAAATCAATGGACGATTCGGTCAACTTCGGCGGCATCGGCCTGGTCATTGGCCACGAACTCACGCACGGCTTCGACGATCAGGGCCGTAAATTTGATCCACAAGGCAATCTGCACGACTGGTGGACGGAACAGGACGGCAAGGAATTCGAGAGGCGCGCCAGTTGCGTGTCCGACGAGTACTCAAACTTTGTTGCTGTCGATGACCTGAAGCTCAACGGCAAACTCACGCTGGGCGAGAACACCGCCGACAATGGCGGCGCCCGCATCGCCCTGATGGCGCTCGAGCGCATGATCGCCGATGACAAGACCGGAAAAGAAGGCATGAAGATCGACGGCTACACGCCCGAGCAGCGCTTCTTCCTGGGATTTGCCCGCGTCTGGTGCGAGAAGCGGCGGCCTGAAGTTGCCCGCGTGCGCGTGCTCACCGATCCTCACTCGCCGGGCAAATACCGCGTCGACGGCGTGGTGCAGAACATGCCGGAGTTCCAGAAGGCGTGGGGATGTAAAGCGGGACAGCCCATGGTGGCCGAAAACGCCTGCCACGTCTGGTAGCTGAAAATGTGGGGACAGCCGCCCCTTCGACTTCGCTCAGGGCAGATTCTCGGATGTCCCTGCCGCGGTCCTGGCCGCTCATTCGGTTTTGAAAGGGGCGCGGCTTCAAGCCGCACCCGTTAAGCCCGACAAGATTAACAGCGGCTTTAGCCGCCACTCGCGGTCATCACTGATTCCAGCCTCGCAACCGCGGCCACCAGCGACGCACGTTGCGGCGATACTCTTCATACTGTTCCCCGAACTTCCCGCGCAGAGTGGGTTCTTCGTAAGAGATCACAAACAGATGTACGGCGACGGCAACCGCTGCCACGGCAGCGATTACTCTGGGATTGGGATGCCCGAGAATCACCCACAACCCGATCCATCCGGCTGCGAAGCCGAGGTACATGGGATTCCGGACGTAGCGGTAGAAGCCCACGACAACTAATCGCTGCGGCGGAGCGACCGGAGCCGGCGTGCCGCGTCCCGTCCATCCGAAATCCCAAACGCAGCGCAAAGCAACAGCGAACCCCAACACCGACGGAATCGCCGCCAGCCATCGCCATCGCGCCGCACCCGCCATTTGCACGCTGAAACCGAGCCATCCCGGCAGCAGCCAGAACCATAGGCCGAAGAACGCCGCTCCCACAGCCAGCGAGACGACCGTTGTCAGCCAGCGATAGCCGTGCCCATCCGCGGGACCTCGCATCGACTGTGTATCCGTCATAACTTCCTCCGCAGTCCCTTTTCATTTCGGCGCCACAGGCGAACGCCGAGCCAACTCCATTTCAATACCTTCCGGAAATACTACCGTTCCCGCTTTCGTCGCCTTTGGTTGAGTTGTGAGCAGGGTTACATCAGCGACACCGGTTGTATGCGCCGCGTCCAAAACTTTCACCACGCTCGCGTAAGGCGCCCTGGCGTCGGCCTTGATATAAAGATTTTGCGTGCGATCAGACAGGCGCCCCTTGAGCTTCTCGGCCAGCGAGCTGGGCGCGACTGGATCGATTCCGAAATAGAGTTTGCCGGTGTCGGTCACCGTGACAATCAATGCGTCTTGGTTGTCCGCATCGGGCACTGGCACCGCACTGTTGGTGGGCGCTAACTGCACGCTGATCCCTTTTTGCATCGCCTGTGCGCTGCTCCGGGAAACTGCTGACATCGTGATTAGAATTACCAGCAATGCTACACTGCACACTCTGTTCCTCAGTCTTGCGAGATTGCCTGTTTTAAGCCAACTCATGAATTTTCTCCTCTCTTAGCCGTTTCCGGCGTGTCATTTCGCTTCCATTCGCTTTTCACTGGGCCTTGGCTCCGCCCAGGGATGCGGTCGCGAGCGTTCCGCCCAGGCCCATCGTCTCCACGGCTGACGAGGGCACAATCACCATCGAGCCTTTTTCCTTAATCGCTTCGTACAGCATGTTCATGGCGCGCAGATGCAGGGCCACAGGGTTTTCCGCGTAGGCCGCGGCGGCCTGCACAAAGCTGTTGGAGATTTCGGTTTCCGCCTGGCCCAGAATGATTCGCGCCTGCCGCTCGCGTTCGGCCTGAGCTTGACGCGACATCGCATCTTCGAGGCCCTGCGGAATTCTTACGTCGCGAATTTCCACTGATTGCACGGTAATGCCCCAAGGATTGGTCTTTTCATCGAGAATGCGCTGCAATTCTCGCCCGAGCGTCTCGCGCTCGGTGATCATCTGCGCCAGTTCGTGACGGCCGATCGATTCGCGCAGCGCCGTCTGGGCGCTCATGTTGATGGCCTCGATGAAGTTCTCCACTTCCAGAATGGATTTTTCCGCATTCCATACCAGCCAGAACACGATGGCATCCACGTTGACCGGGACGGTGTCGCGGGTCAGCGTCGATTCGGCCGAAACGTTCGCCACGCGCACCCGCTGGTCCACATATGGGCTGAGGGTCTCGACGATCGGCACAATGTGGAAAAGCCCGGGCCCGCGCAGGCCCACATAGCGCCCCAGCCGCAACACTGCGACCTTCTCCCATTGCTGCACCACTTTGATGGCGAATAGCAGGTAGACGCCGAGGACAGCGCCGGCAATGATTCCAGCCGGATGCTTTGTGGCGGCGCTGACGATTGCGCCGGCCAACAAGCAGATGACAAACAGTGACCTTCCGATACCGCTGATCTGACCGATTTCGATTTTCGTCATGGCCTTATCTCCTTTGCTTCGACTGAGGCGCCAACTCGCGCAAACGTTCAAGCAGTTCTTCTACGGTGAATCCCGCGGCTCCGGCGCGGGCGGCGAACTCGCTGGCTAACTGTGTGAGTTGCCGCTCTCGTTCTCCACTGTTCTTGACGATCTTCTTATTGCTGATGAATGTGCCGGTTCCCTGGTGGGTTTCGAGCATGCCGCTGAGTTCGAGTTCGCGGTAGGCGCGCATGACCGTATTGGGATTGATGGCCAGATCGACTGCCAGCTGCCGAACCGTGGGCAGTTGATCGCCGGCGGTCAGTGTCCCTGGCCGCCACGCCGGCCCGCACCTGGTCGATGATCTGGCGGTAGACGGGAACTCCGCTGCACAAATCCAGTTTGAGCTGGAAACCCTGACCGTTGGCGGAAGCTCGTCCCATATGTGTCAATGTACTACACTACTAGTACATTAAGTCAAGGGAAAAATGCCGGGGATTCGTTGCGAACATCGCTTTCGCTCAGTGCTTTTCCGGCGCCTTAAAGCCCTTGCGGCGTTGTTCGCTGTAGCGGTGCAGCGCGTCGAGGATGATGGGATACGCTTCGGCAGCGGGGCGTATCTCGTCCACCTCGACGGCTTTGCCTTCGAGCTGCTTGTAATCCTGAAAGAAGCGCCGCAGCATGAGCAGGCGGTGGTGCGGCATTTCCGCGGCCTCGTGATATGAGTTGAACTCGGGATCTTCGGTGGCGACGGCAATGATCTTGTGGTCCTGCTTGCCAGTGTCGATCATGGTCATCAGACCGATGGCGCGGGCGTGAATGATGGTGAGCGGCACAACTGTTTCCTGGCAGAGCACGAGCACGTCGAGCGGATCGTCGTCTTCGGCGAGCGTCTGCGGGATGAAGCCATAGTTCGCCGGATAGTAGACGGCCGAATAGAGGACGCGGTCGAGCTTGATCAGTCCGCTGGCTTTGTCGAGTTCGTATTTCACACTCGATCCGAATGGGATCTCGATCACGCAATCGAATTCCTGCGGAAGCTTGTCGCCGGGAGTTACGTCGTGCCAGGGATGGATCATGGGATCATTCTAGCGGAGGCGGTTAGCTTCTAGCTGCCAGCCACCAGCCACCAGCTCTCGGACCACCTTTGTTGTGGATTTCTCCAGCAAAATAAAGTTCGGCGGGCTTCTTGCGATGATAGCGTTTTGGCATTCCCGGCGGATCTCGGGTGATTTTTTTTATTTCGATGGCGCTGAAAGCCTTGCCTGGCGCGGGTTTCGGGAAACGGATCTCGCAAAATCTTGTTGTCAAAGAACTTAGATACCAAAATCTAAAGAACAAACGACTTAGGCTGGCATGCTTCGATCTCTTTGGACCGTCACTGCCTCGACCATGATCGCGCAACTTCGATGGCGGGCACAAGGTCAGATGTCACATGGTGGCTGTGGAAAATTCTTGAGACCGAGGGCCGTCCGCGAAAATGGGGAACGTCCCGTCTCTCCGCGAATTGCGAATTCCGTCCGCGAATTCCCGTCCCCGAATTGCCCCACCCTACTATCGCAACGGAGGCATGGGAACCTACTCAGCTGAAAGCCACGCCGCCGCAGTCAAACATAATGTAATCACGACGGAGAAAGCGATGGGTAGGATAAAGAGGTACCTCCAGCTCACAACCGTGATGGCGGCAAAGCAAAGGGCGAACGCCCACACGGTGACGCGCATGAGCGCCAAAGACCCTGCTGGAAGGCCACCCAGCTGCCACGCCAATATCGCCGCGAATAGATAGAACACCCCGACAGAGAATCCGGCTGCCACAAAGAGGTCCCAATACGTGCGGCTGGACCCCTGCACGTCAAAGTGAATTGACCGCATTGAGCCAAGAAGCGTATCAACTCCCCAATTGGGATCGGACTGGCGAAAACCCGTTGTATGTCCGACAGCAAAAAACAGCAGAAGAACAGCGG
This sequence comes from uncultured Acidobacteriaceae bacterium, assembly GCA_963771895.1. Classification (GTDB taxonomy): domain Bacteria; phylum Acidobacteriota; class Terriglobia; order Terriglobales; family Acidobacteriaceae; genus Sulfotelmatobacter. The sequence continues at coordinate 20,197 of CAVYVQ010000070.1, read as the reverse complement.
CGATTCGATAAAACAGGGATGCTTTCATTCTTGCCTCCAGAGATCACGGCAGCGGACACCATCCTGCCGCACAGGCCCAAACTGTAACCACTGCCAATCCGTAGGTACGGCTACTTTTCGGCCGTTGCCTCAGTTTCAGCGATTGCCGCGAAGCTTTTGAGCGTGGCCGTCCAACCACCCTCGGAGTCGAACATGCTCCAGATTTCTTGAGCCTTGCTGCCAAACTTTTCAATATTCCGGTGCTCAAGGGTGAAGCTCGTAAGCTTTGGCCCTTTCTCGACGAAATTCACTTCTATCTCCGTAAGAAAGTTCGGGTCGTACTGAAACTCCGCAGTGATCTGCCAGGCCAGAACAAGCTTGTGCGGAGGATTCCAAACCAGAACCTTTCCCCAATCGCACTCCGTGCCGTCGACTCCGACTTCGTACCACCTTCCGCCTGGCTTGGTTTCGAGGACGGCTTCTTTCATCTCTGATTTGCCGAGGTGATGCGCTCGTGGCCACCACAGGTCCATTTGTTCCGTGAATGCCTGAAAGGCGCGCCGTTGCGAGGCGTTGATCATCAACTCCTTGCGGACGACGTCGTTTATTTTACCGACCATGCTCTCTCTCCTTACGATTATTGGATAGTTACCCATTCATCCATGACAATACTTCCGAGGTCTCGTCACTTTCTAGCAGCCTTCACTTGGGAGGCACGAATCTGCGGTATCAGAATGTCGCGAACGTAGTGCCAGTAAGGGACGAGGTTGAGCGCACCTTGTGCGTATTGCTCAGCAGCCTTCAGGTCAGGTGTGGTTCGGTTCAAATTCGACCAGGCAAGACTCATCAGCAGTTCGGGCTCTCCCCAGGTTGGCTCCAGTGGGTCGCTGTCAGTCTCTTTGTGTTCCCGTATGGCCTCCAGTCCCTTCTCTTGCAAGGCAAGAGCTTTGTCCTGTCCCCCTCCACGTTCGGGAGGAACGTACCAACGAATTGACCCAAGCACCCAAAGCAGGCGGGGATTGTTCGGCGCGGTGGCCTCTGCATTTTTGACCAAGGGTCCAGCCTTGGCTGCCAATTCCTGCACCCGCGCGGGATCCTTTCGGTTTAGGAAGATAAGACTGTTCAGACAAGACGCGGCACCAGCCTCGGCATCCACAAATCCGGGGTCTTTGGCAATGGCGTCATTAAATTCGTTGATAGCCTGTTCGAGGTCTTCACCTACCGCTTTCGGGTCATCGGTGTCGTTGAACCCGTTAGTTGCGCGCCGCCACAACGCAAACCCGCGCCAGTAGAGGACGCGTGAAGCCAGCTTCTTCTCTTCCGGGACTGGGGAAAGATCACCGTAGAGGCGCTTCAACGCATCGCGGTCGCCTTCGTAGTCCGCCCTTTGAATCTGCGCTACGGTGCGGCGATGGTATCGCGCGAAAGTCCGGCAGGCTCCTTGACCGCTGGGCGCGATGCAGTTGACTGGGCGAAGACGACAAGGGTCGTGACTACAAACCACAAAACTACGCTGTTCCGGGTAATCATGCACTCCTCCTTGGTCTTGCAGCTCTCAAGGCTTAGACGCAGTGGAAGCCAATGGATAGCGTCGAATTTGCGATAATGAGTCGGGTCCAGGCCTTCCAAACAGTCTCTGGCGATGCATGCACAACCGTCTCTATGCCTAGCACGCGTTCGCTTGTTTTGGTCACGTAGGACGTATTGCTTACATCCTGCGCCGCAGCGCCGGACACCAATTGTGCAAGGACCGCCGCAACCAAAATCGTTAACGCCAGCATTCATCACACCTCATTCCTCTCAAATAACTCCTTACGGACGACGTTGTTTAGTTTGCCGATCAGGCGCTTCTCTCCCTTACGATTATTGGGTTCTCCCTTCGGCAAAGGCCTTGAACGAGGCCAGCGCCCTGTCCCACATACGATCTAAATACTGGCGCATCATTTCCACTCCTTTGGGGTCCACCTGATAGACGTGGCGCGTACCCTGCTGGCGCATAATCACGAGGCCAGCGTCTTTTAACACCCGGAGGTGTTGTGACACGGCCGGTCGGGATACAGGAAGCACGTTCGCAAGATCGGCCACCGCAAGCGGCCGTCGTGCCAGGCACTCGAATATCTCCCGGCGTGTTGGATCCCCTAATGCTTGTAGCGCCATCGAAGCGTTCGTCATGACTTACGGTAAGTATATACTTACCTATTCATCCGTGGCAACGCCGTTTAGATTTTTTTATTGTCATCCCGAGCGAAGCATCGATTCGCGAATGCGAAGGTGATGCGAAGCCGAAGGACCACGGTGGTGCTGGTGCCATCCATCTGCGTTAAGGCGTTCTCACGATGCTGTCGAGTGTACGGGAAGAACTCCCGGAGGCGGCGGAGGGACTACAAGCGGTGCAGGGGTCCTTCGACTCCGTAACTGCTTCGCTTCGCGAAGGAGTTACTGCGCTCAGTATGACAGCAATAGAGCGCACCTTGGGAATCTTGATTCCGGCGACTGGGTCGCGTAGAGTCTTGAGTAGCGGCAGTTGCTTCTCCGTGGGTGGTTCTTATGTCCAGTCAAGGCAGGACTTATCTCAAGTTCGGCGGGGCCACGCTCGTCATTCTTCTCCTGCTCGGTTACCTCGCCTACACGGGCGTGCAGGACAGCAAGAGCTATTACGTCACCATCAGCGAGTTGCACAAGATGGGGAACGGCGCTTATTCGAAGCGGTTGCGGGTTGCGGGGAATGTGCAGCCCGGCTCGATCAAGCGCACGGGAACGCACGTGCAGTTTGTGCTGATGGAGCAGGATCAGTTGCTCTCAGTGGATTACACCGGGACCGAAGCGCCTCCCGACACTTTCAAGGACGACTCGCAGGCGCTGGCCGATGGCAAATATGGCGCCGACGGCGTCTTTCACGCCAAAGCGCTGCAGGCGAAGTGTGCCTCGAAGTATGCGCCGCAGCAACCCGGCACGCCGGCGAATGGAACGCCTTCCAGCGCACCTCCGAAAAGTATGACGCAGGTGCAGACCAAATCGGGCGGGACTACGAACTAGCGGTGCTCATGGGCTAAAGCCCGCATTCTTCCTCACTGGCGGCGGCGCGGCTTTAAGCCGCGCCGTTTCAAAGCACTTCATGAAGCGAGTTCTTCCCGTGTCCCTTCTCGACTTCGCGTTACGCTTCCGCTATCTTCTTCCTTCTGGCTGAATCGCCTGCATCCCATGACTGTGAGCGCCTCAGGAATCCCGGCTGCTGGAATCATCTCCGTCAGCAATCTCGTGAAGCAGTTCGGCCGATTCGCCGCGTTGCGCGGCGTGACTGCGGAGTTTGAGGCGGGCAAGTTCCACGTCATTCTTGGCGACAACGGAGCAGGGAAGACGACTCTGCTGCGCGCGCTGGCGGGATTGGCGCATCCCACGCGCGGCGCGGTTTCCATCCTGGGCAAGAGTCCGCATGAGGCGTGCCGCGAGGTTGGCTACATGGCCCATCCATCGTTGCTTTACGACGAGATGAGCGGTATGGAGAACCTGCGCTACTTTGCGGGCTTGTACGACATTGTTGGCGATGGCTGCTGTGAGCAGGTGATTCGGTCGGTCGGCCTCGATCCGGAGTTGTCGCGTCCCGTTGGAAAGTATTCGCAAGGCATGCGGCAGCGCATGTCTTTGGCGCGGGCTATTCTGCACGATCCCGGAATACTTTTGCTGGACGAGCCGTTTTCGAACGTCGATGTGCACTCGGCGCGGGAGATGGTCGGCTTGCTCAAGGGCATGCGCGACGCGGGCAAAACCATTTTCGTGGTTACGCACCAGGCTCCGCTGCTGGAAGGTGTGGCCGACGAATTTGTGTGGATGCAGGCTGGGCAGATCGTTGACCGCACACAACGTCTCGTCAAGGAAGTTAGGCGAGCGGAGGGACCATGAGATCGTTCTGGTCGATCACGCTCGCAACTTTGACCAAAGACATCCGGCTGGAGTGGCGCTCGAAAGATGCGCTGAATGCCATGCTGTTTTTTTCGTTGCTAGTGGTCGTGATCTTTGTTTTTTCCTTCGATCCTCTGGCGGAAGAGTCGCGGCACATTGTCGGCGGCCTAGTTTGGGTGGCGTTCTTATTTGCCGCCGTGGTTGCACTGAATCAGACGTGGGCGCGGGAGCTGCGCAACCAGGTGCTCGATGCCTACCGCGTGTCTCCGGCACCGGCCACTGCATTGTTTCTGGCGAAAGCGCTGGGCAACTTCGTTCTGGTCAGCCTGCTCGAAGCGCTGATGGCGCCTCTGTTTGTGATCTTCTACAACCTGCGCGTGCTGGGTCCGGCATGGCAATTGATCCCCGTGGCGCTGCTCGGAACCTGGGCGCTGGTGGTGAATGGCACGTTCTTCGCCGCTATGTCGCTGCGCACGCGCAGCCGCGAACTCATGCTGCCGCTGCTGCTGTTTCCGATTTCCATTCCCGCGGTGATCAGCATGGTCGCGGCCACCACCAGCATTCTCACGGGAGAAGATTCCGCGCACTTCTACGTCGTGTTGCTGCTCACTTATGATGTAGTCTTTACCACAGCCTGTGTCGGCCTGTTTGACACGGTGTTGCAAGCGGAATGAGTTAAAAGAGGAATGAAAAAGGCGTTTCGCATCCTCGCAGTGCTGACGGCGCTTTTCCTGGCCTACGCGTTCTATCAGGCGATGTTCGTCGCGCCCACGGATGCCCTGCAGGGCGATGTCTACCGGATTATTTATTACCACGTGCCTTCAGCGTGGACCGCGTTCCTGCTGTTCTTTATCAATTTCATCGCTTCGGTGCAATATCTGGCGAGCGCGAAACCGTCAAGCGCGCGCGCGGCGAAATGGCTTGTGATCGCGGTCGGGAGTATCGGCGCCGTTGTGCCTTTTCTTCCGCCGGTGCAGCACTGGCTGCAGACGATTGGCATGTATCCCAGTTCGGCCGCGACGACGGCCTTGATGCTTCCGGCGGTTTATTTCCTGGTCGGGAAATATTTCCGCGGGCAGGACATTGACGTGCTCGCCGTGACCGCGGCGGAAGTCGGCGTAGTTTTCTGTACCATCGTTCTGATTACCGGACCCATCTGGGCGAGGCCGGTGTGGGGCATCTGGTGGGCCCCGGGAGACATTCGCCTTACCTCGACTTTGGTGGTGTGGCTGATTTACGTAAGCTATCTGCTGTTGCGGCGTTTCTCCGACAGCGCGCAGACTCAGAAACTGGCTGCGGTTCTAGCAGTGTTTGGAGCGCTCGACGTTCCGCTCGTCTATTTTTCCATCTGGTTTTTCCGCACGCAGCATCCCCAGCCCGTGATTGGTGGCGGCGGGTCGATCGATCCGAGGATGCTGCATGTTCTGCTGATCAGCTGGATGGCGTTTCTGTGCTTCGCATTTCTAGTCTGCTGGTCGCGATACCGGCTGGAAAAGCTGCGGCGCGAAGTGGAGGAAGCCGAGGCGCTCGAATCGTTGCTGGAGTCCGGCAGTCCGGCTGCGAGAACTTCAGAAGCCAAAGTTACTTTAAGCCGGGGGTCACAATGAATTCCGCAAGCTCCGTGAAGTTTCTCTACGCTGCCTACACTGCCACCTGGCTGATTCACGTTTGCTACATCTACAGCCTGGTGCGCCGCTACCGCAGACTGCGGCAGCAGATGAAGGAATTGGGCAAGTAGCGGGCTTCGGCGAGCGGGCTTCGGGAAACCCTGAAGTTGCCGTCGCTTATCCTTAACACATTTAATTTTGTGGGAGCCGACACCTGGCCTGCGCTGACTAGAAGCCATCTCATAATGGACCAAAGGAATAAAACTATGGATTTCCTCAGGGGCTGAAGCCCGCGTCTTTTCTAGCTCTGAGTGGCGCGGCTGAAGCCGCACCCTTTCAAAGCGATTTATGAGATAGGTTCTAGGTTGAATTTCCCGAAGCCTGAAAGCCGGATGCCGGAAGCCGCGATCAGTTTTCCGCTTCGCGCTGCAGGGCGCTGAAGAGGTCCGCATTCCCGTTGGAGCGGAGGAATTCGTATTCCTCGATCATGGCGGCAGTGCCGATGCGCAGGGAGGGTAGAGGAGATTCCACACGGATGACGCGCGCCGTGAAGCGCACCCGGACCGCGTCGGTCAGTGTGATGTGGGGCGGGAAGGTGAGCGTGACTTCACAGACGGTTCCCGCCGGGAGCGGCCGGTCGAGGTAAAAAAAAACTCCGCGGGCGCTCACGTTCTGGGTTTCAGTGTGGAATTCGTTGTTCTGAAGGTGGTCTTGATCTTGACTCAGACGAACTATCGCGGGCAGGCGCATGTCAAATCGCCGCATCGTCCGCCGTTCCTGAGACTCCGGTGGCATCCCGATTTTGTGTTCCGAAAGCATTCTTCTCAATTTCTTCTCGATGAAGACCGGTCCAAAGCAGTACGGAATCAACGTTAGGCTGGGAGGGCCAGGGTCCCGCGCCCCGCAGCAGGCCCTCATTACTATCCAATGTATAGAATTGCAGGGGCTTTGCAAGAGCAAAAAGACTCCGGGAACTGACTTCGTAAATAGAGGCACGATGTAGTTTGCAATTCACTTCATCCTACTTTCGTGCCACGCTCCGGCATCTTTCTCGGCCTCCGAACGCATCTGACAACTCCGGGAGCGCGCGCGATGGCGGAGGCTCGCTTGACTTGGCTATCCGCCAGATGTTTAAGTAGTTAATTGTTTTCCGCCAGTTCCTAGTGACACGTCAGCAGCGGGCGGTTTCGCCGGCGCAGGGTAAGCACTGACTCGTGCGCCGTTTCTATTCTCTCCAAATAACCGGAATGAATCGGAGGAAAAGCGTGATGGGGAATGGCCCTTGGTCGGGAAGACGATCGGGAAGAAGCATGGGAAAAAATCCAGGAAGCAGCCGCGCGTGGCCGCTTACCTTTACGGCGACGTTTGTTCTGCTATTCGCGGGTTCCGTGCTGCTTGTGTCGGGTTCCCACCGCTATGCCCAGAAGGCCGTTGCACAGTTTCCATCCGCTTCGATTCCAGTCGCTCCGATTCCAACTTCCTCCAGGTCATCTCTTCAACCACAGCAGCTGCGATCGAATCGGCTGCATTCGAAGCCGCGCTATTCGAAGCCGGAGGCGCGCGCCATTCTTGGGCAGTTGCCGCTGATCTTCGAGCCCAATCGTGGCCAGGCCGATCCTGGAGTGAAGTTCCTCGCGCGGGGCGCGGGATACAGCCTCTTCCTCGACCAGACCAGCGCCGTTCTCGCCATGCAGACGGTTCCGGCGGGGGATAGTGAACAAGTCGTACGTATGAAGCTGGTTGGTGCCGATCCTGCGGCGGCCATCGTGGGCTCTGATCCGCTACCCGGCAAGAGCAACTACATCCTGGGCAACGACCCGCAGCAATGGCATACCGGCATTCCGCAGTTTGCCGGAGTTCGCTATCAACGCGTTTATCCGGGAATGGATCTGGTCTTTTACGGAAACCAGGGCCGTTTGGAATATGACTTCCGCGTTGCTCCCGGCGGCAACCCGGCGCAAGCCGAGGTGCAATTTGACGGCGCCAACAAATTGGAGTTGACGGGCGGCGATCTGATTCTCACCGGTAGAAACGAAGGCGGCCTTCGATTGCTGGCGCCGCACGTTTACCAGCGCGTGGCAGGCCGGCAAAAGCCGGTTGCGGGCCGCTTCGTTCTGCGCGGGGCCGACCGTGTGGGTTTCGAAGTCGGCGCATACGACCGCAGCCGCGAGCTGATCATCGACCCGGTGCTCGCTTTTTCCTCCTACTTCGGCGGCAGCAGCGCGGAAACCTCACCTTCGATCGCGGTCAACGGAAACGGCAACATCTACATCGTCGGCACCACCACTTCGCCCCAGACCTCGTTTACTGACTACAACGTCACCAGCCACACGTCCATTCCGTCCACGCTGCTGATCACCCCGGCTGGGCCGAGCCATATCTTTGTCGCCGAGATCAATCCCTCGCAGCCCTCGGTATTGTATGAAACCTTTATCGGCGGCAGCGGAGCCGACACTAGTATCGGCATTGCTGTCGACAGCGGCGGAAATGCCTACCTCGTGGGTAACACGAGTTCCCCGGACTTCCCGATCTTCGGCTTTCCATACCAGACTGCACCTGAAACGAAGGGTGCGCAATGCGCCGGCATCACCTGCACGTCGGTATTCGTCAGTGTGCTGAACTCGACCGGCTCTACCCTTGCTTATTCTTCCTATCTTTCCGGCAACGGCAACGACCAGGCCAGCGGGATGACGATCGACCTCAATGGCGACGTCTTCATCACTGGCGCCACTACCTCCACTGACACGCCGAGTTCCACGGATGCTTTTCCCGCGACCCTCTCGCCCGTACCGTATCAGAGCACGCCGAAGGCGAGCCCTCAGTTCTTCGTCACCAAACTGAATCCCGCCATCCCGAGCGTGGGCGGCATTGCGTATTCGACGTATTTTGGCGGGAGCACGCCCGCAGGCGCAGTAGCCACGGGCGGCGGCATCGCGGTCGACTCAACCGGCAATATTTATTTCAACGGAACCACGAATTTCTACAATAGCGGCCAAGGCGCATACGGAAACGGTCAAACCGAAGACTTCCCCATCCTCAACGCGTATCAGCCGTGCCTGGATACACCTCCGCCGGTCACCCTTCCCGTTACAAGCCCGTGTTCGGCTCCGGCGACTACGCCTTACCCGACCGACGCTTTCATGGCCAAGCTGAATCCCAACGCGGCTCAGACGGGTGGCTCTCAGTTGATTTTCTCGACCTACCTCGGAGGCACCGGTGCGGATACGGGCACTGCGATTGCGATTGATTCCGGCGCCGCCAACATCTACCTGACCGGCTCGACAAATTCTCCGGATTTTATCTTTCCCACCGGTTCCGCAGCTTTTCAGGATTGCCTGAATAATCCGGGGATCGTGCCGACGACTGCGGCGCCATGCCCCGCCGCGTCAGCGAACACGGATGCTTATGTGGCGCGGATGAGCAACCCCACGCTAAGCACAACCGCAACTCCAAATGACGTGGGACTCATTTATTTTTCGTACCTGGGTGGTGGAGGCAACGATAGCGGCCAGGCGATCGCAGTGTTGGTTGCGTCGAACTCTACGCTGGGCGACGCGGTGGTTACCGGAACGACCAATTCAGGGCCTGCCAACCCTCCGAACTTTCCGGTGTCGACCTTCCCAATCCAGAGCACGCTCAACGGCACACAGAATGCTTTCTTTGCCGAAATCGATACCACAACGACTGCTGGCCAGAACGGGGTGGGCTCTTATGTTACTTATTTCGGAGGCAATGGCGTGGATCGCGGTACCAGCATCGCGGTCGATCCCAATACCAACACCTATTTTGCCGGCGATACTACCTCCACCACTAATTTGCCGGTCTTCAATCCCCTGCAGACCACGCTCACGCCCGGCGCCACTCGCAACGCCTTCGTGGCCAAGTTGGGAACCGCGACCGACTTGTGCATCACCTGTGTGGCACCCGTCATATCCGCGACCGGAACGGTAAGCGCCGGCAATCAGGTCACGGTAACATTTACCGTTGCCAACGACGGGCCTGACCCAGCGACCAATGTCAACGTGACCGGCGCGGTTACCAATGGGGCAACATTCGTCAGCGGAACCGCGAGTGCGGGCACTTGCAGTGGGCCGAACAGCAATTCGGTGGTTTGCCTGATCCCTACCCTCCAATCCGGCTCCGGCTCAACCGTCGCCTTCACCGTGACGCCGAACAGCAGTGGCCTGTATTCGGTGACGGCCACGCTATTCGGCAGTAACAATACAAACACAACCGTCACGGCTAGTGCTTCGTTCACGGCGTCTGGTTATTCAGTATTCATCGCTCCCCCCGCCCAGACCGTGGCCGCAGGCACGATCGCCCAATATGGCGTGCAGGTGAATCCCACCACTGGGGTTTTTGGATCGAATGTCTCGTTCAGTTGCAGCGCTCTTCCCTCGGGAGCGGCTTGTAACTTCTCTCCAAGCTCGGTCAATTTAGGGAACGGGCCTCAGTCGACCACACTGAACCTGACTACGACCGCGCAACCCGTGTCTACCGTCGCCTCGGCGGGATGGCGCTCGCTTTACGCTCTCTGGCTGATGGCTCCAGGGATGGCCTTGTTGGGGTTTGGGGTGGGCGGCAAACGCCGCGGCTGGAACGGGAAAAAGAGCCGCCTTCTGGGCTTGCTCATACTCTCGGTGTTCTTCGCGCTGATTCTGCTCCAGCCCTCCTGCAGCAGTACCAAGACACCGGTGCCCGTGAGTGGAACTCCCTCGGGCGTGTACCCGCTCACAGTCACGGTAACCTCAGGCTCGTTCAGCAAAACGGTGCCGTTCCAGTTGACGGTGACGCCGTAAGTTCGGACTTCCGGCTTCGGGCGTCTGGTTTCCAGTACTCCGGAAAGCCGGACCGGACACCGCCTTGCTGTCTAGGCCCCAGCGGAAAGCTTGTGGTGGCTTTTGCCGGCCTCGGCAATTCCATATTGCCGAATCTTGTAAAGCAGAGCCTTGTAGCTGATTTGCAGAAGAGCGGCCGCCTGTTTGCGATTCCAGTTGGTCTGCTCGAGCGCTTGCCGGATAGCTTCGCCTTCGGCTTCGTCCTTGGCGCTGCGGGCCAGTGATTTCAATCCACCGCCCGGGTCTCCGCTTTTCGACGCGGAATCTCTCCGCGCGCCGCCGCCTCCGTTGCCATCGTAGCGGGGCTGCAATTCGGCCGCCGCCAGATTCTCGTCCCCCAGGATTAAGTAGCGTTTCAGAAAGTTGTTCAGCTCGCGCAAATTACCCGGCCAGGAATGCGCCTGACAGGCCTCGAGCAGCGCGGGAGAAAGCGGAAGCTGCGGCCGCGCGTAGCGCTCGGCCATGCGCGTCATGAAATGCTTCAGCAGAATGGGAATCTCTTCCTTGCGTTCGCGCAGCGGCGGCAGTTGCAGGGTGAACGCGTTCAGACGGTAGTAAAGATCTTCACGCAGTCGTTTGGCGGCCAAAGCCTGTGGAATGTCGATGTTCGTGGCCGCCAGAATACGCACATCCACCTTAATGACGCTGCGGCTTCCCAGCCGCGAAAAACTCTGGTCCTGCAGCACGTGCAGCAGCTTGGCTTGCAGCGCCGGCGGCATCTCGCCGATTTCGTCGAGCAGAATCGTGCCCTTGTTGCATATTTCGAACTTGCCCGGCTTGGCGTGTGTAGCCCCGGTAAACGCTCCCGGCTCGTATCCAAACAGCTCGCTCTCCAGCAGATCGGCGGGAACGGCAGCGCAATTTACCTTTAGGAACGTGCGGTGCGCGCGCGTTGAGAGCTTGTGAATCAGCCGCGCCAGCACTTCCTTTCCGGTGCCGCTTTCGCCCAGCAGCAATACCGGAATATCCACCCTGGCGACCAGCGCGGCTTGCGAACGGATCTTCCGCATCGCCGGACTCGCCGCAATAAAGAACACGTCGTCGCCGACGTCCTCGGCTTCTCCGCCAACCACTTGTTTGCCCTGACCCAGGCACTGGTCGATCACCGCATCCAGTTCCGCTTTCTGAAAGGGTTTGGTCAGGTAGTCCTGCGCGCCCAGGCGCATGGCCTGCACTACTTTCTTTGTGTCGTTGACGCAGGAAAGCATGACGACCTTGACTCCGGGCCGCTTCTGGCGGAGTTGTTCCAGCGTCTCCAGCCCGTCGATGCCCGGCATCAGCACGTCGAGCAGCACCAGGTCAGGCTCCATGCCTTTATCCACGCGTTGCAGCGCCTCTTCCCCGGTGGACGCGGTTTCCACCTTGTAGTCGTCGACTTCCAGCAGAGTCCGGATGTACCGGAGCATCGCCGGCTCGTCATCCACCAGTAAAATCTTGGCGGTTTCCTTCATCGATTCTTTCCTTTGCCGGCAGGGTTTGGGGAAGGCTTGAAGGGGATGAGGAACGAAAATTTGCAGCCCGCGCCGGGATCGCTTTCCACCCAAATTTTTCCGCCCATGCCTTGCACCAGGCGGCGCACAATCGCTAAACCAAGTCCCATGCCTTCCTGGTTTTCGGTTCCTGGCAAACGGAAGAAATCGTCGAACACTTCCTGATGAAACTCCGGCGGGATTCCCGGGCCCGTATCCGAGACGCTGACCTTCACGGAATTCGGCTGCGAAGTGTCCTGCCGGCGTCTCTCACCCGCCGAGGCCGGCTCGGCGGCCGCGCGGCGCTCCCACATATAGGGTTCCGCGTGCAACCAAACCGTCCCGCCTGTGGGAATAAACTTGAAAGAGTTCTCCAGTAGATTCGAGATCACCCGCTCCAGCTTGGGAGAATCGAACGGAAACACTGGCAATTTGTCATTCGCCAAAAAGTAAAGCGCGAGTCCTTTTTGCTGAAAGCGCGACGACCACAAGCGGCACATGTCCGACAGGCAGTGGTTGATATTGCCTGCCTCGAACTGCATCTTCAGACCACCGGTTTCCAGAGCGCTGTAGGTCAGGAAATCTTGAATGAACTGTTGCAACCGTTTACCGCTCGACTGCATGTCGCCGAGCACTTCCCGCTGGCGCGGGTTCAACGGTCCCAGTTTCTCGCTCTGCAGCAGTTCCACATATCCATTTAGAATCGATAGCGGCGTCTTCAAATCGTGCGCCGCCGAGCCCAGGGCGTTGGTCGTGCGCTGGAATCGCTGCTGCAACTCGGCGTATGCCTGCTGCAGATCGGCCGGGTTGGGTATCCCTTCCCCCGAAGCCGGAGACGCGGATGCGCCCATCTTTCCGTCACCAGATTCAATACACACGTTCTTTTGCACTGTAGCCATAGGGGGCACGAAGGTCTAACACAGAGGGAGGGGTGCACTCGACTGGTTCAGAGAAGAATGCTGTACTAAAATCGTATGCCAGGGTGCTTTTCCCTGTCAACGAAAAATGCAATCTGATTACCCAAGTGTGGCAAAACCTTGCACTCCCCCGCCGCTCAAGACTGTCTTTCGCGCCAAAACCTCGCTGCGGAGACGCTAATAGGCCCGAATCGGGAAAATCCGCACATTAGCGGATTTATGGCCTCCGAACACGCCGAATTGACCTTGTCTCTTCTCGTTTTGTCCGGCTTACTTTGTGGGTTGGCTGGCTAACTAATGCTTTGGCCCCCAAGATGCTTGGAATGTTCGGTTAAAGTGCGAAGGAAGGGGTGTGTGTGAACTGTAAGACTCCAGCCGCAGAGCGTCGGCAGTGGCCGCGCTTGCCTTTGGCCATCCCCGTCTTTGTCAGAAGCCAGGCTGAGTCTGACAAGGAATTCCTGGAGTTTGCCACGGCACTGAACGTCTCCGCTGGCGGGATGTTGGTCGCAGTTCGCCGCTCCCTCCCTTCTGCGGCTCAGGTTTCGCTCGAGATCCCCAGTGCTCCCTTAGCCGCGCTGGCGAACCTGCCAAATGTGACCCGGAACCTGCGCGCCAAGGTATTGCGCATGCAACATGGCGAGGGCTACAACCTTCTGGGCTTGAAGTTCTCCCGGCCGCTGCTGAACCACTCTTCCCCCAAACCTCAACGGAAGCTCGTTTCTTCGCAGTGAAAACCTTTTCCCCTGCCCTCCCTTGACCTTCTCCGGCATTCGTGTTTCGGCGATCACCAGTTCCCATCCCCCCGAATCTTTAGTAAGTTGCTTTTGATCAATCAGATAGACTAGGCTGATGCAGTATTCTCCGCTTCCCTCTGTGTTTGGTTCTCCAGATGCACATCAGACGGTAAGCCTGTGCTGCGGAAAGCTGGGGTTCCGAGCCATGGCGCACTTATGAGCACTTCAAATCCAGTCAGCCCGTTGATCCAGCCGCTCGGCGAGATGCCCCCCGAATCGATCGTGTTCGGTGGCACCGAGGCCATGCGCGCTCTTCGTGAACGGCTGGCCAAGATAGCCGGCGCCAACGTCCCTGTGCTGATCCAGGGAGAGAGCGGCACCGGCAAAGACATTATTGCGCGCATGATTCACGCCTCCTCGCCGTGGAAGACCGGCCCGTGGGTGAAGGTGAACTGCCCGGCGATACCCGGCACGCTGCTCGAAAGCGAACTGTTCGGCTACGAAAAAGGCGCCTTCACCGGCGCCTTCGGCATGAAGCCGGGACGCGTCGAGATGGCGCACCGCGGCACCCTGTTCCTGGATGAAATCTCCGAACTCGACATGGCCTTGCAGTCGAAGCTTCTGCAACTCCTGCAGGACGGCCAGTTCTGCCGCATCGGCGCTCAGGAAGACAAGAAAGTGGAAGTCCGCGTGGTCTGCGCCACCAATCGAAAACTGGAAGAGGAAATTGCCGCCGGCACCTTCCGCGCCGACCTGTTTTACCGCATCAATGTTGTCAACCTGTACATGCCGCCGTTGCGCGATCGCGCCTCAGACATTCCGCAGCTGATTGGCTATTTCCTCGACTATTACAACCGGAAATTCAACGCGCGCGCCAACCCGCCCTCGGCCGACTTGATGAACTCCCTGAAGAAATACCACTGGCCGGGCAACATCCGTGAGTTGGAAAATCTGATGAAGCGCTATGTGATTCTGGGCACCGAAGAATCCATCTCCGGCGATCTGCACCCGCACGAGCAGGATTTCTTCGGCGCCGATATTTCCGTGGACGGGCCGATCTCGCTGAAAAAAATCACCCGCCAGGCCGTCCGTGAGCTGGAACGCAAAATCATCCTCAAAGTCCTGCAGCATCATCACTGGAACCGCAAACAGGCCGCCCGTGCCCTGAACATCAGCTACCGCGCCTTGCTCTACAAAATCCGCGATGCCGGCCTACCTTCAAACCGCGCCCCCCGCCACGCCCAGTCCGAGGACGCAACCAACCACACAATCGCCGCCGACTGATCTTCCTCCAAATAACCCCTGGCATAAAAAATCAGCCGGGGCAGTCTGCGGAAGACACGTTCGTCCTGCCCGCTTCCTGCGCCGGCCTATTTGAAACTTATGACCCTTTGCTGGATTGCGCGCGCACCTTCGCCCAGCGCGCTCTCTGCGCTGCCGCGATGCGCTCTCGGGCTGCCGCCGACAGCCGGCGTTTCATGCGATTGCCGGAACTATATGAGGCCCGTAAACTTCTTGCCGTCACCTTGCTCAGCTCCGCAATCACTTTCTCCAGTTGTCTAAGCTCGCCCACCGAACGTTCACGTTCTTTCTTCAACTGTTCTAGAACCGCATCTAGATCAGCCATGCACTCTCCACTATTGGGGAACCGCTTGCTCTGAGCATACCTCATTTTGAGGTGTCAAGGTCAACAGCTAAAGTGCTCATAGCGCAAGAGTAAACAGCCACCCTGCGTGCGGTGCCGAACGCTCACCCTTCCCGGGCGCTCCCAAATCCCCCGCAGCCGGACATATTTGAAACCTTTGACTTACTAACTATTAAACTTAGTAAGTGCAGTAAATTACTTAGTAACTTAGGCTGTTCCTCGCCGTCAATTTGATTGACACTAAACTCGCTGGCGATCAGTCTGAGCACTGGGGACCGCACCCATACCCTCCGTGCGGCCACCATGGGGAATACCGAACGTGAACTACCTGCTGGTTGTTGGACTCGCCTTATTCAGTTCCGCGACTGGAGCGCTACTGGTGGCGCTTCTTCATCTATCGCGAAGCGAGCCATCCCGCACTCCATCCGATCCGGAAGCCAATTACAGCCCCCGGCCAGGGAGTCGCAAATGAGCAAGACGAAGAGCCAGTCGCTACCGGCCGCAGCGGCCGGGACCGCGTTGCTGCTGTGCAAGGACGCGCCAACTCGCCAATTGATCCTCGCATCCCTGCACCCGCTTGCCATACTCCCGGAGATTTGCGAGGAAGGCTTTTTCGCGGCCAGCCTTCTCGATAAGCAGAAGTTCGAGGCAGTAATCGTCGATCTGCTGCTCGGGGATGACGCCCTGCTGGTTCTGCGGCAGCTCCGGTTTTCGCGCGCCAACCGCACCGCCGTTACCTTCGCCATCACCACGGGCGAGGCCCAAGCTTCCGCTAGACCGGACTCCACCTTCGTGCTGCAAAGGCCGCTTTCGGCTGCCGCCATCAATCAAACCCTGCGGGCGGCCTTCGGCATGGTTGTGCGCGAGCGGCGGCGCTACTTCCGCTGCCCCGTCGCGATTCCCGCTTTCGTCAGAGCGCGGCAGCCCGAAGATCTCTTGTGCCAGACCGTCAACATCAGCGAGGGCGGCATCGCTATCGACGCCCCCGCCGCTCTGGAACCCAATTGCTCCGCCCTGGTGCGCTTCAGCCTCCCCGGCCGCACCAGCCAACTGTTCGCCGAAACTAAGGTTGTCTGGCGCGGGCAGAGCGGTATGGTGGGATTAGAGTTTCAAGCGTTGGCAGCGCCGCAAAAGTCGGAACTGCAGGAATGGCTGGCCCGCAAGCTTGATGAAACTCTTCCAGAAAACGTGGCGGCGCTGTTCCGCAGCGTAGGCCAATCCTAGAGGGAAGGGCGCAGCGCGCGATTGTGCCCAGAATCTAACCCTCACGCCGCGTCCGCCTATTTCTATTTTTCGCTCCTCAGGCCATAATCATCTGCAATCCCCGCCAGACTCGAAGTCTGTGGCGATGACTTCAAGCTGTTGCAGGAGAGGCGCACATGGCTCCGGTTCTAGTCTGGCTCATTCTGTTCCTCTGCCTGCTGATCTCCGTCTTCAAGTACACGCTCGCGCTAATCCTGAAGTGGTCAGTCCCCAAAGCGACGGTCGCAAAGGATTACACGTACCAGCCGACGGTCAGCGTTCTCATGCCTTGTTTCAACGAGGGCAAGACGGTCTACGAAACCATCGAGAGCATCAGCAACAGCAATTATCCCAATGACAAGTTTGAAGTGATCGCGCAGGACGACTGCTCCGTCGACGACAGCTACCAGTGGATGCTCAAGGCGCAGCGCGACTTTTCGAACATCCGAGTCAGAGTGGGACGCAACAGCGTGAACAGCGGTAAGGCCCGCACCGTCTGTAACGCTTTGCAGCACTCTTCTGCGGAGTTGATGATCTCCATCGACTCCGATTGCATCTTTCATCCCGACGCGATCCGGGAGCTGGCGGCGTGTTTCTCGGAGCCGAAGATCGGGTCCGTAGGTGGCCGAGTTGGAGTAAGAAATCCCAACGAGAACGCGATCACCGCCATCCAAACATTCATCTACTACGCCGCGTTCCAGCTCTACAAAGTGCCCGAGAATTGGACGCGCAGCGTGGGCTGCATCAGCGGATGCCTGTTCGCGATCCGGCGCGAGTTGCTGCTTGAAATCGAGCCCAAGATCCGTAGCCGCCACTGGTTCGGCATCCCGGTCAACCAGGGCGAGGACCGCTTCCTCACCCACCAAACGCTCTTGCGCGGCTACGGAACTTACATCAACAACGATGCTCTGTGCTGGACTACGGTCCCTGCTACGCTGCCGGAACTGTTCAAGCAGCAACTACGCTGGAAGCGCAGCATCCTGCGCGATCTTTTCTACACGCTGCGCACGCTGCCCCAGCATGTCTGGACGCTGCACCCGAACACTGTCCTTACGCTGGTCCTGACGCCGCTCGGAGCGTTGCTTGGATTGCTGGTGGTCCTCACCATGATGTCTGGCAATCCCATGGAAGTGGCGGGTCCTGGACCGCTGGTTGGGTACCTCGCCATTGCGGCGATTCTCGGTTTTGTGATCAGAAAATACAGCGCCCGGGAAGCGGTCAACAACCCGCTTGCCTTCGGCGCATATTTAGCCTGGACGGTTGTCAGCAGCTTATTTCTAACCACGCTAGCGTTGTGCACCCTGGATTCCAGGGATTGGGGCACGCGTACGAAAGAACAAGAACGTCACCAGGAGGCCACCGATGGCGACCGAGGTCGTCAAGAAAGCACCTGACGAAAAACCTTCCGTGATCCAGCCGATCCTCTACAAATCGGTGGTTACGGTCTACCGCATCTTCGCGATAGTAACGCTCTACGTGGTGCTCGCCGGCGTGGTGGCCTACGGCTTCGTCATGGGTTTCTATGCCCTGAGCACATCGTGGGCTGCGCCGGTGATTCTTTCTCCCGCCGATGACAAGAGTCTCGATTTCACCGAGAAGCTGGTTACCAGCCGGCAGACGCTCGAAGATCTGAACGTCGATATGAAGAAGCTGCAGGATGGCGTCGGCGAAATGACCAAGCACCGCGCCGCGCTCGAAGCGCTCGAGCCCGAGCTTCAAGTCGCCATCGCCCGCGAACAGCAACACAACCGCGCCACCGGCCCACAACTCCTGCAACTCGACAAACAGAAGCAAGACCGACATTCTGAAAACGCAAACGGTTATGGCGCAAGTGAAAGAAGTGGAAGCCGCCATCGACAAAGACCTCGCGGCCGGACTCATCACCAAAGGCGATGCCGCTACCCAGCGCGCGGCGCTGAATCAAGTGCAGAGTTCGTATACCGACAGCAAGATCGGCGAGATTCTGCTCACCGATAACATTCTGGAGAAGACCACCACCGACACCAAGACTCTGGACGTGCTCGATAAGCAAGCCGAGTTGATTTCAGAAATTGCGCAGCTCGACATTGCGATTGGCGTAGCGCAAAAGCAGATGTACGAAGAGACGAAACAGATCACCCGGCTGAAAGAGGCGCTGGCTACGGCGAAGCAGACGCCCTACTATCTCAGCGTCTCGGGAAACAACGCCGTGAACTTCGCCTTCGTTCCCTACGACAACCAGAGCAGCGCCGCTCCCGGTTCTGCCGTCTACGACTGCTACCTGAACATGGTGCTGTGCAGGAAGGTCGGGACAGTGAAGCAGATCTTTGCCGGCGAAGAGCATGCCATCCACCCCATCTTCCGGACCGACATCCGCGGCTTCCTGATCCAGATGCAGCTCGACCATGCCGAATCCGCGAAATCGAAAACTGTGTTTCTGAACCGCAAACCGCTTTTCTTCTGATCGCCTTCCGAGGAGCTAGATGACCATGAGTAAGGTAACGTCTGAAGTAGAATCCCGCACGTTGCAAGGAAACTTCAGCAGCAGGCATCGCGCTTGCCCTGCTGCTGGTCCCCGCCGCTTTCGCGGCCGACGCCAACGAAGGGAGTAAAAACAATAAAGACCAGCAGGCCTATTGCAGATACCTGACCGAGCAAGCCGCGGCGCAGCGCGATCTTCTGATGACGCCGGATGCGGTCGCCGGCATAACCCAGCCCAACACCGGCTTGCCCATGCAGGCAGTGTGGGGAGTCTCCGGCAACCTTTCGAGCGTGAGGAAGGGCGTATTGACCATGGATGCGGCGCGCAAAAACTGCGAACTCTACACCGCGACCACGTCCACTCAGCAGGATATCCAATATGCGCTGCCGAGTCTCGAGAAGCAGGCCCTGCAACACAGATTGCAGTTAATTCAGCAAGCGTCTGAGAGTCTGGACGCGCTCACCGCGACAACCAGAAAAATGCTGGATGCGCAGAACATGACGCGCCCCATGGCCTTCGCCCTGCAAACCACCAGGATCAAGCTGGACGCGGATCGAGCCGATACCCAGTCGAAGGTAGTCTCGCTCTACATGCCTCAACTCACTGACAGGCCGCTGAAGGAACTGGTCGCTGAGAAACAAAGCAGGGAAGTGAACACGCAAAAGGCGCTCGACAAACTGAACCGCCAGAATGATTGGGACGTGGCGCTTTCGGTAGGCGCTCATCAGCAGATCAGTCCCTTTGTCGATAGCAGGGGCGCTTACGGCGAAGTGTCGATCAGCTACAACCTCGGCAGCCACGCTATCAACAAACATCTCGACCAGGCCGCCGACGCCTACGACGATTGGAAGAAAGTTCAGGAAGGCGACGTCGTACGCAATGCCGACATCCTCAGGCAACAGCTCGTCGACGGAATTTCCGTTCAGGATAGCCGGCTCAAAGTTCTCGAGGAGGAGCAGAAACAAATCGAGAGCAACCTCGAACTGGTAAGCGGCGCCGGGACGACCGCGGCCCTGGACTTCCGCAACCAGCTAACCACAGCGCAGTTGCTGTTGCAAATCGAGATCGGTGACGCCACCTTCCGCCTGGACCACTTGCGGGAGTTTCTGAAAAGGAATTTCTGATCGATCTTGGAAAGGTCGTGAAGGGGCTCACTGATGCACGAATGACCCTGTGGAACCCCTGTGCCCTTTGTGGTGCCTTTGACTTTGACCTTCGTATTCCGCGAGCGGCGCTTCAAATCAACTCAATCACCACCCGCCGTCCCACCAACGCCGCCGCCCGCTGCAAGCTCCACAGCGTGGTGTCGCATGTCGGGTCGAGTATCCGGTCGACCTGCGACCGGCTGGTGTTCAGCAACACGGCCAAGCGTGCCTTGGAAATGTTTTTCTTCTGCATAGCCGCA
>CAVYVQ010000069.1:0-28028 GCA_963771895.1 uncultured Acidobacteriaceae bacterium | reverse complement strand
CGATGCATGTCGTGAATCTCGACGTAACGCAGCACGGCAGTCTTGATGCCACTGTAAGAGAAGTCGAAGCGGGGCCGATCGTTCTCTTCTTCTTTTTCTTCCTGTTCGCGGCCTTCTCTGCGATGTTCCCGGCGATCGCGGTGCTTAATCTGAGCGGGCGGGAACTTCACGGCGTTGGGGTCGCCATACGGAGCCAGCCGGTCGATGATCGGGCCTCCGGGATATCCCAGGCCAACCAGTTTCGCGACTTTGTCGAACGCTTCGCCGGCCGCGTCGTCGCGAGTGTGGCCGATGTTTTCGTACGTCCACCCCTGGCTCTTCTGCGCCGCCAAATACAGGTGCGTGTGTCCTCCGGACACGACGAGGGCGAGTACGGAAAATCGCACTTTGTAATTGCCCTTTTGCCGCTCTTCCAACAGAACCGCATGGATGTGGCCTTCGAGATGGTTCACCGCAATCAGCGGCTTGTCGAGCGCAAAAGCCAAAGCCTTGGCATAGCTGATGCCGACCAGCAGCGCTCCAGCAAGGCCGGGGCCCTGGGTCACCGCGATCGCATCGACCGAGTTGTAATTCTGATTGGCCTCAGCCAGCGCTTGCCGCACGACCGGAATAATCGCCCGCAAGTGCTCGCGGGAGGCCAGCTCGGGCACGACACCGCCGTAGGGTTGATGGGTCGCGATCTGCGAAGCGACGACATTCCGAACGTACTTGCTCGCCCGATCGCACCACTGCCGCCGCGGTTTCGTCGCACGAACTTTCGATGCCGAGGATGTAGGCGTCTGGCATCATTTCTAGAGAGCCTTTCTAAGTATACTTTTGGCGGACACGGTATATTTAGCGAACTCGTAAGCGTAGACAAGTATAGTTACGTGCACTGAGCTGAACCGTCCTGTGCCTAAGGACTTCGCCATCTCGATCATCCAAACTCTGCGCCAGCAAGGCTTTCAAGCCTACCTGGCGGGGGGATGCGTGCGCGATCTTCTGCTGAAGCTCGAGCCCGCGGACTACGACATAGCGACCAGCGCAACCCCTGCACAAGTAATGGATATTTTTCCTGAGACCTACGACGTGGGCGCGCAATTCGGCGTGGTGCTGGTGCCGCTTCCCCGAAGTCAAGAGTATCGTGCTGACCGCGACGATAAGGCGTTGGCGAAGGCGCACGCATCGAGATCGCCACCTTCCGCAGCGATCACGGCTACTCCGACGGACGCCGTCCCGACGAAGTGCGCTTCAGCCAGGATCCACGCGAAGACGTTGCCCGCCGTGACTTCACGATCAATGGCATGATGCTCGATCCAGTGAGCGGCGCAGTGCTCGACTTTGTGGGCGGACGAGACGACCTTGAAGCAGGCATTATCCGCGCCATCGGCGACCCGGCCCGGCGCTTCGCGGAAGACAAACTTCGCATGCTGCGGGCCGTGCGCTTTGCGGCGCGCTTTGAATACGAAATCGAGACCGAGACGCTGGCCGCGATCCGACATCTTGCCCACGAAATCCAGGTGGTCTCGCGCGAGCGTGTTCGCGATGAACTCACGAAGATGCTCACCGACGTCATGCCCGTCGCGCATTTCTTCTGCTGGACGAGAGTAGTCTGCTGAAGGAAGTCTTGCCGGAAATCTCGACCATGAAAGGGGTCCAGCAGCCGCCTGAATTTCATCCCGAAGGTGACGTCTTTGCGCACACGCTGCTGCTACTGGAAAATTTGCCGCATCCTTGCCCGCCTACGCTGGCTTGGGGAGCGCTGCTGCACGACGTGGGCAAGCCTGCAACGTTCCGCGTGGCTCCTGACCGCATCCGCTTCGATAATCACGTGGACGTAGGGGTAAAGATTGCGGAGGAAATCTGTGAGCGCCTGCGCTTCTCCAACCACGACGCATCCCGGATTCTTGCTCTCGTCGACAATCACATGCGCTTCGGTCACGCCACGCGCATGAACCAGTCGACGCTGAAGAAATTTCTGCGCATGCCCGGCTTCGATGAGCATCTCGCATTGCATCGCGCCGACAGCCTCGCCAGCCATCGCAATCTGAGCACGTATGAGTTTGTCCGGCAGAAGCTCGCCGAGATTCCTCCGGAAAAAATTCGCCCGGCAGCGTTGGTCACCGGCGACGACCTGATCGCTGCCGGATACGCGCCGGTCCAAAGTTTCGCGAGATTCTTGAGGCCGTCGAAGATGCTCAGCTGGAAGGACGATTAAGCTCACGTGAAGCGGCACTCGAGTTTGTGAAAAGCGCATTTCCACTCTCCGGAGAACTGGCATGCCAGGGCCAGGATTAAAGATAAAGATAAAGATAAAAAGGACAAAAAATTAAATTCCCACAAGGTGTCTGTGTGACATCTGACCTTGCGGCTCACCCAAAATAAGTGCACCATCGCAAAGCCGGGCGAACTCGGAGTTTGGAAGATTCGCGCCGTAAGTCTTTTGTTGTGAAGATTTTGCCTGCAAATTATTGCAGCCCTTGGATTACTTCTCAATTTCGCGCTATTCCGATAATTCCAATAGACCGAGGGGGGAGGGGGGTACCAGAGAGTTAGCAGATTTCGTCGGTCCGTCGTCTTCGTGACGTGACAATATTTTGGGCCGAAATTCACAGCCGCATTTTGTGGCAGACCGGCGGAATCTCCATGCATGGGAACCTGCTAGAATTCAGAATCCCAATCTCTCATATAGCGAGGCTTTATTGGAGCACGCAGCCGAGGCACTGGAAAAGATTGTGACGAACTCGTTGCGGCGCGTGCCGCCGGGCGAAGCCCCTGTGCTCGCTTGGCCCCTGGTCTGCGGGTCGGTCGTGGCCGAGCGCACGCGGGCTCTGGAGTTTGCCAATTCCGTGCTGCGCGTCGAGGTTCCCGATGCCGGATGGAAGCGTGAGATTCAAGGCCTGGCTCCGCGGTATCTCGCCGCGCTCAATCGTTACGCCGGCCAAAAAGTGGAGCGAATTGAGTTTGTAATCCGGCGGGGCTGAGCGGGTCGACTTGCTCAAACACTTTTGCCGAGACATGGCTCACAGAACATGAAAGTCACAGACAAAGATGTTGCCTATGTGGCCGATCTTGCGAACTTGGAGCTTTCCGGCGAGGAGCGCTCCGGCATGGTGCGCGATTTGAATTCGATTCTCGGTTACATCGAGAGGCTCAACGAACTCGACACGTCGCATATCGAACCGATGGCGCAAGTGTCGGACCGCTACGGCGTCGATGAATCCAAGCAGGGCAGCGAAAGATTTGCGTATGCGAGTCGCGAAGACGTGGTGGAAGGACTACGCAGGTCTTTGACCTCAAGAAGTCGCGCTGGAGAACGCGCCAGATGCGGATGGTACGTTTTTTCGAGTTCCGAAGGTGATTGAGAGATAGGCAGGAGGATCAGTGGACAATCAATTGCCGGTTCCTCCTAGTGCTCGTTCGGACAGGAATGCTCGGGAGGTGCTCCGAGCATGGGCGGCGCATGGGGGTTTGCACTGCAGCCTTAACGTGGATAGCTGGGACAGACGAGGAGTGAACCGTCTGGGGAATCATTCTCACAGACGTGGTTCGCCACGTTGCAAACGCCTTGAGAGAAGCCAAAGGATGGGACCAGGCCGAGATTGTTCAGGAAATCAGGCGAGTGTTTAACGCGGAACTTGACAAGCCAACATCTGACCCTTCGGGCAAGTTCCACACTCATTGATGAATTCTCCGTCGCTCACCATCGAGTCCGCCCGCTCGGCCATACAGGAGCGCAAGACGACCGCGCTCGCGCTCGCCGAGGCGCACTACGCGCGCATTCAGAAAGAAGATGGGCAGATCGGCGCATTTCTGACGCTCTGCAAAGAGCGTGCGCTGGAGCAAGCCGACCGCATCGACCGCATGGCCGCTGAGGGCAAACCGTTACCGCCGCTGGCCGGGGTTCCGGTCGCGATCAAAGATGTGTTGTCAACGCGCGGAGTGCGCACGACGGCGGGATCGAAGATTCTGAGCAAATATATTCCACCCTTCGATTGCACTGCTGTGGCGCGGATGGAGGCTGGCGGAGCGGTGGTCCTCGGCAAGACGAACTGCGACGAGTTTGCCATGGGATCTTCGAATGAGAACTCGGCATTTGGTCCCGTGCACAATCCGCGTGACTTGAACCGCGTGCCGGGAGGATCTTCGGGTGGCTCGGCGGCGGCGGTTGCCGCAGATATGGCTCTGGTCGCCCTCGGCTCGGACACGGGTGGATCGATCCGCCAGCCAGCATCGTTCTGCGGTGTCGTGGGATTAATGCCAACCTACGGCCGAGTTTCGCGGTACGGACTGATCGCGTTTGCGTCTTCGCTCGATCACATCGGCCCACTGACGAAAACGGTTAAGGACGCCGCCATCGTGCTGCGCACGATTGCCGGCCGCGACCCGATGGATTCGACTTCGGCGGATGTGCCGGTGCCCGATTACGTCGCCGAACTGGAAAGGCCCGTGCGTGGCCTGAAGCTGGGCGTCGCAAAAGAATATTTCGGCGACGGACTCGATGATGAAGTCCGCCAAGCGGTTGAGTCGGCGATCGACAAACTGAAAAGTGTGGGCTGCGAGGTGGTGCCGGTTTCACTGCCGCACACGCCGTATGCGATCCCAACTTATTACTTGATCGCCACAGCGGAAGCGTCTTCGAACCTTGCCCGCTATGACGGCGTGCGCTACAGCTATCGTGCGCCGGGAGTCAAGTCGCTCTCCGAGATGTATCGCCGCAGCCGCGATGAAGGTTTCGGCGCCGAAGTGAAGCGCCGCATCATGCTCGGCACCTACGCACTGAGCGCGGGCTATTACGATGCGTATTATCTGAAAGCGCAGAAAGTGCGCACGCTGTTGACGCGTGATTTCGAGGAAGCTTTCCGCAAAGTGGATGCAATCGTTACGCCGACCAGCCCGACGGCGGCATTCCGGCTGGGCGAGAAATCGAACGATCCACTGGCCATGTATCTGGCTGACATCTACACTGTGACAGCAGATTTGGCGGGGATTCCGGGCATTTCCTTGCCCTGCGGCGAGACGCGCGAGAAGCTGCCAATTGGATTGCAAATTCTCGGGAGGCATTTTGATGAAGCCACGATACTGCGCGTGGCGCACGCGTACGAGCAGTCCGCTTAGATTGGTTTGTAATAGCATTCTCCAGCGCAGGCACGGCAAAGTACCTTCTCTCCGGCTCGCACTTCTCTGCGGAAGTTAATCCCCTCGCCGCACGCTTCACAAACTACACGCTCCCCCTTGTATCCCGGAAATTCTTCGGGCAGTAAGTCCACCTTCACCCATTGAAACGTGAACAGGTCGTCATCAGTGATCTCGCGATAAGCCAGCATCTGCTGCTGGTTCTTGTCAGCGATTTCGGGATGCATCTGGCGGGCCAGAGCCTTGGAAGATTCCTTGGCCGCGATGCGGATTGCTTTGCCGGAGCTGACGTCCACAAACGTTGCCGCAACTTTTCCCCAGTCGCGGAACTTCAGCGCGCGCTTGCCCAGGCGGCAGCCGGTGACCACGGCCACGGCATCGGTGGCGCAGCGATCGATCTCGACGAAGGTCACGAGCCGCTTGCGGTCTTTGCCGCTCGGATCGTCGATGCCGAGCTTAACCAGCCCCAGCATCGCCAGCCGCACGCCCAGAACCTGCCCTGCGCAGAGATGTCCATGGGCCTGCTCGGCGTCGCAAAGGTATTCATCGAGGGATTTCATAGGAGCCGTCAGCTCTCAGCCGTCAGCTTTCAAGCTTAACACCGACCGAACTACTTTCTTCTCCAGCGCACGCCGTCCTTCGTGTTCTCGATCACAACGCCCGCTGCGGTGAGTTCCGTTCGCAGCGCGTCGGATACCTTGAAATTTCGGCCACGGCGGGCGGCTTCCATTTCTGCGATTTTCTTCTCGATGTCGGAGTCAGAGAGTTCGCCGGATTGCACCGCCTCCCGCAATTGCGCACTGATGTCGTGGTCTCGGCCCTCTGCGGGCGCCCAATCGAAAACCTGCTTCATCTTGGGACCGTCGTCATCTTTCAGCACAGCGAAAATATCGTCGAACTTTTCCAGCGCGGCCAGCAGCGGCGGGGCGTCGTCGTTCTTGATTCCGCCCCCGTCGAAAGCGGCGTTGGCGCCGCGCACCATCTCGAAGATGGCGGCCTGCGCCTGGGCTGTGTTGAGATCGTCATCGAGCGACACTCGCATGCGATCGATCGTCTCACTGGCAAGCATTTGCATCTCCGGATTGGAGCCGGGCGGAAAATCCCCCGCGGTCAAACGCTGGCGGAAATTGCGCAGCCGTTCCACCGAGACCGCGGCTTGCTTGAGTCCATCGAAAGTGAAATTGAGCTGATGGCGGTACGGAACCGACGCGAGCAGATACCGGATCGAAGACGGCTTATGTCCCTTCAGCACCAGATCGCGCAGAGTATAGAAGTTCCCCAGGCTTTTTGACATCTTCTCGCCCTCGACGAGCAAAAAACGTACGTGGAACCAGAAGCGCGCAAACATCTTCCCCGTGAGAGACTCCGATTGTGCGATCTCGTTCTCGTGATGCGGAAAGATAAGGTCTTCTCCGCCGGCGTGTAGATCGAAGTTCTCGCCCAGTTCCTGCATCGACATCACCGAACACTCCAGGTGCCAGCCCGGGCGTCCGCGCCCAATCGAGGTATCCCAGAAAGCTTCGCCCGGCTTGGGCGCCTTCCACACCGCAAAGTCGCGCGCGCTGTCTTTGTCGTATTCGTCAACGTCCACGCGGGCGCCGTCGAGCATTCCGCCGAAATCTTTCTTCGAGAGTTTCCCGTACCGTGGAAACTTTGCGATGCGGAAGTAATACGATCCGTCGTCGACGCGGTAAGCGATGCCCTTTTCCACCAGCTTGGCCACGAAATCTGCCATCTCCGCAATATGTTCAGTGGCGCGCACCAGCTTCGGTTGCTCGATTCCGATCAGCGCACAGTCTTCGATAAAAGCTTTCTCGTACTTTGCGGTGTACTGCTGGACGCTGACTCCATCGCGCGCTGCGTTGCGGATGATCTTATCGTCCACATCCGTGATGTTCATGACGTAGCGCACTGTGTAGCCCGACTGCCGCAGGAATCGCTGCAGCATGTCGACGGCAATAAAGGTTCGGAAGTTGCCGATGTGTCCGTAATCGTAGACGGTGGGTCCGCAGGCGTACATGCGGACTTCTTTGTCGCGCAGCGTGCGGAACTCCTCGACCTGCGAAGACATGGTGTTGTAAAGGTGTAAGGCCATAGGTCGATTGCGCGCTTGGAGACGAACCAGCAATTCTAGGGGTACGAGAGAAAGAGGGTCAACTGGCGCGGCCGGCGGCGGAAGTACGCTGAGGCAGCGTGTGAGTGTGCGCCCGCAGCCGGTGTTGCACAAGAAAAACATAGTGCAGCGCGGAGACGATCGTAAAGGCGAATGTAGCGCGCAGGAAGACGGTACGCGTAATCCAGATCCAGCGCGCCGGCCGTATGGAAGACAGCATCACGAAGAAGACGGCGGCAATTTGCGAAAACGTATTCGCCTTTCCGAAGATGCTGGGCCGGAAGTCGCGCAGCCCTGCGATGGCAAACAACACCGCACTGGCAGCCAGGATGGAAATGTCGCGGCTGAAGACCAGCACCGTAAACTTCCACGGAATTTTGTGCAGGATGGAGAGCACCGGAAACATAGTGCTGAGAAGCAGCTTGTCCGCGATGGGATCGAGATATTGACCGAGCAGAGTCTGCTGGTGCAGCTTCCGGGCCAGCAGTCCGTCGAGCCCGTCGCTGAATCCGGCAATCACGAAGAGCACAAGCGCCCAGAAATAGCGGCCTTCCACTAATTCGATCACGATAAACGGGACGAAGACCATCCGCAGCAGCGTGAGCTGGTTGGGCGCGGTGAATACTTGCGACAGTTTCATGC
Source organism: uncultured Acidobacteriaceae bacterium (assembly GCA_963771895.1). Taxonomy (GTDB): domain Bacteria; phylum Acidobacteriota; class Terriglobia; order Terriglobales; family Acidobacteriaceae; genus Sulfotelmatobacter. Next base: position 20,158 of record CAVYVQ010000069.1, on the reverse strand, counting down.
CGAATCCTCGGCCGGGCTCGCGGTGGAGTGACTTGCAGAACGCGCCGCGGCGTGGCGATCGATTCTTCGGTCAGCTACAGCAGACCCCAGCAGGACGGCGGGATCAAGTCCGGTCTTGGCCGAGAAGCGCTGCGAAAGCGAAGGCAGACTGCCGTCGGGAAGGTCCAGCTCGATGCGTTCAATCCGGTGCATCGGAAAGAAGACGACCGCGGGACTGAACGAGTCGCCATCTTTCACCATCAAAACCAGATCTTCAAAAGACGCCAGCTCGATGCCGCTCATGCCGAGTCCTTCTGGGGCCAGAGCCAGAATCGTCCCCCAGAATTTGTCCCGGGGATTGCCCAACGTGACAACCACCATGGCTCCCTGCGAGAAAGGACCGCATGCCGGCGCTTTTGCGGCGGAACTGTCGTCATCTCGCTGCGAGTCTTTCGGCATGCACGATTGTCGCCGCCGAGGGTATGACTTTGCAACTGGCAATCGCGGTTCCTCACGGCGGCCCGCCTCGGCCCTCGCGTTGAGCGTTTACGTTTGGGCCCAGTTGGTCATTGCCATTCGTTCAGGAAGTTATCGGCACGACGCCGGTTCCTCCCGGATTGCTTGGGAACGGCCCCGGTCCCCCGCCAGCGCCCCCTCCGCCGAACGTTTGGCGTTCGGAACAAGCGCGAGATCACTTCCGGCCGGAGGCCCGCTCCCGTCACCATTGCCGACTTGTCCCGGCAGCGTCCCCCTTGGATGAAAGTCCCGTCTGCAGCCGTGGTTCGGACGCAGTGAACTGAGCAGCCGATGATCAGGTCCGAACTAGAGCGGCAAAGGAGTTCCCTGAAGACCTGGAGCACTGCTGCCGGGGCACATCTGGGTCAATGAACGTAAATGGACTGATTGCAGCAGGTACCCGAACTTTGCCGTCGGATGTTCTTTCGTGCTGGTAACAAAGTTTCCCCGTTTAGTTCGGCTTCTCCTTTTCCTTTGGCGTTTCCTTCTTGGCCGGGGGTGGCGTTCTTGGCTTAGCCGGCGCCGGATGTTGCACCTGCTTTGCAGCCGGAGGCGGGGCAGTGGGCTTGGTTTCAGGTTTCGGGGTTGGCTTGGGGGCCGGGCGGTTCGGAGCCGGTGGCGGCGTCGCCGGTTTTGCTGGTTGCGGATGAGCAGCCGGTTGAGTGCGCCGCTCGGGAGCGGCTGGAGCGGGCTTGTTCGGAGCCGACGGCGTAGCAGGCTTGCCAGCGGGTTGCGCAGGCTTGGCTGCAGGCTGTGCGGGTTTAGCTACGGGTTGTGCGGGCTCAGCTGCTTTCCTCATGGGTTCAGTAGGCTTTGCCGGCGCAGGAGCGGCCGCACGTCCAGGAGCGGGAGCCGGTGGTTGGGGACGATTGGGCTGCGCGTTCGGCGACGCCGCTCGCGCGGGTGCTGCAGCGCGCGCAGGAATCACCGGGGCGATGGGTTTGCCTGCGGCGATGGGCTTCGCCGCTGCAACAACGGCCGGTCTGCCGTGATTGACAGAGGCAAATTGCTGGTGGTTCTGTGCTGCTGCCTGCTGCTGCTGCAATTGCGTGCTCATCGGAGGAATGCGCTGCTCACGCGTTGCGGCAATTTCAGTCGGCAAAGGCTTGCGAGTGACGCCACCAGAGCCGTTGAAGCTGGAACGGCTATTCGTGACGTTGACGGTAGTATTGTTGATGATGACCGTATTCGTTACGGTGCGGTTATATACTTGTACGTTGCTGATGTTCACATTGTTGACGGAACGGTTGTAGTCGAAGCGATCTCCGTTCCAGTAGCCGCCTTGATAGCCAGCACCCACGTAGCCGAATCCATAATTAATGCCGCCGTAGTAACCGATGTGCCGGCCCCAGAATCCATAGTGGTAGCGGTATCTGCCACTGGAAAATCCCCAGTAGCCCGGCGTCCACAGATAACCCACCTCGGGCGGCCGCGCCCATGCGCCCGGTACCCAGTAATAGCCTTGAGAAGAATAGCTCCAATACCCGGGCGTCCACAAATAACCATCGCCGGGACATTCAGGCTGGGAATATTCCGGCAGCTCTGGTGGAGCGTCGGACGCTTCGAGCGCCGGCTGCCCGTAGCTTGAGTCCTCATCGTCGTAATCATTATTAGCATTCGCATCGTTCTGGTACGGCTGAGCGTTGGTTCCAGTTGTCTGAGTCTCGCTCGCAGGGGCCAGGTTGGCTGCTGCTGCTGGGTCTTGCGACTGGTCGGGCTGCGCCGGTTGAGTTGGAGCGGCGGTGTCTGGGGTTTGGTTCTTGTTGCATGCTACAACTCCAAACGTCAGTGCGATGGATGCGGTTGCCAGAAGAATGAGAAAAAGTGTTTTGCTGGTCTTGCTCATAAACGTTTCCTTTCCCGGGAAGCTGGATGCAGGATTTCATTACTTTTCACAATCCCAACGATGGATGTGAAGACCTCTGATCGAACCTGGCCCCACGGGGGTATACCTTCCGACGCTGGTTCGGTTCGCGCCGTATCCAACCGTGCTGGTAGAAGACCGCGAGCCTCCAAATGTTACTCCCGGCCGACACTCACCCATGACCGTCCCAAGGGTACTTTCTCAGTTGGAATAGTAGGTCTCAAGAAAACAGAGGGACTGTTCAAAATTGCTCACTTGTCGGAATCGTCTACAGGGACAGCGGCAGTGACGGTGAGCACACACAGACGGTGACGGCAGGCATGCTGCCTTTGGGAGGCACGGCAGTTTGCACGATAACACAGGTTAGCCGGCGCCATTTTGTGAAACCGTTCAGACGCGGTAAACTGAGTTTTACGGATGATTTCCGTCGCCAGCTCTCACGAAAAGTTTGGTAAACTATTGAAACGGCTCACCGTAGGCGCGTAGCTCAGTTGGTTAGAGCGCTACCTTGACACGGTAGAGGTCAGGAGTTCGAGTCTCCTCGTGCCTACCATTTTCATTCAGCAGGACTCCTGACTAATTGTTCCGAATCGACGTTGTAGTCGCTCACCCGCTATGTGTCCCGCTATCCGTTGCGCGAGCGGCGCATGGGAAGGCGCAGGCCCGATCACACTAAAGGAATGAGCTTGATGCGGCTGGCGCAACTGGCACCAAGGGACGCAGCGTCAGGTAACGCTCCCTGAAGCGTGGCGTCTGCCGGCGCAGGTCAGGAGTCTTCTTCTTTCTCAGCGCGCCCACCACTCGAACTCGCTCTCCATGCCCGCAAGCCTTTTTCGGTCAGCAACTCCTCCGCCTCCCCATAGGCCACAAGACGGCTGAATATCATTCTCAGCGAGTTTAACGGATATCTATGGCCGGCCAACGCAAACGGAGATCTTTCTTGAAGCTGGTCCAGAATCTGCCGGACGGTCAGAGGTTCGGACGATTCCTTCAAGACCCGGCGGCAGAGATCGGTAAGTCCGGTCTGGGCGCGGGGACGACGACCAGATTGAAGTGATAAAAGATTCTGCAATTCTCCATCGATCACATCGGAACCGAAGAGATCAGCGAGGCCGACGATCGTCTTCTTGATCATCCCAATGCGTTTCAGGATAGCTGCTCGCTCCACCCTGAGAACGCGCAATTCGCTTTGCAACTGGCCGATCACAGGCTCCAGCTCTTCGTGCCTGGTCGAATCGATGGGGATCGGTTGGGTGCCGGTCCCTTCCTGTTCCACCGAATAGTGTGTTGGCATCATGGGTCTTTGACGTGGTCTATTCGCGCGCGTGAGCAGCACATCAATTGTTATCACTTTTCTGACCCTTAAACATTGGTTCTGGGATGAATGCCTGATGGATTCCAACAGACAGACACTCAGCCGGGACACAATCCGGGGGACCATCCACTCCTGGATCTTCTTGTCAGGAACGGCCAGCGATTTGATGTAAGGCGGTAACCGGCGGGTTAGACACGCTGTCTGAAGGCGGCACACGAAACGGAACGCAGACTCGCGTAACAGTGCCGCCTCCCGGTAGACTCAGCAGTTCCATGACCTGGTCCTGGCCGTAAAGCGATTCGAGGCGCTCGCGCGTAATTCTGAGGCCCAGGCCACCTGCCGGGAATGCGCCTTCTTTCCCGTATCCTGGCCCGTTATCTTTTATGTTGATTTGGAGTTCGCCGTCCTGAGCGTTGGCGGTGATCCGGATCTCTCCTCCGGCGGATAGCTTTGAAATACCGTGTTTGACGGCGTTGTCCACAAGTGGCTGCAAGAGCAGGTGAGGGACCAGCGCATCCAGTGTCTCGGGCGCGATCTCCAGAGTCACCGTCAGTTTTTCCGCAAATCGTACCTTCTCGATTTCCAGGTAGCAATTCACGAACTCAAGCTCGCGGCTGAGTGTGGTGATCTGGGTTCCTGCGGATTCCAGGCTCATTCTCAGCAGGTCGCCCAGGCGGGTCATCATTCGATCAGCAGCCTGAACGTCGGTCAGCATCAGCGACGATATGGAGTGCATGGTGTTGAAAAGGAAATGCGGCTGCAGTTGGCTTTTCAGCGTTTGCAAACGTGCTTTTGCGAGTTGCCCTTCCAACTGCGCCGCGCGAAGTTCCCGCTCCCGGAACCTGCGGTAGTAAGAAACGGCATGCGCAACCAGCGCGATCGGAACGAATGTTCCAGTGATGTCATCCACCACGCTGGAAAAGAACTGTTTCTGGAGAACGGACCACTGAACCTTGAACAAATGGGCGCGGGAATCCCAGATGGCAGAACCCCAATCATGATACTTGGAGTCCCAGAAGGCGTAGGGAGTCGCGGCTCGCAGCGCTATGTGCGCCAGCGTAAAAACGATACCTGCCGCCAAATACAGTAACGCGCGGCTCCGCCAGTTGTCCCGGTGAATCGGGTAGCGAAGAGCGAATGCGAAGGCGAACGGCGTGAGCGGAGCGTAGGTGAGTATCTGGCAGAACTGCATGCCCAGAACACTCATGAATGGCATGGAAGAGTCAGTGGAGCGGTATAGGTGGTAAATCGTCAGCGTCGCAGCCAAAGCGACGAAAGACCATACCCCGAAGCTCACGGCCCAGATCAGCCAGGGACGATTGACTGAAAAGTTGAGTGGCCCGTCATCCATGCTGTCGGAAGATGTTCTCCGCCGTGGACGGCGCAGCAACTCCCCTCCACAATTTGGACAAACGAACTGCGTGCTCGCCGCGCATTCAGAACAGAAGGTGCATTCGAATGAACAGATGTAGGCATCAAGGTCGGCCGGCAGCGCTCGTTCGCACGCTTCACAAATGGTTTTCATGTTGATGGAGGTCTTGATGATAACGCTTGCAGGTGTCGGCGGTCAGAGGCCGTAGACTCCGCCGCTCAGAGGAGCCCGTAAACAGCCTCGGACTCGGCAGCAGAGTTTATTGAAGCACGGCTGCCGTTCGAAGAGTAGCAAATTGCGCCCTGACTTGCTGGTGTTGGTCCCCGAAAAGCATCAACCCGTCCCGAGGCCGAGGGACCTTAGGCTTCCTGCCACGGCGACATGCGCTCCCAGCGCGAGCAGGGAGCACCCTCCAACAAATGCGCTTCTCCACACTCGGCCATAACATTCAATACTTGCAGCAGAACCGGGTTTGCACGCTCTGGATGCACAAATGAAAAAGATCCTCTGCGTACAATGAGTGCACAGATCTCCTCCAGAGACACCGGCTTTACTGCTTCCATCAGCGCAATCCGGCACGCCCGCTGCAGGTGGACATTCACAGGATCTGTTTCGCGCTGCGTGCTTGATTGCAAATAGACGCCGGACACGCCGATAGCCGCGCGATTGGCGGAGATTGACGCCGCCACGCTGTTGGATGCTGCGGGCGAAGGGGATTCGGCGCATCGGTGAGGGAGTGCCGGCGCGTTCGGAATCTCGCGCAGACTGCGCGTTACCTGACAAAGATACCGGATGCGGCGCACGAGGTCTTCACGGCGCGACATCAGATCGCGCAGCTCTGCCTGCATCTGGCCGACCAGAACAGCGACAGAAACTGAAGTTGCCGCCGCGTCCATGTGGCCGCGATGATTGCCAAGCCACTGCATGTCCTTGCAGTATTGACGCGCTTCGAGCAGAAAGATTAGTGGAGTTGGGATGAGATCCAGAAAATCAGGGATGAATGGTAAGGGGCGCTCCAGATGCATCAAGCCGTAGTTGGACTCGCGGTGTGGGATGAAATTACGTTTCCGGAGACGCATTGTCTAACTCGGGGACGCGATCACGCATCCAACATTATGAAGGGACTATTGTGAATCAGGCACGTCTATCCAATTGTCAGGCGAAACCGAGTGGACCTCAACGTGACCCATGAACCCCGAAATTGCAGTAAACGTATCGCATGACGCACCGATTGGCGCCGTTGTCCGCACCGTGATTGCCGATGACGAGCAGCTCGCCCGCAGAAAATTACGCATCTTGCTGGAATCAGAACCGGAGGTCGAGGTTGTAGCCGAGTGCCAGGATGGCGGGCAAACTCTCGCCGCGATTCGGGCTTGCCGGCCTGATCTGCTCCTGCTCGATATTCAAATGCCCGACCGGGATGGCTTTCAGGTGTTGAGTGAAATCTCGCCTGAAGAGATGCCGGTGGTCATCTTCACGTCCGCCTACGATCAATATGCGATTCGCGCTTTCGAGGCGCATGCGCTGGACTACTTGCTGAAACCCTTCGACCAGGGCCGGCTCCATCAGGCGATCGTGCGTGCTCGATTTGAATTGCGGCAATCCAAGGACCGCGAGATTACGCACCGCATTCTCGAACTCCTCTCCCAGGTGAGATCGGACAAGCAGCCTGTCCCGGAGTCTGAGGGACGCCTGGTGATCAAAACTAAGGGCCGGATCGTGTTCCTGAATCTGGACGAGATTGATTGGGTCGAAGCTGCGGCCAATTACGTGCGCCTGAACGTAGGCAAGGAATCCTATCTTTTCCGGGAAACCATCTCCAAGACCTCCGAGCGGCTGAATCCGAACCACTTCATCCGGATCCACCGCTCCATGATCGTGAATGTCCACAAGGTCAAGGAATTGATACCGGTGAACAGCGGAGAATACATCGTCGTGCTGAAGAGCGGGAAGGAACTATCCTGTAGCAGGGGTTACCGGGCCAATGTGCAGCAGATGATCGAGAAAACTTTCTAGAGGCACGGCTCCAGAGAGCTCAGCATCTGCGCCAGAGAATTCCGCACAGAAAAAAGGATCAGCCATGCGGCCGATCCTTTTTTAGCTTTCGCGTTGAAGCCTAAAAGATAAACTTTACCCCCAGCGTCATTTGCCGGATGCCCCCGCCAAAATTCTTCGGATCCAGGAAAGCGGCGTCAGACGGTTGTGCGTAGCCGGCATTGGCTAGCGCGCTCGAGATACCAGCGGCGTTGAAGACGTTTCCATTGGTCAGAGTGTAACTGGGATGGTTGAGCACATTGAAAACGTCTGCCCGCAATTGCAGGTATTTGGTTTCGCCGAAATAAGTGTTCTTGAATACGGACAGGTTGAAGGTGCTGAAGCCCGGCGTCCGGATGCTGTTCCGGCCCACGGTGGCTTGCGACCCATTGGCGGCGATCACATACTTGTCATGGGGGTTCACCGGTGTATAACCAATCGCTGGATCGTAACCAAAAGGCGCGCTTGCGTTCACATTGCATCCGTTGAACGGAGCAGTCAGGAAGGAAGTCGTGCCGACATAGGTGGCGCCGTTTGCCCCTTCGCAAACCGGGAATACGTCTCCTTGAAACGGCTCTCCGAGTACGTTGCCTGTCCCGGCGGGGTTGATGACGACCCGGTCGCCCGCCGCGTCCTGGTTGCCATTCGAATCGACCACACCAGACTGCAGCGTGACCGGTTGCCCGGATTGGGCGTAGAAGACGCTTCCTACCTGATAGCCGTTCAGCAAAGCTCTCGCAAACGAATTCGACGCTCTCGCCTTGGGCAACTGGTAGACCAGCGACAGCGCGAACTTCTGCGGGACATCCAAGTCGGAGTTAGATCGATCGGCCCCGAGGTGGTACCAATCCTGCGCCCGCCTCGGATTCAGGGCGCTGGTGTGAAATTCATTCGTGGCGTCATCGATGGTGTGGGCGTATGTGTAGTTCGCGTTCACCGTAAAACCGTGTCCCGCGCGCTGAGTGAAGCTTACGGAGCCCGCATGGTAAATGCTGTTGGCGTAGGGATCGTACTCCGTCACATCTCCGAAGAAACCGTACTGCTGGTAAATGTCAGGACTGGGCTGAGTCAATCCCGGGACCGGGGTTGGGGTTAAGGTCTGGCTAGCGTAGTTGTTCTCGAATAGATAGAAGTTGGTGTCCGTCGGAGTGCTGCCCGTGTAAGTTGCTGGAATTGAAGAAGCGTTAAGGTAGGTAGGTAGTACCGCGCCACCCGCATCGAAATACGTGACGAAATTGCGACGGAATTGCACTGGCAGTTCCAGCCCCCGCGTGCCGACGTACCGCACCTCGAGCGTGGCATTTCGATACATTTCATGCTGCACTCCGAAGCTCCAGCTCAGAACTTTGGGGAGGGCAGTGTTGTTGGGCAAGTGAGCGCTGGTCAGATTCCGTGCTGTTACCTGGTCCGCGGGAGGAATGTAGGTCTGTGGCAAGCCGCCTCCCGCCAGAAAACCGGTCTGCGTGGCGCACCAGGAGGGCGTTGGCGTCAGGGTGCAAGCCGAAGACTGATTCAATTCGCTCTGCAGCTGGGGTGGCAACGATACCGAATCAAAGTTCTGGAACCTGACGTCGTAGCTGATGCCAAAGCCGCCTCGAATCGCGGTCTTTCCACCGCCCGTCGGGTCATAGGCAAATCCAAAACGCGGACCGAAGTTGTTCGTGTCCGTGTTTGGACTTGCGAAGTTGATCAGACCTGGAACATTCGAGATGGTGTTCAGATTCCACTGCTTGTCGCCCACCGGATTGGTCCAGTACTCGTAGCGCAGACCAAGGTTCAACGTCAGCCGGGACGTTACCTTGAAATCATCCTGGACAAACCCTGCCATCAAGCTGTCGGTTCCCAGGAAGTATCCCGAGCCGGCGTTGCGCAGAACGCGCACGTCAGGAACGGCATCGTTGATGAAGTTCGATGTCGTGCTGTAGGCGTAGTCGCCCACACTCCGCGGCAGAAAAAATTGCGGATAGATAAAGTGGTTGTACTCGCCTCCGAACTTGAAGGTGTGCTTGCCGCGCACCCACGAAAGCGTGTCCCGGACCTGATAGCTGTTCTGCTTCTGATGCTGGTTGTCGGCCACACCGGTGGTGTTCCCCGAATACAGGTCGCCGAGGGTTATGTCCGGCTGGCAGGTGACGCCGGGAGTGCAGGGATCCAGCAGGCCAAGAAAATAGTAGGAGTACTGCAGACGCAGGTCGTTCACCACGTTGTTCCGCGCGGTCCAGGTATCCGTAAGTGCAAGCTTGCGGTTGTTGACCGGTTCGTTCTGGTTCCACACCGTCAACGGAACCGACCCGGGTAGGATGAATTTCTCCTGGTTGAACGTGAAGCGCGTGCCGAACTGGTGGCGTCCCCGGGTGTAGTCCGCATTGAACTGTGCATCGTGCTCTCTCTGAAAGTTGGGGGAGATAATGGCCACGCTGCCCACCGGGATCGCGGCTCCGTTCACGAGCAGCGTGCCTGCATTGTTAGAGGGCGCTGTGGGGAAGGCGGCCAGAGCGGCGCTCACCGCCGAGTTCGCCGCCATGCCCTCGAGCGTGGTCAGGCCGGCCGAGGTGGGAGCCGTGGCCAGCGAAGTAACCGGACCCGCTCCATGAACGGTCGTGTACTCGTAGGCGCCGAAGAAAAAGAATTTGTCCTTGATGATGGGGCCGCCGATGGTGCCGCCAAAACGGTCGTCATCATAGGCCGGCTTGGAGAGGATCGATCCCGGAACCGGCGGGTTCAGCGTTTTGTTGGTTAGGATTTCCTCTTTGGTCAGGTTGTCGAGTGAATTAAAGTTCCGGTTCTGGGCATACCACTCGCCCGAACCGTGCAATTTGTTAGTGCCGGTTTTGGTGATCAGGCTGAACTGCCCTCCGGCGGAATGTCCGTATTCCGCGCTGAACTGGTTCGTCTGCAGCGCGAACTCGGCCACCGCATCCGGAATCACCGTGGAATTGTTGCCGGTGACGCCGAGGTTATTGTCATCGACGCCGTCCACGTTGAAGTTATTGTCTCGTGGACGTGTGCCGCCCACTGCGCCGCCCACTCCTTGCGCCCCTCCGGGTGTCGCAACCACATTGGGAGCCAGAATCGCCAGATTCAGCGGGCTGCCATTGAGCACTCCGGCGGAACTCGGAAGGTTGGCGACATCCTGCGCGCTGAAGTTGTTCGTCAGGTCTGAGGATGTGGTTTGCACCTCCGTGGTTCCCGCGACTACCTCCACAGTTTCCGAAGCTGCGCCAATGTCCAGGCGCGCGTCCGCTACGTTATCCTGGTTCGCCAGCACCGGAATGTCTCTCTTCACATATTTCTTGAAAGTCTTCGCCTCCACGGCGACTGTGTAGGTTCCAGGCAAAACGCTGGGGAAGTCATAGGTTCCAGCTGAACTCGTAACCGTTGTCTGCGAGACTCCGGTGGCATCGTTCGTCACGGTTACGTTGGCTCCGGCAACTGTCGCCCCGGCCGGATCGAAGACCTGTCCACGCAGCGTGCCGGTTGTGTGCTGGGCTGCAGCCACGTTGCTCCACAACAAAACCAAAACAGCTACGACAAGGATGACAAGGTCACGCTTGCAAGAAACAGTGCTGCAGCACTTCGAGAACCTCGAATCTGTTTTGCAGACCTTCATAATCGCTCCCTCGCTTCTGATTGCACGCCCGATTCGGCTCCAGGCCGGAAACGGGAGGACCCGAGAATCACTCCCGTCCAGACGCACTGCTGGCTACACTCGAGCTACCAGGATTCGGGCCGAGCGTGAGGGTTGGGATGGATGGCATTCTGCCGGTGATGAACGGAGGGCTTCTGCAAGCTGCTCTCACCGTTTTGTGAACGGCGTCGTAGAGCGTTTTGGAATGGCAAGCGTCTCAGGGCTTACAAGAACTCATAGGGATAACATTGGCACATACCAACTTCTGGAGCCTTTCGCCGTAATTGACTGTGCAGTTCATCCTTAGAGAAGCGCGAATTTTTCTTTGATCTGCATCCGTGGCAACCTAATCCGCGGGCGTCTGAAACCCGGAGCTCAAAACCGAGGTTCGCATCACCACCGATAACCGAGGAGAGGCAAGCCGCTGCCTGGGCTTTGATCCAGGCACACAAAAGCATTCGCGTGGTTGCTGTATCCGAGGCCGGCTTTCTCAGTGGCGAGGAAAAGAGCAATGGGCTTGGCCGAACCGGCGGCAGTCCGGGTTCATGTCAGTGAAAAAGAGCGATGAGAAGTCCGGAGTTCTAACTTTGGTAACTTTCCGTCGATTTTTCTTGGTCTAGAATTCAACTTAACCACAGAATTCTAATCGTCCAAGAAAGTGAATCGACGGCCACTTTGTGAGTTTACGAACTCTGTCCCCGGGCACCAAACCCCCTGCTCTCCGCCTGCGCCGAGTCGAAGGTCGGGAGTGGTGGCTCTGGGGCTCCGCCGTAGCCGTCACTTTGGTTCTGACCTTCGGCATCCTTTCTTTAACCTTCAATGGTTTTCACCTGGCAAATGATTACGCCTATTCGCTGAACCTCAAAGAGTGGGTTCGCGGGCTGGCGGCCCTCGTCCTGATATTCGATATTTACACCCTCTACCAGCAGCGGGAGTTGCAGCGAATGCGCCGGCAATTGGCCGAGCGGGAACACCTTTTTCAATTGATTACGGAAAATGCTGCCGACATGATTGCAGTGATCGACCGCAACGGACAGCGCCTCTACAACAGTCCCGCATATCAAAAAATTCTAGGGTATGGCCCCGAAGAACTGGCAGCAACCTCTTCGATGGATCAGATCCATCCTGACGATCGCGCGCGTGTGCTCGAGGCAGCGGAGAAAGCCCGCAACACCGGCCGGGGTGAACGGCTCGAATATCGCATCCGGCATAAAGACGGTTCCTGGCGTTTTATTGAGTCGACCGCCAGCGCCATTCGGAGCGAAGAAGGTGAGAGCGAGGGGCTGGTCATCGTGAACCGCGACATTACCCAGAGGAAGCGTGCCGAAGAGAAGCTGGCCCACCAGTCCTTTCACGACGGCTTGACCAATCTCCCGAACCGCGCGCTTTTTCTCGACCGGCTACAACGCGCGATTACTCTTTCCCGGCGGCACACGGACTTCAGATTTGCTGTGCTGTTCATCGACATTGACGAGTTCAAAGTCTTCAACGACAGTCTGGGGCACCCTGCCGGGGACGCCCTGCTCGTCCAGATCGCGCAGCGTCTAACCGTTAGTCTTCGAGGTGCCGACACTGTTGCACGTCCCCGTGTGGGTGACGCTGCCGAAGCCTTCGCAGGCGAGAGTACGCTGGCTCGGCCCGGAGGCGACGAGTTCACTGTGCTCCTTGAGGAACTTCACGACCCGAGCGACACCATTCGTGTCGCCGAGCGCATTCAGCAGAGACTGGCCATGCCCTTTGACTTAAATGGTCAAGAGATCGTGTTGACCGTAAGCATCGGTGTCGCTTTCAGCGGGAACGCTGGGGCCGAAGCCCAGGACGTCCTCCGCGACGCCGAGATTGCCATGTACCGCGCCAAGAGCAGCGGCAAAGCCCGCTTTGAAGTGTTCGACCATGCTATGCATGCGGGTGCAATCAAACGTTTGCAGCTTGAAACCGATCTGCGCAAAGCCCTCGAATTGAACCAGTTCCGTGTTCACTATCAGCCCATCGTTTCTTTGCTTAGCGGCCAGATCGTGGGGTTCGAAGCGCTTAGCCGCTGGCAGCGTCCTGAAGGTCTTGTCATGCCGGGAGATTTCATCGCGGTTGCGGATGAAACCGGTATCATCCTGCCCATGAACCGCCAACTGCTCTACGACGCATGCCGGCAACTCCGTTCCTGGCAGACACTTTTTCCGTCTGATCCGCTCCTCACGATTAATGTAAACATCACGCCCAAGCAGTTTGCGCAACCGGATCTGGCCTCCCAGATCGGCAAAATTTTGCAGGAGACGGGATTAGATCCCCGCTGCGTGAACCTGGAGATCACGGAAACGATCGCCATGGCCGATGCCGAGAGGTCTGCCGTCGTGCTCTCCGAGCTAAAGGCACTCGGTGTTAGTCTGGACATCGACGACTTTGGTACAGGCTACTCCTCCCTCAGCCGGTTGCAGCGTTTCCCCGTGGACACGCTTAAGATCGACCGTGCGTTCATATCGCGCATCGACACCGACGCAGCAACCCACCAAATCGTTCGCATCATAGTTATGCTCGCCCACGGTCTCCGGCTGAAGGTCGTCGCGGAAGGTGTCGAAACGCAAGCGCAGGTGAACCTGCTCAAGGATATTGGCTGCGAGCTGGCCCAAGGCTACTTCTACTCCAGGCCCGCCGCTGCCGAGGCCATCGAGCAGCTTCTAAGTAAGAACCGCGCCGCAAAGACCTCAGCCCCGCAAGCCAAAGCGGCTGCTTCCACATCCGCCTGAAATATCCCCGGCATCGTCGCGCCAGGAAGCCGCTACTGGAAAAAGTAAGTCCCGTTTACGCGTCCGCTGCGGGTCGATTCGCCAGCGGCTGGATGATGTGCAGTCCGCACTCAGTCTTCGACAATCCAGACCAGCGTCCGGCTCGTTCGTCTTCTCCCGGCAGCACGGCGCGCGTGCAATGAGTGCACCCGATGCTCGGATAATTAAGGTCGTGCAGCGGGTTGTAGGGCACATCGTGCTCGCGGATATATTCCCACACCTGCTTTGAACTCCAGTCCGCGATGGGATTGATCTTTACCAGGCCAAATTTTTCATCCCATTCGATTTTGCCGGCATTCGCGCGCCCCGCGGTCTGATCGCGCCGGATGCTGGTAATCCACGCCTGCAGTTCGCTCAGCTTGCGCCGCAGCGGCTCAACCTTCCGCAGATCGCAGCATTGATCTGGATTCCGTTGCCAGAGTGCCCGACCATGAACCCGCTCCTGCTCTTCAGGCGAAAGAAGCGGATATACTCTTTCGATCGCGATGCCATACCTCTGCTCTAACTGGTCCATGAGATTGTAGGTTTCGGGAAAGAGGAATTCCGTATCCAGGGTGAAGACGCGAAATTTGCGGCGAACCCTGGAGGCAATATCGACCATGACCATGCCCCCGTTGCCCAACGCGGTAGAGATCGCCACCTTATCTCCGAAGGTGTCGAGGGCCCAGTGAAGAACACGTTCGGCACTCCAGTTCTCCGCCGCGGCCTTCAGTTGCTCGATCTGCTCTTTCATGCAATCGGCTCCTCTTGACTCAGGCCTTGCGGCAAAATGGCGCTTTGCTCAAGCGCGAACGCGAATTCTCTCTCTAGTTCAGGACGGTTCGTTCGTTGCTGAACCGCATCCTTGTCGGCGAATCTCACCACCTGGCCTACCACCAGCAGGGTCGGAGCTGATAACTTCGGCGTCCGATGAAGATCCAAAATTGTGGTGCGGTGCAATTGCTGTTTGGCGGTGGTTGCTTTGGAAATTATCGCGCACGGTGTCTCCTGTGCGAATCCGGCGGCGGCAAGCCTGGCTGCCATGCCGGCGTAATCGTGACCCGGCATGTAGACGACGAGCGTGGATTCACCTTCCGCGAACTTGCTCCACTCAGTGGCAGAATTTTCGGATGCGCGACGACCAGCCGTCAGCACCAGCGTCGACGATGCTTTCCGATGCGTCAGTGGAATGCCGGCGGCTGCCGCGGCTCCCAGGGCTGAGGTCACGCCGGGAACGATCTCGTACTCGATGTTCGACCGCCGCAGCGCTTCGATCTCTTCCCCGGCCCTGCCGAAGATCAGCGGATCTCCGCTCTTCAGCCGTATCACCTGCCGCCCCGAAGCCGCCAGAGTCACCATCAGAAAATTGATCTCCTCCTGACGGATGGTCTTGCCGCCGCAGCGCTTGCCCACGTTGCGAACTTGGGAGGCCGGAGAAATCAGCTTCAGGATTTCAGGCGTGACCAGGTCGTCGTGCAGCACCGCGTCAGCGGTACGCAGCAACCGCAGAGCTTTCACCGTAAGTAATTCGGGGTCACCGGGCCCCGCTCCCACCAGATACACCTTGCCGCTCATGCCATCACCCTCCGTTCGTTTTCTGCCAAATCTTGTTTAGCCAAATCATGTTTCGCCGATTCATCCTTCGCGGATTCCCCCAACGCTGCCTTCACCGCTTCGCGGCTTGCCAGCGAGTGCAACAACTCGCTCTTCCGTGCGGGTCAAGATCGCTGGCCAGCACTAGCTTTCGCGTCTCGCCCAGTTCCGCCACCCATCGGGCATATCCCGGACCAAACTGCCGCTCCAGCTGTTGCCTGAGCTTTTGCGACAAAGAAGGACTTTGCCCATTCGTGGAGATCGCGATCTGCAGATCACCGCGGCGCACCACGGCGGGATAATAGAAGTCGCAATATTCCGGGACGTCCACCACATTGCACAAAACTCCACGCCGCTGCGCTTCGCGATAAATCGATCTGTTGAGGTCGCGTAACGCTGTCGCTACGACGGCGAGAAAAGTTCCTTCGAGATCCCGAGCGTCAAACGCGCGGAGTTCAAGCGAAATCTTTCCGGCTTGCGCCCAGCCCCGCACAGTCTCGCTGGCCTGCAAAGCAATCACATGGACGCGAGCGCCCGTGTCGATGAGGCCGCCGATCTTCGGTTCTCCGACTTTCCCGGCGCCGACCACCAGGCAACGTTTGCCTTCGAGTTTCAGAAACATTGGAAATAGACTGCTCATTGTTTTCTCGACCTCACCTTCCTAAGAGTCCGTTAACCTTCCACTCCACTCGGCACACGCCCCTCAGGCAGATCGCGGGCTACTGCCTCGACGAACTCGCCAGCCAGGAAAGCCCGCAGATCAGCGTCGCTGTGTCGAGCAAAGAAGCGCCGGAGATTTTCACCCGGCTCGGCGTCGGCGAGATATCTGCGCAGCAGCCGCTCGATGGCTTCGGGAACTTCCGTCGCGGGGCAACGAAATCCCACCGGCCTCGCGATAGCCTGATTCAGACCAAGCGCCCCGCCCAGGCAGAAGTAGTAGGCGTCCACCATGGTTCCGTCGACTTTGATCTTCTTGCCTTCGATTCCGATGTCGGCGATCCAGTGTTGCCCGCAACTGTTCGGGCAACCGGTGACGTGCAGTTTCAGATGCTGATCGAAACCCGGCAAGCGCTCTTCCAGTTCTTCCACCAGCCAGCGCGAAAAGCTTTTCGTCTCCGTGATCGCCAGTTTGCAAAACTCCGTGCCACTGCATGCGACGGCCCCGCGCCAAAACGGCGACGCATTGACCGGCAGCCCGATCGCGCTTAACTCTTTGGCTAACTCGTCGGCTTGCAGTCGAGGCACGTTGACGATCAGCAGGTTCTGCATGTTGGTGGTGCGCAATTCGCCGCTGGCAAATCGCTCGGCGAGATTGGCGGCCGCATCCATTTGTTCCGGCGTAATCCTGCCGCGCAGAACGGTGGCCCCCACATAGCAAAGTCCAGGCTGCTTTTGCGCGTGGATGCCGATGTGATCGCGGTAAACGTCGGCCGGCGGGTGTTCGGGCGCGGCAGGATCGAGTTGAAATCCGATCCGCCGCTCCAGCTCTTTTTGAAAGTCTTGCACCGTCCAGCCATGCCGCAAGAAGAGAAACTTCAGCCGCGCCCGCTCGCGGTGTTCGCGCAATTGGTCGGAGTCCCGAAACAACTCGGCGACTCCACAGATCACCGGCAGAACCTGGTTCCAGCGCACGAAGGCATTCAGCGGCGCGCCCAGGTAGGGCTCCGTGGAAAGTCCGCCGCCCACGCGCAACGCAAATCCAATCTCAGACTTGTCCATGAAGCACACGCTCGGTCGCGGTCAGCCCAACATCGTTGATCTCCGGATACGGGCACCAGACGCGGCATCCCGTGATGGAGATCTTGAACTTGCGCGGCAGGTTATAGAACTCAGCGTTCCCCGCCAGCATGCGATCCGCTTCGAGCGCCAGCGGCGAAGCATCGCAGATCTCGTCCGCGTCCACGCCCGCGACGGGGCAGCCCGTAATGTTGCGCGTCACATCGCCGCAGGAACCGGTCGTGTTCAGCCCGACGCGCCACAGCTCTTCGAGCACTTCCGGAAGAGCTTCGATCGTGACCCAGTGCAACTGGATATTTTGCCGCACCGTGAGATCGGCGGTACCGCGCGCATACCGGCGAGTGAGGTCAGCGATGGTTCGAAGCTGGTCCGATCGCAACAAGCCGTTCGGAATTCGAATCCGCAACATGAAGAACGGCAACGCGAGACCTTGGCCGTCCTTGCCGCCGACCACTCCCGCTCCGTCGCCCTGCGTATAGACTCCCCACCAGCGGAAGTACGTCCCAATCCACTCCGGCGGAATGGAGTCGAAACCTTCTCGCGCAAAGCGGCGAATCTCGGCAAGACCGTCCCATGGATTCATCGCGCGCTTCAACCGCTCCGACTTTTGCGCCTTCGTTTCTTTGACTGGAGGCGCCATCAACGGACTTGCCATAAACTGATTCCTCAGGCTGATTTGCCCACAAAAAAACCCACCGCCAGATGCTCTCTGGCGGTGGGTGATAAGTGCTGATGATGCTATGAAACTCTTAAGTCAGCAGCCTCCCTGCGCCAGAACGGACGTATGCACAACAACAACATGCACACATGCAGATCTGGCTGAGATTGCTGAAATTCGTCATGCTACCTTCGATACTAGGCTGTGCCATCGAAAAGCGTCAACTTACTTACGAGACATTTGGATGCATAATTTCGATACAACGCATCAGAATTTTCGCACCCGAACCCTAGCCGCGCGCGCTCTACTTGAAACTTGGCTTCGGCGGTGCGCAGACCGATCAAACCAACGGCTGATGTATACTTCGGCGTGGGCTTCACCGCAGTAATGACGGGCTCCAGCGCATCGGCGGCCTCAGCATTCCATCGGTGAACGGTAAGCTCCGAATCTCCGCATCGAATCACGAACCAGTGGATGGGATTACTGGTCACGATTCCACAGACTTCACATCTGAATTCCTTTAACGCTGTCACGTTTTCGCTCCGTATATTGCTGGCCGCACTTACTTCGCGGTGGAGGCTGGTCGCGGATTTGGCGTCAGCACGGTCAACCCGCCGACTTGCTCCCTCTTCACCGCACCACGAAGGTGGGCGGCATGATCCATCATCCAAAGCTCGGGAATGATTTCGCCGACCAGATGTCCATGACAGAAAAGTCGCACCACCGAACTCTCAGAAACCACGATGCCCACCGCCTTGGTCACAGCGCTCATGTTGGCGGCGGCAATGTGACGGCTGCCGAGTCCCAGCGGCACGTCCACTTGTGCGGCCACGGCGTCGAGGTAGCGGCATGCGGAAAGAACAATTCCGTCGTGACTCACCACGAACCCGCCATCCAGCTGCGCCAACTCCTTGATGGTTCCGCGGAGATTGAGATTGGTGACGTGGCGCGAAGACTCAGGATGCCCCGACAACGGATCCAAAATCAACGGTCGGGATCTGGCGAGCACGGCATTCTCATCTCCCAGCGTGAACAGCGTGCCGACGCGTCTTCCCTCTCGACCCTCGCGAGCAATTTCGACGGCGAGCCCAATCAGTGGCTCAAGAACGTCCGCATCGTATTCCGTTACTTCGCAGAGAATACTCTCAAACATTCTTCGCGCTCCTCGCATAAGTAAACAAGGGCCTGACTTCATCGTCGTCGCGACGAACCAGTCACTGACTTATGCGACTTCCGAAGCTTAGGTCGGGGCCCCAGCTAACGGCAGCCAGATTTGAAATCGCGTGTCACCGGGTTTGGAACTAACCTGAATATTTCCCCGGTGCTTTTTCACAATTCGCTGGACCGTGTCCAGGCCGAGGCCCGTGCCTTCCCCAACTCCTTTGGTTGTGAAAAAAGGCTCAAAGATGTGGGGCTGCACCTCGTCGGGAATTCCCGGACCGTTATCGCCGATCTCAACTACCATGCAAGCGTCTTCGCGGTAAGTTCGGATGTGAAGCTCGCCTTTTCCGCGCATGGCGTCAATCGCGTTATCAATAATGTTGGTCCAGACCTGGTTGAGTTCGCTGCCAAACGAATTCACGAGCAGGGGAACGCGCTGGTAATCGCGCTGCACCACCACTCCTTGTTTCAGCTTGTGATTCAAGATCGTAAGCGTAGTTTCCAGGCTCTTTACGACGTCCACGTTTTGCACCGGCGCCTGGTCCATGTGGGTGTATTCCTTGATTGCGCCGACCAAATCCGATATCCGCGAGGTGCTGCTCTCAATCTCGTGTAACAGACTCGCGACCTCCACCGAAGCGGCGATCCTGACCAGAGCGGCTCGAGCAGTATCCGCATCGAGGTTCGCAAACAACGACTCGACCACCTCCGGCTTGATGTTCCGTCGCGCCAGGCCAGCCGCCAGTTGCCACAAGTCGTTCTGCCCATGACTGCGCAACAAAGAATCAATCTGGTCTTCCAGGTCGCTGATGGTCAGCGCATCCGGCGGAACTATGTCCGGTTGCGTGAACGATGCTTCCAGTTTTTCGATCTCTGCTTTTTGGGCGGATGAGAGATCACGCCTTCCCAGCTCGAGGCTCGCGTCCCTGATTTTCTTTAGAATGTTGCGCAACTGGCTGGCGGCGCGTTTCGCAGCAGAAGCCGGATTATTGAGTTCATGCGCAAGTCCTGCCGAAAGTTTCCCCAAAGAAGCCAATCGGTCTTGCTGCTGTTCGAGGCGCGTGGTTTCGCGGATCCGGTCGGACATCAAGCCCACGAGTCGCTTGGTCAGCTCCGGCATTTTCTGGACAAGCTCGGGAAACAGCGAGGCAGGAAATCGTAGGGCGCGGCTGTCCGTCTCGGCCCGTCCGCTCACCGTAAACTGCTTCATCCTCGAAAATGGCAGCACTCCGGTAACGTCGCCCGGCTCCAGATCAAAGATGATGGTTTCGCCCCCAAGTTCACCCCGCCCTTGAAGCTGTCCCTCAAGAATCACAAACATGGCATCGGCTGGATCGCCCTGGCGTGAGTAGACGTCACCCGCCTTGAGATTCATCTCTTGCGATTGGCTGATGAACCAGGCGATCTGATCGTCGGGCAGATCAGCGAATACCGGGACACGAAGTAGTTCTGCTTTTTCGACCATGACACTTTGCTC
Organism: uncultured Acidobacteriaceae bacterium; assembly: GCA_963771895.1. GTDB lineage: Bacteria > Acidobacteriota > Terriglobia > Terriglobales > Acidobacteriaceae > Sulfotelmatobacter. The sequence continues at coordinate 65 of CAVYVQ010000069.1, read as the reverse complement.
AAATACTGATGGATGAATTGCACCGCCACCGATCCTTCACCGACTCCGGAAGCCACCCGCTTTAT